>CP025839.1:701190-1402380 GCA_002953655.1 Latilactobacillus sakei
TCCAGTCAATCATGCAAGTGGAAGTTCCGATGGCGATGCCAGTCATTATGTCCGGCATTCGCTTATCGGCGGTCTACGTCATCGCTTGGGCGACACTCGCGTCATATATTGGTGCCGGTGGTCTTGGGGATTTCATCTTCAACGGGTTAAACCTATTTAAACCGGATTTAATTATCGGCGGGACAATCCCGGTCACAATTTTAGCCTTGTTGGTTGATTTCTTGCTTGGTCGTCTCGAAAAAAGAATGACACCCGTTGCCATTCGCTAAAGGAGGTCGCTATGTTAAAAAGATTAAAAAAAATCACAGCCGTCACGCTGCTTAGTGGCTGCCTTTTGCTATTAGGCAGTTGTGGTTTGCCCGGTCTTGGTGGCTCGACAAAGGATACCATTCGGATTAGTTCTCAAAGTACGACGGAATCTCAAATTTTAGCCAATATCGTCAGTCAATTGATTGCGCATGAAACGGATAACAAGGTCGAATTGGTCAATAATCTGGGGTCTTCAACCGTCACGCATGAATCATTAATCCGCGGTGATGCGGATATTTCAACGAGTCGGTATGCCGGAACCGAGATTACCGGCACGTTAAAAATGAAGCCCACGAAGGACCCCCAAAAGGCCCAAACAATCGTAAAGCGCGAATTCAAAGACCGTTACCAACAAACGTGGTTTCCAACCTATGGCTTTGCCGATACCTACGCCTTCATGGTGACGCAGCAAATGGCTAAAAAGTACCATCTGGAAACGGTCAGCGATTTAGGCCGGGTGGCGAAGCAATTAACCGCCGGTGTTGACTCGGTGTGGGTCAACCATGAAGGGGATGGCTATCAAGAATTCAAGCAAACTTACGGCTACGATTTTAAGAAAGTTGCACCAATGCAAATCGGTTTAGTCTATAGCGCACTGGCGGCCGGTAAAATGGACGTCGTCTTAGGGTATTCGACTGATGGGCGGATTAAGAGTTACAACTTGAAGGTCTTAAAGGATGACCGCCACTTTTTCCCACCATATGATGCTAGTCTAGTTGCTACTGATCAGATTTTAAAACAACATCCAGAACTGAAACCACTTTTAAAGCGGTTATCCGGGCAAATCAATCTTGATACGATGCAGACGCTCAATTACCAAGTGGATAACGACTTGCTAGAACCCGCTGTGGTGGCTAAGCAATTCTTGACGCAACATGATTACTTTAAGAAAGGAGCCAACAAATGACGCATTTAAACACGTGGCAACAGCTACTTTATTATTTCCAACATAATGGTGGTTACGTTTTAAGCCAATTTAATCGGCACTTCTTAATTTCAATCTATGGGGTGTTATTAGCGGCCATCATTGGGATTCCGATTGGGATTTTGATTGCGCATCGTAAAAAAATGAGCGATGTGGTAATCGGCATTGCCAACGTTATCCAAACGGTACCGTCCTTAGCGATGCTATCAATCATTATGTTGGGCTTAGGCTTAGGCACTAATACGGTGATTATGACGGTCTTTTTATATTCGTTATTACCAATCATCAAAAATACGTATACTGGGATGATTAATGTCTCACCAAATATTCTGGATTCCGGTCTGGGTATGGGGATGACCAAGTGGCAATTATTGACGATGGTTGAATTACCCTTGTCCTTAGCCGTGATTATGGCGGGGATTCGCAATGCGCTCGTAGTGGCAATCGGAATCACCGCGATTGGTTCATTTGTCGGGGCCGGTGGTTTGGGTGATATTATCATTCGGGGGACGAATGCGACCGACGGCGGTGCGCTAATTTTAGCTGGGGCGTTACCAACGGCTTTGATGGCAATTATTGCCGATCTCGTTTTAGGGTTCATCCAACGCCGGTTAGAAGCGCCACAAGCCCATCATTGAAAACGCTAAAAAAGGAGCCCAGACAAAATTTACTTTTGTCTGGGCTCCTTTTTGGGATAGCCGAATCCTCGAAACGTGTTCTATCAGTTATCTCCTGGAGGATTAATAAAGATCCCCGGCTGATAGCCCACTTTCTTTTATTTGGTTATGAAAGATAGGGTTCAAACGCATCAGGAACTGGTGCCGTGACGGTTTGCGGGTGATCCGTATAAGGTTCTGTATACCGCAACGTCTGACCGTGGAGTAAGAGTCGTGGGGTTGTGTCGGTCGGGTTATAGAGGGGATCGCCTAGGATTGGATGACCAATACTGGCTAGATGGACGCGAATTTGATGGGTCCGGCCAGTTTCAAGATCGACCGCTAACACCGCCGTCGCGCCTTTCCGACTTAAAACGCGGTAGTGGGTAATCGCCGATAAACCGTTGATGTAATCGACACAACGTTGACGATCATTTTCTGGGTCGACACCGATGGGCGAATTAATGGTCGCATGCTCTGCCAGTTCGTGTTTGGAATCATTGACGATGGCAATGTACTGGCGGGCCATCTTTTTTTGACTGAGTTGGCGATTTAAAATTCCGATCACAATCGGGGTTTTGCCAATCAATAAAACGCCACTGGTAGCTTCGTCAATGCGGTGGACCATGTAGGCCTTTTTCCCTTGTTGGGCGAGGTAAAAGGCGACTTGATTCATTAATGTGCCGTTTTCACCGGGGCGGTTGGGATGGGTTTTAATGCCGGCAGGCTTATTGACGATTAATAAATCGTCACTTTCAAATAAGACACTGAATGATTGCGTCGCATCTAGTTCGTAGTTTTGAACTTTGACGGACACCTCTGAAAAATTCAGCGTGATTTCATCGCCAGGTTCTACGTTGCGGTTAAACGCGCGGTATTGACCGTTGACGAGTATTTCACGATTAATCCGCAAGAAATGTTGCATTTTTTGCGGTACTAACCAGTGATTGAGCAGTCCACGGACTGACATCGGACTAAAGTCTGTTTCTAAAGTTACTTTTTTTTGGTAAATTATCATCAGCGTAAACCACCTTCAAGCTACCAGTTTAGCGAATTTGGCACTAAAAGTAAATTTTAAAAGATTATTAATGTCAACGCACTGGCATAAGGGGCATCCTGGAATATGCTACAATATAACAAAGTACGATGTAAATTGATTAAAAGAGGGATTGTATGAATAAGCAGGATTCGCCGATTTGGTTGGCGATTAAACGTTTTTTTAAACGGGCGTGGCGAGTCGTGAAGTATGTTTGGTATCGACTACAATTAACCCGCTGGTTGATTTTGGGGATATTACTTTTAATATTTTTCATGAGTAGCTACTTAACCTTTAAAGCAAAAACGGCTAACGTTGGGGAAATTAAGGCCAACTTACAAACATCAACAACACTTTATGATGATAAAGATGCACGAGCGGGGACCTTATACACTCAAAAAGGCACGTACGTCGAATTAGATAAGATTTCGCCCGAGATTCAAAATGCCGTGATTTCGACGGAAGATCGCTCCTTTTATACGAATCCGGGCTTTAGCGTCAAGGGCTTGGCCCGCGCCGCTGTCAACTTAGTCATTCACCACGGACAAATTACCGGTGGGGGGAGTACGTTGACCCAGCAGCTCGCCAAAAATGCGAAGTTGAGTCAGAAGCAGACTTTCTCCCGGAAGTTTGAAGAACTCTTCCTAGCGGTTCAAATTACGAAGACTTACTCTAAAAAAGATATCTTAGCGATGTATTTAAATAACGCCTACTTCGGTAATGGGGTGTGGGGCGTACAAGATGCCTCTAGACGGTACTTCGGTAAAAATGCCAGCGAATTAGATGCTAGTGAAGCGGCCGTGATTGCCGCCATGCTCCGTAGTCCAAGTTACTATAATCCGGCTGATCATTTAGATAACGCTACATCACGGCGAAATTTAATTCTCGGCTTAATGGTGGATAACGGGAAATTGACGGAGAGCCAGGCAAAAGCGGCGAAGAGTGAACCATTAGTCGTTAAAAATACCTTGGAACAAAACGATAGTTACAAATATCCTTACTACTTTGATGAAGTTGTAAATGAAGCGGTTAAACGGTTCGGGCTTAAAGAAGAAGATCTCGTTAAAAACGGCTATAAGATTTACACCGCACTTGATCAATCACAACAAAGTAAGATGGAAAATACCTTCGAGCAAAATTGGTTATTCCCAGACAATGCGGCTGATGGCACCTTAGTGCAAGGCAGCTCCATTGCTATCGATCCGAAAACAGGTGGTGTATCGGCCGTGGTTGGTGGGCGTGGCGATTACACGATTCGTGGGTATAGTCGAATTACCCAAATGAAACGGCAGCCGGGTTCGACAATTAAACCGTTGGCCGTTTATACACCAGCTCTAGAAGATGGCTATCACTATGATTCTTCTCTTCAAGATAAGAAGAAGAGTTACGGAACCAATAAATATACACCAACTAATCCAGATAATGTTTATACCGGTTCAATGCCGATGTATCAAGCAGTGGCCAATAGTACGAATGCGCCTGCTGTTTGGTTGTTAAATCAAATTGGGCTTAAACGCGGCATCAAGTCAGTTGAAGATTTCGGGATCTCAGTCCCTAAGAGTGACCAAAACTTAGCGATGGCCCTTGGTGGTTGGCAAGGAGGGGTTTCACCTTATCAAATGGCGAGTGCTTATACGGCTTTTGCCAATAACGGGGAACTTTCTGAGACCCACTTTATTCGAAAGATTGTGGATGCCAGTGGCGCCGTTATTGTTGATAACACGACACCATCGAAATCCCGGATTATGAGTCAGAAAACCGCTAAGGAAATGACCAGCATGATGTTGGGCGTTTATAACAGTGGGACTGGGCGTTACGCTAAACCAGATGGCTATCAAGTCGCTGGTAAATCCGGTAGTACCGAAGTCCCCGACAGTTACGGTTACGGCACGAAGGATCAATGGTTAATCGGGTATACCCCGGATATTGTGGTCGCGACTTGGATGGGCTACGATAAGACGGATCAAGAACACTTTATGAAAAATACCAGTATCGATGGCCTAGCGCCAATCTTTAAATACGAAATGCAACAGTTGTTACCAACGACGGCCCAAACTAGCTTTGATACGGAAGACGCGCAATCAATGGCTAAAAAAGAAGACAATCAGGATTCTGACAAAGTCGTCAATTCGCTGCAATCGGGAATTAAAGATGGTGTAAATAAAGCGAAAGAAACGGTCAATCAATGGTATAATAACTTGAAAGGTTTTTTTAACTAAATTCATGTAAGGGAGTCACTACTATGACAGTCAACATTTATGATGATGCGAACCAAATGGCAACTAATTTACAAACATTACCACAATTTTTAGGCTTGCAAAATGCTTTTGCAGCACTTAAGAAGGATGATATTGCCTTCACAATGTTCAAGAAATTTCAAACACAACAAATGACTTTACAACAAAAACAAATGCAAGGCGAAGAATTAACGGATGACGAAATCAAAGAAATCCAAGAACTTGCTCAAAAAATCGGTGATATCGATGCTATCAAGAACTTGATGGAACAAGAACGCCAATTAAGCCAATTAATGGATGAATTAAACCAAATCATCTCAAAACCAATTGCTGATATCTACCAAGCCTAGAACGTATTTTTTAAGAGGAGTATCGAGTCGCAAAACGCGCACTTGATGCTTCTTTTTTTAGTGGTAAGGCGCCTTTCTAAGCCTTAGTTGCAATGCTATAATAAGACATATTACCAAAATGGGGGATAGCGATCATGAAATTTATTCACGCGGCTGATGCGCATATTGATAGTCCGTTTGTCGGATTAAAAAAAGCGTCAACCAATTTATGGACGACGATTCACGAATCAACTTTTACCGCCTTTGAAAAATTAGTGCAAACGGCCATTGATGAAGCTGTTGATTTTGTTTTATTAGTGGGTGATTCATTTGATCAAGAGGCCCAGAGTTTACAAGTCCAAAACTTTTTGAAACAACAATTTGAACGCTTAAACGCTGTTGAAATCCCAGTTTATCTTAGTTATGGGAATCATGATTACTGGGATCCCAACCAAATTCATTTCGATTTTCCAAAAAATGTCCATGTTTTTACAACTGATGTTGAAGCCAAAACACTAACGACTAAAGCCCAAGAAACGGTCACGATTGTTGGTTTTAGTTACGGGCAACGGTGGTTAGCAGCGGATCAAACCGCCCAATTTCCGCCACGAGCGGCTACGACTTATACAATTGGGACGTTGCATGGTAGCCAGAGTACGGCATCTGATGCGGATCATTACGCACCGTTTACGTTAAGCGGGCTCAACCAACTACAATATGATTATTGGGCACTAGGACATATTCATAAACGCCAAATTTTACAAGCACGGCCGTATGTCGTTTATCCGGGTAACTTGCAAGGCCGGCATAAGAATGAACCCGGTGAAAAAGGTTTTTATTTAGTGACCGCGCAAGCGGGGCAATTCGAGCTTGAATTCAAACCGACGACGGTGATTGAATGGCAACGGCAACGGTTTGAGATTCCTGAAAATCCAAGTTTGAATCAATTGCAAGAAGGTTTGAGGACACAATTATTGCAAAGTGAAACAGCAAGCTTAGTGGCTTTGGAATTGACGCACGCTGAACGGTTATCAAGTGATCTGATTCAACGCGTTAATAATGGTGAGTTACTCGCCTATTTACAAACAGACCTTGAGGCTAGCGCTATCATGCATTGGCCGTACGCGCTTAAACTACAGTTTGCTTCCCAACAACAATTTAGCCAGATTGATCAAGCCTATTGGCAAGCGGCGGCTGATAAGATTTTTACGCCAGATTACATCTTGGAAAAGGCGCAACCGCTCTTGAAAGAAAAATTCATCCGAGAAGCCCTTGTAGATCCCGATTTTCAAGCGGACTTGCAGGCAATGGCTGAAACGATTTTACAAGAAAAGAAGCTGGAGGACTAAGCATGCGGATTAAAACAATTAACATCTTTGGCTTTGGTAAGTGGCACGATCAAATAATTGATTTACAAACTGATTACCAGGTGTTATATGGCCAAAATGAAGCTGGTAAATCAACCATCACGGCGTTTATTAAAGGTGTCTTGTTTGGGTTTGCGACTGGCAAGCAAAAGTATGAACAATATTTACCTAAAAGCGGGGCACAGTATGGTGGCGAGTTAATTGTCGACTATCATGATCGTGAGATTACGATTCGGCGAGTTGCCGGCAAAGCGGGCGGCGAGGTAACGGTTATTGACCAGGGTAAGGAGTTTGGTGCGGATTATTTGAACCAACTGATTGCGCCCGCCGACAAAGCGCTTTTTACACAGATTTTTGAAACTAATCAACAGGATTTAAATCAGATTTTTGGTCTAACTGCCGATGATTTTATGCAACATCTCTTAACGATTGGCGCGGTTGGTAGCCATGAATGGCTTGCTTTTGAGACTAGTTTGGATAAAGCTAGTCAGCAAATCTATAAACCATCGGGTCGCAAGTGGCCATTGAATAAAGCCTTAAAACAATATCCGGAAATTCAACAAGCTGTTAGCCAGGCTAAAGCGGCTAATCAGCAATACGAAAGTAACGATCAACAACTACAACAAGCACTGCAGACGCTGAAGCAAGATCAGACAACATTAGCTAAAGTGCAAACCCAAAAAAATCAGCAGCAACAATTACTAGAACGTTGGCCGAAGTACATGGAGTGGCAGGCCTTACAAGAAGCTTTAGCAACGACCAAGCCTTTTGACAGCACTTTGTATACGCAATATCAAAAGATCGAACAGCAACGTCAAGAATCACAAGCGGCATTAGCAGACGCTAAACAAGCGGTGGCCGCAATTCAAGAAACGCTCGATCAAACAGGAGAGTTTCGGTTTTATCAAACCCATCAAGCTGCAATTGATGGGTTATTAGAAGAATGGTCAACACGGCAAAAGCAAGCCCAACAATTAGCACTACAACAAACGCAATTGACGCAGTTGACGAGCGAACAAGCAGCATTAGCTACCAAATACCAATGGGCGACGACGGCCACGTTACCAACGGTCTTAAGCACCGACCAGCTAGAGCAGTTACAAGTGGCCAATACCACCTACGAACAAACGCAAACCACTAATCGGGTTTTAACAGAGCAATTAACAGCCTTGATCGAACAGGTGGCCGAACAAGAACAATTAGTGACCACTTTGGAAACCCCAGTGGCCGTTGCTAGTTCAACACCAATCAGCAATATTTATTTCGGCTTAGGGATTGTTGGTTTATTAGGCGTCTTTTTACCCGGCGGCTTAAAAGCAGTTGCTTTGTTAGGGTTAGGATTACTTGGTTATGGGTTATACACCAAGTATCAAAAACAACAAAAACAAACGGCCGATACAACGCAAAAGGCACAGTGGCAACAAGCGCTCGCTAAGCTCGACCAGTTACAAGCGGATCTTCAGGAAAAACAAACAGCTCTTGCAGATGGACAACAAGCTTTAAACACCAGTCAGCAACAAGTCGCTGCGCTTTTAAGTGCGAACGGATATCCGAACGAAGCAACGGTGACACAAGTTATGAACCAACAAGATGCCTTAGCGCGGATGCAACACTTGCAAGCATTAATGGCCCAACAAAGTGCTGAGATTAACACGCTTCAAGTGGCCTTAACCGATTATTTTGACCAGTTTGCATTTGCTCATGATTGGTTAGGGGCGCTGCAAGGCGAACCACTGCATAACCTAGCGCAAATTGAACAATTTAAGAGTCGACTTGACCAATTGAAACAAGCCCTCGCACAGGATAATGAACGCTATGAGTATCAACAACAACAAGTAGCGCGTTTACAAAGACAAGATCAAGAACGTCAAATTCAACAAGCTGACTTGCTTGAAAAAGCTCATCTCAAAACGGTCGCTGAACTAGAACAATGTGCAGCCGTTGAACAGCAACGTCAAGTCCAACAACAACGCCAAACAGATCTTGAACATGAATTAGCAAGCTATTTGCCCCAATTACAAGACTTTGAAGACCAAGCAGCCCTTGAAACAGCAATCGATCAATTGACGCAACAAACAGCAACGTTAACGGCGGCAATTCACACCCAACAACAGACGGTGGCCGAGTTACAAGTGATTCAACAAAAGTTAGTGGATAGCGATGCTTATCAACGGCAACGACAAGCACAGTTAAATGCCGAAGCTGATATGCTTGGCTTAGCACAAGATTGGTTGGCCAAACAACTGGCAATCGATTGGATTCAAGCAACCCTAACGGCAGCTTCCCAAGAACGCTTCCCCCGTTTATTGGCAAAAGCTACGCAATACTTTGCAATTTTAACGCAGAATCGGTATATTGAAATTACTTTCGAAGCGGCAACCTTAACTGTCCTTCGACAAGACCAGGTTTTATTTGAGGTTGGCGAACTTTCGCAAGGAACGGCAGAGCAATTATATATTGCATTGCGCTTTGCGTTTGCAGAAGAAATCGCCGATGTTGTTTCACTACCACTATTGGTAGACGATGGTTTCGTCAATTTCGATGATCAACGGCAAGCAGCGGTTTGGCAGTTATTGCAAAACCTCAGCGGGGCACATCAAGTGATTTACTTGACAGCTAATCCGCGAACTGAAGCCGCTTTTGGCACAGAACACTGGTTAAACTTAGAGAAGGTAGGGGTAGCAAATGACGACTAAAAAGTTATATGATTACCAAAACGATGAAAACTTAGCGCTATTTGTTTTAATTAAAGCAGCGGATGTCAGAGTTGCTAAAAATGGCAAGCAATTTATTGCCTTTACATTTCAAGATCAATCTGGACAAATTAGTGGTAAGTATTGGGATGCCTCTGATGAAGATGTGGCTTTATTTACAGCTGGTAAGATTGTCCATCTTCAAGGTAAACGGGAACTTTATCAAAGTAACCCACAAATTAAAATTTATAAAATCCGCTTAGCGACTGAAGACGAACCACAAGTTATTGAACAATTTATCCAAAAGGCACCGGTACAAACGGCTGATATGGAAGAAGAAATTAGCCAAGTGCTTTTTGAAATTACCAATCCTAATTGGCAACGGTTGGTGCGCCACTTGATTCAAAAGCACCAGGTGGACTTCTTTAGTTTCCCAGCCGCCAAGACGAATCACCATGCTTTTGCTGGTGGCTTAGCCTACCATACGTTATCGATGTTACGGCTAGCTAAAACAATTGCCGCCCAATATCCACAAATTGATGCGGCTTTATTGTATTCAGGTGTTTTATTGCATGATTTAGGCAAGACCCTGGAATTATCGGGGCCGGTTTCAACGGAATACACCGTACGTGGGAATTTAATCGGGCATATTGTACTAGTTGATGAAGAGATTGTTAAGGCCTGTGAAACGTTAAAAATCGATATTAATAGTGAAGATATGTTGGTACTCAGACATGTTGTCTTAGCCCATCACGGTTTAATGGAATATGGGTCACCAGTGCGACCACAAATCTTAGAAGCAGAAGTGCTTCATCAAATCGATGAAATGGACGCCAGCATTACGATGATGACGCAATCTTTACAACATGCAGAAGCAGGGCAGTATACTGAACGGCTTTTTGCAATGGATGGTCGGCATTTCTACCGGCCAGTTAATGATCAACAATTGTCGCAAGACTAACTAAAAAAAGAGCTTCAACCAAACAGTTATCTGTTTGGTTGAAGCTCTTTTTTAAAACTGATTATTTTGATGATTTAGCTGATGATTTCTTAGCGTTAACGCCGTAGCTTGAAAGGATATCTGATAAATCTTTATCCTTGATTGTTACGTCGGCTTTCTTAAGTACCTTCGTGTAAACCTTAGCCATCACAGTTTGATCACTAGACCACTTAGCGTAAACTTGGTCAGTTAATGTCTTCTTGTGATCTGCCATCTTACCTTTACCAGGGTTCTTGATCATCCGGATAACGTGGTAGCCATATGATGTCTTAACCGGTGTGGTTGTGTATTCGTTTGTCTTCAACTTGAAGGCAGCTGTTTTGAAGGTTGCATCTAATGATGTATCTGTGCTATCAAAGACAGGTAATTTACCGCCATCTTTTTTAGTACCAGTATCTGTTGAGTACTTCTTAGCTAAAGCGTTGAAGTTCTTAGTTGAGTTGTCTTTCTTAAGTTCAGAAATAACTGTTTCAGCAGTGTCTTTCTTTTCAACTAAGATATGTTGAACTTCAACTTTTGGTTCGTATGATTTCCATTGTTTCTTCAAATCAGCATTGGTTACTTTTTTGTTAGCCTTTAAAGCAGCGTTAGCTAACATTTGCGTTGTGATTTGGTTTTTGAATGAAGTTGTTGTTAAACCACTTTGTGCAAGTACTGAGTTGAAAGATGAACCGTATTGTTTTTTATAAGTGTTGTAAGTTTTGTCGATTTTTTTGTCGAGGCTCTTGCTACCGTATTGTTCTTGAAGCGCTTTTTGCAAGATCATTTGTTGTACTTGTTGCTTGCCGGCAGAAGTTTCCTTAATTTCTTTGTAGAATTCGTCTTGAGTGATTTTACCACCCTTAAGAGTTGCGATTGTGTTGCTACCACAACCTGCTAGTGTAACTACCATTAATAGACTGGCAGCGGCTAATAGCCATTTTTTCATTATATGACACATCCTTATCAATTATTGTAAATACGATTAATACCGTGAATTCATCAATTAATATAACACATAAACGGGCTGAATTAAATCAGTGAGCGAAAATTTCACAGAACCTTCAAATTTAGCTTTTTTATGAAGAGACTTAAAAAAGACAGATAAATGCTGTTATAGCGCCTTTAAATCGTTTGTAAGGCGGTTAATTGATTCTGAAATTTGGGCAACACGCGGTTGCGCTTCAAATGAAAAAGTTTGAACAGCATCGCTAATATCCGCAAGTGAATCAACAGCGGTGGTCTTAATTTCATCTGAAAGCTGACTGGCAGTGTTTTGTAAATTAATTGCACTAATTTGAACATCTTGTGCTTGGTTGGTGACGTCCGTTAAATAATGGCTGATTGCTTGTTGCCGTTCTAGCCCCGTTTTTTTAGCGGTTAATAGTGCATAAGTTGTGCCCAGGAGGCTACCAACCAGTAATCCTTTTGAAAATGACATCGCTAAGCCTCCAATTGTTTTTTAATCGAATCAGCAATCGTTTGCAACTTTTCTGGTGTATAATCCGCTGAGTTATCAGCAAATTGTATAGAGAAGCCATCTGCTGTCGTGTAGCGAGGGAGTAGGTGGATATGAGAATGAAAAACAGATTGGTAAGCAACCTCACCGTTATTATTACAAATATTCATCCCTTTGATGGCAGGATTACTTGCTTTAATCGCATTAGCAATCTTGGGCACCCGGCTGAAAACCGCTGCAGCTAAGTCGGCGTCATATTCGAAAATATTGGCAACATGTTGCTTGGGAATGATTAGGGTATGGCCAGGGGTGGTCTGGGTAATATCGAGAAATGCTTTGACAACGTCATCTTCATAGACAACGGTGCTCGGAATTTCCTGACGAACAATTTTACAAAAAATACAATCATCCATTAATTAAATACCTACTTTCTATAGATTGGAGTGCTGTATACCGTTAATGCTATCATAATAACGCGCTTTCTGCTACTAAATCACGGCCAATTGAGTTAATCGTTCGTTATCAATGAAAGGGTTTGTTAAAATTAATCATTGATGATAAAATTCGTGTTAAGTGTTTGTCAGAAAAGGGTATCAACTAATTTTAATTTAAGTAAAATGAGGCAAGTTAAATGAGTCTAGAAATTAAGCAATTAACGGGTGGTTACGCCCACGTACCAGTACTCCAAACGGTGAGCTTTACAGTTCCCAATCAACAGGTTGTCGGCTTGATCGGTTTAAACGGAGCCGGTAAATCAACAACCATTAAACATATTATTGGGTTATTGACACCGCAAAAAGGGACGATTACGCTCAATGGTGTCACGTTGCAATCCAATCCAGATCAATATCGGCAAAGTATGGCCTATGTGCCTGAAACACCAGTCCTTTACCCAGAATTGACGTTGCGGGAACATTTAGAATTAACAATGATGGCCTACGATTTGGATTTCGAAAAAACATGGAATAAAGCGATGGTGCTGTTGAAAAAGTTCCGACTCGACAATAAGTTGGATTGGTTCCCAGTTCATTTTTCAAAAGGGATGCGCCAAAAAGTGATGATCGTCAACGCTTTTATGACTGATGCTGACTTATTCATCATAGATGAGCCTTTCACGGGACTTGATCCGCTCGCTATTCATGATTTATTAGATATTATTGCTGAGAAAAAAGCAGCCGGGGCGGCGATTTTGATGTCGACCCATATTTTAGCCACGGCACAACAATACGCCGATTCGTTTGTCCTATTGAATCAAGGTAAGGTCCGGACAACCGGGACGCTTGAAGAACTGAAGGCAGAATTTAACATGGCAGATGCAAACTTAGATGATATCTATTTGCAAATGACGAAAGAAGGTTAATGATGCGACAGTTATGGCAAAAACGTGTTCGACAACATATTCAAGAACAAGTTAAATATCTCAAACTAGTTTTTAATGACCATTTCGTCTTAGCTTTAATTTTTCTACTGGGCGCATTAGGTTATACGTATGCTAATGCCGTCAAAACCTTGGATCCCAAAGCATGGTGGCTTAAATTACTATTAAGTCTCGTCTTATTAGCGGCAGTTAGCTTTGGTCGCTTTGCAACCTTGCTTAAAGAGGCGGACAGTGTCTTTTTGTTACCGAAGGAAAGTGATTTGCCGGTTTATTTAAAAGCGGCGCGGGGGTATAGCACCTGGTTACCGGTCGTTTTTACCGGGCTGGTAACGGGATTAATTGCACCAACCCTGCTGATTACAAAAACTGTGCCGAGCTGGCAATTGCTGCTTGTTTGGGCTACATTAATTGCAATCAAAGATCGCCGCTTTTCAAATCAATTATTGAATTGGTACCAAATAGATGCCAAGCTACCCAAGGTTGTTTGGTTATTAATTGACTGGCTGTTAATCGGTAGCCAACTTTTTAGCGGCTGGGCGCTTGCGGGAGTCTTAATCGCAAGCGGGTTGGCTTACTATCAACGGCGTCAGTTGGCAACTATTCAACAAGCAACATTGTTTGATTGGTTAGCAGCGGTCAGCGCTGAGGATTCAAGAATGGGGCGGATTTATCGCCTATACAATCTCTTTACAGATGTACCGGGGTTAAATAGTCAGGTTAAACGGCGCCGTTACTTGGATTGGTTATTGCCAGTTGCTAAGCGAGTTGGCAATCCATATTTGTATCTATACACACGTGGTTTTGTTCGCGGGACAGAGTTTAGCGGGTTATACGTTCGCCTAGTGGTTTTAGGAGGCATCATTCTATGTTTCAGCCATCTCTGGTGGTTGAGCTTAGCGCTAGGGTTGTTATTAATCTACTTAGTCGGCTTTCAATTATTACCGTTTTATACCCAATACGAACAAATTATTTTTACCCATCTGTATCCGGTTGCTAAACAAGCTCGCGTGAAAGCTTTTCAACAACTTTTACTGGGTTTATTATTGTGCCAAGCAATCTTGTTTAGCGTGATACTCCTATTAACGATGGGCTTCAGCGGATATGTCGGCTTAAGTATCGTTGCGCTATTTAGCTTAGTGGGTGTTTTTGTTCAGTTCTATTTACCAAAACGATTGGTTAAATAATCCCGAATTCGAAGGGGTGTCTACTTGACGTAGCACGTGTGCGTATTATATGATACTGGTAGTTAAAAATCAGTTGAAGTAACGCGGTGCCACGGGGTAGGCACCTTATTTTATTGTAAAGGAGTCGGGTGGATGAATTTCGACTTAGATACCGGTTGGCAAGTACGTTCAGCTGGTGGTGATACGGGTGCCGCTTATTTAGGCGTCCGGGCATCAGAGAAGATATTTTTAAAACGAAATACGTCGCCATTTTTAGCGGCTCTTTCTGCAGAAGGCATTACACCACGTTTAATCTGGACCAAACGGATCTCAAGTGGGGATGTGTTAACCGCACAAGAATGGCTAAATGGTCGGACGCTCAAGCGTGACGAGATGAATAGCCCGCAAGTTGCCAAATTATTGGCGCGGGTGCATCAATCGCATCTACTAAAACGCATGTTACAAAAGGTTGGTGGTCAGGTCTGGCAAGCACCAGAGATGTTGCAGACTTACTTCTATGATTTACCGCAAGATTTACGGCAACATCCTTTTTTAGCACAAACGAGTCAGTATTTAAAAGACACGATGTCAGCATTACAAACACCTTCTCTAGAGGTGTGTCATGGCGATTTAAGTCATAAGAATTGGTTGTTGTCTGATATCAATCGTTTGTACCTAGTCGATTGGGATTCAGCAATGTTAGCTGATCCAGCTGTCGATTTCGGAATGATTTTATTTCAATATGTTCCACGTCAAGAATGGCAAGAGTGGCTTGAAAACTACGGTTTAGAGGTAACGCCTGAATTATTGATGCGCGTTAACTGGTACGGTAGTTTGAACTTACTCCAAAGCATTAAGCACCATTATCAGCGTGGTCGTTTTACTGAAATGAACCATGACATATTGCGTTTAGAAGAAGTTCTTTCTGAAATAATTAAAAAAAATTAAATGCCAAAAGGTTGGGCAATTGTCCAACCTTTTTAATTGGCAGCAAATGAGGAGTTTATTATGCGTTTAAGAAACAAACCTTGGGCAGCGGATTTAATCGCTGAAAATCCAGACATGATCTTGGTGAGCCCAGAAAAGATTGCCGGTAACTGGCAAAGCCGTTTTGCCAAGGCACAACCAATTTATATCGAAGTCGGTTCAGGTAAGGGGCAATTCATTACTCAAATGGCTCAAAAATACCCAGACCGCAACTTTATCGCGGTTGAAATTCAAGAATCAGCGATTGCCGTTATCTTGCAAAAACAAGTTGAGTTGAAACTCCCTAATCTTCAATTATTGTTAGGGAATGGGGCCGCATTGACGACTTTTTTTGCCGAAAACGAAGTCGCAGGGGTTTACTTAAACTTCTCTGATCCTTGGCCTAAAACGCGCCATGAAAAACGGCGCTTAACCTATAAATCATTCTTGGCTGAATACCAACAAATTATGCAACCAACGGGTTATTTACGTTTTAAGACCGATAACCAAGGCTTGTTTGAATACTCATTAGTGAGTTTAAATGCGTACGGGATGGTTTTTGATGATATTTCACTTGATTTACACAATAGTGATTTAGCAGAAGACAATATCCAAACAGAATATGAAGAAAAATTCAGTAAGCGCGGCCAAGTTATTTATCGTTTAGAAGCACATTACAAATAGTCTGCTTTAAAAAACACGTTTCAAAATAGCATCTCAAGCCAAACAAAAAACACTTACCAATCCGGTAAGTGTTTTTATTTGTTTAAAGTTGTGAAAATTCAATGACAACACCCGTTTTAGCATCAACTTTGAAGTGGAATTGGTTCGTGCCTTCTTCACGTTCGCAGATAACACCGCCTTGATAAACTGGGAAAGTCCGCTTGTTTTGTGAAAATAGATGAGGACTTTCCTCAATCCAAGAGCCGACGATTTGCCCTTCATGGCGAAGGCTTGCTTTAACATCTTCTAAAATCTTGTCGAGCTTAACCATCTTCTGTTGGGTTTTATATTGTCTGGTACCGGCTGCTGCCGCAACGGCTAGTCCGAAACCAGTTAAGAGATATTTTAACGTTTGACTATTTTTTTTCAAAAAAAAACTCCTCAGTAAATTTATCTTTAAATAGTATAGCACACTTTTTTGAGGAACAAGAGTGGACATTTGACCACAAACCGCTTATATTAAAACGAGTAGTTAAATTGAAGGGGTGCATAATGAAAGAATTCGCAAAGATGGCAGAAACAAATCTAACCCATCTCATTACCAAAGGAAAACATGTCTTATTTTTTACAGCAACGTGGTGTAGCGATTGCCGGTTTATTAAACCCGCAATGCCTGAAATCGAAGCTGAATTCCCAGAATATGAATTTATCGAAATTGATCGTGATCAATACATCGATATTTGTGAAGAATGGGAAATCTTCGGTATTCCAAGCTTTGTTGTGATTGATAATGGCCGTGAAGTTGGTCGTTTTGTGAATAAGGACCGGAAGACAAAACGTGAAATTTCAGAATTTATTCACTCATTAAGTTAATTTTAAAGGAGTCATAAAATGCTAATTGCAAGTATGAACCAAAAATCTTTTCCAAATATTCTCGTTGTGATGACCCAACCAGATGTGGCTAATCAGGTAACGACTGAGAAACAATCAATTGTCAGAATTAGCGATCAAGCAGATCAGACAATTGGTTATAACTTTTTAGCAATCGATCAATTATTACCTGAATTACAATTTAACGGGGTCCAAGCGCTCAGTGCTGCGGATGTCGCAACTTTAAATCAAGCTCTTGAAGCTGCTGATTTCACACCTGATTTAGTTGCTGACGAGACTCCACACATTGTGGTTGGTTATGTGCAGGAATGCGATGTGCATCCAGATTCCGATCATATGCACGTGACACAAACCCAAATTGCACCTGATCAAACGGTTCAAATCGTTTGTGGGGCTGCAAACATTGCGCAAGGCCAAAAAGTAATTGTCGCAACAGTTGGCGCAGTGATGCCAGAAGGTAAAATCATCTGGCCTGGTCAATTACGTGGTGTTCAAAGTGATGGTATGATTTGTGCTGCCCGTGAAATTGGTGTCGAAGGTGCACCGGCCAAAGGCATTATGGTCTTACCAGATGATTGGGAAGTTGGCCAAGCAGTGACGGCTGATGCAGTTGCCGCGCTATTAAAATAATTAAGCAACTTACGAATTTGTTATGGGCTTATTAAAAATAAAATAGTATGATAGTAAATAGCAATTAATTAGTTAATGAAGCCTAATTAATTGTTATTTAGTTTTTAAATTTTTTGATAATAAATGATTAAAAGTCTAATGAAGAGATTAATATCAGACTATTAAAGAGGAGTTAACCGTATGTGTGGGATTGTCGGATTTGCTGGTGGATTGTTTGATTTACCAAAGAAAAAAGAAGTATTGAACCAACAAATGGATGTCATTAAACATCGTGGCCCAAGTGGTGCGGGGGATTTCATCGATGATAAAGTGGCACTTGGTTTCCGACGGTTATCAATTATTGATTTAACCAAAGGTGATCAACCCATTTATAATGAAGATCATACTAAATTGATTTTCTTTAATGGTGAAGTGTACAACTACCGTGAAATTCGTAAGGAATTGGAACCATTAGGTCACGAATTTAAGACGGATTCAGATACTGAAACAATTTTGCATGCCTATGAACAATGGGGCAAAGATGTTTTGAAGAAGATTCGTGGGATGTTTGTGTTCGTGATTTACGATTTACAAACGAAGACCTTATTTGGCGCCCGTGATTTCTTCGGGATCAAGCCCCTTTATTACACAACGCTTGATGATGGCACCTTTATGTTTAGTAGTGAAATTAAAACATTCATGCGGCATCCAGAATTTAAGCGGACATTAAACAAGCAGGCACTTAAATCATTCATGATGAACCAATACAATGATTTACAAGAGACTTTCTTTGAAGGGGTCTTCAGATTCCCGGCCGGTCATTACTTCACTTACCAGGATGGCCAATTAGATATTGAGAAGTACTGGGATATGCAATTTGATCCTTCTAACTTATCTTTTGAAGAAGAAGTTAAGAAAATTGATGCTTCTGTCGAAGAATCAATCAAGATGCATAACGTTGCTGACGTACCAGTGGGTGCCTTTCTTTCAGAAGGGGTCGACAGTAGTTACGTGACAAGTATCTTGCAACCACAAGAAGTCTTCAGTGTTGGTTTTGACGACCAAACTTATAATGAAGTAACAGCTGCTCGTGCTTTGGCAGACGAACTGGGCTTTAACTTCAATGAAACTAAAGTTAAAGCGGACGATGCGTTTGCTGAATTTGATAAAATCCAATATTACTTGGACGAACCAGACGGGAACCCATCATGTGTGCCATTATGGTTCTTATCACGTTTTGCCCGTGAAAAAGTGACCGTTGCGCTTTCAGGTGAAGGTGCTGATGAATTGTTTGCCGGCTACGTTAACTACGGAATGCATTCACACAACACAACAATCAAGGCTTTCACATCTAGTTTGAAGAAATTACCAAAGGGTGCTCGTGCTAAATTGGCGAAGACAGTCAAAAAGATGCCAGCCTTCCCTGGTCGGGTTCATTTATATACGAACTTGGCTAACCCTAAGGAATTTTATGCCGGTCAATCAGTAATTTATGATATCGAAAATCCAAGTATTTTTGGTTCCGATGAAGCCAATCAATACTTGAAACCTGCTTATCAAAATGACGCAACGATTCAAGAAAATTATCAAGCGGACTTTGATCGGGTTAAAGATGCTGATCCCGTTTCACAAATGCAATACATTGATATGCATCACTTTATGTTAAATGATATTTTGCAAAAAGCTGATAAATTATCAATGGCGCACAGCTTGGAACTTCGGGTACCATTTTTAGATCCGAAAGTTGCTAAAACTGCTGGGCAAGTGCCAACTGAATACTTGATTAACAGTAAGGATACTAAGTATGCTTACCGTCAAGCTTCTGCTAAGCATTTACCAGCTGCTTGGGCCAACAGACCTAAGTTAGGTTTCCCAGTACCCATCAAGCAATGGTTAGAAACTGATAAGTATTATGAACAAGTCAAAGCGCTCTTTAGCGAAGATTTCGTCAGTGAATTCTTTGATCAAGGTCAATTACTAGCTTTACTTGACGCTAATAAGGAACAGCGGATTAATGGCCGTCGTAAGATTTGGACAATTTTCACGTTCCTAACGTGGTATAAAGTTTATTTCATGAATATTGAAGATTATTTAGTATTAGGTTAAATACAGAGCGGCCCGGGCAAAAGTTATTTTTGCCCGGGCCGCTTTTTTTGAGGAAATGTTGATTTTTAAGGATTCATTATTTAGCTCAAACGCCCGATATGGTAAACTTAAAGAGATTTGATTTAAATATACTTAGTGACTTTCTGAAAAGAGGACATTTAAAATGATAACAAGTGAAACGGTTTACCACTTTGTGGGTATTAAAGGATCAGGCATGAGTGCTTTAGCGCTCGTATTAAACGATTTAGGTTATCAAGTACAAGGGTCAGATATCGACCAATATACCTTTACACAACGGGATTTGGAGAAGGCAGGTATTAAAATTTTACCTTTCTCAGCCGATAATCTTCACGAAGGCTTGACGGTAATTGCTGGTAATGCTTTCCAAGATGATCAAATTGAAATTAAGACCGCGCTGGAAATGGGCTTGCCAGTTGTGCGTTATCACCAATTCTTGGGTGAACTCTTGAAAAATTATACCAGTATCGGTGTTGCTGGTGCGCATGGTAAAACAAGTACCAGTGGTTTATTAGCACACGTTTTAAGTGGCGTTGCTAAAACAAGTTTCTTAGTGGGGGATGGAACCGGTAAGGGCATCAAAGATGCACAATTCTTCGCTTTTGAAGCGGATGAATATCGCCGTCATTTCTTAGCTTACTCACCAGATTACTTAATCATGACCAACATCGACTTTGATCATCCCGATTATTATACGGGCATTGAAGATGTTTTCGATGCTTTCCAATCAGAAGCCTATAAGGTGCAAAAAGGGATTTTTGCCTGGGGTGATGATCCAGAATTAAGAAAACTAAAAGCAAATGCCCCAATTTATTACTACGGTACTAAGTCAGACGATGATTTCCAAGCACGCAATATTCAACGGACCGTTGAAGGGTCAGAATTTGATGCTTATTATCACGATGAAAATATCGGGCATTACCACGTGCCATTATACGGCGAACACAACGTACTTAATAGTTTAGCTGTGATTGCCGTTAGTTACCTCGAAAAAATTGATGGCCGTGAAGTTGCACGTGAATTGGCTGACTTCAAGGGGGTTAAACGCCGCTTTACTGAAAAGAAAGTTGCAGACGTTACGATTATTGATGACTATGCGCATCATCCATCAGAAATTAAAGCGACTTTAGATGCAGCCCGTCAAAAATATCCAGATCGCCAAATCGTAGCAGTTTTCCAACCGCATACATTTACCCGGACAATTGCGTTAATGGACGACTTTGCCGCTAGTTTAAACCTTGCGGATGAAGTTTTCTTAACAGATATCTTCAGTTCTGTTCGTGAAAAATCAGGTAAGGTTTCAAGCGCTGATTTAGGTGCTAAAATCACTAAGGGTGGCCGGGTCCTTACATTGGATAACATGTCACCATTATTAGACTTTGAACAACCAGTAGTCGTCTTCATGGGGGCCGGCGATGTTCAAAAATACGAATATGCTTACGAAGAATTATTAAGTAACTTAAGTCCTAAGGATAACTAAAGATTCAGGCAAGATGATTGTGTTTTAGTCATTTTTTGTTACAATATTGCTAACCGAGGATTATACCTCGTTAGAAATATTAAGAGGTGATTATTCATGGATGGAAGACGCGTGGTCAATGTCGATAGCGAATCACGATTTTTTAGTAAAGTATACGGATTAATGGCTTTAGGGGTTGGTATATCAGCACTCGTTGCTGTTTTACTAGTCACAGTTTTTGCAAGTCAAACCGTAGCCATTTTAAGCAGTAGCAGTACTTGGATGGTCTGGGGATTAATGATTGTCGAAATGATTTTGGTCGTTCAGATCAGTCGCAAGGCAACCAAGAATCCGTCAGCTTCAATGATGATGTTTATTGCTTACGCGCTGTTAAACGGCTTAACGTTTACGGTCATCTTATTAGCGTATAACATCGGTCAGATTGGTGCCGCATTTATTTCCAGTGCATTAGTCTTTGTTGCGATGTCGGCTTACGGCCGGATGACGAAGAACAACTTAAGTGGTTTTGGGAAGTTTGCCATGATGGGCTTAATTGGGATTATTATTGTATCCCTCGTTAATGCTTTCATGGGCTCAGCTGCTATCGAGTACTTCTTATCTTATGCAATGTTAATTGTTTTCATCATTTTAACAGCCTGGGATAACCAAAAACTAAGCTTGTTATATCGTCAATACGGTTCAACTGGGGAAGTTTCAATCTCAGGATTAGCCGTGATGGGTGCTTTAACACTTTATCTAGATTTCGTTAACTTATTTATTACTATGATCCAAATCTTTGGTTTCGGTAATCGAGACTAATTTAAAAAGAATGTGTTGTCAGTGGTTAGCTTTTGAGTATTTGCAGAACTGGGCGAATCGGTGATGAAATCACCAATTTGACAAGTTTAGCAAAACGCAGAAAGTTACTGACAAAAGCACGTTTATACTAGCAACATTCGGTTATCAAGAAGGGGTCTGAGACAAAATTTACTTTTGTCCCAGATCCTTTTTTTATGGCTAATTATGTTTGACATAATACTATGCAAAGTATAGTATTATATTTTGAAAGGATGATGACATGAACGCGCAATTAAAGAAGGGGTTGTTAGAATTTTGTGTTTTAGCAACGCTTAAAAAAGCCGATTCCTATGGCTATCAGATTATTAAAGATACTTCAAGCGTCATTGAAATCTCTGATTCAACTTTGTATCCCATCTTAAAACGGCTCGAAAAACAAGCACAGATTGAAAGTTACCAAGTGGCGCATAATGGACGGTTACGGAAATATTTCCACCTAACACCTATTGGCACAGCTGCGATTGACCAGTTTTTAAAGGAATGGACACAAGTAACGACAATCTATGAGTATATTAAAGGAGAAGCATCATGACTAAAAATGAGTTTATCAAAGATTTAGCGGCCGCTTTAACGCGCTATGGCGTGAGCGATGCTGCCAACACGATTGATTATTACGATGAATTGATTGATGACCACATTGAAGGCGGGGAAACTGAAGGCGCCGTGATAGCTAGTTTAGAGACCCCCAATCAAATCGCCGCTCAATTGGCGGATCAGTTTCAACCAACACAGGTTCAACGGCAAAAAATGTCACCGTTAGTATTAATAATGTTAGTCGTATTGTTGGTGTTGGGCTCGCCACTTTGGGGTAGTTTGTTATTAACCGCAATTGTTTTACTCGCGGTGGGTTATTTATTGCTATGGATTGGGCCTTTGATCGGTGGGACACTAGCAATCGCTGGCATTGTGGGCGGTGGCGTTAGTTTAATCTTCTCCTGCTTTGTCGCTTTAAGCGAGGGCGCCGTAGTTGGCTTGATGCAACTGGGCATAAGTTTTGTGATGGTGGGTGTTGGCATCCTAATCGGTGGGATAACCTGGTATTTTTCAAAATATATTGTGCAGTTTTCAATCGGCTTAACACGGTGGTTGATTCGAAAAAGTCAAAGACAATCAAAGGTGGTGGCTTAAATGCTCACAAAAATTAGAATGAATTGGTTTAAGATTAGTTTAGTGATGATCGTCATCGGCCTTTTAATCATGGGTGTGAGCTATACGCTAAGTGGCTTTGATGGTGGTCTTTTTCAAGAACAAGGCAGTCATGATTGGTTTAGAACGTTTAATTTTTAAGATTGCAAAAAAGGCACGCCCTACAAAATTTTGTAGGACGTGCCTTTTTAAATCCTTATTTGACCAGCAAAACGTTAGCCTTAGCGTGGCTGCTGACATATTGGGCGACAGAACCAACCATCATTCGTTCGATAGCCCCTTTACCGGTAATACCTAAGACGATCAGGTCAATTCCAAATTCTTCGGGGATGCGAATCGCAATTTCTTTTTTAGGAGAAGCGACTTCTAAAATGGGGGTTACCTTTTCAAGGCCATGGTTGTGCGCGTAACGCACGTTAGCAGCTAGTTGGGATTTTACCCGATCTTTCTCTAAAGCGGTCACCTTGGCGTACATACTTGCATCTGGTGAAACGAAAATATCATTCGGGACAATTCGCGCGACAAATAGTTCAGCGTCGTTGCGCTTGGCAATTTCAACAGCTTCCATAAAAGCTTTATTGGCAAGCTCGGAACCATCGACACCGACTAGGATTTTTTGATAAGTCGTTAACATAAGACAACATCCTTTCTAGGTAACTTATTGTTAAGATAAGTATATTAGGCCGGCGCGCTTTAAACAATTTAAACGCTTACAGAAATATGTGTGGTTCTTGGGTGGCAAGAATATTTTAACGCACAAAAAAATAGATGAGAACGTTGATTTAACAACGTTCTCATCTATCAAGATTGTCTCGGATGACGCCAAAATGTCACAGGCGAGATTCGAACTCGCGACCTACGGTTTAGAAGACCGTTGCTCTATCCAGCTGAGCTACTATGACAAAAAGATTGGTTATTGCTTTTAGATTATCAAGCAACATGCTATATTATAAGCAATTGAAGTATCTGATGTCAATTGAAATTCGTAGAAATGGGGTAAAAAAATGAAATTAAATCAGTTTGCACGGTTAACCACCACTTATTCGGAACAAATAAAGGCCTTACAACGGATTAAGCTCCTTGATGAAGGCTATGAAGCACTATCAGTTCAAACTTTAGCACAACAAATATTCGCACGGTTCTTCCCAGAGGCCCATTCAAAAACGGCTCAACATGAACAGATGCAAAAAATTCAAGCGACGGCTAGTTTAAATTTAGCGGATTATTTGGCAAGCATCTCAACTTCATTTGATCAACGAACATTTTATAATATTGCATTGCAATTGCTAGGGTTTAAGGTGGCCACTGATTTTCAATTTAATCATCCCCGGCGATTCATGGCAAAAGTTGGCATACCATATGTTGATCAACCAGTCTTAACCCAACAACTCTTTTTAGAAGCTGTTTACCTCTTATTAACAACCCGTAGTCAAAACGGCATGCTTTATTTAGATTGCTTGGCTAATCGCGGCTTCTTTGCGCACTGGCAAAAAGCAGCTGCACCGGCGTTCTTAATTTTTAATGGTAAAACCCAACCCGTGTTTGATACACAACACTTTATTCGTGAAGTGGTTTATGTTGAATCCAGTTTGGATACCGATTTGGACGGGCACCTTGACTTGCTTGAAACGACAATCTTTAGACCTAAAGAAACGGAACAAGGCTTACGTGTCCCTGTTTTATACACGGCTAGTCCTTATTATAAGGGGACTAACGATGTTGATGCTGATTTGCATAACGTCGATGTGCCAATTGAACCTAAAGCGGCTATCCAACCCCACTTGACGGATTTGAAGACCGAGGGCCAACAAGCTATACCGGCCGCTAGAGAACCACTTGGAGAAACAACTGAAACGGAATTAGAAGCCGCTGATGATAGTAACTACCTGTTAAATGATTATTTCTTAGCACGGGGGTTTGCAACGGTTTATGCCGGTGGTATCGGGACCCGGGGTTCAGATGGCATGCGGACGTGTGGTTCACCAGAAGAAACAGCCTCTACCACTGCGATTATTGAATGGTTAGCGGGTAATCGGCGGGCTTATACTAACAAAACAGATCGGATTGAAATTAAGGCTTGGTGGTGCAATCAAAAAGTCGCCATGACTGGGAAGTCTTATCTAGGCACTTTGGCGACTGCCGCTGCGACAACTGGTGTCGAGGGGTTGAAGACGGTTATCGCCGAAGCCGCCATCTCCAGTTGGTATGATTACTACCGTGAAAACGGCTTGGTAGTGGCCCCGGTTGATTGCCAAGGTGAAGATGCAGATGTTTTAGCAAAACTCTGTCAAACTAGACAGATGGATGCGGCAGATCACGCTAAATCCGGCGCACTTTTTGAAGAGCAGTTAGCAGCTTTACGAGAAGGCCAAGATCGGATCACAGGGAATTACAACGCCTTTTGGGCGGCACGTAATTACCGGGACAATGTTCAAAAAATCAATTGTGATGTCGTTTTAGTCCATGGTTTAAATGATTGGAACGTTAAATTGCAAAATGCCGGGGCACTATGGGATGATTTACGGCAATTGCCAATCGAAAAGAAAATTTTCTTGCATCAAGGGCAACATATTTATATGAATAATATCCAATCAATCGACTTTACCGATATGATGAACTTATGGTTGAGTTATCAATTGTTAGACATTGACAACCATGCGCCAGAGGTTTTACCAACCGTGACAATTCAAGATAATACGCAAGAAGCAACTTGGCATACCCAAGATGATTGGTTAAACCCTAAAAATCCACGGCAAACGTATTTCTTAAACGATCAAGAACATCTGGATTTGGATCAGAAATCGACAACGGCCGTGGCTAATTTTGTTGATGATGGTGTAGCTTTGTTTAAAAAACAGCATCTCAGTGAGGCTATTTGGCAGGATCAATTACTAGCACCACAATCTGACTTTGCGCAAAACCGCTTATTAATGTTATCACCAGCCCAATCGAAACAATTAGTGATTGATGGGCGGGTACAGTTGAAAACGAAAGTCGCAGTTAATGCCAATCGTGGTTTGTTGAGCGTGATGTTGGTCGATTACGGCTTATTCAGTCGTTTAGGCACAGCACCAGCGGTTTTAGCCGCTAAAGGGCAACAATTAGGCTATCACTGGCGTTATGATGATTTGAAAGAATTTAAATTAGGGCCCCTTAGTCCTTATCAATTGATTACTAAGGGCCATCTCAATTTACAAAATCGCCACAATAGCTATCAAACTGAGACAGTAAACGCAGATACTTTTTATGAGGTTCAACTAGATTTACAACCTACGCATTACCATCTAGCAGCGGGCCATCAGCTAGGTTTGGTAATCTATGCAACGGATATGGGCATGACATTGCGTGAAGAACAACAAAACCAATACCAAGTGGATCTAAGTGCAAGTCGCTTAGTAATCCCTACTTTGGATTAATTGTGAATGGAGCGTTTTGAATGACAGAATCAGTAACTTGTCGCCAAACTTTATCAATTAGTAATCATCGGGTCTTTGCGAGTGATTTGAATGAGCATGAAACAGTTTATGGTGGCCGATTATTAGAACTATTGGATGGGGCAGCTTCGATTGCAGCTAGTCGGCTAGCGCGCGTTGAAACCGTGACGGCCAGTATTGATCAATTAAATTTTATTGCGCCATTTAAATTACAGGATTCCTTATGTATTGAAAGCTACGTGGTCGGTGTTGGCCACCGTTCAATTGAAGTTTTTACAAAAATTATTGGCGAACATTTACAAACCGGGGAGCGTTTCTTGGGTTTGACCGCCTTTTTAACCTTTGTTACGACTGAAAAGACGCCCGATTTACCTGCGATTACACCAGTAACGGCCGAGGAACAATTCATCTGTGCAGGTTATAGTCAAAGAAAAGCACAACGTTTGGCTAATTTTAAAAATCAACAAGCGTTTAATCAACAAATCAATCTTGATTATCCATGGGATTACTAACCGAGAAAGCTAGCCACTTTAGTGGTTAGCTTTTTTAATGTCTTCATCAAAAATAATGAATGGTTAATGATAGATGAATTTTCAAAATACTGGATTGGCAGCTCATCTAAATTATGATAAAGTTGGTATGCTTATGGTGCTAACAATTTTAAGGGCTTAATTTAGTTGGCACATTAGTAGTAATGGAGATTTGGATAACATCATTAATGTTATTCATTACTATTGAGTAACATTATTTTGGGGGAGGATTATGACGGAATGCAACAGGTGAAAAGTTTCTTTTCAAAGGGTGCCAACATTATGTTAAGTATTCTTTTGTTGATTGTTTTTGTGTGTTTGGTGATTACGTTGGAACCACGCGATAGCGGGGTGCAATCAATCAGTTTAGATCGTGATCGATTACAGTATCAGGGGGCTGTTGAGAAGGGCCGCTTCAGTGGTGATGGTAAGCTCATGTTAAAAAATGGTGACTATTATAGTGGCCAATTTAAAAATGGTCGTTTTGACGGCACGGGGCAATTTATTTCTCATGAAGGTTGGCAGTACAAGGGCCAATTTAAAGCGGGCGCACCTTATGGTAAAGGTGAACTGAAGAAAAACCATGTGACTTATAAGGGGGATCTCGTTAATGGGAAGTATCAAGAAAGCAAGAATTAGATGGTTTAGTTTAATTCGCATTTTTGGCCTTGGGATGGTTTTATACTATCACTACTTTAAAACAAGATATGCCGGTGGCTTTGTCGGGGTCGATGTCTTTTTCACCTTTTCAGGTTACCTCATTACAGCGCTGTTTATTGATGAATTTATCCGGCGTGATCAAGTGAAGTTATGGGCGTTTTATCGCCGCCGGTTTAACCGGATTTTTCCACCATTATTATTAATGGTTTTAATCGCAGTGCCGCTATCTTTAATTGCGAATCCGGATTTAAGAACGAATTTAACGAAACAAATTACAGCTACTTTGAGTTTTACAACTAATTTTTATGAAATTAGTACGGGTGGCAGTTATGAAACTAATTTTATTCCGCACTTATTTGTGCATACATGGTCATTAGCAGTTGAAATGCACTTTTATTTAATTTGGGGCTTAATGGTCTATCTTGTTTCAAGGACTGTCAAAAGTGCGAAGCATTTTAGAACGGCAATTTTCAGCGTTTCCTTTATTCTATTTGCCGTTAGTTTTCTATCAATGTTTACGCAAATTAAAGGGTTATCTGAATATTCACCGATTTATTTCTCAAGTTTAACGCATGGCTATCCATTCTTTGTCGGTGCAATGATTGGGAGCTTTTGTGGCGTTGGTCAATCAGCAAAGGGCTTTAATCAATTAACGAGTCGCTTGACCTGGCGGACCCCGTTAATGGGATTTGTAGTCAGTGCATTGTTATTATTTGGTTTAGGCACGCGTCTCAAGTTTGATCAAGCCAGTACGTATGCTTATGGGATCTTGCTAGGGAGCTTAATCACAGGGGGGCTCATTATCTTTGCGCGTTTATTACATGATAAGGCGCCCAATGTGGCTGAACCACGCTTCATTACCTACCTAGCAGATATTAGTTATGCGATGTATCTTTTCCACTGGCCATTGTACATTATCTTTTTAAGTTACTTTAACAACAATACCAAGGCAGTAGTGGCCGCTCTAATTGGTTCGGTTATTTTCTCAACACTGTCTTATTATTACATCGAACCACTTTTGATGGGCAAACCAGTTGCTTACCAAAAGGCGATCGGTGGCCCGTTGTTGTTTGTCATGGTGATTTTAGGCGTAGTGACAGCTAACCATGCAATTGATGCACCACATATGTCTTCTTTAGAACAACACCTGTGGGTCGGCAATCTTTATCAAGATACTGATCAAATTCAAGCGGTTCACGCTAAGGTTAGCCAACCTAAACAAACGGCACCAGTTAGCCAAGCTAACTACAATGTGCCTCA
The DNA here is from genome assembly GCA_002953655.1 of Latilactobacillus sakei. Lineage (NCBI taxonomy): Bacteria > Bacillati > Bacillota > Bacilli > Lactobacillales > Lactobacillaceae > Latilactobacillus > Latilactobacillus sakei. The sequence continues at coordinate 730,322 of CP025839.1, forward strand.
AGGGATTAGCATTATCGGCGATAGTGTCACGTTAGGTGCTCGGAGTTATTTATTAGAACATGTTAAAAATAGTGACATTAACGCTGAAGGTAATCGTCGAATGGATCAGGCGTATGACGTATTGATGGAGCAACAAAATAATAATCAGTTGCGGGAATACGTTGTAATCTGTATCGGCACAAATGCTTTTCCTGATTTTAAAGAACAAATTGACAAGATTGTCCATGATTTGAAAAAAGGACATCGTCTGATTTTTATGACCCCGTATGACGGTCATGCAGACGCGACTTATGATAGTACCAAAATTGCGGTTTATGAACGGACACTACCGGCTAAATATCCATTTATCACGGTTACGGACTGGAATAAAATCGCTGCTAGCCATCCAGAAGTCTTTGTAGGCACTGATGGCACCCATTTTGGTGGTATTGAAAAAGGTAACATTTTATATACGAAGGGTATTAACGATGCCATTAAAACGGCCGGTAAAAAGAGTGTAAAAGCATAATTTAAAATAGAGCGCTAATCAGCTAGCCTTTAGGGGCTAATTGATTGGGGCTCTTTTTATAATTGACACACGAGGCGACTGTTACGTCCCTTAACAGTTGGTGTGACTAGATTTTTTATAACGGAGACTTATGGTTGTAACTTGATTGTAATATGAATGTAACATTATTGGTCTATACTATAACCTATCAATAAAACACGGGGTAATTATAAAAAATGTCTTTCAAAAAAGTAATCACAAGCGCAATTGTAATGAGTATGGTGGCCGTTTCAGCACTAAATACAGTCGCAGTTAAAGCAGCCACAGTTGATGAAACGCAAGAAGCCATTACAAATAATAAAAGCGAAACTGCCAAATTATTAAAGGATATTGCTGCAGCTAATGCTGACAATATCAAATTACAACAACAAATTACTGATAATACGACGAAAATTGAAACGACTAAAACAAATATTGATCAAGCGACTCAAAAAATCGCAACCTTAAAAACACAAATCACAAGCGCAAAAGCTGAAGTTCAAAAAAGAACAACGGTTCTTAAGGCACAACTTGTTGCTCTACAAAAACAAACAGGCGACACGGTTAGTGGGAATGTTTACTTTGATTTCGTCTTGAACTCAAAAGACTTTTCTGATCTTGTTGCAAGATCATTCACAGTCAACAAGTTAAATCAAGCAAGCAAATCAGCGCTAGAAGATGTCAAAGCAGCTAAAGCAGAATATTCAAATTTAATGACAGAACAAGAAACAACTAAAGCTAATTTACAAGCTGAAAAGACAAGTCTTGAAACACAACAAACTGATTTGAAGGCCATGAAAGCTAAATCAGATCAACAACAAGACGCATTAAACCAAAAGATTAATGATAACAAAGCAACATTAGAAGCACTACAAACACAATATGATGAAGCTGCGGCTGCTTTAAAGGTTGCTAACGATCAGGCTAAAGCAACAAAAGCAACAAAAGCTGACCAAGCCGCTAAGGACACTTCAGATAAATCAGAAGCAACAAGTACTTCAAGCGACAGTAAAGCAAGTACTTCAAGTAAAGTAGAAAACAAAGCAAGTGATAACAGTGAATCAAAGAAATCTAACGATGACAGTAATGTGAGCGAAGGTGACGGTAGTTCACATGGTAACGTTGCTGGCAACTCATATGCATGGGGTCAATGTACTTGGTATGTTAAACAAGTTGCACCTTGGGCTGGTAACAACTGGGGTAACGGCGGTCAATGGGGTGCTTCTGCATCAGCAGCTGGTTTCCGTGTCGATCACACACCTTCAGCCGGCGCAATCATTGTCTTTGTACCTGGTCAATCAGTAGGTGGTCAATGGACTGCTGATCCGACTTACGGTCACGTTGGGTACGTCCAATCAGTTAGTGGCAACAGTGTCACAATTACGCAAGGCGGCATGGGTTTTGCTAACGCAGCTGGCCCAAATACTGCAACCCTTTCAGATGGTGGCAGTTACATGTATATTCACCGTTAATTATGATTGTGACTGAAAGCGACAAATTAAAATGATTAGAAGAATAGATAGAAAGAGTAACCTAGTGGTTACTCTTTTTTTATCTAACACTAATAATCGTATTTTTCTACAAAACAACGTATTAGCGTAATCCAAAAAAGAGTAGCCATTAGGCTACTCTTTTTTTTATTATTAATAGTTCTGTTTTTAACATTTAAATATTCCTTATGTATAAAGTTAGTTGTCTTTATAGCATTTGGAGTGTCATTGTGAGTTGAATCATAACTCAGGAGTTATGATTCAATTAGCTTCCTTACAGTCAATAACATTAACAAATTTTGGGAATGTTGTCAATAAGGGATTTGTAAATAACTGATATATGCAAGCCAACATATTTTGGAAAAGTTCACAACTCCTGAGATACGACACGAAAGAGGCTTAATAATGAAAAGATTAGGATACTTTTTTTGGATAATAATGAGTTTAATTTTGTTTTTACAAATTAGTAACAAAATAGTTTTAGGACAAACTAATAATGCTACATCACAAGAAAGAGTTACTATCAAAAATACCAAAAGCAAACTCACAGATGTCAAAAGTACGGATATCGATGATGGTATCACTAATTGGAAAGAATCGGGGAAAACAACTGCTAGTTCAATTATGGAACCATCTTACCCAAATAAAGGGTTAATATATTCGTTTGGGACCCTGGTGGGTGGAGAAGATAGTAGTCAGGATAGTAAAATTGATAGTTCTACAGGTTTGATAATTAATGGACAACCTAATGTTGGTATTTTGGACAATAATAAAATTGAATCAATTTATTATAATGGTGCCAGCAAAATTAATGCTAACGGTAATTCAATGGCCTTTGGGTTAGTCTTTGATCCGAACGCCCCTGCTGGAAGAATTTCGAAGTATTCTGTATTGATCAATAAGTTACAAAATAAAAAATATTATCTTGGTCAAGACGGTAACAATACGGTTATGAAAATTATGGGAGATTTTAATCGTGACGGGCATCAATTTATTATAGAAATCTTATTGAGACCTGAAAAAACGACTGATAAAGTAGTTGTCAATCAAGAAATGTTTATTAAAAATATTGGGACTACGGATGAATCTTTTGGGGTGTTTTATGGTGGAGATGTTGCGGTAGCTGAAGATGATCGAGTAGCAATGCAATCATTAGGCAATAATGAAGGTTTGTATCTGGAAGGTGCTGCTGGAAAGTATAAATTATTGTTGGAAATGGATCAGCAATACGGGCCTAGTGATTTTGTAGGCAGTCCTTTAAACCAAAAATGGTTATCGGGATTTTCAGGCGCTACTTTTAATGGTCAAGGGATTGTTAATACACCAATTGGGTTAACCCCTGGTGCAACCGTCATTCCGGCGGGCAATGATACAACTTATACTTTGAAATGGCCTTATCAAACGCTAGCACCAGGTGGTGTTTATCACGTTGTGCACGGGATACAGGGTTTAATTGGTGAAATAGTGCGCCCCGTATTTTCCAAAACGTATCAGAATTTAACTTCTAAAGATGGTAAAAATCGCATTAATGACACTGTAAAGTTTGATGTATCGTTAAAAAACCTTGGGTTTCAAGATAGAATTTCAGGCATTAAGATACAGGATCAAATAACTGATGATTTTAAACTTGATCCAAGCAGTATTGTATTAGTAAAAGCTGATGGTTCTAAAGAGAAGGTGCCAGAATCAGCTTATAATACGACTACAAAAGAGCTACTAATTAATGTGAAGGACAAAGTCGCAGATAACAAAATAGTTTCAATTGAATATGATGCTTCAATAGCCCCGCAAGCAGCTGGTAAAGAAGTAACTAATACAGCCAATTTAGACTGCATAGATGATATTGGTGGGCAAGCATTTAAGCGCCAAGCTACTGTGAAATTTTATGTTGAAAAAGCTAACTATTTAGATCAAGTCACCAAATTAGTCCGTAATGATTCCCAAAAAGAACAGAATTATCAATCAACTACGCAAGCAGCTAATGGTGATAAAGTATCATATCAAATTAATTATCATGTAGATGCCAACTCACCTAGTGGCTTTGCATCAGGCACGTTGGTTGATAATTTGCCAGCCGAGTTAAATTTGAATGGCCCAATCACAGTGAGCTATAGCGATGGCACAACACAGACAGTGACTGATTTGAAAAATTTAAAACTAAATCCGATGAAAAAAGGTGAGTCAGTTAAGGTAGCATTCAGCGCAATTGTTAACGCTTCTAAAAGTAAGGTCATCAGAAATACGGTTAGTGTTATTGGACAATCCAATGCGGGTGATTCAATTAAGGGGACAGATTATGCAGACCTCAATCTAGTCGTACCAGCGGCTAAAATTAAACATGAACTAAAGAATGAAACGACACCCGATAAAGATTTCGGTGAGGTGACAGAGGGTAATAAAGGTGATGTCATCTCGTATCGGTTTACGATTAACGATTTTTCTAGCACACAAAAACAAGCTTACCTTGAGAAAATTACGGACCAAACTAATGATTTGGAACTCGTCAAGGATTCGATTCAGATTAAATATACACCTAAACAAGGCAGTGCTATTAGTTGGAATGTCAATCAAGCAGGTCAGGATGAATTCAAAAATAATCACCGGCTTCAATTAACTAATGGTAACGTAATAGATTTTGAAAAAGGCGATAAGGTTATCGTCACTTATAAAATGAAGATTACGACACCAGATTTAAAAAAAGTCATCATTAATAACGGCACATATAATGCTAAAGCTGGTGTGACAGCACCAATCAAATCAAATGATACTAAAATTACTACTAAATCCGGAATGGGACAAGTTACATTTCGCTACATTGATCGTAAAACAGGTCAATCAATTGGAGATAAAGAGGTAATTGTGACTGGACCGTTTGGAAAAAAAGTTTCGGAGTTAACTTCTAATGAAACGAGTGGTCATCAGGATCCTAATAAAATTAGACCAGCATACATTCAAGATTATGTCGCAGTAGATTACACGGATGAACTGGATTTGAGTCATGCGACTTACTATCGGCCACAAGATATTGACCCCGTTATTGATCAGAAACCGCAAGTCTATACTATCCGTTATGAACGTTCAGGATTAAACTTCTCAGCGCCTAAAAAGTTTGAATTCGGGGAATACTTAGCTAATCCGAGTGATGCAACATACTACCTTAAAGCATTAAAAGATAATCAAGGTCAAAAAGTACCATATAATATAACGATTTCAGATTATTACGGGGTTAAAGATTGGTCATTAGGAGTTAAACAAAATAAGCAATTTGAAGCTAGTATCGCTAATAATCAAGGCAACCAGCAGACAGTACAATTGGATCGAGCAAAATTACGATTTAAAAATGCTAGTTTTAGTCAGTTGGTGACTGACAGTCAAAATACAGCGACTGACCAAAGTAATGTCATCAATCAGTTTCAATTGACGCCAGGAGAGCCCTTAAAAACACTCGTTAATTATCATAAGAACGGGAAATATGTAGCTGGAAATGGTGATAATAATAAAAATCAACAGTATGATAACCCAGGATTTTCAACCTATAGTTATCAATTTGGTGATCAAAAAGATGCCGATAATAGTATTAGTTTACATGTCCCAGCAACGACTAAACGCTATAAAACCCGTTATACGTCACAGTTAACTTGGACATTAACTGTTGCACCATGATCAAGTTTATAAATTATAAAGAGGTAAGCACTTTGAAAAATTGGATAAAAATTATTGGCCTAAGCACTACGATAGCAATGGCTTGTTTTTCTGCGGCTAAAATTGATACGGAAGCAACGACTCAAACGCAAAATAGTGATTTTGAAATTCAACGTTTAGAAACTAAGTCGCAAGTTAATAATGATTTGAAGTATTTTGACTTAAAAATTAAGCCAGGGACTACTGAAACGCTTAAAATGCGAATCCAAAATTTTACAAATCATAAAATTACGGTCAAAACAGCTATTCGTAATAGTTATACCCAAATTGGTGGAGGGCTTAATTTTACGACACAAACAAGAAACTTAGATTCTAGTTTGAAAATACCATTAACCAAAATTGCTAAGGTTCGTAAAGAGGACCGGATCGTTAACTTAGGACCGCAAGAAGTACGAGATGTTTCGGCTACTGTTAAGATGCCCGTTGATCAAACTAGAGGAATGATTTATGGTGATTGGCAGTTTATTGAGTACATGAAAGATAAGGGGGCCGGTTCTGCAGTCTCAAGTAATTATGCGTACTCTGTTGGCATTGCACTTCGGGGCAATCATTATCGAATTTACCCAGAACTGAAATTTGATAAAGCAAAAGAGTTACTATACGAAAAACATGCAGCGATGGGAATTGATTTACGCAATACGCAACCCATGTTACTGCAAAATGTCATCATGCAAGCTGTTGTTTCAAAAGAAGGATTGTATTCTTCAAAACATGTTTTTAATGTAACCAAGAGTAAAATAGCGCCAAATTCTAAAATAACATTACCTATTACTTGGGCTTACGATCAATTAAAACCTGGTAAATATAATATCAATGTTAAAGTCAAAGGCGAAAATGATTGGAATCACCTACCAATGATTTGGACTTTCAAAAAAACATTTGTTGTTAACAAGAAAGATGCGCAACGAATTAATCAATTAGCGATTAAGCAACCTAAGAATAAATGGTTGTACGTAAGTGTTGCTAGCGGTGCGCTACTATTAGTGGCGTTAACTGAATTACTAAAGCTCTTATTGACTAGTGGTGTTACAAAGTGAAAAAAGGCATTAAATTTATAGTTTTTATTTTAGTGATTACGGTTATTTTTATAGTAGATAGTGCCGAAGTTAGTGCTAAATCTAATCGTATTAGAGCGCCTAAAAGTCAGGTAGAACCAATAACGGTTCAAGTTTTACCGGTGTTACCAAGTGATAATATCGGGGGATCACACCTTGGCTACTACGTGTTGCCCGCAAATAAACGGAAAAAGCGATATGAGAAGCTTAAATTATTTAATCCAACTAATCAGGCACTAAAAGTTAGATTTAGAGTTGTTGATGCGACGACTAATGATAATGGCTCAGTTGATTATACTGGCCAAAATAAAGTTGATCCAACACTACTAAAAGAACCTGGTTCAGAGTTAATTAAAACGCCAGTAGCAATAACATTAAAACCAAAGCAGTTGAAGGAAGTAGCTCTAGAAATTAATCAGCTAGCCTCGACCTTTAGGGGGCAAAAGGCAACGGCAGTTAATGTATTAGCTAGTGGCATCAATAACCAACAAAGTAGCATTCAAAACCAATATAACTATGCAATTGGGGTTATCCTGCAAGGAAAATCGTTATCGAAAAAAGCATTAAAGAAATTAAATCTTAGCGGAATTAAAGTCCGATTAATTGGGAATAAAAAACCAGCAATTAGTATTCGACTAACTAATCCAGACGCAACTTACTTAAAAGAAACAAAAATCACGCTAAGGCTTGTTAATCAAAGATATAGTTTTTTTAACTATCAGATGACGCAAAAAGACCTTAAGATTGCGCCTAATTCTAAATTCTATGAAGATGTTTTGTTAGGGGGCAAACGGCTAGTGCCGGGTGTATATAAGTTAACAATGACGACTAATAACGAGCGTTACCACTGGACGACTAGTCAATATGTCAAAATTACTAAAAATCAAGCACGGTTTATCAACATGAATAACGATCAGTACCTAAAAAAGAAGAAGCAATTAATTGAAATCACAATTTCCGTACTAATGTTATCAATTTTAATGGCATTATTTTATCGGTTTAGGGAAAGAAAGAAGGATTATTTACGTGAATAAGTTATCGATTATCCATTATGTTAACCAAAATAATTATCAAAAAGTTAAGTGGGGACTGATTGCGCTGACGATAGTGTTATCAATCATTTTCTGCAGTAGCCTATATGCTGCAATTAAGTTTCAGCAAGAATTAAATTCATTTACAACGATCACATTAGGCAACTAGACAATAATATTGTTGCTTTAACTACTGGACAGCTCAAGATATTTGAGCTAGAGACGCACCACCTAACGCACGTTTATAACCTCAGCGCCTGATAAGGTGTTTGAGTTATAAAAATATAACACGACATTGTCGTAAAATTATTTAAAGGAGGAATTTCAACATGAAATTCAATAATTTAACAAGTGCTGTATTAATCAGTGCATCAGTTTTATCAATCTTTGCTGTACCAACTGCTACATTTGCTGCAACACATGAAGGGACACCAGTCGATAACGGCGGGGTACCATTGCCACAAAATGATACAACAACAGCTGGGATTTCTTTTGGGGACAACAATCCTAACCCTAATACTGGTTTCTTACGCCTTCAGATGGTACCACACGTATTGGACTTTGGTAACCATGCTAAGTTTGATACTGCATACACAACTTTCACAGCTGATGGCCAAAACTATGCGAATAAAGGTAATAACCAACATGTATCATATGATAATACAGATGCAAATAAAACAAGTATTTTGAATACAAAAGATACGGCTTTAACTAAAGCTGGGCTTGCAGGCGATGCATGGGTAACGGTTGTTGATAAACAAGTGACACGTGATAAATTACCAACCTTTGATCAAGCAACAACGCAAGAAGCTGGTGATTGGCAATTAAACGTTAAAGCAGATGATGCCTTGAAATCAGTGAGCGGACAAGAGTTAACCGACGCACAATTATTGTTCAAAAATACAACTTATGGTCGGACAACAGATGTTTTTGGTTTAACAAATGAAGCGCAAGATTCAACATTTGCGACTGATTTTGGTGCAACCAATGCAGCTGATAAAGGTGATAAGGATATTAATGATATCACCAAGAGTTTTGCTTTGGACATGAGCTCAAAAGACGTGAACCATCAAGTAGCAACTGCCGCAAAAAATGAAGGTACTGGTGCTAATGTACTTGGCTGGAACCCTGCAGATATTCAGTTGATTTTACCAAGTGCTACAGCAGTTGGTAATGCAATTTATACAGCTAATTTAACTTGGACATTATCTACTGGTAAATAATTAGTAGTGAGTGTGTGGGGGTGCCGTTAATATGGACATTGAACAAACGGATTACTGTAATTGGTATATAGAAGTACAAGGTCTAATAAGTGTTTTAAATAATATAACAAATCAATACAATATTAGTTTTGATCAATTTCTATTATTAGAAGAATTGATTGTAAATCCAGGTGCGTCACCGACAGATTTAGCAGATATCTTTAAGGTTTCAACTCCCGCTGTTTCTAGAAAATTGAAGGCTTTGCAATCCAAAAGTATGATTGTAAAATCCAGAAATGATTTGAAAGATCAACGACTTGTTCATATTAAAGTAACAAATCAGGGTAGGCAAATTTATAATGAATTGCGAAGAAAAGTTGATGATTTTCATGAACACTCGAGTAATAATATTTATTCTAGATAAAGTTGCAAACAACTAAATTGTATTAGTTATTATTGATTGTTAGTATAACAAAAAAGTGTTGAAAGCGAATTTCCAATGTGCTAAATTATATTTGTTATAACGAATAGATGATATAACAAATAATTAATTAGACAAAGGAGTTAATCATTATGAATAAATTTACGAGTAGTCTTCTAATAAGTGTTGCGAGCGCCTCTGTATTAGGATTAGCGACTGGAATACAACCAGTTGAAGCTTCATCTAAAATACAAACAGTACAGTCAAAACTATTAAGTAATGAGTTACAAGATTTTAATTTTACTAAAGGGCCTGATTTCTATTCGGGAACTTTTAGGAGCTTACAAGCTAATCACTTAGTTAATGGTAATATCACTAATAAAACGACGGAATTGAGCATTTATTACAATCTGACCTTCCCGGGACAAAATTTTGTTTTAAGAGATTCTTCGGGTCATCCCGTGTATACACTGCCACAAAGTCTACAGGGGACCATTAAGATTAATACACCTTTTAAAGTTGGTGAGACTTATAGTTTAGGAACAAGTATGTCGGCTTCTAACTTTTTAAGTTTTAAAGTTGTTTCAGGCGATACTATAGAAGCACCAACCATTAATAAAATTACGAGTCAGGATAGTTACGTTACTGGTACTGGTGTTGCGGGCGCCACTATCCATCTAACAATTGGTGGTGACAACTACAATGGTGTCGTTGATAACCAAGGGAATTATAAAATTTCTTTAAATAAAAATTACGCTGCCAATACCGCTATCACATTGTATCAAGAAAAAAATGGGGTTAAGAGCAATACTATAAATGCGATTGTCGTTGCACCCGATAAGTTAGCCAAGCCGGTATTAAATAGAGTAACTGTTAATGATCAAAAAGTGACAGGTTCAGGTGTTCCAGGTGCCACTGTGTATTTACTAATCGGCAATGATCACTACCAAGGGACTGTTGATAGTAATGGTCAATTCACAGTTTTAACGAACAAATATTATCCATTGGGAACATCGATCACGGTATACCAAGAAAAAGATGGGGTTAAAAGTGATGATGTAACCGGTTCAGTTGCTGCACCTGAATATTTGGAAATGCCGAAGTTAAATACAGTTTCTGATACAGATACTGTTGTAACTGGGACAGGTACCCCGGGCGCAACAATTTATCTCAATATTAATGGGGCACATTTCCATGCGAAGATTTCTGATAAGGGAGAATTTATTGTTAATATTGAAAAAAATTATCCCGTTAACACACCAATCGAAGCGTATCAGGAATATAATGGTGTTCAAAGCGATACCACAACAACTTATGTTCAGGCATCAACAAAATTAGTTGTTAAAGAGATTAAAACTAATTCTACTAGCATTACAGGAACAGCTGTTCCAAATGCAACGATTCATGTTGTAATTGGCGATCGAGACTTTGAAGGTAAAGCTGATAGTGATGGTAATTTTGTAGTAGATTTGCAAGGTGCAACTTATAAGGCTGGCACAGACGTTACAGTAACAGCTAAAAGCGCATCAGGTGTAGAAACTAAGCATGTTCAGATTTATCCTAAAGATCCTGTAATTAATACTGTATATGAAGGAGATAATTCCATTCGTGGCACTGCGGATGCAGGTGCTACAGTAGTGATTAAAGTTGGTGCTACTGAATATCGGACGATAGCAGATTCAGATGGCGATTTTCGACAATCAGTAGATCCTAATTTAGTTGTATCAGGTGCTAAAGTGACTGTTTATAGTATTAGTGGTGGTTTAGATAGTGCTAAGTCAGAAGTTACAGTAAAATAAATTGAAGATGGGGGAAGTACAATTGCGAAAAATATTTTTTTGCTGTCTGTTAATGCTTGCCTTTTCACATTTTATTGTGAATGCCACTGGTGCTAAAGCTAGTATAAATACATCAACTTGTAGTTCAGAAGCTGATAGTCTTAATGCGAATTGGAATATTTTGGAATATGAGACGCCTTCGGCAATACCGGTAGATGAGCTTTTTCGTCAAGGATTATATGATGCTAATAAGCAACAATACTCAGTTGGAATTAATGCTGGTAATTTAGACCAAACTAAATTGACCACGGTTAAAAGGTTTAAATTAGAAAAAGGGAAAACTTACAAATTAGATGTGAATTATTATATCTCTATGAGTAACGTGAACCTAAAAAACACCTACATTGATTTTAATGGAGAAGAACGAATTAATACGCCTACTTCGGCTGGAGGTCAGAAGTATTCCAAAGTAATTACGCCCGATAAAGATGAAACTTATAAAATCACCTTAAAATTAGAAACATTTCAAGGTGCCAATGTGACCATGATGCTGTCGTATGGAAAAGGAGAAGGCTTGGTTAAAATGCCGGATAAGCCGACTGTGGATCCAGTAAAAGCTAATCAAGATATTGTGACTGGTACAGGGACGCCTGGCAACACTATTTTGGTAAAAAATATAAATGGTGTTGAGATTGGTAGAGCTATTGTCGCAAGTGATGGCGAATATTCTGTTAAAGTAAATGAGCCTTTAGTCGAAGGTGAGATATTAAGAGTTTATCAGATGAGTGATGACTTATTAAGTGAGGCAACGCCAATACTTGTCATTAAAGCGTAAGTACTCACTGATGGCTTATGATTTCGAATTTGTCTATTTTGATTTGGTGAGAAGCAGCTCACAATTGATAATTTTTAGTATAAAAATTTAAAGCGCAGCTAATACCAATTTTTTGGTGTTGACTGCGCTTTTGTAGCGCCTTTTTTAGATAACAATATTGTCACTTCTAATGCTAGCATAAGTATTGTACATTATTATTAATGAGTGAAACTTAGCAATTGGGAGGGCAATGAGATGACTAAGCGAAATTTAATGATTATCAGTAGTATCGTTATTGTATTGGGGGCGCTTGGTGCTGGTGGTTATGTTGTTAAAGATCAACTAAATCAAAAGGCAATTCAACAAGAAAAGGTTGAAAAACAGGTCCAACAACGAAAACGCCAAAGTGAACAGGTGGCAAAGGATAAATTAGAAAGTAGCGCCAAGCAAAAAATGCGTGTAAAAAATGCAACTAAGCCAATGCCTACAGTGGTTGCTGATAATGCGTTAGATCAATATTTTAAGCAAGTTAACTTCTCGGGCACGGCATTAATCGTTAAAGATAACAAAATTATGCTTAATAAAGGGTATGGTACTGCTAATGAAGCGGCCAAACGAGTGAATACCCCCGATACACTGTACCCCATTGCATCAACTGAAAAGGCACTGATTGCAACTGGTATTTTACAATTAAATCAGCAAGGTAAATTAAAGGTGACTGATCCAGTGGCGAAATATTTACCCCAATTTCCTAACGGTCAGCAGATCAAATTGACCGATTTATTGCACCATACTTCCGGTATTGTAGGGCGTGATCAGGATAACCAGGAAAAATCGAGTGATCAATTGTTAACTGAAATTATTGAAAACGGGACTAAGGGGCAACCAGGCACTTGGCATTATTTAGATGCTAATTATATTGTGCTTGTTAAGATTTTAGAAAAAGTCAGTCATCAAAACTACCAAGATTATTTACAAAATAAGATTATCAAACCAAGTAAGATGGTGCATACGGGCTTTATGTCCGCGCAATATCCGCAACTAGCCAATGCATCTGTGGGGTATCAAATCAAGGGCGGTGTGAAAAAAGCCGAGATGTTACCGAACTTTAGTCAACTTTATGGTGTCGGTGATATGTATATGACGGCCATGGATATGTATCGTTTTGATAAGGCGCTCTGGACGCATAAGTTAATTAACCAGCAACAAACCGCTTTGATGTTTAAGCCAGGTAGTGATTCTCATTATGGGATGGGCATGTACAATGATCCAGCGTTGATTGTCAATCGTGGTTATCTCTCTGGTTGGAGTGTTTCAAACGGCTTCAGTCATGGTGGCCGAATTTATATCGTATTATTTTCAAATGTTAAGAACGATAAAACGTCATTAAGCAAGATGAATAGTGATTTATACAGTCGATTAGTGGCCAATATATAACCTTAAAAAGACGGTGAGCGAAGGGCTCAACCGTCTTTTTTTGCAACTTTTAACCCCCTGGAAAGATTGTGCGAAATTTAATTTGGGCAAAACGCTTCCATTTTGGATACCGGTACTCTATAATAAAAAACAAGGAAACGTTTTCCAAAGAAATTTTGTTAAAGGAGGATTAAAATGACTGAAAAATACATTCTTGCGATTGATGAGGGGACGACGAGTACGCGTTCGATTATTTTTAACCATGATGGTCAAAAAGTCGCGGATGCGCAACGTGAGTTTCCACAGTACTTTCCGGAACCCGGTTGGGTAGAGCATAACGCGAATGAAATTTGGAACGCCGTTTTATCAACTATTGCAAACGCTTTTATTAAATCTGGTATTCAACCCAACCAAATAGCGGGGATTGGGATTACTAATCAACGTGAAACAACCGTTATTTGGGACAAGGCAACCGGCCTACCAATTTACAATGCGGTGGTTTGGCAATCGCGGCAAACTAACGACATTGCTGAAAAACTTAAGACAGATGGCTACGAAGATTTAATCCATAAAAAGACAGGCTTGATTGTTGATGCTTATTTCTCAGCAACCAAGATTCGTTGGATCTTAGACCAAGTACCAGGCGCACAAGAACGTGCTGAAAAGGGCGAATTACTTTTTGGGACAATCGATACCTGGATTACTTGGAAACTAACTGGGGGCGCAACGCACGTCACTGATTATACCAATGCTAGTCGGACGATGATTTTTAACATCCACGACTTGGATTGGGATGATGATATCTTAAATATTCTCAATATTCCACGAGCAATGTTACCTGATGTGCGACCAAATTCTGAAGTTTATGGCGAAACGGCACCTTATCATTTTTATGGTAGTAGCGTGCCAATTTCAGGGATGGCCGGCGATCAACAAGCAGCCTTGTTTGGTCAATTAGCCTTACAACCTGGGATGGTTAAGAATACTTATGGGACAGGTTCATTTATCGTGATGAATACGGGTGAAAAGCCAACGATGTCTGAAAATAATTTATTAACGACAATCGGCTATTCAATCAATGGTAAAGTGAACTACGCTTTGGAAGGATCAGTCTTTGTTGCTGGGTCAGCCATTCAATGGTTAAGAGATAGTATGCAATTAGTTGAGAAATCTTCGGATTCTGAAGCTGCTGCTAAAGCCTCAACAAGTTTAAACGAAGTTTACGTTGTACCAGCCTTTACCGGCTTAGGCGCACCCTATTGGGACGCTGAAGCACGGGGCTCAATTCTCGGTATTACGCGTGGGACGAACCGTCAGGATATTATTAAAGCAACACTGCAATCATTAGCTTATCAAACACGTGACGTTGTTCAAACCATGCAAAGAGATACTGGGATTGATATCAAGATGCTGCGTGTCGATGGGGGTGCTGCTAATAATAACTACCTCATGCAATTCCAAGCAGACATTCTAAATAGCGCCATTGAAAAAGCCGCTAACCTAGAAACAACGGCTATGGGTGCTGCCTTCTTGGCTGGCCTAGCTGTTGGTTTCTGGCAAGATACAGACGAATTAGCACAAATTTTCTCTGTTGGGCAACGTTTCGAACCTAATATGCCAGAAGAAGAACGTGAAGATCTATATGCTGGTTGGCAACAAGCAATTGAAGCAACAAAAATTTTCAAACATCGTCCATATAAGATGAACGAATAAGGAGGATTATTATGACATTTTCATTAGATAGCCGTCAACAAACCATTCAAAACTTAAAGAACGAACAACTTGATTTATTAATCATTGGTGGTGGGATCACTGGTGCAGGGGTCGCAATTCAATCCGCCGCATCTGGTATTAAAACCGGTTTAATTGAAATGCAAGATTTTGCAGAAGGCACATCATCACGGTCAACGAAGTTAGTCCATGGTGGGATTCGCTACTTGAAGACTTTCGATGTCGGGGTTGTTGCTGATACTGTTAGCGAACGGGCCGTTGTTCAAGGCATCGCACCTCACATTCCACGGCCTACGCCAATGCTTTTACCAATCTATGATGAACCAGAAGCAACTTACGATATGTTCAGCGTTAAAATTGCGATGGATTTATATGATAAATTGGCTGGAGTGACTGGCACGCAATATGCTAACTACACAATTGATCGTAAAGAAGTCCTCCAACGCGAACCTGGTTTGAAGTCCGAAAACTTAAAAGGGGCTGGTGTTTACTTAGACTTCGTTAATAACGATGCCCGTTTAGTTATTGAAAACATCAAGGAAGCTGATGAATTAGGTGCATTAGTTGCTAGCCACGTTAAAGCAGTCGGGATGACTTATGATGCTAACGGCCGCGTGAATGGCTTGAAAGCACATGATGATTTGACGGATGAAACATTCGATATTCATGCCAAATTAGTTATTAATACAGCCGGCCCTTGGGTTGATAAAGTTAACGCGTTGAATACTGAAGTGAAAGCCCAAGAAACATTGCGGCCAACTAAAGGGATTCATTTAGTCGTTGATAGCAGCCGTTTATCAGTACCACAACCAACATATTTTGATTCAGGTCTCCATGATGGTCGCATGATTTTTGTTGTGCCACGCGAAGGTAAGACATACTTCGGGACAACTGATACAGACTACACAGGTGATTACAAACACCCACGCGTTGAACAAACAGACGTTGATTATTTATTAAAGGCTATCAATAACCGTTATCCTAACGTTGATATCGCATTAGACGATATTGAAGCAAGTTGGGCCGGATTACGACCATTAATCGCCAATAATGGTAGTTCTGATTATAACGGTGGTGGCGCTAATAGCGGGAAGGTTTCAGAAGAATCATTCAATAACTTAATTAAGACGGTTGATGATTACGAAAACAAGACGGCTGCCCGTGCGGATGTGGAAAAGGCAATCAGTCAATTAAGAACAGCCCATGCAGAAGAAACAGTTACCCCTTCACAAGTCTCACGTGGGAGTTCACTTAAAGTGGCTGAAAACGGCTTAATGACTTTATCAGGTGGTAAGATTACGGACTATCGTAAGATGGCTGCCGGCGCATTAGAAATGATTCGTGATATCTTGAAGAAAGACTTCAATGAAACGGTTCGTGAAATCGATTCTAAGAAGTTACAAGTATCAGGTGGTCATTTTGATCCTAATAACGTTGAAGATACATTGAAATTCTACGCAAAAGTGGCAATGAGCAAAGGTATCTCAGAAGATGATGCTACTGATTTAGCTAACCGCTTTGGTTCAAACGTTAGCCGGGTGGTTTCATATGCAGATCAAGGGACAGCTGAAGGCTTGAATTTGAAAGAAACCATTAGTTTAAGATACTCAGTTAACGAAGAAATGACTTTAACACCAGTTGATTACTTATTGCGCCGAACAAACTTTGTTTTATTCCACAATGATCAATTGGCAGCCATCAAACAACCAGTTGTCAATGAAATGGCGCGTCTCTTGAATTGGGATGCTGCTGAAAAAGAACGTCAAACAGCGCAATTAGATGCCGCAATCGCTGAAGCACAACTCGACTATTTAAAATAGTGAGTTGAATAAGGAGGAAACCTTATGGATAATTCAATCATGGTCCAAGCGCTCGGCGAATTGGTCGGGACATTTATTTTAGTCCTCTTAGGGGACGGGGTCGTTGCTGGTGTTAGTTTAGCAAAGACTAAGGCCAATGGTGCCGGTTGGATTGCAATTACGTTAGGTTGGGGGTTTGCCGTAACGCTAGGTGTTTACGCATCAGCATTTATGGGACCGGCCCATTTAAACCCAGCAGTTACACTCGCTTTTGCAATTATCGGTAAAGTATCATGGTCTGTTGTACTACCATTTATCATTGCGCAAATGATCGGGGCTTTCTTGGGGGCAGTTGTTGTTTGGATTCAATACTACCCACATTGGCAAGCCACCGATGATCAATCGGCAATTTTGGGGACTTTTGCAACTGGTCCCGCAATTAGAAGTCCATTTGCGAACTTAATGAGTGAAGTTATTGGGACGTTTGTCTTAGTATACGCATTATTAGCATTAACACGGGGCCAATTTACCGAAGGGTTAAACCCACTGGTAGTTGGTGTCATCATTACAGCAATCGGGTTATCACTTGGTGGGACGACCGGTTATGCGATTAATCCAGCTCGGGATTTAGGGCCGCGGATTGCGCATGCGGTATTACCAATTGCCAATAAAGGTGATTCTGACTGGCAATACAGCTGGATTCCAGTTGTTGGTCCCTTCGTTGGTGGGATTTTAGGGGCATTATTATTTGTGCTATTACCTTAATAAATATCTTTAAAAAGAGTGATTCATTAAATGATGAATCACTCTTTTTTTGTTCGCTTTTTTTAAATAAACGATATTTTTTAAAAGCTATTTTATAATCATCTTGCAAATAACACGTATAATTTATAAAAATATAACTAAATAATACGGATTCCCCTTTGACTTATGACGTTATGGTTGTTAAAATCAAACCATAATCAATTACGAAAGTAGGCCAATTGAATGACGGATGTAGCGATTGTAATGGGATCGATTTCTGATTGGGAAACAATGCAAGCAACAGCTCAGATTTTAGCGGATTTGAACGTGAGTTATACTAAAAAAGTCATTTCGGCACACCGGATGCCAATGGAAATGACTACATTTGCGCAAAGCGCAGCACCAGAAGGTTATCAAGTCATTATTGCGGGCGCTGGAGGTGCGGCACATCTACCAGGGATGTTGGCAGCTAACACGGTTCTGCCAGTCATCGGAGTCCCAATTCAAAGCAAGGCACTTAATGGGATGGACTCATTATTATCAATGGTCCAAATGCCAAGTGGAGTCCCAGTAGCGACGGTAGCGATAGGCAAGGCGGGAGCAATTAACGCAGGTTTATTGGCAACCCAAATCTGTGGGCTTAAAACACCGATTTATCAGAAGGCATTAGTACAATACAGCCAAACACTTCATCAAAAGGCGGTGGCAAGTAATGACCAACTTAACTAAGCAAATTCTTCCAGGCCAGGTCATCGGGATCATTGGGGGCGGCCAATTAGGACAGATGATGACTTTGGCCGCTAAATCGATGGGTTTTAAAGTGATTGTGCTTGATCCGCAAGTTGATTGTCCGGCCGGCCAAGTAGCGGATGACCAAATTATCGCAGCTTACGATGACGAGAATCAAATCATTGAATTGGCGAAACGTTCGGATGTGGTGACTTATGAATTTGAGAATGTGGACGCCACAACGATTGAAAAAGCGCAACGGTTAACACAAATTCCCCAAGGGACCAAGGCGTTACGAATTGCCCAAGATCGGGTTTTGGAAAAGCAATTTTTAGCAACCGAGAAATTACCGCACGCCGCCTTTAAAGTGGTGACTTCGATTAGTGACTTAACTAAGGCGGTTGCCGAGATTGGCTTACCTTGTCTCTTGAAAACGGCCCGAGGTGGTTACGATGGTAAAGGGCAATTTGTCTTAAGACGAGCTAGCGATATTGAAGCTGCTAAGGAGCTCTTGGATTTTGGCGTTTGTGTGTTAGAAGAGATGGTGATGTTTGAACAAGAGGTTTCAGTCATGATTAGCCAAAACTGGGCAGGGCAGCAGGCACTTTTTCCAGTAATTGAAAACCAACACCGGCATAACATATTACATATTAGTATTTGCCCAGCGCGGGTCCCGGCGGCGGTTGCACAAGAAGCTCAGAAAATTGCGCAGAAAATTGCGACGGAAATAGAATTGGTGGGGACGCTTGGTGTGGAGTTCTTCGTAACGCCAGCTGGCCAGCTGTTTGTGAACGAAATCGCACCAAGACCGCATAATTCAGGTCATTTAACGATTGAAGCCTGTGATATATCGCAATTTATGGCGCATATCCGCGGGGTTTGCAATTGGCCGCTCCAAACGCCGCGCCTTTGGCAATCGGCGGTAATGGTCAATGTCTTGGGCCAAGATGTGCCAGGCGCAATAGCCAAGAGCTGCCAAGCAACTGATTGGTATTATCACGATTATGGCAAGGCTGAGCGCAAAGAAAATCGGAAGATGGGGCATGTTACCTTGTTGAGCGATGATTTAAGTAAAACACTTGCTGAGATTGAGGCAACACAAATTTGGGCATTACCAAAGGAGCAGATAAAATGATTGAACGTTATACAAATCCTGACATGGGTGCGATTTGGACCGACCACAATAAATACAATGCTTGGTTGGCAGTTGAAATCTTGGCGGATGAGGCATGGTCCAAACTGGGGCATATTCCAGCAGAAGATGTCGCTAAGATTAAAGCCAACGCGCAATTCTCAATTCCCCGGATGCTAGAAATTGAGCAGGAAACAAGGCATGATGTGGTGGCGTTCACCCGCGCTGTTTCGGAATCACTAGGCGCTGAACGGAAATGGGTTCATTATGGGTTAACGTCTACTGACGTCGTTGATACAGCTTACGGCTATTTATTGAAACAAGCGAATGCCATTTTACGAGCTGATATCGATGCTTTGTTAGCCGTGATTGCCAAGCAAGCTAAACGTTATCAAGATACAGTTATGATGGGGCGGACCCATGGCGTGCACGCCGAACCGACAACTTTTGGGTTGAAATTAGCCCTTTGGTATTCCGAATTAAAACGCCATAAAGAACGTTTTGAAGCAGCAGCTGAAGGTGTTGAAGCCGGTAAAATTAGCGGGGCAGTGGGGACTTTTGCGAATATTCCCCCCTTTGTTGAAAGTTATGTTTGTGAGCAATTGGGGATTCGGGCCCAAGAGATTTCAACCCAAGTATTGCCGAGAGATTTACACGCCGCTTATGTTGCTGAGATGGCGTTATTAGCCACCTCTATCGAAAAATTTGCAACTGAAATTCGTGGTCTGCAAAAATCAGAAACGCGTGAAGTGGAGGAGTATTTTGCTAAAGGGCAAAAAGGCTCTTCGGCAATGCCGCATAAACGCAACCCGATTGGTTCGGAAAATATCACCGGGTTAACGCGCGTCATTCGGGGGCATATGGTAACGGCTTATGAAGATGTGTCCCTGTGGCATGAACGCGATATTTCACATAGCTCTGCTGAACGAATTATTTTACCGGATACAACTATTTTATTAGATTATATTCTCAAGCGGTTTACAAAAATTATGACGAACTTGACGGTCTTCCCAGAAAATATGAAACGCAATATGGGTCGGACTTTTGGTTTGATTTACAGTCAACGTGTGTTATTGAAGTTGATTGATCACGGCCTTTCAAGAGAAGCGGCCTACGACTTGATTCAACCGAAGACAGCCCGCTCTTGGGATGAACAAATTGATTTCAGACCGTTGCTCGAAGCTGATGAACAAGTAATGCGCATTCTAACACCGGCCGATTTGGATGATGCGTTTGACTATCATTATCATATTCGCCACGTGGCCGAAATTTTTGAACGTGTCGGGTTGGGTTAAAAATAAACGAACTTTGAAAGAGTAATCATTTCAAAGTTTTTTTATGGCAAAAATAAAAACGAACAATTATTAATTATTTTATAAAATAATATGTCTATTGGAGGAAGAAACGATGAGCGAAACGTTACTTTATTCTGGGAAAGCCAAGGACTTATTTTCAACTGACGACCCCGAAGTCTTAAAAATGATTTATAAGGATCAAGCGACAGCTTTGAATGGTAAGCGTAAAGAACAGATTACTGGTAAAGGGGCCGTTAATTATGAAATTTCAAAATTAATATTTGCCTATTTAAGCCAACAAGGCATCGAAACCCATTTAATTAAAAATATCTCAGAAACCGAACAACTCGTCAAAAAGGTCACCATTATCCCGTTGGAAGTAGTTTTGAGAAATGTTGTTGCCGGTAGCTTTGCCCGGAAGTTTGGTCAGCCATTGGGACAACGATTAGACCAACCGATTATTGAATATTATTACAAAAATGATGCTTTGGATGATCCGGCTATTAATATCTCACAAGCAACGGCTTTGAAACTGGTGACGCCAACGGAAGTGGCTACGATTGAAGCTATGACGAAGCAGATCAATGCTTTATTGATTAAGTTATTCACTGAAATCGGTATTGATTTAATTGATTTTAAATTGGAATTTGGTCGCTACCAAGGACGGTTAATTTTAGCGGATGAATTTTCACCAGATAATTGTCGGCTTTGGGATCAACAAACACACGCATCATTAGATAAGGATGTGTTCCGCCAGAATAAGGGCGACTTAGTCACGGTCTATGAGACGGTTTTACAACGCTTAACAAAAACGATTGGGGGTTTTGCAAATGTATAACGTGCAAGTTTATGTCACCTATAAAGATTCAGTTCTAGATCCACAAGGTCAAGCGGTTCAAGGGGCGCTTCAACGTTTAGGCTTTGAAGGGATTAGTCAAATGCGGATTGGTAAGTTTTTCGAAATGCAAGTAACCGGTGCGGATCAAGGCGCTGTGATTGATAAGGTTGAAGCAATTTGTGATCAACTATTAGCTAATCCAAATATGGAACAATACCGCTACGACTTACAATTGGTGGAGGGTGCAAAATGAAATTTGCAGTGCTTGTTTTTCCAGGATCAAATTGTGATGCCGATTTATACCACGCAATTGTCGATGTCTGCCATGAAGAAGCGGCGTATGTCTCTTACACAGCAACCAGCTTAGCCGGTTTTGATGCGGTGTTGATTCCAGGTGGGTTTTCATACGGCGATTATTTACGCAGTGGCGCGATTGCCAAATTGGCGCCGATTATGACGGCGGTGGTGGCTTTTGCTAAAGCGGGCAAACCGGTTTTAGGAATCTGCAACGGTTTCCAGATTTTAACGGAAGCGGGCTTATTACCAGGTGCATTATTGCCTAATCGCCAAACGCATTTCATTTGCGAAACGGTAGCTTTACAGGTTGAAAACAGCGACACACGTTTTACAAATCAATATGTAAAAGGGGCCACAATTGCGCTACCAATTGCTCACGGTGAAGGTAATTATTATTGTGATCCAGAAACGTTGGCTCAATTGCACGCCAACCACCAAATCGCATTTACTTATGCAACCGACGTTAATGGCAGCTTAGACAATATCGCGGGCATCACGAACGAAGCGGGAAATGTTTTAGGGATGATGCCGCATCCAGAACGCGCCGTTGAAGCTTTATTAGGCAGTGCGGATGGCCTAGGTGTTTTCCAATCAATTTTGAAAAGCGGGGTAGCAACGCATGGTGAATAATCCAACGGCAACTGAGATTCAACAAACCAAGTTATACCAACAATGGGGCTTAACCGATAGTGAATACGAATTGATTTGTACTAAAATCTTAAAACGATTGCCAAATTACACAGAGACGGGCCTTTTCTCGGTTATGTGGAGTGAACATTGTTCGTATAAAAACTCCAAACCGATTCTTAAAAAATTTCCAACGAATGGCCCCCACGTGCTACAAGGACCCGGTGAGGGGGCTGGGATTTTAGATATTGGTGATGGTCAAGCTGTTGTTTTCAAGGCGGAAAGTCATAATCATCCCTCTGCTGTTGAACCTTATGAAGGGGCCGCTACTGGGGTCGGTGGGATTATCCGCGACATTTTTTCAATGGGTGCAACGCCGATCGCCATTCTAGACAGTTTGCGGTTTGGGGAACTCAATGATAATCAAACCAAGTATCTGGTCCAGGAAGTGGTTGCTGGGATTGGCGGTTATGGTAATTGTATTGGGATTCCAACCGTCGGCGGGGAAATCAGCTTTGATCCATGCTATCAAGCCAATCCACTGGTGAATGCGATGTGTGTTGGTTTGATTGAACAAAAAGATATTCAACAAGGTAAAGCGCGAGGGGCTGGCAATAGTGTGTTGTATGTCGGCGCCAAAACGGGCCGCGATGGGATTCATGGGGCCACCTTTGCATCGGATGAATTTGCAGAAGGGAAAGCAACCCAACGCTCAGCGGTTCAAGTCGGCGATCCATTCATGGAGAAATTATTGATGGATGCTTGCTTAGCATTAATTTTGCAACATTCAGATTGGTTAGTCGGGATTCAAGATATGGGCGCCGCCGGGTTAGTTTCATCAACTGCCGAAATGGCGGCTAAAGCGGGGACCGGGATGATTTTAGACCTGGACCAAGTCCCGCAACGTGAAACCGATATGTCCGCTTATGAAATCATGTTATCCGAATCGCAAGAACGGATGGCTTTATGTGTTAAGGCCGGTTATGAAGAGCAAGTGATTGCCTTATTTAAAGGTTACGACTTAGATGCCGTTCGGATTGGTGAAGTGACAACCAAAGAACAATACCAACTATGGCACCAAGGCCAATTGGTCGCTGATTTACCAGTAGCGGCCTTAACGGATGCCGCACCGGTCTATCATAAGGCCCAAGCAAAACCAGAACGCTTAGCAACTTTTGCCGCCCAAGCGCCTTATGTACCCAATATAACGGACACTCAGGCAACTTGGTTGGCACTATTGAAACAACCAACAATCGCAGATAAAAGTTCATTCTATCGCCACTATGATGCCCAAGTAAAAACCAATACCGTTGTTTTACCAGGGAGCGATGCAGCCGTAGTGCGGATTCGTGGGACCCAAAAGGCGCTTGCGATGACGACTGACTGTAACGGCCGCTATCTTTATCTAGATCCCCACGTGGGCGGTCAAATCGCAGTCGCTGAAGCTGCTCGAAATATTGTCGCTGCTGGTGGACAACCGCTAGGGATTACGGATTGTTTGAATTACGGTAATCCTGAAAAACCAGCTGTTTTCTGGGAATTTGATCAGAGCGCCCAAGGAATTGCTGCGGCTTGTGCGGCTTTTGGCACCCCAGTGATTTCGGGAAACGTCTCACTATATAACGAATTTAACGGAGAAGCGATTTACCCCACACCAATGATTGGGATGGTCGGTTTAATTCGAGATATCAAAGACATTACCACGCAAGATTTTAAGCAAGCTGATGATTTAATTTATTTGATTGGTGAAACTGACGATCATTATGCTGGTAGTGAATTACAAAAAATGCAACAAGGGGCTATTTCGGGCCAACTGGGGCACTTCTCGCTAACTACGGAAAAAGCTAACCAGGACCTTGTTTTACACGCGATTCAACAGGGCTTAATTGCCAGTGCACATGATTTAGCAGAAGGTGGCTTAGCAGTGGCCCTTTCTGAAGCAACCTTCAAGCGAGGTTTGGGGTATCACGTACAAGTAGATTTGGCTAGTCGTCAATTATTTGCCGAAACGCAATCGCGATTTATTGTGACGGTTAAAGCGGTCGACCAAGCTGCTTTTGAACAGCTTAGCCACCAATCAGCTCAATTGATTGGTCGGGTAACGGCTGAACCGGTGATGCATATTCAAACGAAAGATGAAACGATTGCCTTGACCGTTGAAGCGGCCAAGGATGCTTGGGAGGCGGCTTTACCATGCTTAATGAAATCAGAAGCTTAAATGAAGAATGTGGTGTCTTTGGGGTTTGGGGCCATCCAGATGCCAATCAATTAGCTTATTTTGGCCTCCATAGTCTCCAACACCGCGGGCAAGAAGGGGCGGGAATCGTTACTAATGATCATGGTCAATTACTAGGTTATCGCGATCGTGGTTTATTAGCTGATGTTTTCCGGAACCCAGAAAACTTAGCCCAATTAACCGGCGAAGCAGCGATCGGCCACGTTCGGTATGCAACCGCCGGCAGCCATGGTCTTGAAAATATTCAACCTTTTTTGTTTGACTTTGCCGATGGTCAATTTGCGTTAGCGCATAACGGTAATTTAACCAACGCGGTTACGTTACGGCGTCAATTGGAAGCCGAGGGTGCCATTTTAAAATCTAGTTCTGATTCAGAAATTTTAATGCATCTGATTCGGCGGGCGGCTGGTTCGGATTTACACACTAAGCTTAAAACGGCTCTCAACCAAATTCACGGGGGTTTTGCTTACGTTTTATTAACACAGGATTCCTTGATTGCAATGCTTGATCCTAATGGTTTTCGACCATTATCGATTGGGCAAATGGCCAATGGGGCGTACGTCGTTGCCAGTGAAACGTGTGCGCTGAATGCGGTCGAAGCGACTTTTATTCGGGACGTCCAACCCGGTGAAATCGTGACAATTGATCGAGATGGCTTGCATGCGGATTTCTTTACGACCGAAACGACCCATTCAATTTGTTCGATGGAATATATCTATTTCGCCCGACCAGATTCTGATATTTGTGGGATTAATGTCCACGCGGCACGCAAGCGAATGGGAAAACGATTGGCGGTGGAAACGGGCGTTGAGGCTGATATGGTGATTGGGGTGCCTAACTCATCACTTTCCGCAGCAAGCGGGTATGCAGAAGCTAGTGGCCTGCCGTATGAAATGGGCTTGGTTAAAAACCAATATGTCGGTCGAACCTTTATTCAACCGACGCAAGCACTGCGGGAGCAAGGTGTTAATCGCAAGTTAGCGGTTGTTAAAAGTGTTGTGGCGGGTAAACGCATTGTGTTAGTTGACGATTCAATTGTTCGTGGCACCACGAGCAAGCATATTGTTAAGCGGCTAAAAGAAGCTGGGGCGCTAGAAGTGCATTTACGTGTTGCTTCACCGCCATTGAAATACCCGTGTTTTTACGGGATTGACATTCAAACGCGCGAAGAATTAATTGCGGCGCGCCAAAGTGTCGCTCAAATGTGTGAAACAATCGGTGCCGATTCGTTGGCCTTTTTGAGTCAAGAAGGCTTGATTGATGCGATTGGCTTACACCAAGATGCACCGTATTCGGGGTTATGTATGGCGTATTTTAACGGCGATTATCCAACGCCGCTATACGATTATGAAGCAGATTATCAAGCGAGTTTAAAACAAGATAAGGAGTAATCGAGATGACAGATGCATACCAAAAAGCGGGCGTTGATGTGACGGCTGGTTACGAAGTTGTTGCCCGGATTCAAAAGAAAGTAGGAGCTGATAATCACAATATTGGCAGTTTCGGCGGACAATACGCGCTAGAAATAGCCCAGTATCAAAAGCCAGTGTTGGTCTCGAGTACGGATGGTGTTGGTACGAAATTGATGGTGGCTTTTGCAGCTAATCAACATGCCACCATCGGGATTGATTGTGTGGCGATGTGTGTCAATGACATCATCGCGCAAGGTGCACAGCCGTTATACTTCTTAGACTATTTAGCGACTGGTAAAACTGATCCGGATAAGATTGAACAAATCGTCGCTGGTGTGCTCGAAGGTTGCAAGCAAGCCAATATGGCTTTAATTGGCGGTGAAACGGCCGAAATGCCTGGTATGTATGCGGCTAAGCATTATGACGTTGCCGGTTTTGCGGTGGGGATTGCTGAACAAGATGCGCTTGTGACCGGTGAAACGATTCAAGCCGGCGACGTTCTGATTGGAGTGGCGTCTAGCGGCATCCATTCGAATGGCTATTCATTGGTTCGCAAAATCTTTTTTGAGCAAAATGATTTGACGGTGGCCAGTCAATTACCTGAATTACCTGGCAAACCACTAGGTGATTGGTTATTAACGCCGACCAAGATTTACGTTGAAGATTTACAGCCGCTACTGCAACAACGGGTGATTAAAGGCGCTGCGCATATCACAGGTGGCGGTTTTATTGAAAACGTCCCGCGGATGTTACCGACTGATTTAGCGGCGCACTTAACGTTGGGCAGTTGGCCGGTTTTGCCGATTTTTAAAGCCTTACAACAATATGGCCAACTCGCTGAAATGGCGATGTATAACATCTTTAATATGGGGATTGGGATGGTCTTGGCGGTTGCGCCAGCAGCAGCCCCGACCGTTTTAGCACACTTGAATGCCAAGCAGGAACAAGCTTATCAGATTGGGACCGTTCAAAAACGGCAACAAGCGGCGGTTGAATTGGTGGCGGCCAAATGAGAGTGGCAATTTTTGCATCTGGTACAGGGAGTAACTTCGAAGCGATTGCTGATAATCAACGCTTACAACAAGCGGGCCTTGAAATTGTCCAACTGGTTTGCGATCGCCCGCAAGCAGCTGTGATTGAAAAGGCGCACCGGCGGGAGGTACCGGTGACGGTTTTGGCACCACGTCAGTTTGAAAATCGTCAAGCTTACGAGCAAGCAGTCGTTGCCCAGTTGGCACCTTTGGCAATCGATTATATTATCTTGGCGGGTTACATGCGAATTATCACGCCTGTTTTACTGGGGGCTTATCCGCAGCGGATTATTAATATCCATCCGGCATTGTTACCGGCTTTTCCGGGGATTCATGGGATTGAAGACGCATACCATGCCAAGGTGAGTGAAACCGGCGTGACGGTCCACTATATCGATGAAGGCGTGGACACAGGGCCAATCATCGCCCAAGCAACCGTTCCGGTGAAAACAACGGATACGTTAGCAACACTAGAAGCACGCGTTCACGCGGTCGAACATCAATTATATCCAGCTGTGATTTATGATTTAATTCAAAAAAATAATTAAAGGGAGCTTTTAACACATGAAAAGAGCATTGATTAGCGTTTCAGACAAAACGGGTATTGTGGCATTTGCCCAAGGATTAGTAGCGGCAGATTTTGAAATCATTTCAACCGGTGGCACTTTTAGCGCCTTGGAAAAAGCGGGTGTGTCAGTGACACCCATTGATGAAGTGACTCATTTTCCTGAAATGTTAGACGGCCGGGTTAAAACCCTCCATCCCAATATCCACGGTGGCCTATTGGCTAAACGCGATGAACCAACGCATATGGCGGCACTTGTTGAACA
Source organism: Latilactobacillus sakei (assembly GCA_002953655.1). NCBI lineage: Bacteria > Bacillati > Bacillota > Bacilli > Lactobacillales > Lactobacillaceae > Latilactobacillus > Latilactobacillus sakei. Next base: position 758,458 of record CP025839.1, read on the forward strand.
CGAGATTACGCCGATTGATCTGGTCTGTGTTAACCTTTATCCCTTTAAAGAAACGATTCAAAAACCGGCGATTACCCAGGCCCAAGCGATTGAACAAATTGATATTGGTGGCCCATCAATGTTGCGTTCAGCCGCTAAAAACTTCAAGTCAGTATATGTCGTGGTGGATCAAGCCGACTACGACGAAACATTGGCGCAATTGCAACAAGACGATGTGACTTACCGCCGTCATTTAGCCGCTAAAGCCTTCCGGCATACGGCTGCCTACGATAGCTTGATTGCCAGCTATCTGTCAGATGCTGATGCGGTTGAGTTTCCTGAAAAACTTTCCTTAACATACGACTTCAAACAAGCATTACGATATGGCGAAAATGCCCATCAAAAAGCCGCTTTTTACCAAAGCGCCTTGCCAAGCGCTTTTTCAATTGCCTCTGCCCACCAATTGCACGGAAAAGAATTGTCCTATAACAATATTAAGGATGCAGATGCGGCGATTAAAGTCGCTGCGGAATTCAGCGAACCTTGCGTAGTGGCGATGAAGCACATGAATCCGTGTGGTGTTGGGTTGGGGAAAACTATCTACGATGCGTGGCAAAAAGCTTTTGCGGCCGATTCGGTTTCAATTTTTGGCGGGATCATTGCCTTGAACCGCGAAGTGGATGTTCAAACAGCCAACGCTTTGCATGACTTATTCTTGGAAATTGTCATTGCCCCCAGTTTTGCGCCAGAAGCATTAGCAATCCTTGAAAAGAAAAAGAATATCCGGTTGATGACACTTGATTTTGAACAAGCCGCCAAAGCAGATCGTTTCGAAACCGTTTCGGTCTTAGGCGGTCTATTGGTTCAAGAAAGAGATCGCTTAACCGATCAAGCATCCGAATTGAAGCCGGTTACCACTAAAGTGCCAACGGAAGCTGAAAAAGAAGCGCTCCTATTTGCGCAACGTGTGGTGAAACACGTCAAGAGTAACGCGATTGTTGTCGCAACTAAAGATCAAACGTTAGGCATTGGCGCCGGTCAGATGAACCGGGTTGGCTCGGTTAAAATTGCGTTGGAACAAGCATTAGCTAACGGCATGCAAGCACCGTTTGTGTTAGCATCAGATGCCTTCTTCCCAATGGACGATAGTGTGGCATACGCTGCTGAACATGGTATCACAGCGATTATTCAACCTGGTGGTTCGATTAAAGATCAAGATTCAATCGACATGGCGGACCAAAAAGGGGTCAGCATGGTCTTTACAAATCGTCGTCATTTTAAACATTAAGAGGTGGCAATTAAATGGATATCTTGGTGATTGGCAGTGGTGCGCGTGAGCATACACTGGCACGTGAACTACTAAAAAGTGAACAAGTTGAACAGGTCTATTGCTTGCCCGGAAATCCGGGGATGCAATTGGATCAGATAAAAACGGCCGCAATTGACGTCGATGATTTTGAGCAGTTAATTGTGTTTGCAAAAGAACAGGCGGTGGCTTATACCATCGTTGGGCCAGAACAACCGTTAGTCGCCGGGATTGTAGATGCGTTTCAAGCGGCGGGCTTAGCAATTTTTGGCCCGACGAAACAAGCCGCGGCATTGGAAGGCTCAAAAACTTTTGCCAAAGAAATAATGGCTCAGGCAAAAGTGCCGACTGCCCAATATCAAACGGTGACCAACGAATCAGAGGCGTTATCCGCGTTGGAAGGGCGCTCGTTACCAATCGTCATCAAGGCCGATGGGTTAGCGGCCGGTAAAGGGGTCGTGATTGCCGAAAGTTTGGCGGATGGGCTAGCAGCCGTTCGACGGTTCTTTAAACAAGGGCGCCGCCAGATTCTGATCGAGGATTACCTAGTTGGTGAAGAATTCTCGTTAATGGCATTAGTGGCCGATAATCAAGTTTATCCGTTGCCGATTGCCCAAGACCATAAGCGGGCTTTTGAAGGTGATCGAGGGCCGAATACTGGCGGGATGGGTGCTTATTGCCCAGTCCCGCAAATTAGTGACCAAATGGTGCAAACGGCAGTTGAAACGATTATCAAACCGATGGTCGCAACGATGGCCGCTAACGGCACACCATTTACCGGCGTTTTATACGCGGGGCTAATTGCGACCGCAACGGGCATCAAAGTGATTGAATTTAACGTGCGTTTTGGTGATCCAGAAACGCAAGTCGTGCTACCGCGCTTGCAGAGCGATCTAGCGCAAGTCTTTCAGCAATTATTAACCCATCAGCAACCGATTCTGGATTGGCAAGCAGCTGGGGTGACGTTGGGGGTTGTGGTGGCTGCTAAAGGTTATCCAAATCAAGCGCCAGCCATTTTTCAGTTGGCACCAAGCGCCCGTTTTAAAGTGGCTAATAGTCAGTTTAGTTTTGCCGGTGTGGCAGCGACCACTGGGGGCTTAATGAGTAGTGGGGGCCGTTTATATACAGCCGTTTATACGGCACCCACTATGGCGCAAGCACGGGTTCAGATCGAAGCGGACTTACAATCGGTGGCCAATCCGCAAAGTTTTTATCGCCGGGATATTGGGTTTAAAAGTCAAATATAGGAAAGCGAGTACAAATGTTTGCTAATCACTATGTAAGTGCTATATCATGATCATGTTAATTAAAAGAAAGAGGCAATTATTATGACATATCATACAAGTGACGCAGAAACACCAATTGATGTTTTAAACTTAGCATCGTTAGAAGGTCGTGTGAAAGAACGAATGGAAGCCGGCGCTTTTGGCTATATTCGTGGCGGTTCAGAAGATGAATGGACAATGACTGAAAATACTAGTGCCTTCAATCAAAAAAAGATTATGCCCCGTGTTTTACAAGGCGTTGAACACGCTGATTTGCACACGAAATTGTGGGATATCGATTTGAAGACGCCAATTATCCAAGCCCCTTCAGCCGCACAAGGCTTAGCCCATGAAAAGGGTGAAGTAGATACTGCCAAAGGGATGGCTGCAGCCGGTTCAATTTTTTCAATTAGTACGTATGCCAATACACTCGTTGAAGATGCCGCCGCCGCAGCGCCTGATGCACCACAATTCTTCCAACTTTATATGAGCAAAGACGATCAATTTAATGAATTCTTACTACAAAAGGCAGTTAAAGCCGGTGTTAAAGCGATTATTTTAACAGTGGATTCAACATTAGGTGGTTATCGTGAAGCGGATATTCAAACAAAATTCCAATTCCCATTACCAATGCCTAATTTAGCAGCTTATAGTAACTCAGATGGTGCTGGCAAAGGGATTTCAGAAATCTATGCGGCGGCTAAACAAGGTATCGTACCAGAAGATATTCAAAAGATTAAAGAAATTACGCACCTACCCGTCATCGTCAAAGGGATTCAATCACCGGTTGATGCTGAATTAGCGATCCAAGCCGGTGCTGATGGCATTTGGGTATCAAATCATGGCGGCCGTCAATTAGATGGTGGGCCTGCTTCTTTTGAAGTTTTACCATTAGTGGCCCAACAAGTTGCCAAACGGGTGCCAATCATCTTTGATAGTGGCGTGCGTCGTGGTGAACACGTTTTTAAAGCACTTGCTAGTGGTGCTGATTTAGTCGCAATTGGGCGCCCAATCATCTATGGTTTAAACCTAGGTGGCGCACAAGGGGTGACCTCTGTGATTGATCATTTGAACCATGAATTATCAATTACGATGCAATTGGCGGGCACCAAGACAATCGATGCCGTTAAAGAAACAACATTACTTGATTAAGCTGATATGATATACTAAAGGTCCTTGGCAGGGGCACAAACAGCACAACAAAAGGCGGACTTCAGGACAAATTTAAATTTGCCTTGAGGTCCGCCTTTTGTTAATTAGAATTAATGCCGGTTGACAGTCGGTAAGTCTGCTAAGAATAATTCGCTCGCGACTAAGCCGATTAAGCTTAAAATGAAGTAAACCCAGTGGGCGCCACTCCCCCAACCAAAGAGGCTAGCGTCGATGCTAACTAAGATGATGAAAATGAGACAGTTAAGGACTAGCCCAATTCGAAATGTTAATTGGCTAGCGACGACCGCGAATAAAACAATTGAAAGAAAAATAGTAAAAAATGCAGAAATCAAAATAATGACCACCTAACACTGTCCGATTTAAGATACTTGTTTCATTCTACTATAAGAAATAGCTGACGACAATTAAATTTAGATGTGGTTTTTTGAATCTAAAAAGTTCATTTTAAAAAACACCAACTTTAAAAGCAAATGCTAGACAGTTATTAAAAAAACAGGCTATACTAGACGCGAAGTAGCCAAAGAATGGGGGAACTAAAATGGTTCGTGAAAGTAATTCTGAAACGACCGACCCACGCGTCCAGCGAACAAAGCAACAGTTGCGTCGGGCGCTAGTTGAACTATTAAAAACAGCCACCACTAAAGAAATTTCAATTCAAGCCATTACGAAACAAGCGCAGATTACACGGGGGACTTTTTACCTTCATTATGAAGACAAAAGTGATTTCATCCAAAAAACAGTTCAGGATTTAATCCGGGATTTGTATCGGACGATTACAGTTCAAAATGACAAACTGGTGCCACCTTACCAACAGATTAATTTATTGGCCTTATTTGAATATGTTGAACGGCGTCAAGATGCCTTTAAAGTATTTCATAAAAATGATACGAGCTTAGCTTTTAAGGCGCAATTAACGGCTGAAATGCGCCGGTTAATTGAAGGCTACCTCACCAATTTATTTCAAGAAGCAACGCAAGCCGATCAGATTGAACTCAGCATTACCGCCGATTATTTAGCTGGGGCGAGTTTAGTGCTCGTCTTTAAATGGATTGAAGACGGTTTAGTCTATTCACCACGCTACATGGCCAAGATGCTTTATCAGCTCATTCAAATGCCGAACATGGCTTTTAACGTGGCGGGCTTCTTTGTTGAAGCATAAATAGGTATTGACTCGGTCGCCAATATTTGATATCATATGAACGTTGTAATTGTGAGCTCCACAGCTGCAACCGCGCATACTAAGGCATTAAGTACTATGATTAGTCACCTTAGTTGGCGAGTCTAAGAAAAAATAGGAGGTGCACACATGTACGCAATTATCAAAACAGGTGGCAAACAATATAAGGTAGAAGCTGGTCAAGCAATCTACGTTGAAAAGTTAGCCGCAGAAGCTGGCGAAAAAGTAACTTTTGATCAAGTTATTTTAGTTGGTGGTGAAACAACTAAGGTTGGTACACCAAACATTGATGGTGTTACTGTTGATGGTACTGTTGAAAAACAAGGGCGCGAAAAGAAAGTTGTTACTTTCAAATACAAACCTAAGAAACACAGTCATCAAAAGAAGGGTCATCGTCAACCATATACTAAAGTGATGATCGACGCTATCAACGCTTAATTGAGGGAAATAAGATGATTAAGGCTGACTTTATCGTCAATGCGGATTCGCAAATTATTTCTTTTCAAATTACGGGTCATGCTGACTCGGGTCCTTACGGGAGTGATATCGTTTGTGCAGCTGTTTCAGCCGTCTCAATTGGGACGATTAACAGTTTGCAAAAGCTCGCTGGTTTTGAACCAGAGGTAGAAGCAGATAACCTAAATGGTGGTTTGTTAACCTGTCAAGTGCCGGCAACGGTTACGGGACAAGCTTTGGCAACCGCGCAAATTCTCTTGCAGAATTTGCAACTGACGCTCGAAGATATTACGCAACAATATGGGCAGTACATTCAAGTACAAACAAAACGTAAATAGACAGTTAATAAACAGGAGGTGCATTTAGATGTTACAAATGAATTTACAATTCTTCTCTCACCATAAGGGTGGCGGTTCAACAACTAACGGCCGTAACTCTGCAGGTCGTCGTTTAGGTTCTAAACGTGCTGATGGCCAAACTGTTACAGCTGGTTCAATCCTTTACCGTCAACGCGGTACAAAGATTCACCCAGGTGAAAATGTTGGTCGCGGTGGCGATGACACATTATTTGCTCTTGTCGAAGGTGTCGTTCGTTTCGAACGTTTCGGTAAAAACAAGAAGAAAGTTTCTGTTTATACAGCAGAAGCTAAATAATGCTTTAAAAACACCCATATTTCGTGGGTGTTTTTTATTTGCTTAAGATTGCTCAGGTCGATTTGTATAAATCAGTGATAACTGGTATACTTGTAACTCAAGCAACAAACCATTGACAATCTAACTGTGAGTGCAAATCGCGATTAAAAGTGATTTGGCATAACTAAAAGGATTGGCTTTGGCCAATCCTTTTTTTACATACAATCAGTTTAAACGACTGGAAAGACTTGCTTTTAAACCTGATTTCTTGCTATGATTAGGGCAATGGCATCCTTTTAAAAAAGTACGGAGGAAGATTAATGTTATCAGTTAATGATTTTAAAAACGGCTTAACAATTGAATTTGACAACAACCTATGGCGAGTGGTTGAATTCCAACATGTTAAACCAGGTAAGGGTGGCGCTTTTGTCCGCTCAAAACTTAAGAATTTAAGAACCGGTGCTAACCAAGAAAAGACATTCCGGTCAACTGAAAAAGTTGAAAAAGCAATTATTGATACAAAATCAATGCAATATCTTTATGCAGATGGCGACAACCATGTCTTCATGGATACAGAAACTTATGAACAATTGGAATTACCAGCAGCACAAATTCAAGATGAATTAAAATTCTTGAAGGAAAACATGCAAGTTTCAATCATGATGTTTGGGAGTGAAACCTTAGGGGTTGAACTACCTAAGACGGTTGATTTAGCAGTTGCCGCAACCGAACCAGGTGTGCGTGGCGATACATCTTCGGGTGGTACCAAACCAGCAACACTAGAAACAGGCTTAGTGGTTCAAGTACCATTCTTCATTAACGAAGGCGATGTATTAACAATTAATACATCAGATAGTACTTACATTTCGCGTGCCTAACAGCAGCGTTTAACTGCTGGTAAGAATTTGTTAGGAGGGTTATTGATGGCTGAAGAAACAAATATTGTATTAGATACGCAAGAAAATTCATTGGGTAAGATCCAAATGGCACCTGAAGTGGTGGAAGTCATTTTAGGCATTGCCGCAAGCCAAATTGAAGGCGTTCATCAGATGCGTGGCACGATTTCATCATCGATTAACGAATTATTTGGTCGTTCAAATCATGGTAAGGGCGTCACTTTAAAGGTAGTAGACGGTAAAGTTAATGCAGACGTTTACGTCTACCTTAACTATGGCGTTTCTGTCCCTAAAGTGGCCCTTGCGATGCAAGAAGCCTTGAAGGAACAGTTATTATTTATGACTGACTTAGAATTAGCGGAAGTCAACGTACATGTTGTTGGCGTCGTAACCGAAAAAACACAAAATATTATTGATCCAGATGATTTGTTTAACGATGAAACACCTGATCTAAATGGAGACCAATCTTAATGCCTAATTTTAATCGACACCAAATTCGACAAGCAGCCTTCCAAGTGCTGTTTACCCTTAATGCGAATCAATCTTTAGAATTAGAGGATGCTTATCAAGCTGTTTTAACGATGGATCAATTTGATGCTGAAGAAGTCACACCAGTTGAAGTGCCTGCTTATTTGGCTTTCTTAGTATCAGGTGTGACTGAAAATCAAGCAGCCCTTGATGCAGCATTAACCCCTTATTTGAAAAAAGGTTGGCAACTTTCTCGGTTGGCAAAACCAGACCTTATTATTTTGCGATTAGGTTTGTTTGAAATGCAAAACTCAACCGAAGCACCTGCTAAAGTCGCTTTGAATGAAGCCCTTGAACTTGCAAAACAATTTACAGACGATCAAGCAAAAGGTTTTATCAACGGGGTTTTATCTAAATTCGTTGAAGCTTAGTCATAAAATGACAAAATAAAAGTAAATTGATTAACTAGTAAAATACGAACGAAATCCCTTAAAACACGTTAAAAGTATTTTTTTAGCGTGTTTTTTTAGGTTTAACGACAATTTATCAACCGAAAATGCTAAAAAAACGACTAATTATGTTAAAATGAAAACATCAAATATCGATATATAGGGGTTGTTAATTTTGGAATTACTAGATGGGCGAGTACTGGCCAATGAACTAACACAGGCACAACAAGCAGCAGTTGAAAGACTTAAACAACAAGGGGTAACACCCAAACTAGTGGTCATCATGGTCGGTGATGATCCAGCGAGTGCGATTTATACGCAAAGTAAACAAAAAAGAGCCACTAAAATTGGGATGGCATCAGAACTGAAGCGCCTTCCGGCTGAAACGACCGAAGCTGAATTGTTGGCTTTAGTGAAGACGCTGAATGACGATCATAGCGTTGATGGTATTTTGGTACAATTGCCGTTACCCAAACAAATTAATGAAGATCATGTCATCCAAGCAATCGACGCCCAAAAAGACGTTGATGGCTTTAGTCCCGTTAATATTGGGCAATTATGGCTTAACCAACCAGGTTTAGTGGCTTGTACCCCCAATGGGATTATGTGTTTATTGGCAGCCCACAAGATCGATGTGGCTGGTAAAAACGTTGTGATTGTTGGTCGGAGTAATATCGTTGGGCGGCCTTTGGCGGCATTGATGCTCAATGCTAACGCGACCGTAACGATTGCCCACAGTCGCACAGCGAATCTAAAAGCTTTAACGAAAACGGCCGATATTTTGGTGGCCGCTATTGGTAAGCCGCACTTTTTTGGTGTTGATGCGGTCAAAGAAGGCGCAGTGGTGATTGACGTCGGGATTAATCGTCTCGAAGACGGTTCAGTGACTGGCGACGTTGATTTCGAAGCCCTTCAAACGCACGTCAGCGCAATGACCCCAGTGCCACGAGGTGTGGGGCCAATGACGATTACAATGTTAATGGAACAAACGATTGAAATTGCAAAGGAACGTGTCAAACGTGGTTAAACCAACTGATTATTTAACAGTCACCGCTTTAACGCAATATTTGAAGGCTAAATTTGAACGTGATCCGTATTTGGATCGGGTTTATTTGACTGGTGAAATTTCTAACTTTCGTCTAAGACCTAATGCGCATCAATATTTTAGTTTGAAGGATAATAAGGCTAAAATTAGTGCGATTATGTTTAAGTCGGCCTTTGAAAAGGTGAAGTTTACGCCGGAAGAAGGGATGAAGGTCCTTGTTGTGGGGCGGATTTCATTATATGAAGCCTCTGGTAATTATCAAATCTACGTTGAACGTATGGAACCCGATGGCTTAGGTGCGCTGTACCAAGCCTATGAGCAATTAAAGGCGAAGTTAGCAACAGAAGGGTTGTTTGATTTACCTAAGCAACCTTTGGTACGTTTTCCCAAACGGATTGCGGTGATTACGAGTCCTTCTGGGGCAGTGATTCGCGATATTATTACGACTACCCAACGGCGCTATCCGATCGCACAGTTAGTGTTATTCCCGGCGCTTGTCCAAGGTGACGGAGCAGCTGATGTTTTAGTCGAGCGACTTAAACAAATTAATGAACAGGGCGACTTCGATACGATTATTATCGGTCGAGGGGGTGGCTCGATTGAAGATTTATGGCCGTTTAATGAAGAACGGGTGGCGCGGGCGATTGTGGCCAGTCAGATTCCGGTCATTTCATCAGTGGGTCATGAAACCGATACGACGATTGCTGATTTGGTCGCGGATGTTCGAGCCGCAACACCAACTGCGGCTGCCGAATTAGCAACACCTGTTTTAACGGATGAAATTTTAAAATTACAACAACAGCGTTTACGGTTATACCAAGCCTTTTCAAAAACCGTTGCGCTTAATAAAAAACAACTCGATCATTTGCAAAATAGTTATGTTCTAAAACAACCTAAACGTTTATATGATGGGTATCTTCAAAATGTTGACCAACTACAACGGCGATTATTGACCGCACAACAGCAATTGTTAAAAGATCGGCGCCAACAGGTCCAATTGTTGCAACAACGATTAACGGCTCAATCACCACTGATGGCGGTCCAACAAGCGCAAAAAGATATTACTGAACAACAACGACGTTTAAACCAAGCGATGAATCGTTTAATGGCCGATCGCCGGCAAAAGGCTGTACAAGCCATTACAGCACTCGATTTGGTTAGTCCTTTGAAGATTTTAGGCCGCGGGTTCGCCTATGTGACGGATGATCAGCAACAAGTTCTGAAAAAAGTGGCTGACTTTAAGGCCCAACAACCGATTGAATTACACGTTCAAGATGGGTTAGTAACAGCTGAAGTTATCGCGATCCATAAAGGAGAAGATTAAAATGGCAGAAAAAAAATTAACGTTTGAAGAAAATTTAGCGCAATTAGAAGTGATCGTCAACGAATTGGAAACGGGCGATGTACCGCTTGAAAAAGCAATGACGGCCTTTCAAAAAGGCGTCAAGCTCAGCCAAACGCTCGAAGAAACATTGAGCCAAGCTGAAAAAACAATGGCTAAAGTAATGGCCGATAACGGTGAAGAAGTGCCATTAGATGCTGAGGATCAACAGTAATGACTAATTTTAAACAATTAGCGGCCCGTGAATTACCGCAGTTTGATGCTTATTTAAAAAGTGAATTAGCCAAAATTCAAGAACCAACTTTACAAAAAGCGATGACATACTCAGTCATGGCAGGCGGCAAACGCTTGCGGCCGCTCTTGTTATTTGCAGTCTTAGAAAGTGCTGGTCAAAGCTTTGACGAGACAGCTTTTAGAGCTGCTGGTGCGCTGGAATTAATCCATAGTTACTCGTTAATCCATGATGACTTACCTGCAATGGACAACGATGATTTACGGCGCGGTCAGCCGACGAATCATAAGGTTTTTGGTGAAGCGGAGGCTATTTTGGCTGGCGATGGGTTATTAACACTGGCTTTTGAGTGGCTAGCGACATTGAGTGTGACGGCTGAACAACGAATCGAACTTGTTCGGTTACTGGCACAAGCGGCCGGTGCTAATGGCATGGTTGCTGGTCAAATTGAAGATATTGAAGGCGAACAAAAAACGTTGACGGTGGCGCAATTGCAACAAGTTCATCATCTTAAAACAGGTTGCTTAATTGAAGTCGCGGTGGGCATGGGTGCGGTCTTAGCCCAACTTGACGCTGCTGAAACGGCTGCTTTACGCGGTTTTGCGCAACAATTCGGCTTAGCCTTTCAGATTCAAGATGATATCTTAGATGTCACTAGTACCACTGCGGAAATGGGTAAAGCCGTCCATAAAGATGCTGCCGAACACAAGAATACCTTCCCCATTTTATTAGGGTTGCCCGGGGCTCAAGCAGCGCTCCACACGACTTGCCAACAAGCACAACAACAATTGGCACAAGTCACGACTTTTGATCGGACTTTATTAAATAGTTTTTTGGACTATTTCAACGAATAGGAGAACAGATGAAAAAAGAACGGGTAGACGTACTATTAGTACAGCAAGGTTTATTTGAATCACGGGAACAAGGTAAGCGGGCAATTATGGCTGGTGAAGTTTATGGGAAAAATGATGAACGAATCGACAAGCCCGGCGAAAAAATCGATGCTGAAACCGTATTAAGAGTTAAAGGCCACAAAATCCCATATGTGGGTCGGGGCGCTTTGAAATTGGCGAAAGCCATCGACGTTTTTGATATCGATCTTAAAGATAAATTGACGCTAGATATCGGTTCATCAACAGGTGGGTTCACCGATGTTGCGTTGCGCAATGGCGCACGCCGCTGTTATGCGCTTGACGTAGGTTATAATCAATTGGCTTGGAAGTTGCGTGAAGATCCCCGCGTGGTGGTCATGGAACGGGTTAATTTCCGTTATAGCCAACCAGAAGACTTTACCGATGGGTTACCAGATTTTGCGATGACTGATGTTTCTTTTATTTCGTTGCATAAAATATTGGTACCTTTAAAGCCAATTCTTAAACCTAATTGTGATGCAGTTGCTCTGATTAAACCTCAATTTGAAGCCGGGCCAGCCAACGTGGGTAAAAATGGGATTGTCCGCGATCCTAAGGTTCATAAAAACGTTGTGACAGATATCGTCAACTTTAGTCTAGCAACGGGCTATGATGTTTTAGGACTTGATTTTTCACCGATTAAAGGTGGCGAAGGAAATATCGAGTTCTTAATTCATCTTAGAAATACAGAAGCACAGACAGGCACACTTGCTGATACCGTGAATATTGATGCGGTTTTAGAACGGGCTTATGCAGAATTAAAACGACCTTCCGGAAAATAATGCATAAATCTTTGTGTTTTATGTATAAATACGCTATCATGTGAGTTAGAATTGTTATTCACAAGAAGAGGTGTTTTGATGCGTAAAGTAGACCGACAACGACTATTGAGAAACTTAATTCAAACTCATGAAATTGAACGCCAAGAAGATTTTGTTAAACTCTTACAGGCCGAACAAATTGAGGTCACGCAAGCCACGATTTCGCGTGATATCAAAGAAATGCAGTTGGTGAAAGTTCCTAATGCAGATGAAGGCTATCACTATAGCTTGCCACTTGAGAAAAAATTGGATGTTAAAGAAAAATTGCGGCGCACATTGCGCGATGCCTATGTGACCCATAATCAACAGGATTATTTTGTGGTGATTAAGGCGCATCCTGGTAATGCCCCCGCGATTGCGAGTTTATTAGATCAATTACAATCCGAAGATATTTTTGGGACAATTGGTGGCGATGACACAGTTCTGATTATTTGTAAATCTGAGGAACAAGCAAAACAATTCAGATTATTTATCGAAGACTTGCTAAAGTAATTTAGCAAGTTTTTTTAAGACAGAGGTAAGATGAAAGGGGCATTTTCAAATGCTACAAGAATTAGTCATTCACGACTTTGCAATTATAGATCAATTAGCCATTAGTTTCGATGAAGGGATGACGGTTCTTTCTGGTGAAACAGGTGCCGGAAAATCGATTATTATTGATGCGGTTGGCTTGTTAGCTGGTGGCCGGGGCTCGCAGGATTTCATTCGAACTGGTGCGAAGAAAGCGACTCTGGAAGGGCTCTTTACGCTACCTGAAAATGGTGCGACGGCTGCACTTTTAGCTGAATATGGGATTGAACATGATGATCAAACCATTTTATTACAACGTGATTTAGCGTTAAACGGCCATAATGTTTGTCGGATCAATGGTCATTTGGTCAATACGACGACGCTTAAAAAGATTGGTGAAACATTAGTCGATATTCATGGTCAAAATGAACATCAAGAATTAATGTATCCGGATCGGCATTTAGGGTTACTAGATGAGTTTGCGCACACGGCATTAATAGAGGCTAAAGCAGCCTATCAAGAAACGTATCAAGCTTACCGGCAAACGGAAAAAGCGTTGAAGAAGAAACAACAAAATGAGCAAGAATGGGCCCAACGCCTTGATATGCTTAAATTTCAAACTAATGAAATTGATGCAGCGCAATTACAACCCGATGAAGAAAGTAAGCTAATCGAAGAACGCGCAAAACTTAGCAACTTCCAACGCATCAATCAGGCCTTGCAAGCTAGTCGTGCGATTTTATCTGGGGAAGAGGGCAATGCACTGGATCAAATTGCGATTGCAATGAACCAGATGCAAGAAATTGCGGAATTAGATCCTGAATTTAAAAGAATTGCCGATAATTTACAAACAGGCTACTATACACTACAAGATAGTGGTAGTGATATTAGTCGGGAAGTCGATAATCTTGAATGGGACGAAGCACGTTTGGATGAAATCGAACAGCGCTTAGAAACGATTAATAATCTCGAACATAAATATGGTGACTCAATTCCTGAAATTTTAGCTTATGGGGCGCAGATTACCAAAGAATTGCAAGATATGCAGGCCACAGAAGCTAACGCAAGCGAATTAGAGCAACAATTTGAACAACAACAGGCCCAATTGCTGCAAGAAGCAGCTGTTCTTTCTGAAAAACGCCGAGCAGCCGCCCAACAGTTGGAAAAGGCTGTTCATCAACAACTCAAAGCACTCTACATGGCTAAAACGGTTTTCAAAGTTGAATTTACCACGGTTGATGACCAACAATTTATGCGCAGTGGGCGGGATAAAGTTGAATTTTATATTCAACCTAATCCAGGTGAAAAGTTACGGCCACTTGCCAAGACAGCTTCTGGTGGGGAATTGTCACGATTGATGTTGGCTCTTAAAACAATTTTTTCAGAATCACAAGGTGTTACCAGCATTATTTTTGATGAAGTTGATACCGGGGTCAGCGGGCGTGTTGCGCAAGCCATTGCCAATAAGATTAGTGAAATTGCGCAACACTCACAAGTCCTCTGTATTACGCATTTGCCACAAGTAGCGGCGATGAGTGATCATCAATACCAAATTCAAAAACAAATTAAACAAAACCGCACAGAAACATCAATCCAAAAGGTAACTGGGAAAAAACGGGTTGCCGAATTGGCTCGGATGTTGGCGGGGACAGAAGTGACGGAATTAACACTAGAACACGCCCAAGAATTAGTGGACCTCGCGGAAACTGCTAAAGCGCAGATTAGACAAGCATAATAAAGAAGGGGTTAGGACTTTTTGTCCTAACCCCTTCTTTGGCGGTCATCGTTTAATATTAGTTATTCTTTGAGATGTAGCGGATTTGATTTAAAGTAACGATTTTATAAAGATTAGAGTGATTTTCTTTTAACAAGTAAGTTTGTTCGTCGAGTTGTTTGATCAAGCGACCGCTGACTTGTTCGATGTGTTCGGCCACGTTGAACTGGATAGCCAAACGGTAATGACGATCAAAAGCTTGCATCATATAAAGTTGAATTTGGTGGGGGCGCATCTGCGGTTGTTCGATTAATTCTTGGGTATTATCGAGTTCGAAAAAGCGTTGATACCGGCGCACCAATTCATGACTAAAGCCGACTACTGCTGATTGTTTGATTTCCATAACATGTTGTCCTCCGAACGTTTGTTTGTATTTCTATTATACGAACAAACGTTCTAATCTGCAAGCGCAAAATTAATTTTTTTCGTGTATAATAGATTAAACGATGCGAAAGGGTGATTTGATGAGTGATATCAACTACGAAATTATGGCTGAAATTGGGGTTATTAGTGAAAATAAGGCCGGCTGGAAAAAAGAATTGAATTTAATCGCTTGGAACGGCCGTGCACCCAAGTTTGATTTAAGAGATTGGGCGCCTGATCATGCGAAGATGGGTAAGGGCATCACGCTGACTAATGAAGAAGTCGCGCAATTGCAAATAATATTAAATGAGATGAACCTAAAGTAGACTTGTAATTGGCAGTCATCTAGTGATAAAATAGAACTTAACTATTTTATAAAGAAGAGGGAATTACGTAGATGTCCAATCGAGGAATGTTAATCGTTTTATCCGGCCCATCAGGGGTTGGTAAAGGAACTGTCCGTCAAGCAATGCTAGAAGATGAATTTCGTGATTTTCACTATTCAGTTTCAATGACGACTAGAAAGCCAAGACCAGGCGAACAAGATGGTGTTGACTACTATTTTGTGAGCAAAGAAGAATTCGAGCAAGAAATTGCAAATGATGGTATGCTAGAGTATGCACAGTATGTTGATAATTATTACGGCACACCGATGAAGTATGTCAATCAAACCTTAGAATCAGGTCGCGATGTCTTATTAGAAATCGAAGTCCAAGGTGCAATGCAGGTACGAGAAAAATGTCCAGATGGCGTGTTTATCTTTTTAACACCGCCTGATTTATTGGAATTACGCAATCGTATCCAAAAACGAGGCACTGATGATCAAGCAACGATTGATAAGCGCATGCAAAAAGCAGCCGACGAAATTCGGATGATGGAAAATTATGATTACGCTGTTGTCAATGATGAAATTCCAAATGCCGTTCAACGGATTGAAAAGATTATTGAGAGTGAACACCTACGAGTACCACGTGTGATTGATCAATATAAGAAAATGATAGGGGAATAATAAAATGATTGTATATCCTTCAATTGATAAGTTACTAGAAAATGTTAACTCACGCTATTCATTAGCCGTTTTAGCAAGCAAGCGAGCACATCAAATCGAAGCTGGCGATTTGAAAATGTTATCAGAATATAAATCACCTAAAACTGTAGGGATGGCAATGGAAGAAATTGCTGCTGGCAATGTGACCGTTGATCCTGATTCATTAATGCTTGAAAAAGATGCTGAAAAAATGGATAAGCTTTCTCAAAAAGATGGCGAATAAGAATAATTAGCGAACCGCATTTTTAGTTTATTCATCGTGGGATGTCTAAATTAAGAGGCGGTTTTTTTATTTAAGGAGGTTTTTAAAATGGTGAGTTTAGAAAACAAGCACGTTACAGTTTATGTAACCGGTGGGATTGCGGTCTATAAGGTCGCTAGTTTAGTGCGCCAGTTAATCAAAAATGGGGCAATTGTTCGCGTGGCAATGACGCAGGCTGCTACCGAATTTGTGACACCATTGACCTTTGCAACATTAACACGCCAAGAAGTACTAACTGATTTAATGACGATGAATCATCCAGAACAAGTCGCTCACATTCATTTAGCCGACTGGACTGAACTGGCAATTATTGCCCCCGCAACGGCCAATATTGTCGGCAAGTTAGCAAATGGCATTGCGGACGATTTTGTCACGACAGCGCTTTTGGCAACTACGGCACCTAAGTTGTTGGTACCTGCTATGAATGAACATATGTGGTTAAACCCCGCAACACAACGCAACTTAACGCAATTAAAAGCAGACGGATTTGCGATTGTGCAACCTGCTACTGGTTTTTTAGCGGAAGGCTATGAAGGCCAAGGGCGTTTTCCAGAAGAAACGGTGATTATGGGCAATGTTTATCGTCAGTTAACCCCTAAGCACTTGCAAGGTAAGGTGGTTTTAGTGACTGCCGGTGGCACGCAGGAACCTTTAGATCCGGTCCGCTATATTGGTAACCGGTCATCTGGTAAAATGGGGTATGCGCTAGCTGAAATGGCGGCGCAAATGGGGGCGAAGGTCACTTTGATTAGTACACGGCCGGAATTGGCGGTTCCTGCTAATCTAGCGCAAGTTATTTATGTGCGAACGGCAGCTGAATTACAAGGGGCCGTTGCAAGTTTATACAATGAAGCGGATGTCGTAATTATGGCCGCTGCTGTTGCCGATTTTAAACCGGCCCAATATGTCTCACAAAAAATCAAAAAACAAGTTGGTCAAACTGATATGACGCTTGAACTCAAGCGGACACCGGATATTTTAGCGACACTGGGTCAAGAAAAGAAAAAACAATACTTAGTGGGCTTTGCAGCTGAAACCAACGATTTAATGGCGCATGCACAAGCTAAATTAACGGCTAAACAGGTCGACTTATTAGTGGCCAATGATGTTAGTCAAACTGATCGAGGCTTTGGTGCTGATCAAAATGCGGTGACGCTTTTACGGCCCAATCAAGCACCAGAAGCATTACCATTAGCTTCTAAAAAAGTGATTGCCACACAAATTTTAGAACGAATCAGTGTAGCGCTCAGCTCAAAGGAGGAATAGCATGCCCCAGATTGCTAAAGTAATCGTTGATGTGCCGACAATGCAAACCAATCGGCCGTACGATTATCAGGTACCGGCCACTTTAGTTGATGTCATTCAGCCGGGGATGCGGGTCATTATTCCGTTTGGAAATGGTGACCGGAAGATTCAGGGTTTTGTCTTGCAAGTTTTAGATCAGCCTAGCTTCACGGGCCAGTTAAAAGCAATCGAGGCAGTCGTTGATTTAGAACCGGCGGTTAATCCTGAGTTACTGTCGCTTTCGGATTGGTTAGCACAACGAACGTACGCTTTTCAGATTACGTGTCTACAGACGATGTTACCCAGTGTGATGCGCGCTAAATATACGAAAACCGCGACGCTAATTGATGAAATTCCAGCAGACTTACAGGCCAGTCTGTTCAATGGCAATGACGAATTGACTTTTGATCAAAATTTAGCGCCTGATAAGTTAAAGCAACTCATGCAGTTGCAACGCCAAGGCAAAATTAGCGTCACTTATCACGTTGATAACCGGGCACAAGTTAAACAATTAACGGCGATTGAACCGGCGCTGAGTTTTGAACAATTGGAAGAAGCGCGGCTGGGCTTGCGAAAGTCAGCTCAAAAGCAAAGCCAATTAATCAGCTATTTGCAGACGCTGATTGATCAAGAGGCCCCCACTTTATTAAAGACGATTCTAGAAAAAACGCCTTTTACGCGGGAAAATATTCGTGTGGGTGCGGAAAAAGGTTGGTTACGCCAAGTTAAGGTGGAAACTTACCGGAATCCGTACGCTAATGCTGTTGAATCAACTCATAAAATGACGTTAACGAGTGAACAAGAAACGGCGGTTGATGCGGTCGTTCAAGCTGCCACGACGGATGCCTCAGAAGTATTTTTAATTGAAGGTATCACCGGTAGTGGGAAGACTGAAGTTTATTTACAAACAATTGATGCCGTCTTGCAACAAGGAAAAACGGCACTGATGTTAGTCCCTGAAATTGCCTTGACGCCGCAGATGGTGCAACGTGTGAAGGGGCGCTTTGGTGATTTAGTCGCGGTGTTGCATAGTGGTTTATCTGAAGGTGAGAAATACGACGAATGGCGCCGCATTGAACGCAAAGAAGCACGCGTAGTTGTCGGTGCGCGGTCAGCCGTTTTTGCACCCCTTGAAAATATCGGCGTGATTATTATGGATGAAGAACATGAAGCCAGTTATAAACAAGACGAAAGTCCGCGGTATCATGCACGCGATGTTGCAATTTGGCGGAGTCAGTATCATCACTGTCCGGTCATTTTAGGCAGTGCCACGCCATCATTAGAATCCCGGGCGCGGGCGCAAAAAGATGTCTACCATCTGATTCGCCTGACACAACGGGTCAACCAACAAGCCTTACCAGCTGTGGAGCTAGTTGATATGCGTGAGGCAATGAAGGTTCAAAAAGCCAGCAACTTTTCACCGGCGTTATTAGCCGGCATCAAAGAACGGATGCAAAAGGGCGAGCAAAGTGTGTTACTTCTAAATCGCCGTGGGTTTTCATCGTTTATCATGTGTCGCGATTGCGGGTTTGTCTTGCAGTGTCCTAACTGTGATATTTCGTTAACGCTGCATATGGATACACACTCAATGAAATGCCATTATTGTGGGCACGAAGAAGCGATTCCTAAGATTTGCCCGAACTGTCAGAGTCGTCAAATTCGCTATTTTGGGACTGGCACACAAAAAGTCGAAGCTGAATTACAAGAATTAATACCTGAAGCACGAATCTTGCGGATGGACGTTGATACGACTCGCAAAAAAGGCGCGCATGCTAAATTATTGAAAAAATTTGGAGAACATAAAGCTGATATCTTATTAGGAACACAGATGATTGCTAAAGGCTTAGATTTTCCAGACGTAACCTTAGTCGGGGTGATCAACGCGGATACAGCTTTAGGCTTACCGGATTTTCGGGCGAGTGAACGGACTTTCCAATTATTAACGCAGGTTAGTGGTCGTGCGGGGCGTGCGGATAAGGTGGGACAAGTGATTGTCCAATCTTATAATCCCGAGAATTACGCGATTCAATTTGCTAAACAGCATGATTATGAAGGCTTTTATCAATACGAAATGGCAGTACGCCACCGTGGCGGCTATCCGCCTTATTACTTTACGGTGAAGGTGACGGTTAGCCATCCTGAAGAAGCACTTGCCGCAAAGAAGAGCTTTCAAATTGCCAAACAGATGCGACCAATTTTATCCGACCAAGCACTGATTCTCGGGCCCACACCGAAATCAATTGCACGGATTAATAATCGTTATTTTTACCAAATTGTGATTAAATATAAACAGGAACCACAACTTCAGGCTAAATTAGCCGAAATACTAGAGACCACCCAAATCGATACTCGTCATGGGTTTAAGATTGGGCTGGATAATGAACCTCTACAATTTACTTAAAAGTGAGCGTGATTGATTAATGACATCCATCGTATTTATGGGAACACCCCAATTTTCAGTACCAATTTTAGAAGCCCTTGTGGCAAATGATTACCAAATCTTGGCAGTTGTGACCCAACCGGATCGGAAAGTTGGTCGTAAACAAGTTTTGCAACAAACACCGGTTAAAGAAGCGGCAGTTCGATTAAACTTGCCAGTATTCCAACCAGAAAAACTCAGTGGTAGTCCTGAACTGGCTGATGTGATTGCCTTACAACCGGATTTAATTGTGACGGCAGCTTACGGTCAATTCTTACCAACGAAATTATTAGAAGCCGCTAAAATCGCTGCGATTAATGTCCATGGCTCATTATTGCCTAAGTATCGTGGCGGCGCCCCAATTCAATACGCCGTTTTAAATGGCGATTCAGAAATCGGGATTACCATCATGCACATGGCTAAGAAAATGGATGCTGGCGATATGATCGAACAAGCCAGCATTCCAATTGAAGCCACAGACGACACCGGTAGTTTATTCGATAAGTTAAGCTACGTCGGTCGAGATCTCTTATTGAAGACCTTACCAGGGATTATTGCCCAAACAGCACCCCGGACACCGCAAGACGAAGCGCAAGTCACTTTTGCCTATAACATTACCAAGGAACAGGAACAATTAGACATCAACCAATCTGCTGAACAGTTGGTTAACCAAATTCGCGCTTTACGGCCACAACCCGGGGCTTGGCTAGCGGTTAATGGGCAACGGACGAAGATTTGGCAAGCAACGGTTGCAGAAACAACAACTGATCAAGCAGCTGGTGTGATCGTCGCACTAAATAAAAAAGATTTCGAATTAGCGGCCGGCAACGGGACGGTTTTAAAAATTACTGAAATTCAACCAGCCGGTAAAGCCAAGATGCCAGTGCAATCCTATTTAAATGGGGTTGGCAAGCAACTAGCAGTCGGTCAACAAGTGGTGGTGCCAGATGCCGAATAAGACACCGCGCTACTTAGCTGTTGAAATATTGACGGCAATTGCTAAACAAAATAGTTATTCAAACTTGGCGTTAGACCAAGTAATCAATAAGAACCGATTAAACCCACAAGATGCGGGCTTTTTAACGCAACTTGTTTACGGTGTTATTCAGCATGAATACACGTTGGATTATTATTTAGCACCTTTCATTCAAAAACCTAAAAAGATGGACAACTGGGTTCGCCAAGTTCTCAGAACCGCAGTTTATCAACAAGTTTATTTAGATCGGGTGCCAGAACATGCTATTTTCTACGAAGCAACTGAAATTGCTAAAAAAATGGGGCATGCGGGGGTCGCTAAGCTCGTGACGGCGATTTTACGGCAGTTACAACGCAGTGGCTTACCAGACCTCAAGGCGATTGCTGATCCAATTGAGCGTCTCAGCGTGCAGTACAGTGTGCCACAATGGTTGGTGGCAAAACTGCAAGCAGATTTAGGGGATGATAAACTCGAATCATTGCTCGCGACAATTAATCAACCAGCCAACGCCTCATTGCGAGTTAATACGCGGGTCAATACGGTGGATGCCGTGTTAGCTGAATTACAACCGCAGTTTAAGGACCTCCAACCGAGTCAGATTGCCAAGGTTGGTTTAGTCGCACAAGGCGGTCATTTAGCTAGTGGTGCGTTATTTGAAGCGGGCGATTATACGATTCAAGATGAAAGTTCAATGTTAGTTGCACCTAGTTTAGATATTCAACCCGGTGATCAAGTGCTAGATGCTTGTGCCGCACCTGGTGGCAAGACAACGCATATGGCAACTTATTTGGATGCGCAACAAGGTGGTCAAATCACGGCCTTAGACATTCATGATCATAAAGTCCGCTTAATTGAACAAAATGCGAAGCGGCTCCATGTTGAAGATGTTGTTAGCGCCCAAGCCCTAGATGCACGTAAAGTGGGCGAACAGTTTGGTGAGGCACATTTCGATAAAATTTTAGTCGATGCGCCTTGTTCGGGGTTAGGGTTAATGCGTCGGAAGCCAGAAATTAAATATAGCCGCCAACCAGCGGACTTATTGAATCTACAACGGATTCAATTAGCGATTTTAGAAGCCGTTGCGCCTACCTTGAAAGTCGGTGGACGTCTAACTTATAGTACGTGTACCATCGTTCCGGAAGAAAATCAACAAGTGGTGGCCGCTTTTGTTGCTAACCACCCCGAATTTGAAATTGAACCGGTGCCACTTGAATTACCATTAGCGCAAAATCAAGCAAGTCCTTTTGTCCAAATCTATCCAGATGATTACCAAACAGACGGCTTTTTCATCGCTTGTTTGAAACGACGGGCATAACTACAATTGAGGTGATTTTTTATGGAAGTTGCATATCAAACAGATGTCGGTCAACAGCGACAGAATAATCAAGATTACGTGGGCTTTTATACCAACCAACGCGGTGTTCAATTTGCAATTGTCGCCGACGGCATGGGCGGTCATTTAGGGGGCGATGTGGCCTCTGAGATGGCGGTTTCCCATATTGGACATGAATTTGAAAAAACTGATGATACTGATATTGAAGCAATGGTTAAATGGCTGATTTTTGAATTACAAAGAGAAAATCAACATATCTTAGCCAAAGCCAACCAATACGATGATTTATCGGGGATGGGCACGACCTTAGTGGCAGTCTTAATCTCCGGGACGCACTATTTAGTCGCTAATATCGGCGATAGCCGCGTTTATCGTCTTAGACGGAATACGTTACGGCAATTAACCGAAGATCATTCGCTAGTTAACGAACTGGTTAAACAAGGAGAGTTAACAGCAGAAGCCGCTAAGCATCATCCACAAAAAAATATCATTACGCGCACATTAGGTGTCTCTCAAGAAGTCGACGCCGATGTGACAATTTATGAATTTGAACCAGACGATTACTTACTATTATGTACGGATGGTCTGACGAACATGGTTGATGACGAGCAACTGAAACAGACGTTGATGGCAGAGATGACACTTGAAGAAAAATGTGCTGCTTTAATTCAACAAGCGAATGAAGCTGGTGGTATGGATAATATCACAGCGCTCATCTTGCATCACGAAGGTGAGGTGCCAGCACCATGATGGAACCAGGTTACGCTGTAGCAGGGCGTTATAAGATTATTCAACCCATCGGCGAAGGTGGTATGGCAAATGTTTATTTAGCACAGGATTTAATTTTAGATCGGCAAGTGGCCGTTAAAGTTTTACGTTTAGATTTGCGAAATGATCCGGATACGGTCCGTCGCTTCACACGAGAAGCGTTGGCGACGACTGAATTAAATCATCCCAATATTGTCAGTATTTATGATGTTGGTGAAGAAAATAGTATGCAGTATATTATTATGGAATATGTTAAGGGCACCGATCTCAAGAAGTATATCGTAGAACATTTCCCAATTCCGTATCAACGCGTGATTGATATTATGACGCAGATTTTATCTGCAGTTCAAAACGCACATGCGCATAATATTATTCACCGGGATTTAAAACCGCAAAATATTTTGGTTGATGAAGATGGCAACGTTAAGATTAGTGACTTTGGGATTGCGATTGCACTCAGTGAGACGGCGATGACTCAAACCAACACGTTGTTGGGGTCTGTTCACTATCTTTCACCGGAACAAGCGCGAGGTTCGATGGCAACGAAGCAGTCTGATATCTATTCGCTAGGGATTGTACTTTATGAACTATTGACTGGGATGGTGCCTTTTGAAGGTGAATCGGCTGTTTCGATTGCAATTAAACATTTCCAAGATGAAGTCCCACCAGTACGTGATTACGATCCTCGTATTCCACAAGCCTTAGAAAATGTTGTTTTAAAAGCGACTGCTAAAGATCCAGATGAACGCTACAGCGGCGTTGACGCAATGATGGCTGACTTAGCAACTTCTTTATCAGCTAGTCGTGCGCACGAACCTAAATTTGTACCATCTAAAGCGGATGATTTAAGTGAAACAAAAGTTATTCCGGCATTAGATCCAGAAGGCATCACCCGTAACAACGCTGAAGAACAAGTGAAAGAAACAGAAACAACTCAGGACAAGCCTAAAAAGCCAAGTAAATCTAAGCGTAAGTGGTGGTTACTAGGCGGTGGCGGACTGATCTTGATTTTACTGGCAACGGTCATTGCTTTTGCTGTTCAGGGTAGTGATGTAACGGTGCCTGATTTAACGGACATGACGCAACAAAATGCGGAAGCTGCTTTAACTGATAAAAAACTAAAAGTCGGCACGGTCCAGAAAACGACGAGTCAAAAATATAGTAAAGGGCACGTTATTCGGACAACGCCTAAGGCTGGGTTGAGTGTTAAATCTAGAAGTACGGTTGATTTAATTGTTAGCTCAGGACGTCAGAAGTTTGAGATTAAAGATTATACCAATCAAGATTATAACGACGTTCAAGAGGCCTTGAAGGCCAAGGGTTTCTCTGTTAAACGGAAATACCAAAGTTCAACTGAAGTGAGTCCCGGCTTGATTACCGACCAAAGTATTGCGGCTGGTAAAAAGGTAGTGCCAAGCAAAACCACGATTACTTTAACAGTCAGCAGCGGCAAGCCAAGTTTTGCGTTGCATAATTTAAGCAACTATACAAAACAAGGGATTCAAGCTTATGCTGCCCAAAATGGGTTAACCGTTAGTTTCTCGGAAGAATATTCCGCAAGTGTTTCTGAAGGAATGGTGATTAGTCAATCACCTGCAAGTGGTACAATGGTTCAAGAAGGCGATAGCGTAAGCGTTATCCTTTCTAAAGGTGGACGACCGGTTGAACACAATTCTGTTGAGACGTCGAGTTCAAATTCAAACGCTGAATCAAGTGCTTCTGAATCAAGTCAATCTAGTGAAAGTAGTGCAAGTGAATCAGTAAGCGAATCAGAGAGTGAGTCAGCGAGCGAATCAGAGAGTGAATCGCTCAGCAGTTCAGTTAGTCAAAGTAGTCAATCAAGTGTTCAAGCGAAGTAACACTTAGCGAAAGTGGGTTGTAACCGTCATTTACGGGAGAACCAAAAAAATATGTAATACGTTAAAAATAATGGGAGGTGACCTATTGCAGACCGGACAGATTATTCGGGCCCTCAGTGGGTTTTATGATGTACAAAGTGAACACAAAATTTATCGAACACGCGCTCGAGGTAATTTTCGGAAACGTAAAATTACCCCGTTGGTCGGTGATTTCGTTGAATTTGAAAGTGAAAGTCAAACAGAAAGCGGCTATATCTTGGAGATTTTAGACCGCAAAAATGAAATGATTCGGCCACCAGTGGCGAATATTGATCAGGCCGTCGTCATTGTTTCAGCAGTCGAACCTGATTTTTCGTTGAACTTATTAGATCGTTTTTTGATTTATTTAGAAAGTTTGAATATTCAAGGACTCGTCTATTTGACGAAAACCGATATGATTTCTGACGAAAAATATCAAGCAATTAAGCAATCTTTGGATTACTATGAAAAAGTGGGTTATCCAATTTTTGCCCCCAGAACGGCATTTACACCAGAGATTATTCAAGCAATTGAAGACACATTCCCTGATAAAACAACCGTCTTTACGGGGCAAACAGGGGCGGGAAAATCAACGCTGCTTAATCACATTGATTCTAAATTAAACTTAGCAACGGCTGAAATTTCACAAAGTTTAAACCGTGGGAAGCATACGACGCGCCATATCGAACTAATCCCATTGAACGATGGGTTAGTCGGTGATACACCAGGCTTTTCATCACTGGGGATTTTAAATGTGACGAGCGAAACTTTAGTGAGTCGTTATCCTGAATTTAGAGAAATCGGACAGGATTGTAAGTTTAGAACTTGCCAACACGTGATGGAACCTAAATGTGCGGTTAAAGCGGCCGTTGATGCTGGTGAAATTATGCAAAGTCGTTATACGAACTATTTGCAATTCCGGGCTGAATTAAAGGATATTCGGCCTGTTTATAAAAAATCAAAATAAGAAATTGGATGGGAGTTTTTAAAATGACACAAATCGCACCTTCGATTTTAAGCGCAGATTTTATGAATTTACAACGGGATGTTCAAAACCTTGAGGCAGCAGGTGCCGACTTATTGCATATCGATATTATGGATGGTATGTTTGTGCCTAATATGTCTTTTGGTGCGCAAGTGGTCAGTGGTATTCGTCCCCTAACGCAATTAGGCTTAGATGTGCATTTAATGGTTGAACAACCAGAACGTTACATCGAACAATTCATCACAGCTGGTTCTGATTTAATCATGATTCACGCCGAAGCAACCGAACATCTTTATCGTGGACTGCAAATGATTAAAGATGCGGGTGTTAAAGCCGGGGTTGTTATCAACCCAGGGACACCAGTGAGCTATATCGAATCTGTATTACCATTGGTTGACCAAGTTTTAGTAATGACGGTCAATCCTGGTTTTGGTGGTCAAAAATTCATTCCAGCAATGTTAACGAAGGTTGCTGAATTAGCAGCTTATCGCGAAGCACACGCTGATGCTGATTTTACAATCGAAGTTGACGGTGGTGTTAACGACCAAACAATCGCAGCTTGTGCCAAAGCGGGCGCTGATGTCTTTGTAGCAGGCTCATACACATTTGCTGGTGATTTAGCAACGCGGATTGAAACCCTTAAGAAGGCTGCTAATGAAGCGCGTTAATTTATTAGCAGGCGGTCCAGTTGATCAGTGGGCACCGGAACTGGCCACAATCACAACGGTTCCAGGAAAATGGATTACAGCTGATCGTGGGACGTTACGTTTATTGCAACAAGGTGTGACGCCGACGGTTGCGGTCGGTGATTTTGATTCTATTACCCCGGCCGAAAAAGAACAGGTACTAGCAGCCGTCAGTGACATTCGTTCGGTTCAAGCCGAAAAAGACGAAACAGATACGCAATTAGCGTTATCGATTGCTTTTGAAGAACTGCAGGCTGACCGTGTGGTGGTCTATGGTGCGACTGGGGGCCGAATTGATCATTTCCTAGCCAATCTCTTTATGCCAGTCGAGGAACGCTTTAGAACGGTTCTCAATCGCATTGAGATGCGTGATCGGCAAAATGCGATTCAATTCTATACGCCAGGGAGATATGAGCTGACAAAAGAAGCTGATAAAAAGTACCTTGCGTTTGTGCCACTCGTACCAACGACGGATTTAAACTTAGTAGATGAAAAATATCCACTCGCACATTTTGATACGACGGTCCCAATTTCGTGGGCCAGCAACGAATTCATTGGCAAAAAAGCGCATTTTAATTTTAAAACGGGCATCGTAGCGGTGATTCAAAGTAAAGATTAAAAGAGAGTGTTTGAAACGGTTTGACTTTGAGCATTAGCACAGCTCGGCGAGTAACTGCTGCAAGCAGTTGTTTGACGAGTGACGCTAAGCACAGAAGTCAGTTTCAAAAAGCACGTTTAAGCCATTAAAATTCGAATATAAAAAGGCTCGACAAATTTATTTTGTCGAGCCTTTTTTGATGGAAACGTGCTTTTGCCAGTAACTTTCTGCGCTTTGCTACACTTGTCAAACCGGCGATTTCATCGTCAATTCGATGATCAAAAGCTAATCACTGGCAACGCACGCTATTTTGGCGCAAAAAAATAGATTGTCCGAAGACAATCTAAGCAACGAAATTAAACACGAGTAACTTTGCCTGATTTCAAAGCACGAGCAGAAACCCAAACACGTTTAGGTTTGCCATCAACTAAGATACGTACTTTTTGTAAATTTGGCTTCCAAGAACGACGAGATGCGTTCAAAGCGTGTGAACGCTTGTTGCCAAATGATGTTTTACGGCCGGTAATAACGTCTTTTGCCATGGTCTATTCCTCCTTTTAGTAAAGCCGGTAGAAGAATTAACGAGAAACATAATATGATTCAGTTAGTCTTAATAGTTGCATGCATGCACACCGGCTTACACAATTCACTTAAACAATTTACCATAATAGTTGAGCTAATGCAAGAACTCTTACAAGGAAAATTACTTGACAGGTCATTTTTTAAGGGTAGTATCTAATAAAAGCATGCGTTATACTAAGCAATACAGGTTCGTTAAAGTACTTTGAAAGTTATCGGAGCTATGCTAAAATAACATTAAGTATGTCACAAGGAGGCTATTTTAATGGCTGTTAAAATTAAGACCCAATACGGCGATATCGATATTACGAATAATGTGATTGCCACGGTCGTTGGCGGTGCTGCAACTGATATTTATGGCATCGTTGGTATGGCAAGCAAGAATCAAATTCGTGACAATTTAAATGAAATTTTAAATCGTGAAAATTACAATCGGGGCGTTGTTGTTCGTCAAGAAGAAAATGGCGTGGCAATCGACGTTTATATTATTTGTGGTTATGGCATTAAGATCTCAGAAGTTTGCCGTAATGTTCAAAGTAAGGTTAAATATAATCTTGAAACAATGTTGGGTGTTAGTGCAAACTCAGTTAATGTTTATGTTCAAGGTGTACGTGTATTAGAAGACTAAAATAATGAGCGGAGCTGGTGGTTAAAGCCAGTTCTATTTGTTTTCGTTCGAGGAGGAACATTCGTGAAAGTTACTGAAATTACAGCAACCGAGTTTCAAGCAATGATGCGGGTTGCTGCACATCGCTTAACTAAAAATGCAGAATTTGTGAATTCATTAAACGTTTTCCCAGTACCTGATGGGGATACAGGAACTAATATGAGTTTAACTTTTCAAAGTGGTGCTAAGGCGGTTAATGAAAATAATGCGCAAGCAGTTGGTGAATTATCAAAGAGTTTAGCAAAAGGCCTATTAATGGGTGCCCGCGGTAACTCTGGTGTGATTAGTTCACAAATCTTCCGTGGTTTTTCAAAGAGTATGGAAGAAAAAACAAGTTTAACGGCCCAAGATTTAGCAGATGCTTTTACAAGTGGCGTTCAAACCGCGTACAAAGCGGTGATGAAACCCGTCGAAGGGACGATTTTAACAGTTGCGCGTGAAGGTGCTAAAGCGGGTGCCAAAGTCGCTGCCCAAACAGATGATATTGGTGCAGTTGTTGAAGCGGTCGTTGAAGGTTCTAAGAAGGCTTTATTGAAGACCCCTGAATTATTGCCCGTCTTAAAAGAAGTCGGCGTTGTCGATTCTGGTGGCCAAGGCTTAGTTTTCATTTATGAAGGTTTCTTAGAAGGCTTAACAGGTCAAGCACCTGCCAAGGACCTTTATACTCCTGATGAAGCTGAAATGGATGAAATGGTTAACGCTAACCACCACCAAACAGCACAAATGGGGACTGAAGAAATCGAAAATGGTTACTGTACAGAAATCATGGTTGCACTTGGCGACGGTACCACAGTTGATCGCGAATTTGACTATGATGAATTCAGAAACCATCTAGACGGTATTGGCGACTCATTATTAGTCGTTGCCGACGATGAAGTGGTTAAAGTCCATGTCCATACAGAACATCCAGGAACAGTGATGGCTTATGGCCAACATTTTGGTTCATTGATGAAAATCAAAGTCGATAATATGCGGTTGCAACATGATACAATTGTTGAAAATGATCAACAAGCAGCAGCGCCTGTTCAAGCAGAACCAGTTGATACTGGGATTATTGCGATTGCAGCTGGTGCTGGTGTGGCCGAACTCTTCAGAAGTTTAGGGGCTACTTATATTCTAAGTGGTGGTCAAACAATGAATCCAAGTACACAAGATATTTTGGATGCCATTCAAGCAGCTAACGCGAAGAAAGTTATTTTATTACCAAATAATAAAAACATCTTCTTAGCAGCTGAACAAGCTGCCGAAGTTGCTGAAATTCCGGTTGAAATTGTTCAAAGTCGGACAATCGCACAAGGAATGACGGCTCTCTTGTCATTTGACCCGTCGGCAGAATTGCAAGCTAACCAAGCAGCGATGACTGAAGCCCTTGATACGGTGATTAGTGGTCAAGTGACACAAGCCATTCGCGATACAACGCTTGATGGTCTTGAAATTAAAAAAGACGATTACATGGGGATTATCGACGGTAAGATTAAAGTCTCAACGGCCAATCGCCAAACAGCAGCGATTGAAATGGTTCAAACCATGTTGGATGAAGACAGTGAAATCGTCACAATTATCGTTGGTGAAGACGGTGATATGACAGAAGCTGAAGCCATTAGTGATGCCATCATGGCCCAAGACGATGAATTGGAAGTTGAAATTCACGAAGGGGACCAACCTGTTTATCCATACTTAATTTCAGTTGAATAATTAATCAAATAAAACAGGAATGGGGCTATTAAAAATACCTGATTCCTGTTTTTTAGTAGAAGTGCGCATTAAAGAAGTGTGTTTGAAACGTTTTGACTCTGAGCATTAACTTAATTTGGCGAATTGGCGATGCAATCGCTGATTTGACAAATGTTGTTAAGCGCAAGCGTCAGTTTCAAAAAGCACGTTCAAATCATCAAAAAAGGAGGTGCTGTCAGTGTTAAGTTTAACGGATTCTGTGACTGTTTTAACGGGTGTTGGCCCGAAGCGTTTGACAGCCCTCAATCAATTAGGAATCGCAACAATCAGTGATTTATTGTATTATTTTCCATTTCGCTATGAGGACTTGAAGGTCAAGGATCTCTCAGAAGCGGTCGATCAGGAAAAGGTGACCTTAAAAGGAACGGTTGTCGCTGATCCAGTCGTCAGTCGTTGGGGGCCGGGGAAGACCCGCTTAAACGTTCGGTTATTGATTAATCACGATGTCATTATGGTGACCTTTTTCAATCAACCTTACTTGAAGGATAAATTTGAAGCGGGCGTGGATATTGCTGTTTATGGTAAATGGGACGCTAGACGGAATAGTTTAACCGGGATGAAGGTTTTAGCGGTTCAATCGGCGGATAATCCTTCTTTTGCGGCGATTTATTCCACCAATAAAAATGTGCGTCAAGGCACGCTCGTGAAATTAATCCGCGAAGCATTTGATAATTATCGCAATGTCATTCCGGATTTGATTCCGGCTGACATCCGCGAGCGGTATAAATTAGTTTCTGAAGTAGAGCTGATTGCCGGAATGCATTTTCCGGAAAGCTATCCAGAAGCCAAACAGGCGCGCCGGACTGCAATTTTCCACGAATTTTTCTTGTACCAACTGCAATTGCAGGCGATTAAACAAGCAGACCGCCACGTTGAAAATGGTTTAGCGCTACCTTACCAAAACGCAGCGCTTAAAGAATTTATTAAGACGTTACCGTTTGATTTAACGGATGCTCAAAAACGAGTGGTCAACGAGATTTGTTTGGACCTTAAGGCACCGGCGCATATGAACCGCCTTTTACAAGGGGATGTTGGGTCTGGGAAGACGATTGTCGCGGCGATTGCGATGTTTGCGGCGGTGACGGCCGGGTTCCAAGCGGCCTTAATGGTCCCGACCGAAATTTTGGCGGAACAACATTATCAGAGCCTGCAAAAGCTCTATGCACCAATGAATGTGACGGTTGGTTTATTGACCGGTTCGACAACGGCCAAGGAGCGGCGGACATTGTTGGCGGATATTGAATCTGGGCGGATCAATATCATTGTCGGCACGCACGCACTTATTCAAGATGCCGTCGTTTACCACAAGTTAGGTTTTGCCGTCATTGATGAGCAACATCGGTTTGGGGTTAATCAACGGCGTGTATTGCGTGAGAAAGGTTTACAGCCCGATATGCTGGCAATGACAGCGACACCGATTCCGCGGACCTTGGCAATTACCGCCTATGGCGAAATGGATGTTTCGACTATCGATGAATTGCCTAAAGGGCGGATTCCGATTGAAACCAGTTGGGTGCGGAGTAACCAAGTTGAACAAGCACTCTCGTTTGTCCAAAAACAATTAGCAGACAACTCGCAAGTTTTTGCGATTACGCCGTTAATTGCGGAATCGGAACAAATGGATCTCAAAAATGCGGAAGAAATCTACGCAACTTTGGCGGACCGGTTTGAGCCACAGTACCATGTGGCGCTATTACACGGTAAGTTGAAGGATGACGAGAAAAATCGGATTATGACGGCTTTTTCAAATAATGAGATTCAACTACTGGTTTCAACGACCGTTGTTGAAGTCGGGGTCGATGTGCCTAATGCGACCGTGATGATGATCTTTGATGCTGACCGGTTTGGCTTAGCCCAACTCCATCAATTGCGTGGCCGGGTTGGCCGGGGCAAGAAAAAGGCCTATTGTCTATTGATTGCTGATCCTAAGAATCAACAAGGTGTGGACCGAATGACGATTATGACCGAAACGACCAACGGTTTTGTCGTCGCGCAAAAGGATTTGGAGTTGCGAGGTCCCGGTGAGGTCTTTGGTGATCGCCAATCAGGATTACCAGTTTTCAAGGTTGGTGATCCAGTGGCTGATTTTGCCAGTTTACAGGTCGCCCAACAAGAAGTTCAAAAAATATTTACGGTTGATCCTACTTTTAGCCAACCGTTGTATGCGCCTTTAAAAGCGTACCTCGCACAGCAAAAACAAAACTATCAAACATTAGATTAATGAAAGAAGAGGAAGTAGCATGAAAGTAGCAGTTGATGCAATGGGCGGCGATTTCGCGCCTCAATCAGTAATTGAAGGGGTTTTACAAGCGCGTTCAGAATTTACGGACTTAGATTTTATTCTATACGGTGATCAAGCACAGATTGAACCCTTAATCGATGATATGACGCGGTTAACAATTGTGCATACCACAGAAAAGATTGCGAGTGATGATGAACCAGTCCGCGCTATTCGCCGTAAGAAGCAGGCCTCAATGGTTTTAGCGGCTCAAGCAGTTAAAGATGGCCAAGCAGATGCACTCTTCTCATTAGGGAATACAGGGGCCTTATTAGCAGCCGGTTTATTTATTATTGGTCGAGTAAAAGGGATTGATCGCCCAGGCTTAATGCCAACCTTACCATCGATTAATTCTGATGAAGGGTTCAATATGTTAGATGTGGGGGCCAATGCTGAAGCTAAGCCAGAACACTTGCATCAATACGGGTTAATGGGTAATTTCTATGCTAAAGACGTTCGGGGCATCGAAAATCCGCGAATTGCTTTGTTAAACAATGGGACAGAAGCGACTAAGGGTGACGAATTGCATAAGGCAACGTACCAACTTTTAGCGGATGATCCAGATTTGAACTTTGTCGGGAACGTTGAAGCTAACGATTTGTTAAAAGGTGTTGCCGATGTTGTTGTGACAGATGGTTTTACCGGGAATGCCACGTTAAAAGCAATCGAAGGCACTGCTACAATCGTTATGTCGCAAGTGAAACACGCCATTATGGATGCTGGGATTAAAGAAAAAATTGGTGGGCTATTATTAAAAGGGAGCGTCGGTGGTATCAAGGAAAAATTTGATACCTCAGTTTATGGCGGAGCCGTTTTACTTGGTTTGAAAGCACCGGTTATCAAGGCACACGGGGCTGCCGATGCACGTACGGTTTACTATACGGTTAAACAAATCCATGCGATGTTGGCCAATCAAACCGTTCAAAAAGTCATCGATTATTTCAGTAATCAAGCAACACAAAAGAATTCTGATTAATAGCTAGACAATGTCTTTCAAAGGCGTTACAATGACTTTCACAGGCATAAAAATCGTTTGCTTGAAAGAAACGTAGAAGTTATGTATAATCACTGGATACCCAAAATAATTAGGTGCGAAAGTGTTTCAATTTGGAGGTTTTTAACATGAGTGAACAAGAAATCTTTGATAAGATTGCAGCAATTATTGCTGACCGATTTGAATTGACCCAAGACCAGGTCACAAATGAATTGAATTTTAAGGCAGATCTTGATGCTGATTCAATTGATATTGTTGAGTTCGTCTTAGAATTGGAAGACACATTTGGTGCCGAGATTCCAGATGAAGAAGCTGAAAAAATCGCAACAGTGGCTGATGCCGTTGCATACATTAAAGCGAAGACCAAATAAAGTAGTCAATTGGACCGTGATAATTCACGGTCTATTTTTTTGAGAGTGTACTAGCAGTCGGGTATATCCTGCGGATTAACAAAGAGTGGCAAATGATTGCACAGTAATCGTTTGCCGGGCGACGTTAACCACAAGGATATGATTAATAGCACACGTTTAGTATAGGAAGGTTAGCTAAAAGTCACTTTTAGCTAACCTTCCTATTTTTTTATCCAAAATAAGACGGATAACTTTTCGAAGTTTCAAAAGAGCGCTATGATTAAAGGCGTGAATCCTTTAGGCGTTAAAAACGGTGGATGTAAAATGAGTATTTTCACATAATAACCGTTATAATTTATGAGAGATTCTAATTTTAGAATCACGAACGTTGCTAACTCAATGAAATTAAATTAGAATATTTTAATCTTTATTATTTACTTTTCATTTTCAATCAGGTATGATTATTTTTAACAACTGAAGGGAGTGTCCACATGAGACGAGAAAAGGGTTTAGTATTAGGTGTAACGACGGTGGCGATAACATTATTATTGGCAGCGTGTGGTTCCTCAGGTAGCAAGAATGCAAGTTCAACAGATACGGTTAGTTTTTCAACAACCGATGTGATTTCAACAATGGATCCTGCATTGAACACCGACGTGATTGGGGCGCAGGCGTTAACGGACACGATGGAAGGTCTTTACCGTTATGAAGGGAAGACCATTAAACCAGCGATTGCGACGAAAGTGGTTAAACCAACGAATAATGGCTTAACATATACTTTCCCATTACGTAAAGACGCGAAATGGAGTAACGGCAAGGCTGTGACAGCGGAAGATTTCGTCTATGCATGGCGCCGAGTTGTTGATCCCAAGGTTGGCTCACAATATGCTTACATTTATGAAGGCATTGAAAATGCAGCCGCCATTACTTCAGGTAAACAACCCGTTAGTTCATTAGGGGTAGTTGCTAAGGATAAACATACATTACAAGTTACTTTAGAAAAACCAATTCCATACTTCAGTCAATTAATGACCAGTTCGACATTCTTCCCAGTCTATCCAGATGCTGTTAAGAAAGCGGGTAAGAGTTACGGGACAAATGCTAAGACATTAGTCTTCAACGGCCCTTACAAGTTATCTGGTTGGAACGGCCCAGATAGTGCTTGGAAAGAAGTTAAAAATACTAACTACTGGAACGCTAAAGCGGTTAAAGTGAAAACTTTGAAATACCAAGTGGTTAAAGATCCTTCAACTGCTTTGAACTTATTCCAAAGTAATAAGCTTGATCGCACAAATATCAGTGGCGATACTGCTAAACAAATGAAGAATGATTCTCATTATTCAACCCAACAACAAGCTGCTACATTCTATATGCAAGTTAACCAAGCTAAGAACCCAATCTTCAAGAATGCCAAGATCAGACAGGCAATCTCAATGACGATTAACCGTAAAGAGTTGGTTAACCAAGTGTTAGGTGACGGTTCTGCACCAGTAGCTTCATTAACGCCAAAAGGGATGAGTTTTGACCCAACGACTAAAAAAGATTTCACGAGTGAATTAAGCGCTGAGGGTAAAAAACATGCAACATATAATCCTAAAGAAGCAACGAAGCTTTGGAAGGAAGGCTTAGCTGAAACCGGTCAAACGGGTAAGACGTTTAACTACACATTATTAGGTGATGATACGGATACTGCTAAGAAACAAGCAGAATATCTTCAAGATACGCTTGAAAAGAACTTACCTGGTTTGAAGGTGACACTTGCCAACGTACCATTTAAGACACGTTTAACACGTTCGGATAACGGTGATTTCGACATGGTTGTCAGTGCTTGGAATGCTGATTTCCCAGACCCAATTACATTCTTAGACTTATTCGTGACTGGTGGTGACAATAATAACGGTAAGTGGAGTAATCCTGAATTCGATGCTCAAATCAAAGCAAGTAAAACAGAAAATGCCAATAACGATAAAGCAAGATGGCAAAATCTCATCAAAGCCCAAGATATTATGAATAAAGAATCTGGTGTCATTCCATTGTATCAATCAGGACGTGCGTACCTCACTAACTCAAGCGTCAAAGGGTTAGATTACGGTCCTTCTGGAAGTTACAATAATGTCTCACTTTATTTAAAAAAATAAACTGACTTTATAAAAGATGGGTTTCGGCGTTGAAAAACAATGAAGCCCGTTTTTGTTAGGAGCGAACTTATGAGTAAATATTTGATTAAACGGATTTTTTACCTAGTATTAACGCTATTCATTGTCGCTTCTGTGACGTTCTTCATGATGAAACTGATGCCTGGGACGCCATATACGAATCAACAAAAGATGAGCGCTGATCAATTAAGAATTATGAACGAACAATACGGTTTGAATAAGCCGCTGTTCCAACAATATATTATTTATCTAGGTGGTTTGTTGCACGGTGATTTTGGGACGTCTTTCCAATTTAATAATCAACCGGTTGCCAACCTCATCATGACGCGTTTAGGACCCTCACTTCAAATCGGGGCCCAAGCCATGCTTTTAGGGTCCGTTTTAGGAGTCTTATTAGGGGCAGTCGCGGCAATTCGCAAGAATACTTGGGTGGATGGCGTGGCGACGTTCTTTTCAATCTTGGGGATTTCAATTCCCAACTTCGTCTTAGCCGTTTTACTCCAATTCTTCTTAGCCTTCAAATTACAAATGTTCCCAATCGCCTTATGGGATGGTTGGTCATCTAGTATCCTACCATCGTTAGCGCTAGCAGTAGCGCCATTAGCTAATACAGCCCGCTTCATGCGGACTGAAATGGTCGATGTCTTAAGTAGTGATTACATCGAATTGGCTAAGGCCAAGGGGAACTCTAAATGGCAAACGGTTGCCAAACATGCGCTTCGTAATTCGATGATTCCGGTTGTGACAATCATCGGCCCAATGGCGGTCAACTTAATGACTGGTTCATTGGTTGTTGAAAATATCTTCTCAATTCCCGGTATTGGGGAACAATTTGTTAAATCAATCATGACCAATGATTATCCAACCATCATGGGCTTGACGATTTTCTACTCATTCTTATTAACCGTTATTATTTTAGTCGTTGATATTTTATACGGGATTATCGATCCGCGTATTCGATTGAGCGACGGTCAGGGGGCACGTTAAATGGCAGATGCGAAGCTAACAGCAGGATCTTTTAAACCACTTAATCAAGATACACATGAAGAACAAGAAAAAATTAGTGCACCCTCATTAACGTTTATGCAAGACGCAATTCGGCGCTTGAAGCAAAATAAGGTGGCGGTGGTCTCATTATTCGTACTGTTGATCATCATTGTCGCAGCCGCGTTGGCGCCCGTAATTGCACCACACAATCCCAATACGCAAAATGTGGCGTATGCCAACCTCCCCCCTAAAATTGGTGACGGTCAAATCCCAGGCTTTAAAGGTGAGATGGATGTTTCCGGCGTTAAAGTTGATAAATATCAACAAGCTGGTGTGCCTAAAGGCAAGTATTTCATTTTAGGGACTGATTACCTCGGCCGGGATTTATTCTCACGAATTCTTTATGGGACCCGTTTATCCTTATTAATCGGGGTCCTAGCGACGCTCGTTGATTTGTTGATCGGGATTCCATACGGGATTATTTCCGGTTGGCGGGGCGGTCGGATTGATACGTTCATGCAACGGTTTATTGAAATTATCTCATCAATTCCCAACTTAATTGTTGTGGTGCTGATGATGTTAATTCTACGACCAGGACTTTTATCAATCGTCATTGCGATCGGTTTTACTGGCTGGATTACGATGGCCCGCCTGATTCGGGCGCAGACCTTCCAACTAAAGGAGCAAGAATTTGTGCTCGCTGCTAGAACGTTAGGGGAGACACCGTTCAAGATTGCGATGAAACATTTAGTACCTAACTTATCATCAACGATTATTATTCAAACGATGTTTACCATTCCGAGTGCGATCTTCTTCGAAGCATTCTTAAGTTTTATTGGGATTGGGATTCCTGCACCTAACGCATCGCTAGGGACTTTATTATCTGATGGGCAAAAAGCCTTCCGGTTCTTACCCTATCAAATGTGGTACCCAGCAGCCGTCTTATGTGTCATCATGATTGCCGTCAACTTACTAGCAGACGGACTAAGAGACGCATTTGATCCAAAATCATAAAGTGTGTCAAAAGCGATTATATTCTGAGGATCAGCATAGCAAGACGAATGATTGCTGCAAGCAATCGTTTGACTTGTGTCGCTAACCGCAGGAATATGCTTTTGAAAGCACGTTTCAAAAAGAGTGTGTCATTAACGATAGCTTTTGAGCATTTGTATAGAGTTGTGAATGAGCGACATAGTCGGTTGTTTACAATTCGTAGCAAAGCGCAGAAAGCTGTTAATGAAAGCACGTTTCAAAAAAAGTGCGTTGGGAATGGTTTGACTTTGAGCATTAACTTAGTGTTGTGAATAATCGGTATAACCGATTGTTTGCAATAGGTCGTTAAGGACAGAAGTCAGTTCCAAAAAGCACGTTTCAAATTACGAAAAAAGACCGTTCGCGGTCTCATAGTTGGAGGTCGTCAAATGGCAAATATTTTAGAAGTTAATCATTTAAGCATTGATTTTAAGACCTATGCAGGTGACGTCCATGCAATTCGGGATGTTAGTTTTAACCTTAAAAAAGGGGAAACGCTAGCCATTGTTGGTGAATCTGGTTCAGGTAAATCGGTAACCGTGCGTAGCGTTATGGGGTTGCTGGCCAGTAACGCCCACGTTAAAGCTGGGACCGTCATGTATCATGGCGATGATTTATTGAAAAAACCCGAACGTGAAATGGATGCGATTCGCGGGAGCGACATCTCGATGATCTTCCAAGATCCGATGACCTCGCTTGATCCAACCATGACAATCGGCAAACAAGTGGCAGAACCTTTATTGGTTCACAAAACGATGAACAAAGAAGATGCGATGAAACGGGCGCAAACCGTGTTAGAATTAGTCGGCATTCCGAACGCCAAAGAACGGATGAAAGATTATCCGCACCAATTTTCTGGTGGGCAGCGGCAACGGATTGTAATCGCAATTGCGATTGTTGATTATCCACAAATCTTGATTGCAGATGAACCAACAACTGCCTTAGATGTAACGGTGCAAGCGCAAATCATCGACTTGATGAAGGAACTACAACGTAAAATCGAAACGTCAATCATCTTTATCACCCATGATTTAGGCGTGGTGGCCGGGATTGCGGATCGAGTCGCGGTGATGTATGCCGGCAAGATTATCGAATACGGTTTGGTGGACGAAGTCTTTTATGAACCCAAACACCCATATACTTGGGGCTTATTAAATTCGATGCCCACACTCGAAACGGCGGGCAAGTTAGAGGCGATTCCGGGGACACCGCCAGATTTGTTGGACCCACCTAAAGGGGATGCTTTTGCCCCTCGGAATCCGTACGCACTGCAAATCGATGTGGAAGAAGAACCGCCATTCTTTGAAGTTTCCAAAACGCATTTTGCGGCAACTTGGTTATTGCATCCAGATGCACCAGCGGTTGAACCACCCGCAGCAATCCAAGCTTTGATGAAAAAACATAACGTGCTTTAAATTATAAATAAGAAAGTAGGCCTGTCAGATGGATCAACAGCAACGTAAAGTCTTAGTTGAAGTCAAACATTTAAAACAATACTTTAATCCGGGCAAAAAATCCGAAGTGAAGGCCATCGATGATATTTCCTTCGAGATTTACGAAGGTGAAACATTCGGGTTAGTTGGCGAGTCTGGTTCGGGTAAAAGTACGACTGGGCGCAGTATTATCCGGCTTTACAGCCCAACTAGTGGTGAAATTAATTTTGATGGGCAAGATATCAGTAAAATCAAGGAACACAGTCGCCAGATGAAGGAATTCCGCAAAGAAATTCAAATGATTTTCCAAGATCCATACGCGTCACTTAATCCGCGGATGAAGGTCAAAGATATCATTGCTGAAGGGTTGCATATTCATCATTTGGTCAAAAATGAAGCCGAAAGTGATGCGCGCGTCAATGAATTGCTCGATTTAGTCGGACTCAATAAGGATCACGCGACACGTTACCCACATGAATTCTCTGGTGGGCAACGGCAA
Source organism: Latilactobacillus sakei (assembly GCA_002953655.1). Taxonomy (NCBI): domain Bacteria; kingdom Bacillati; phylum Bacillota; class Bacilli; order Lactobacillales; family Lactobacillaceae; genus Latilactobacillus; species Latilactobacillus sakei. The sequence goes on from CP025839.1 coordinate 798,203, forward strand.
CGGATTGGAATTGCCCGCGCTTTAGCCGTTAAACCCAAATTCATCATTGCTGACGAACCCATCTCAGCTTTGGATGTGTCAATTCAGGCGCAAGTTGTCAACTTGTTAAAAGAGATTCAGGAACAACAAAATCTCACATATCTCTTTATCGCCCATGATTTATCGATGGTGAAATACATTAGTGATCGCATCGCCGTCATGCATAACGGTAAGATTATGGAATTGGCAGCCGCGGATGATATTTACGATCGCCCACTCCATCCGTATACGCAAAGTTTATTATCGGCGGTGCCATTGCCTGATCCGAAGGTTGAACGTCAACGGCGTCGGATGCCTTATGATAGCTCAATTGAAAGTGACGATGGTGATCGCCAATTACGAGAAGTCGCGCCTGAACACTATGTTTATGCGACTGAAGCGGAAGTTGCGGCTTACCAATCAGCTTTAGCGACACTTGTGCAACAAGCTAATTAAATGAGAAACGTCTATTTTGAAATATTTGTTTGCGTGTTAAAATAAATATTTCAGAACAGACGTTTTTTTATGCGCCTTTAATTCGGAATACCGGCGTTCGGCGCTGTTTTTTTAGCCGTATAAACGGTATAATAGTGAAAGATTAATCAGTTGAAATGGGGTATTTAATTTTGGATGCAGCACTAGTCAGCGAGCTTCGCGCCCGTTATGGTATTGAATTTAATAATTTAGCACTTTTGGACGAAGCGTTCACACATTCGTCTTACGTTAATGAACATCGCGAGTTAGGCTTGCGGGACAATGAACGGTTGGAATTTCTAGGCGATGCCGTTATGGAAATCACGGTCTCAGAATACCTCTACAAAAAGTATCCTGACTGGCCAGAAGGTAAGTTAACACGTTTACGAGCAGCAATCGTCTGCACGAAGAGTTTCAGTAGCTTTTCAAAAGAAGCCCACTTTGACCGTTACATCCGCTTAGGGAAAGGTGAAGAGAAAAATGGCGCCCGCGCTCGGGCAACACTTTTGGAAGATTTATTTGAAGCTTTCAACGGCGCTTTATTCTTAGACCAAGGTCGTGGCGCTGTTGTTGATTTTGTTTCACAAGTCATTTTCCCCAAGATTGAAGCCGGTGAATTCTCAGATCAAACAGATTACAAGACGAATTTACAAGAGTTTTTACAACAAGATGGTGAAATCGAAATTGACTATCAATTATTAGCAGAAGTTGGTCCGTCACATGACCGTCAATTTGAAGTGGATGTATTAGTTGGCGATCGAGTATTAGGCTCTGGTGTGGGTCGCAATAAGAAAGCTGCCGAACAAGCAGCAGCTAAAAAAGCGTTAGAACAACTTAAAGCATAATTGCGATTATCAAGTTAGTGTAGGGAGTTTAGTGCATGCAGTTAAAATCATTAGTCTTATCAGGCTTTAAATCATTTGCTGATAAGACAGAAATTAATTTTTCAGACGGCTTAACCGGCATTGTCGGCCCGAACGGGAGCGGTAAGAGTAATATCACAGAAGCAATTCGTTGGGCGATGGGCGAACAATCGGCCAAGAGCTTGCGTGGCGAAAAGATGCCCGATATTATTTTTGCCGGTACTGATTTACGGCCTCAGATGAATCGCGCCGAAGTCACGTTGAATTTCGATAATAGTGACCACTATTTAAATCAAGAACTAGATAATGTGACGGTTACCCGGCGCCTATTTCGCAACGGCGATAGTGAGTTTTATTTAAATCAAAAAAGTTGTCGATTAAAGGATATCGTCAACTTATTTATGGATTCTGGCTTAGGGCGAGAATCTTTTTCAATTATTTCGCAAGGTCGGGTTGAAGCTATTTTTAACAGTAAACCTGAGGATCGGCGCAATATCATTGAAGAAGCGGCCGGTGTTTTAAAATATAAACAACAAAAGAAAAAGGCCCAATCGGAATTAGATCAAACCGATGAAAATTTAAGTCGGATTGCCGATATTGTTTACGAATTAAAGGGGCAAGTTGAACCGCTTAAAGAACAAAGCAGTATCGCACAAGATTATTTGGAACAAAAAGCCCAATTTAACGCTTTGCATCAACAATTGTTGGTCGTTGAAATTGATCAATTAGCAGCGGATCAAACCCAATATCAAGCCCAAGCCAAGACACTCGCCAAAGCGTTAGGTGAGATTGAAAGTGAGATCCAAGAAACCAATACGGCGTTGGCCGATAATCAACAAGCGGTCGCAACGTTGGATCAAGAAATTGAAACGGCCAATGAAACCTTATTGGTTAAGAGTCGTTTAGCTGAAAACTTACAAGGTCAAGAAAACGTTTCTAAGGAACGGGCCAGTTATACTGACGCTAATCGCCAAAACTTGGTCGATCGAATCGCCCAATTAGAAACGCAATCGACAACGGCTAAACAACAACAAATCGCACTCAAGGCAACCTACACAGAAAAAGTCGCAACACTAACTGACTTGAAAAATGAGTTAGCGACCTTGAAACGACAAGCATCAGGTAGTGAGGCCGAATTAAAGGCGAAGATTGAACAAATCCGTCAAGATTATATCGACCAGATGCAAGCCCAAACAACTAACCGTAATGAACAACAATATCTAGAAAAAGCGTTGCTCCAAACGAAGACGCAATTGACACGTCAAGATAGCTCAATCAGTGAAACGAGTGCGCAATTGACCCAGATGCAAGCTGACAAGGCGGCCAAAGAAGCGCAAGTTGCCCAATTAGCAACAGACTACGCGGCTTTAGAAACACAACTAAGTCAATTACAACAACAAATCAGTGCGACACAGAAGCAATATCAAACGGAACAAAATAACTGGTTCCAAGCTTCTGGTATCTTGCAAAAGGCCAAGGCTAAACAAGCCAGTTTAGCTGAATTAAACGATGATTATGCCGGTTTCTACCAAGGTGTCAAAGCAGTCTTGAAGCAAAAGCAACAATTACCCGGTTTACTGGGCGCGGTCGCTGAATTAATGACGGTGCCTAATGACTATCAACAAGCGATTGAATTAGCATTAGGGGCGCAATTGCAACAAATCGTCACGACAGATGAAAAGACGGCGCAACAGGCAATCGATTATTTGAAACGTAATCGACTAGGTCGGGCCACCTTTTTACCAAATAATGTCGTGAAACCGCGGACTTTACCAAGCAGTTTGGTGAACCAATTGCAAACCGAACCCGGTTTTATCGGGATTGCGAGTGACTTAATTCAGTTTGACAATGTTGTTAGCCCGGTCATGATGCATTTGATGGGCAATTTAATTATCTTGACTGAACTGACAGAAGCAATTAAGATTGGCCGTTTGACGGGGCATCGGTACCGGATTGTCACTTTAGCAGGAGACATCTTAAGTCCAGGGGGCTCAATGACTGGGGGCCATAATAATCGCCAAAATAATGGTGGTTTATTGGCCCGGAAGCAAACATTAACAGATTTGGAACAACAAATTAGTAAAATGCAATTGGCCTTGGATCAAAAGCAAACCAAGGTGCAAGCTTTACATCAAAATCTGGCAGAGCAACAGGCGCAACTTGAACAACAACAAGGCGCCTTTGAAACGGCCAAGACATATTACCAAACCCAAAAAAATGAGTTGACGTTATTAAACGAACGTCTCACGCAATTCGAACGCCAACAACAAGCGACGGATTATCAAGTCCAACAACAACAACAAAGTTACGACGCGGACTTGAAACGCCAAGGCGAATTACAGGCAGCAGCTACTGAGATTGAAGCCCAACTCACGCAGTTAAAAGCGGACCTGGATGCAGCTAATGAACAACTACAACATTTTGACCAGAGTCAAGAGCAGATTCGCCAACAACAAACGGCTTTGGAAACGAAGCTGGCAGTCGCGCAATCTGAACAAAAAAATGTGCAAGAAAAACTTACTGATGCCACGCAATTGGCTAACGATTTAACGCAACAACTTGCAACGAGTCAACAAGCGCTCACAGCATTGCAACAAGCTGATTCTGAAGATGCGATGACGCAAAAAGAACGGCGGACGCAACTGAAGACCACTAAAGCACTAATCCAAAAACTGACGGCCGAATTGGCAACAAAACGGACGGCGCGAGAAACGCTGAAGGCCACGCAACAAACATTACAAGCCAACGCCACACGTGTTTACCAATTGCAACGGAATTCTTTAGCTGAGCAAGAACAAAATGCGGTTGCTCTAAATCGTGTTAAGATTAATATTGACCAACGTTTAACGACGTTGCGTGAAGATTATCAGTTGAGTTATGAAGCGGCTAAATCAGCTCTACAAGCTTCCGATTTAACGAATGACCAATTGAAATCAAAACTTAAGCTTTTGAAATTAGGCTTAGCCGATTTAGGGACTGTCAATTTAGCCGCTATTGAGGATTATCAACGCGTTAAGGAACGCTATGATTTCTTAATGCAACAAGATGCCGATTTATTGGATGCCAAGTCACAATTATTAGCGTCAATGGCTGAAATGGATGCGGAAGTTGAAAAACGCTTCAAGCAAACGTTTGACCAAACTGCAGCGGCTTTTGAAGAAATCTTCCCAATGATGTTTGGCGGTGGGCACGCGTCATTAACCTTGACGGACCCAGCTGCTTTATTAACCAGTGGGATTGATATCATCGCACAACCACCTGGCAAAAAACTACAACGCCTTAGCCTGTTATCAGGTGGCGAGCGCGCATTAACGGCGATTACGTTGTTATTTGCCATTTTAAAAGTGCGGCCCGTACCATTTTGTATTTTGGACGAAGTGGAAGCGTCATTGGATGAAGCCAATGTCGATCGCTTCGGTCGTTTTATGAAACGCTATGAGAGTGAGACGCAATTTATCGTTATTACGCATCGCAAGGGCACCATGACCCAAGCCAACCGATTATACGGGGTAACAATGGCAGAATCAGGCATCTCGAAGATCGTATCCGTCTCGTTAGAAGAACACGAAACCGCCTAGGAGGTAAGACATGGGATTATTTGATCGCATTAAAAAAGCATTCACGCTAGAACCAGAAAAAGAACCAGAAAAAGTCGACGAACAAGCAACGCCTGCTGAAAAGGAAGTTGACAATCCAGCTGAAGAATCGACAGAAAAGCTTGACGATTCAACCAGCGAGGCCGATTCTGGAGAAACACCAGAAACACCAGAAACACCAGAAACACCAGAAACACCAGAAACACCAGAAACACCAGAAACACCAGAAACACCAGAAACACCAGAAACACCAGAAACACCAGAAACACCAGAAACACCAGAAACACCAGAAACAAAACACCAGAAACACCAGAAACACCAGAAACACCAGAAACACCAGAAACACCAGTCGAAGAAGAACCAACTGAACCAGTGGTCGCAGAGACACCAACACCAGTTGAACCAGAGCCAGAACCGGAAGTTGTTGAACCTGAAGTAACAGCGGCGCCTGAAGCGGCAATTGTTACCGATGAACCAACAGCCTCAGAAGAAACAACGGTGGCAGACGATGCGGAAACCGAACCTGTTCAAGCAGCCCAAACTGAAAAATATGATCAAGGGTTAGAAAAATCACGGAAGACTTTTGGACAACGGTTAAACGCCTTGTTCGCTAACTTCAGAAGTGTCGATGAATCTTTCTTTGACGACGTTGAAGAAATGTTAATCGAAGCCGATGTTGGTTATGAAACAGCAATGAAAATTGCAGATGAGTTACGTGAAGAAGTGAAGTTACGCAACGTTAAGAAACCAGAAGCCGTTTCACAAGCGATTGTTGAAAAATTAGTCGATTTATATGGTCAAGAAGGACAACAAGAAGATAATGAATTACATTTCGCCCCAGAAGGTGAATTGACAGTCTTTCTTTTCGTTGGCGTCAACGGTGCTGGCAAGACAACTTCCATCGGGAAGTTTGCTCACCAACTAGAAAAGGCCGGTAAGAAGGTCTTGCTTGCCGCTGGTGATACGTTTAGAGCGGGCGCTATCGAACAATTGCAAGAATGGGGCCGCCGTGTTTCAGTACCAGTAGTCGCTAATAAAGCGGGTAGTGATCCAGCCGCCGTTGCGTTTGATGCCGTTAAGCGGGCTAAAGAAGAGAACTTCGATATCTTATTAGTTGATACGGCTGGTCGTTTGCAAAATAACGTCAACTTGATGAAGGAACTTGAAAAGGTGAAACGCGTGATTACGCGTGAAATCCCAAGCGCTCCTCAAGAGGTCTTGTTAGTATTAGACGCAACGACTGGGCAAAACGCCTTGGTTCAAGCGAAACAATTTAAATCAACCACTGACGTCACCGGAATTGTGTTAACAAAACTGGACGGTTCTGCTAAAGGTGGGATTGTTCTTGCTGTTCGGACCGAGTTACACTTGCCAGTTAAGATGGTTGGTTTAGGTGAACAAATGAATGATTTACAATTATTCGATCCTAACCGCTTTGTTTATGGTTTATTCAAAGACATTATTGTCGGGGATGGCCCACAAAGTGAGATTGATACGGATGTTAGTCAGGCAATCAAATAGAAAACTGATAAAGTGTATTAAGCAGGCTACGGGCCTCTTGATACACTTTTTTAATAAGGTGGTTTTTGAAAATGGAAATGGATAAAGTGCTGGCGCAAAAAGTCGTTGCGCGGTTACATCGAGAAATTCCGTACAACATTAATGTGATGGATCAGCAAGGCACCATCATTGCTAGTGGTGAACCTAGTCGGGTTGGTCAAAGCCATCCGGGCGCAATTGAAGCGATTCAAGGCCGGAAGACTAACATCATTGAACAAGATCAACCAGACGGTACGTTGCGTGGGTTTAATATGCCGATTGTGGTGCAAAATGAGGTAATTGGTGTCGTTGGTATTACGGGTGCTCCGGAGAATCTCACTTATATTGCACCACTGGTCAAAGTGACGACTGAGCTCTTAACAGAACAGGCACTCGCTGATCAAGTGTTATCACGGGCTAAACGCCGTTTGGAACGTTTTTTATTTGATTGGTTGGCGATTCAAGAATCAGCAGCGCTAACACCCGATTTTGTGCAAGAAGCCAATGCGTTGGGCGTTAATATTGATGAGCAATATCAAGCGCTGGTTATTAAAACAGCACATTTATTACCAGAAACGGTTGAAGTTGGCAGTTATAAATTGCGCATAACGCCGGATGAATTGTTAATCTTGACGCGCCAAGCAGAAGTGTTGATACACTGGCGGCAAAATGCGAGAGAGGTGCAAGCGGCTGTGGGCATTAGTCAACCCCAGAAGTTAGTGAGTGAGGCTTTAAAGCAAGCTCGTGAAGTGATTAAGTACAATCAAGGCACGAATCAAAAATTACTGTACTATACAGCTGAAGTTGATTATGCCTATCGATTATTATCGGCGGACATAGTCGTGGATGAGTACGTTGAAAAATTTAGGACGCTTGCGCAGACGGATTCGGGTCAGGTATTGATTACTACTTTTCAGAAATACTTCAGGAATAATGGCAATATTGTCGCGACCGCACACCAATTGCATATCCACCGTAATACATTGAATTATCGGCTAGCTCAGATTAAAGATAAGTTAGGTCTAGATCCTAAGCAATACAATGAACTTGTTATTTTATATACGGCCTTCCTGAATTATGAATTACAATAATTGTGCATATGACCAATAAAGTTAGCTATTCTGTCAATGTTATATAGCAGCGTTACCGATTACAATGATTGTGTTATATAACAATGCGGGAGGGTGATTTAGAAATGACAATTATTTGGTGGGCAGCTCTGATTGGGCTGGCAGTAGCGATTATTTTAATTTTAAGTCGGTTAAATCCGGTTTATGCATTATTGATGGGTACAATTGTAGGGGCATTAGTCGGCGGCGCTAGTTTAGCACAAACTGTTGATATTATTGTCACTGGTGCACAAAGTGTGATGGGCACTGTTATCCGGGTATTAGCAGCTGGTGTCTTAGCCGGTGTGATGATGGAATCTGGTGCAGCAGATGCGATTGCGCGAGCGATTGTCGAAAAAATGGGTGATCGTTTTGCAATTTTAGCATTAACCTTAGCAACAATGATTATCACCGGTGTCGGGGTTTTTATCCCAGTTGCCGTTTTAATTGTGGCGCCAATTGCATTAGAGGTTGGTCAAAGAATGCACATTTCTAAATTAGCCTTGTTAGTGGCATTATCCGGTGGTGGTAAGGCTGGTAACTTGATTTCGCCTAACCCCAATACAATTGCTGCAGCTAAAGGGTTTAATCTTGAATTAAGCCAAGTGATGGTGGCCGATTTTATACCAGCACTTTTTGGCTTAGCCATGGCAGTCTTATTAGCGACGTTGCTACGCCATAAAGGCACACAGGTTACAGCGGCCGATATTGCACAACAACAAACGACAACTAAAGATATTCCTAGTCTAAAAACGGCCATTGTAACACCGCTATTGGCAATTATCCTGTTACTCATTAATCCAATGGGGAATATTTTACATCTCAAAGCGCTACAAAGTTTTCAAGTGGATGCCATGTACATCCTCCCAATTGCTGGGATTGTTGGGACACTTGCGATGGGGAAAGCTAGCCATTTATTGGATTATATGAAAGCCGGAATGAACCGGATGACAGATGTTGTCTTAATCTTAATCGGTGCCGGTTCAATTGCCGGATTAATTGGCGCTTCAAACTTACCAAGTCAAGTGGTTTCATTGGTTAAAGCGAGCGGCATTTCTGGGACATTCTTAGCACCAATTTCCGGAATTTTAATGTCGGCTGCGACAGCATCGACATCAACAGGTGTTATTTTAGCCACAGGTTCATTCAGTAAACCTATTTTGGCCTTTGGGATTCCGGCTTTAGGAGCGGCTGTTATGGTACACGCGGGTGCGATGGTCATTGATCAATTGCCACATGGTAATTACTTCCATGTAACAGCTAACGCGATGCAGATGAGTTTTAAAGAAAGAATGCAAGCCGTTATTTGGGAAGCATGTGTTGGTTTGACAATGACAATTGTGGCCGTTGTAATGTACGGCATATTATGAGGTGAATAAAATGAAAATTGTATTAGCACCAGATTCATTTAAAAATTCAGTGACGGCCATCGAAGCGAGTCATGCGCTACGGGCCGGGTTTGAAAAAGTTTTTCCAAAAGCGACGTATGTTGAAGTTCCTATGGCAGATGGCGGCGAGGGAACTGTGCAATCGATGGTTGATGCCACAGGCGGTCGTTTTCTAACGGCGGAAGTCGTGAATCCTTTAGGGCAAAAAGTCACTGCGCAATATGGGATTCTAGGCGACCAAGAAACAGCGGTCATTGAAATGGCCGCTGCCAGCGGGATTCAATTCATCAATGAACAAACACGTAATCCGTTAGTAACGACGACATATGGCACGGGTCAGTTGATTGAAGCGGCCGTTAAACAAGGCGTTAAAACGATTATTATCGGTCTTGGCGGTAGTGCCACCAATGATGGTGGTGCCGGAATGGCACAAGCCCTCGGCGTTCAACTATTGGACGCTAATCAGCAAACTCTAAAGTTTGGCGGGGGTGCTTTGGCTGACCTAGCAAGTATCGATGTGTCTGGGATGTTACCAGCCTTAGCGGACGTTGAAATTGTCATTGCATCAGATGTTACTAATCCTTTAGTCGGCGAAAAAGGGGCCTCGGCCGTCTTCGGTCCGCAAAAAGGAGCGACGCCTGAAATGGTCGCGCAGTTGGATCAAAACTTAGCGCACTATGCAACCATTATCGAACGTGATTTAGGCGTCAGGGTTGCGCAAACACCAGGCGCCGGTGCGGCTGGTGGCTTAGGCGCTGGTTTGTTGGCCTTTACAAAGGCACAATTACAGCCGGGCGTTGAAATTGTGATTGAAAAAACACAACTCAAGACCGCCGTTGCAGACGCCGATATTGTTGTCACGGGTGAAGGCGGGATTGATTTCCAAACCCAATACGGTAAAACCCCGATTGGTGTCGCAAAAGCGGTCAAAGCGGTTAATCCGCAAGCGACCGTGATTGCGATTGCCGGTAATATTGGTGAAGGAACTGATGTCCTCTATGATTTAGGGATTGATAGTATCTTTTGTTCAACACCGGGGGTCATGTCGTTGGAAAAGGCGTTAGCCAATACCAAGGCTAATTTAACCCAAACGAGTATGAATATCGCACGCTTAATTCAAAAAACAAAGATGCGCTAGATTAATTTAAAACACACTCAATTTAGAGTGTGTTTTTTAGTGCGCTAATCCGAATAAAAGTTGACTAACCCCGTTAAAATCGGTACTCTAGTACTTAGGTCAATCTACTATTTGGAGGCGTCAAATGGAACTCGCACAAAACGCACGAATGAATTCACTATTTGAATTTTATGGCGCACTTTTAACGGCGAAACAACATAGTTATCTCTCATTATATTATGGCGATGATTTCTCATTAGGCGAAATTGCTGAAGAGTATCAAGTTAGTCGGCAAGCGGTCTATGATAATATCCGCCGGACTGAAAAAATTCTTGAGGGCTATGAAGCTAAGTTGCATCTGTTTCAAAATTACGAACAGCAAAACGCTAGTGCAGATGCGCTCCAGAAGTATATTCAAGCTCAGTATCCAAATGATCAGCAATTAGCCAAACTCTTGGCAGACTTGTTGAATCTCACTGAACAATAAATCAATTTAAAGGAATGATCATTAATGGCATTTGAAGGACTGACAGAAAGATTACAAGGGGCATTAAGTAAATTACGCCGTAAAGGGAAGGTTACTGAAGCGGATGTCAACCAAGCGATGCGTGAAATTCGCTTAGCATTATTAGAAGCCGATGTTAACTTTAAAGTGGTTAAAGACTTCATTAAAGTCGTTAAGGAAAAGGCGATTGGGACGGAAGTGTTGGAGAGTCTCTCACCAGCACAACAAATCGTTAAGATTGTTGATGAAGAATTAACCAAAATGATGGGTGAAACGGCTGTGCCGTTGAACAAATCACCAAAAATTCCCACGATTATTATGATGGTCGGGCTTCAAGGGGCCGGGAAAACCACGACTGCTGGGAAATTAGCCACTTATTTAATCAAGAATGAAAAGGCACGGCCATTGATGATTGCGGCCGATATTTATCGTCCAGCCGCTATCGATCAATTGAAGACGGTCGGGGAACAAGTTGGGGCCCCAGTCTTTGAAATGGGCACGGATGTTAATCCGGTTGAAATCGTGCGTCAAGGGTTGGCACAAGCTGCTTTACAAAAAAACGATTACGTCTTAATTGATACGGCTGGTCGTTTACAAATCGATGAAGCGCTAATGCAAGAATTGGCTGATATCAACGATTTAGCTCATCCCAATGAAATCCTGTTAACAGTTGATGCCATGACTGGGCAAGCTGCGGTCGACGTTGCTGAAGGCTTTAACAGCCGCTTAGACATCACTGGGGTTGTCTTAACTAAATTAGACGGTGACACTCGTGGTGGGGCTGCCCTTTCAATTCGTGCGGTAACTGGTAAGCCAATCAAATTCACTGGACAAGGTGAAAAATTAAACCAATTAGATGTCTTCTATCCTGATCGGATGAGTAGCCGAATCTTAGGCATGGGCGACATGTTGAGCTTGATTGAAAAGGCTCAAGAAGATTACGATGAACAAAAAGCGGTGGATATGGCCGAAAAAATCAAAGAAAACAGCTTTGATTTTAATGATTTTCTCGATCAAATGGATCAATTACAAAATATGGGGCCATTGGAAGATATCATGAAGATGATTCCAGGGATGGCTAATAACCCACAACTTAAAAATATCAAGATGGATCCTAAGGATATGGCCCACATGAAGGCGATTGTGCAATCAATGACACCGCAAGAACGGGAAAATCCAGATTTATTGAACCCAAGTCGCCGTCGTCGTTTAGCTGCTGGTGCTGGCCGGCCAATCGTTGAAGTCAACCGGATGATTAAACAGTTCAATCAATCTAAGAAGATGATGAACCAAATGTCAAAAGGCAACTTTAACGGCATGGAAGGTTTAATGGGCAATGGCATCAAGGGTAAGATGGGCAAGATGGCCATGAACTCAATGATGAAAAAGCAAAAGAAGAACAAGAAAAAACGGCTTAAGAACGCACGCCGCTTTAAATCTTAAAAAAATTCGCCCTGTAAAGAAAAAACACTTTACACGGCCTTTAAAATTTGGTATATTATGACATGTTAAAGAATTAATAGGAGGTGGCATTAATGTCAGTTAAAATTCGTATGAAACGTATGGGTTCTAAAAAACGCCCATTCTACCGTATCGTTGTTGCAGATTCACGTTCACCACGTGATGGTCGCTTTATCCAACAAGTAGGTTACTACAATCCATTAACAGAACCTGTTGACTTGAAGTTAGAAGAAGAAGTTATCATGGACTGGTTACAAAAAGGCGCACAACCTTCTGATACAGTACGTAATCTTTTATCAAAACAAGGGATTATGCAAAAATATCACGAAGCTCGCTTCGCTAAAAAGTAGGGATTTGTTATGACAGACGTGAAAGAACTAATTATTGCAATTGTTCAGCCACTTGTCGAACATCCCGATGATGTCAAATTGACTGAACATGAGACGGAACGTTTTATGGAATTTGACTTACAGGTTAATCCATCAGATATCGGACGTATTATTGGTAAGCAAGGCCGGGTAGCGCAGTCAATCCGGACCATTGTCTATAGTGTGAAAACACCTTATCAAAAACGCGTTCGCTTAAATATTGTAGATGCCTAATCAAACGTTTAAATGAAGCAGAGATGTTTTGTTTAAGCGTTTTTTGTTGAATAAGGAGAAATTAAATGCCAGAAAAATACTATCAAGTCGGTAAAATTGTGAATACGCACGGTATTCGTGGTGAGGTTCGCGTCATTGCGACAACCGATTTTACAGAAGAACGGTTTAAAAAGGGAACGCACTTGGCGGTTGAAATGCCAAATGGCTTAACACCAGTGACGGTTTCTGCAATGCGTCAACATAAGCAATTTTATCTATTACAATTCGAAGGCTTAGGAAACATTAACGACGTCGAATTATTTAAGGGACACAACCTCAAAATTGCGGCCAGTGAACGTGATGATCAACTTGAAGACGATGAATATTACTACGGCGATATCATTGGCTTAGAAGTGGTTGAAGAATCTGATGGGACAAGCTATGGTAAGGTCTCAGAAATCATCGATCCCGGTCCTAATGACGTGTGGGTCATCAAACGGCGCGGGCGTTCTGATTTATTATTACCATTTTTGAAGTCAGTCATTAAAAAAATTGATATTGAAGCGGGTAAGGCCTACGTTGAAGTACCAGAAGGATTGATTGATAATGAAGATTGATGTTTTAAGTTTATTCCCAGATATGGTTCAAAATGGCTTATCGCAATCAATTATCGGTAAGGCCATCGATCGAGATTTAATTGACCTAGAAGTTACCGACTTCCGTGATTTTTCAGTCAATAAACATAATTCGGTGGATGATGCGCCTTATGGTGGTGGTGCGGGGATGTTACTCCGGCCACAACCTATTTTTGAAGCGATGGACCAAGTGAACGCTAAAAATCCCGGCCATAAACGGGTTATTTTATTAGATCCCGCGGGGGTTACTTTTAATCAGAAGGTCGCCGAAGAATTCGCGCAAGAAGATCACCTCGTATTCATCTGTGGTCATTATGAAGGCTATGACGAACGTATTCGGACCTTGGTGACCGATGAAGTCTCATTAGGTGATTTCGTCGTCACAGGGGGCGAATTAGGCGCTATGGTGATGATTGATGCCATTTCACGACTAGTACCTGGTGTTTTAGGTAACGAACAGTCAGCCGTCACCGATTCATTCTCAACAGGTCTATTAGAACACCCCCAATACACGCGACCACCAGAATATCGCGGGTTAAAAGTACCAGAAGTATTGATGAACGGTAACCATAAACTTATCAATGAATGGCGGGACAAGATGTCTTTGAAACGGACTTATGAACGCCGGCCGGATTTATTAGAAAACTTTGATCTAAGTCCAGACCAACAAAAGTGGTTACGTGAAATTAAATAAGCGGCCGCTGAAAAATAGGTCTTTTAATTAAGTTTGATTTATGCTAAAATTGATAGCTGTGATGATAAGTCACAAAACAACGGTATTCCGCTGGCGCAAGACGTTAATGAATATCTGTGAAAAGGAGAGATTCAGATGAATCCATTAATTCAAGAAATTACTAAGTCACAATTACGTTCAGATATTCCTAGCTTCCGTCCTGGTGACAGCGTACGTGTTCACGTGCGTGTTGTTGAAGGTACTCGCGAACGTATCCAATTATTCGAAGGTGTTGTTATCAAACGTCACGGTGTTGGCGTTAGTGAAACTTATACTGTTCGTAAGATCAGTAGCGGTGTTGGTGTGGAAAGAACTTTCCCATTACACTCACCTCGTGTTGCTAAATTAGAAGTTACTCGTCATGGCCGTGTACGTCGTGCTAAGTTATACTACTTACGCGCATTACGTGGTAAGGCAGCTCGTATCAAAGAAGCTCGTCGTTAAGATGACATTTAAAAAGGCCGACTCATTACGAGGCGGCCTTTCTTTATGTGGTTATTTTGTAAGTTAGGTGATGAAAAATGAACCATTGGATTTATATTGTCATGTATCAAGCAAACCCACTCTATTATGAGAAGAGTAAGATGATCCGCGCGTTTAGCTCGGAACAACGGGCTAAGGAATACGTTTCGTTATTAAATGAAACGCCCTATGCCAACCAATCTTTAAAAGAGGGCCATTACACCTATCAAAAATTAAGTCTCAATTAACTTAATAAATGGCGCTTATAAGACGCAATCTGTGGTTTCTTCGGAACTGCTGGTTGCGTTTTTTTGATGGGCTCTGGTTTAGAGGTTGCCATCAAAGCGATTATTGGCTGACACAGTAGGGTGATGATTGAAAGGCCAAGGATGATGAGTAAGGCATGCAGTGCACCAGGTGATTGTTTTAATTCATCGAAGTAGGCCTCAAAACGGTTGTTGAAGCTATTGATCTTTTGTTCGGCATGATCGCTAGGCGTTGCATGATGTGCCTTAGGGCCACGGTGTGTTTCGAAACTAACCCGGCTTTGAGTCTGATTACGCGTGACGCCTCTATCAAATAAGTAAGGGCTTACAAACGGGAGCGCAAATAAACAAATGAGATTTAAAATAACAAGATACCGTTTCATGATGAGACCTCCCAATAGTTCTATATTCAAACTAATTATATCACAAAATAATGTTTAACAGGGTTTTGATTTAAAAAATGACGGGCTTATAACGATAAAAAAGGAGTGTGCCATAAGTCGGGATATCCCGAGGATTAACACAGAATGGCGAATGATTGCTGCAAGTAATCGTTTGACATTCAGGGTTAACCGGAAGGATATGACTTATAGCACACGTTTAGGCTATTAAAGTACGGATATCAAAAAGGAGGCTGAGACCAATTTTACTTTTGTCTCAGCCTCCTGATTGGTTAATTACGAGCGATATATGATTTGAGTGCCAGTACTAAACCGGCGAATAAGAAAATAATAGCGAGTAATAAATAATTAGGAATAATAATTAACGTTAAATAACCTAAGATCGCCAGTAAGTTAGTGAAAAGCGCGATATTTTGTTCTAGTGACAACAAGTAGGCGATGACATGCAAAAGAATCGCGACCAAGGCTAACCACCAAACTTTACCGATAGCGTCCATATAAGTCGGTAAGAAATTAGAAAATGGCGGATTCAGGATCAAAATTAAAGCCGATTGGACCAGCGTCACGACTAAAAAAATAAAATCAAAGAAGAAAGGAAACTTGTAAGGTGATATTTTCATCTGAGAGAACCTCTATCGTCAAAGTATAAGATAGTATTAGTATAGCGGAGTTGAAGGGAAAAGGAAATAGGGGGAATCGTGCAACTTTGATAGAAGATAAAATGTTGCTTATTTTTAGTAAGTGATGTATGATGAATTTGTCAAAGATGAGCAACGCATCAATGATTTTAAAAGTTGAAATGGAGATGAAGGCAATGTTAGTCATTAAATACGTAAATGGTCAAAATAGTGCCGAAAAAATTTATCAAAAAGCCGCTGAGTTTGTGGCAAATCAACAACTAGAAGTCCCCGACTTTGAAGACTATGTTCAAATTACGGAAGTCACATTCGATGGTAAACCATTGACACTAGCCGATGCAACCATGCGGGGGCTATATAATTATTTAAACCAATAAAATGAGAGAATAAAAAAACGTTGCTTAGAAAAAGCGGCGTTTTTGGGTGTTTTGTAAAAGATCATAGGGGCGGTGGCATAAATATGTTCTAGTGGGTGATAGGTTAGAATAATGCCTTTTCAGTTTGTTATAAATCTGGTATAATAAGGACTGTTATGGAGAGTTGGCAGAGTGGTAATGCAACGGACTCGAAATCCGTCGAACCGGCTTATACCGGCGCGCAGGTTCAAATCCTGTACTCTCCTTCAAGTTTCATCTCATAGTATCACATAGTTGCTAAAAGGCTGTTAAAAAGCCATTTAGCAACTTTTTTATTGCAATCATAAATTCTATATTTGCCCATGTTTGCTATCAAAGTAGGGTCAAAAGGGATAGTCAAAATTGATTGTATTGCTGTAAATTTTCACTTTTTCAGACTATATTCAGAGACGCTTACAGCAACAAGGGGTTAGTCATCTTTTTTGACTATCCTAGTAATCGACATCTAATGCAGACTTTAGCTTATCCTTTTGATTTGAAGTGGCATGAGCGTATATGTCCATCGTCACACTAATGTTTTTATGGCCTAAGCGCTCTTGTACCGCTTTAGGTGTAATTGTATTATCTTTCTCGAACAGCCATATTGCATGCGTATGGCGCAAACCGTGCGGGGTGATTCGATGGACGAAAGTCTTATAATAGTCATCGCTAGTCAGTTGGTAAGTAGTTTTAAATGTTTCGGAACCCTGATCTATAATGCTGTCTAGCCGGTTATTAAGCTTGCCGAGATTTAACCAAGTACCTTTTTCGCTTGGAAAGACGAGATTAGTAGTACTGTGGCTATATTCTTTCAGCGTATTAGCCACGAGGTTGTTAATGTCCATTGTGCGATAAAATAACCACTTAGGCGGCTGGGTTGCCAGCTTGCCTTTACGTAATCCGGTGTAAGCTATTGTAATCGTGCATCGTACCATACAGTTAGCGCGACCTTGGTAGACATCGTAAAATGTAAGGTTGTCATTAGTCGATGTATCGTAATCATATTTATTGTTCATTACCAGCGCTTCAATTTTACGGTACGCCGCGTTGACCAAGGTTGGTGTTTTGAACCCACGCCGAGTAGTGATAGATCTTTTATACCATTCCTTAATGGTATTATTTTTAGCGCACTTAAACATTAGTGTCCCTCTTGGTTTTACATAAATAGATTGAAATAAGTATTAATAATATGGATATAACTCAGATGATCAATACTAAAAAAAGAGAACGTAGGTTCTCTTTAGTGTTAAATATAAAACCCTGAAATTAAGGATTTATATTTCTCTTAGTATGATATTTGCGTACGATTCTAACATTGTAAGGTTATTTGAGTACATTACTTCTTTTGCCATACCCCGTTTTGAATTATTAGCGGTGTATCTAATATCATATTCAAACCGTTGTTCGCTATTGGCATATATCTCTCTAATCGCTGTTACGTTGTCATACGTTGTAATCCATTTATAATCATTAAGGCTAAGGATACTTCTTGCCATAGTTGAGTGATCTTCATGATTAAATGAGGAGAAGTATAGATTACTACCTTGGTCATAGTAAGGAGGATCGAAGAAAATGAATGTATTATCGGTATCAGTTTCTTGTTGCATGATTGGAATAAGTTTAAGTGCATCTAATTGTGTTAGGCGAATTCTATCTTTCAAAGAGTGTATCAAATTTATCTTTCTAATAAGTGTGTTTTTATTGAACCTAGCATAAATTTTAGTATTCAGTTGCATCTTTCCGCCGATAGGACCACCAGTTATAATACCACTTCTATTCGTTCTATTTAAAAATAGTGTTGCAAATGCATTATCAATGGAATGCGCATTTGTATTATTTTGTAAATATAAAGATCGTATTTCATTCCAATATTCGATATTATATTCATCTGAATGAACGCTACCTGTTTGATAATCAAATGGAACTTGGTTTATTCTTTCAATTAATTGCTCGGGTGTATTTAATATGGCGTACCAAACTGAATAGATTGATCTATCATAGTCATTAATCCAAATGTTGTCTATTTTATCTTCGACTAGTAATTTTATGGCCAGTCCTGACCCACCAGCAAAAGCTTCAATATAGGTTCCGTTTTCAACATGGTTAATTTCTAAAAGATGTTCTACAAATTTATAGAGTTGAGATTTTCCACCAGGATATCTAAAAGGAGACATAGTAATAGACATAGGATTCACTTCCTTTTAAGTTAATTATAATAAAAAATGTTTCTTGGACAGAAAAGAATTAATTAATTGTAAAACCGTTATTTTTCATTATTTCTTTTATATCTGAATAAATAGTCTTTTTGAAAGGATCGAAAAGATTATTATTTTGCTTTACATACATTCTAATATATTTTTTGTTTGTTTGGACATCATTGTTATACCAATTTTTAAAGTATTTTGTTGGTGTGTTCTCTTTTTTTGACTGTTCAGGATCAAGTGGGAGGTTAAAGTTATGAAAATCTTGTTTAAACATTTCTTTTGTTCTATCAAACCTCTTAAAGAATTCATGATCACTATCAAGAGATAAAATCCAGTAGACAACCTCTTTTTCAATTGGAAATTCAAAAAGACTAGGGACGGCGTAATGTCTTTTAAAACTATTATGTGAAGAGATTTTGTTACGCCTATCGGCATCTGAAATAACGATGGCATCAATTTTGTTTAGAACATTTGGGTAGTTTGAACAGAGTTTATCCAATAAAACGTATGAAGAGCCGGAATTGCTAGGTGATACTTCAAACTCCCAGGTTATATATTTTTGATATTTCCGTTCAGATAAAATAATTTTTAAATAATTTTTTGCAACTTTATCTTCACAAAAAATCGTAATTTTAGAACTTTGTGCTAACTCATCGTTAGTAACATCGGAAAGGGTTAATTCCCTATAAGCGTCTTTATAAGGTGGGTTTTTTAAAATATTTAACTTACCCTCGGATGCGAATGCAGAAGAAATTAAGTTTAAAGCTATCGAGTTTTTATATTTATCTAAAAGTTCATATGAATATTGAATTAAACTGAGGGAGTGAGTATTTAAAATGATTTTAACTTTATATTCCTTTGACCAGTTCAGTAAATATTTAAGTAGGTTATTTTGTGCTATAGGATGTAAACTAGCTTCAAATTCATCAATGGACCATATACCAGTAAGTTGGGTTAATTTATTTTCTTTATTCACTTCAAATAAACGTTGAAAAGATAGCATTGTATTAATGAAAGAACTTAGATTATCTTCACCCGATGAAATAGAATTGATATCATAATATGAATTAGTGGGGGCTATAGGATGTTTAGCTACTCGCCCCTCTTGAGCATTGTAATTTTGACTAGAGCTAAAATCAGTTCTTAATAATATTGATTCAAAAAAAGCTGCTATTTGATCAATTTCTTTTTGAGTATATTCGATACTATCATTCTTTTGAGGTTCTTTTTTAAAATCTACAAGAGGATACAGTCTGTCTAGTTTTGAATAGATTGATGGCAAGTTAAAATATCCGTCTCCTGATGCTCTACCACTTGGAACAAGTCTAAACCTAGTGACTTTACCTGTAGTAGGGTCTTTTTCTGGATATAATGGTATAGGTTCATTTAAATTGAGATCATCGTTAATGTTCATCTTGATATGATAAAGATAGTTAGTGTTATCTTTATCTAATGAAAATTTAAAAACATCGGATAGTTTGGTTTCCATTTTTTTATTGAAAATATCTCTGGCATCTGTTCTGAATGGCTGTGCAATTAATCCCATTAAAGATGATTTTAAAGTGCCATTTCGGCCAAAAACTACTGTCAAATTATTTCCAAGTTCAAAATCCTGATTAATGAATTTCCTAAACTCATTAATTTGCAATCCATATATATCTTTAATTTGCATTTCCTTATTATTTGAAAGTCCTAATTCTTTTTTATTCTTAAAGTCAATCGACATGAAAGTTTTCTCCTAATTAGTAATGTAGTTATTAAAATCTTCAGTCACAAATCGAACGTGGCTAGCCCACCAGAGTAGAGTTGTAAAAATATAATATATAAGTAATTAAATATATATCAATGATAAATAGTATATCAAATATTTAGGCAAATACTATCTGACTATGTGCATAAATGTACGAAGAATGTAATTTGTAACATATCGTAAATAAAACTCGAGCAATTTTGAAAAAATACTCGGGGTTTTTCTGTATCATTAATCAAAAAAGTTCTATTTTTTTAAATCTGTGTAAGAAATGATCCAAGAGCCTAATACTGACTTGGTGGTTTTGACTTTAATAGTTACAGTTTCACCAACTTTAACTTTAGGATTATCGGTGTTTGTAATATTTAGGTGTTTGCCAGTTTGCATATTGTAACCAAAAGCGCTAGAAGGTTCTAATTTGTTAACTTTAAACTGTACGGTCTTGCCATCGATGCTCTTGCCTGCGTTTAGAGCAGATTCCGCAGTGCTAGCTGTGTAATCTGGTTTCTTGGTACCGCAAGCTGTTAATATCAAAAGTAGTGATAGTGTTGAAACTAGAGTAATGATTATTTTTTTCATTCTAAAATTCCTCCAAATAAACCTGTTGTTACTATGAGTTTACTCTTGGAATCAGTGGGAGTAAATAACCATACATAAAAATTAACAAGCATAATCCCGCATCCACCCCGATGTAATCGTTCTCCTTATGTATAGTTTTACCTTATTGAACAATTAGTAATTTGTGCAAAACGATTAATTATGTTATCCTTTTTACAAGGAGATGAGTGACCGTGAATAAACATTTTTATGGGAAATACGAGATTACCGAAGCGCAAGATGAGGGACAGTATGTCGCAACGATCAAACTACGTCAGTCGATTAAGAAGGTAGTGGTAAAATCCGATGCACTAACAACTTTAGCGCAAGCGGGTGTGACCCCACAAACGGTCATTCACAATATTGTGAAGACACCAAACTTGTTGAAGGATAAGGTGATTGTTTCTAATCACAACTTGGCAGGTTATTTAGATTAAGAAAACTAAAAAAGACATCGATTCGCAATGTTAAACCACTATGGCTAGTGATTGCATTGGCGATTCGATGTCTTTTTTAATCTTCACTAATATCCGCGAATGTGCCTGAGACTACCCGGCTTAAATCTTGCGGGTTAATCTGGATGGAGCGACCAATTTTGCCGGATGAAACGAAAATGAGCGGTTCTTTTTCGGCTTGTTGGTCAATGTAAATTGGAAAGTGTGCTTTTTCCCAGATACCGACCGGGGTGTTGGCGCCGTGTTCGTAACCGGTTGTTGCCACGAGGTCCTTTAACGGTACCATCGCGATTTTTTTGTTGCCAGAAATTTTGCTGAGTTTCTTTTCATCTAAATGACAATCGATTGGGACGACGCCGACAATCGGGCCGGTTTGTTTGCCAGAGAGCACGAGTGTCTTATAGATAAGATGTTCGTCGATGTCTAGGTGATCGACTTGCATTTGTGCGACATGATGTTCTTCATGTGTTGGAAATTCAAATTGTGTATAGGCGACCTTTTGCTTGTCTAATATTTTTTCGACAAGGGTCTTTGCGAGTTGTCCTTGTTTTTTCTTTTTACCCAAAATAGATGCCACTCCTTTAGTAATTATAGTTAGTTTACGGCAAAATACTAAAAATGTAAATTTAAGGCCCGCCATTATTGTTGGATAGCGGTATAATGATTTTAAATAAGGAGTTGATTGTGATGAAATGGTTTAGAAAACGGCAAGAAACAGTAAGTAGCGTTCAAGCGCATGATTTTACGCAATTAGTCAGTCAAGCAAGGGATGATGATGCGCATTATCAAAAGCTTCGGATGGCTTTTTCGGGGCTCACAAAACCATATCAGCAGCCAATTCGTAAAAAATAGTGATTCGTATGAGCTTATTCTTTAATAAATTTCAATTATTTTGATAATCTATACTTAAGTCAATTATTGACTAATTGAAAGATTGAAGGAGCGAATATCGATGACAACCAAGACGATACCAGCTGTAAGCTATGTGGTTCAGGTGAATCAATTACTCGAAAGATTCGTTGTATTTGAAACGGTGTTCTCCGAGTGTACTCAAACTTGTAGGAATATTATTTTAGGAAGATGCACAGTTGGTGAGACGCTTGAAACACTTGAGCATTATTTTGACCAGAATTTAACCGTGCTTAGAGCATTTGTTGCACAAGTTGCGGCTGTGCAACCCCCAGATGCGTTTGTCACGATTAACCAGCAATTAATTACGGCACTTGAACACTATGTGGATGCGACGGAAACGATGGTGTATTCTTTTGAAGGTCCGGCCACGGAGGTTTACGCGCACGTCTTGGCTGCCCGCCACGCGCAAGAAGCGCAACGGGAACAAATCAATACGGTCTTACATGCGATTTCTAAGGTTAGTTTTTCAACCGCTGATATGGCATAATAAAGGTAATTTAAATTTGAGCAGGTGACGTTATGAATAGACAGACTTGGCATTTTCTTTTTTATAAATCAGGCTTTACTAAAGATCAGATTGATCAGTTACTAGCCTATTTAGGACAGCGACAGAATTTTGGCGGTTTTCCGCTTGTTTCATTGACGCAAGATGGTGATAGCAGTGATATTCGGTTTGTAACGATGGTTTTTGATCCGTTATCAGAGATTATCCCGTCCGTCCAAGAAGAAATGGCGAAGTTTATTCTAATGCATGCGATTCGGCCGGCCGATAATTCACAAGAAGCTGACATGCGCTTATATGGGCGGATCATGAGTCATTCACTCGAAGATTTAGGCATTGAATTTCATCGCTATGATGCTAATACAATGGATATTAATTATTGGGGCCAAAAAAAGGCCGATTAAAAACTGATGATTAAATCAGAAAACGATTAAGCCGGAGACGTTCGTCACGGCTTTTTTTCGTGTTTCAGCTGATAAGTGCTTTAGATTCATTGCGTAATCAGGTATGATATTAGCAGGTGTTCGGCTATTATTGATAGCCGATGAATGAACAAATTAAAGGATACGGTGACAATGATGGTCGAAAAAAACATGTTAGAATTTTTTGAAACAGAATTAGATGATTTACAATTTAGCGGCGACATCAACATCAACTGGGATAAACAATCACGGGCGATTGAATTAGAATTCACGTTAAATGTGACGAAGAGTCAAGAATTAGCTGTTGAAGATCAAAATGGCGAATTAAATGAATCAGATGAAATTAGTTATGAAGATGCAATTTTATTCTTCGATGAAAGTAAAATCGATGGTTTTGAATATGCCGACAACTATTTAGCTGTGATTCCATTTTCTGGCCGTCAAGGGTTAAATGCGCAAGTCGGTCGCGGTGTTTTCAATTACCTTCAAGATTTATTAGATGATGGTGAAGATCGCTTAGCTGCCTTTGTAAATGATGAATCAGATGACGAAACATTTATCCTAGAATGGGATGACACGGTTTTCCAGGCAACCGTTGCTCAAGCTAGTGATGACTTAGCTAAAAAATACTACACTTACCCTAAATACTAAGAATCGATTTCAACGACAGGTCAAATTCTTTTGGCCTGTTTTAATCATTAAGGAGCAGAATACATGGAATGGACGAAAGTCACAGTTGCAACTGTCAATGAAGCAGTTGAAGCAATCGCAAATATTTTAACCGAAGCTGGCGCTGAAGGAATTCAAATCGAAGACGCCTCAATTAACGCTACTTTAGTCGGAGAAGTGGCAGCAGTTAGTGCCTTTTTCCCAGAGACGGTTTTTGTCCCTGAAAAGTTACCGTTGATTCGTCAACGCGTGTTACAACTCACGGAATTTGGCTTAGCAATTGGTGAAGGCAGCGTTAATCTCCAACAAGTGGCCGATGATGATTGGGCAACGGCGTGGAAAAAGTATTATCAACCAACCCGTTTAACGCGCTTCTTAACGGTGGTGCCCAGTTGGACGGATTATCAACCAACAGATGAACGCGAAGCTTTAATTCGAATGGACCCAGGGATGGCTTTTGGTACTGGGACCCACCCTACGACGCATCTTTCAGTACAAATGTTAGAAATGGTTTTACGTGGTGGTGAACAATTGATTGACGTTGGGACAGGTTCGGGTGTCTTGAGTATTGCAGCGGCTCACTTAGGCGTTCAAGATATTCGCGCGTACGATGTCGATCAAGTCGCAGTGGACGCTGCGGTGGCTAATTTCGATTTGAACCCCGTTACAAAAGGCATTATTGCCAAGCCCAACGATTTATTACACGGGATTACTGGGGCGGCGGACGTAATTGTCGCTAACATGTTACCAGTGGTCTTAGTGCCCCTAATTCCACAAGTGCCGGCCTTATTAAAAGAAGGCGGCCACTTGTTATTGGCTGGGATTATCACTGAAAAAGAAACGGTCATTCGCGAAACATTGAGCGCTAATGGCTTAATGGTTGAAGAAAGCCTTCATATGGGCGACTGGGTCGGCTTGATTACACGGCTAAAGACGGACGAAGATTAGAGGTCAAATGAATGCAACGGTATTTTATTGAAGAAAATGTGACGGTTGGTCAAGCATTACAATTAACCGGTGAAACGGCACATCATATGCTCAAGGTGATGCGGATGCAAGTTGGTGATCAGATTGAAATCGTAACGCCAGAGGAACTAGCCTTTGTCGCACAATTACAAGCTGCGGATGCGACGCAAAAGCAAGCAACTGTGACAATTGAAGCAGCCTTGGAAACAAATGTTGAGCTGCCAATTGCAACGACGGTTGTTTGTGGCCTGTCTAAAGGTGATAAGACCGATTGGATCGTTCAAAAAGGTACGCAACTAGGCGCACATCGCTTTATCTTTTGTAATAGTCAATTTTCGGTAGCGCGTTGGGATGCTAAAAGGCAGGTGAAGAAACTAGCACGGCTGCAAAAGATTGCCCAAGAAGCGGCTGAACAGGCACACAGAATTCACGTGCCAGTGATTGAATGGCGTGCGAGTTTAACGGCAATTGCTGAAGAATCAGCGACTATCAAATTAGTGGCGTACGAAGAGTCAGCCAAAGCTGGTGAACATGGTCAATTGGTGCAAAGCTTACAAGCCGCACAACCAGGCCAAAGTTTAATCTGTGTTTTTGGCCCAGAAGGTGGGATCGCACCAAAGGAAATTGAAGTCTTACAAGCCGCCGGTTTCTTATTGGCCGGTTTAGGACCGCGGATTTTACGGGCCGAAACGGCACCGTTATATCTACTGAGCGCAATTTCATATGTGACAGAATTGAGTACTTTATAGTATGATAGGTAATAATAATTTTTATAGAGGGGCTTCACAATGGATAAAATTAAAAATAATCGCTTTTTAAAGCAAGTTTGGGTGCGTTACTTCTTAGTAGCGCTACTGCTTGCCGTTGTATTGCCACTCGTTTTCGGTTGGTTATCAATTAGTAAAACGTGGCGTATTGGGTTGTTGTTTATGGCAATTAATGGTTGCGCGGCCTTTTTCATCGGCTACCGCATTCAGAAAACACACGCCCCTTGGTATAATATTTTTTATCTGCCAGTTTTATTTGCCTTGATGGTTGTTATCCGCTTCGCAGATTATAATTATTGGTTTGTCCCAATCTACTTCTTACTAAGTTACTTGGGCATTAATACTGCGTACGAACGTCGCAAATAAAACTGACTCGACAAACTGTTGAGTCAGTTTTGTTGTTTAAAAACAAATTTTAGTAGAGTCAGAATTGGAGTTGGGCAAGATGTCAGAAGAAAAAGTGATTTCACAGCAAGAAGTGATCCAGCTATGTCAGAAATACATGAATGCTGAGCATCTTGCTTTCGTGCAAAAGGCGTATGATTTTGCGGCGTATGTGCATAAGGAACAAGCACGGCAATCAGGTGAACCGTACATTATTCATCCGATTCAAGTGGCAGGTATTTTAGCGGAACTAAAGATGGATCCAGCAACGGTTGCATCGGGCTATTTGCACGATGTGGTTGAAGACACCAATATTACCTTAGGTGATGTCCAAGAGATGTTTGGCCAAGATGTGGCCATCATCGTGGATGGTGTGACGAAATTAGGAAAAATTAAGTATAAATCGCATCAAGAACAACTTGCTGAAAATCATCGGAAGATGTTGTTGGCCATGGCTAAGGATTTACGGGTCATTATGGTGAAACTAGCTGATCGTCTGCATAATATGCGAACGCTGAAGCATTTGAAACCCGAAAAGCAACGGCGGATTGCCAATGAAACGTTGGAAATTTATGCGCCATTAGCTGATCGTTTAGGGATTAGCAAGATTAAGTGGGAACTAGAAGATATCTCGCTACGCTACCTTAACCCACAACAATACTACCGGATTGTTCATTTGATGAATTCTAAGCGGACGCAACGTGAAGCGTACATTCAAGGAGCAATTGAAGACATCAAGGACTCAGTTGCCGATTTGGATATGAATTACGAAATTTACGGTCGTCCTAAACATTTATACTCGATTTATCGCAAAATGCGCGATCAGCACAAGCAATTCGAAGAACTCTATGATTTACTTGCAATTCGGGTGGTGGTTGACTCAATTAAGGATTGTTATGCCGTTTTAGGCGCTATCCACACCAAGTGGAAACCAATGCCAGGTCGTTTTAAAGACTATATTGCAATGCCCAAAGCGAATATGTATCAATCGATTCATACCACGGTGATTGGCCCTAAAGGCAAACCGCTCGAAGTGCAAATCCGGACCCAAGAAATGCATAACGTTGCTGAATATGGGGTTGCAGCACATTGGGCTTATAAAGAAGGCGTTAAGGAACAAATTAAGATCGATGAATCAGGGCGTAAGTTAGATTTATTCCGTGAAATTCTAGAAATTCAAGACGCCTCAGATGATGCCTCAGAATTTATGGAAAGTGTCAAAGGTGATATCTTTAGCGATCGGGTCTACGTCTTCACCCCTAAAGGTGATGTTTACGAGTTGCCAAAAGGTTCAGTGCCAATCGATTTTGCCTACCTCGTGCATACGGAAGTGGGTAATCACGCAGTTGGTGCCAAAATTAACGGCAAAATCGTGCCATTAAATTATCAATTACGTAACGGTGATATTGTCGAAATGCTAACATCAACCAGTGCGACACCCAGTCGAGATTGGATTAAGTTAGCATTCACAGCCCGTGCCCGCAATAAAGTGAAACGCTACTTTAAAAAAGAAGATCGGGACGAAAATGTTGAAAAAGGCCGAAATGCTATTGAACATTTATTGTTAGAACAAGGACATACTGTGAAGACCCATCTGAATAAGGATAGCTTGGCGGTCATTTTGCCACACTTTAACTTTAATTCAGAAGAAGAATTATTCGCAGCGGTTGGTTTTGGTGAAATTTCAGCGCAAGCAGTTTTGAATCGCTTGACATTAAAAGAACGGCGTGAAAAAGAAGAGAACGAACAAAAAGCGCTGGAAGCCGAAATTTTATCGGCCAAAGATTCTCAAAAACCAGGGCAAAAAGCTGCGGGCAGTCACATTACGATTAAGCACGAAGACGGTGTGATTATTCAAGGTGTCGATAATGTATTGGTCCGCTTAAGTAAGTGTTGTAACCCAGTGCCAGGCGACGATATTGTTGGTTACGTGACAAAAGGGCGTGGTGTTTCAGTCCATCGTCGTGATTGTCCAAATATCGTCGATCGTGCCGATATGAACAGTCGACTAACAGAAGTCAGTTGGGAAAACACATCGGCTAAACACGACCAACTCTATGATGCCAACCTAGAGGTCTACGGGTACAACCGTGGGGGATTATTAAATGATGTCTTACAAGTGTTGAATGCGCACAGTAAGCAGCTTAACAATGTCATGGGGCGGATTGACCATGATAAGATGGCCGATATTCATGTCACGGTTGGGATCCGCAATATTGATCATCTTGAACGGATTATGGATGCAGTAAAAAACATTCCAGATGTTTACGAAGTTAAACGAGTGCAAGGATAGGAGTCGTTAATCATGAAAGTAGTCTTACAACGTGTCAGCCAAGCAAGTGTCACAATTGAAGAACAAGTCGTCGGTCAAATTAACAAGGGCTTTTTATTATTAGTTGGGATTTGTGATGACGATACAGAGGCCGATTTAGATTACCTTGTCAAAAAAATTAGCCAATTGCGGGTTTTTGAAGATGAAGCAGGGAAGATGAATTTAGCATTGGGTCAAGTTAATGGCGCTATTTTATCAGTGTCACAATTTACGTTATACGCCTCAACCAAGAAGGGGAACCGGCCTAGTTTTACAGACGCGGGGCAACCGGACTATGCGCAAAAAATGTACAACTTATTTAATCAAAAATTAGCGGCTACTGGCATCGCTGTTGAAACCGGCGAATTTGGGGCGGATATGCAAGTCGCCTTGGTTAACGACGGTCCGGTCACGATTTTATTTGATACGAGGGATAATTAATGGTTTATCAAAATGCGATTTGGGACTTTGATGGGACACTCTACGATACGTATCCGGTCATGTTAAAAGCGCTCGTTGCGGTTTATCAGCAGCAACAAGTGCCGGTTGATCAGGATGCGTTATACAAGGCAATTAAGCAAACGTCAATTAAAAAAGTGTTGCAAGCCTTGGCTGATCAAACGGGGACGACATTTGCGACATTAGACCAACACTATCATCAACTTGAGGCGAAGATGCAAGTTGCACCGCAACCTTATCCGGGCGCAGCGGCTATTTTAGAACGGGTTAGTCAAACTGGGCAGAACTTTTTGATGACGCATCGCGATACGGCCGCCCGAAAATATTTGGCTGAACAGCATCTCGATCAGTATTTTACGGAGATTGTTACAAGCCGAAATGGGTTTGCGCGCAAACCAGCGCCGGACAGTTTGAATTATCTCTGCGATCGTTATCAACTAGATAAAGCAAAGACGGTCATGGTTGGTGATCGGGCATTGGACATTGAAGCGGGGATTAACGCTGGGCTGCAAACGGTCTATTTCGATGTCGATCGCTTACCAATTGCGGTCCAACCGACAGTGACGATTACTGATTTATCAATGCTGATTGATTATTTTAATAAATGATATTTAAAAAGTCGCATGCTAATTTAGCATGCGACTTTTATTTTACAATCAGTGCGATAACGAGAAAGGCGAGATACCAAGCGCTCGCCATCAATAAGACGAACCGCCACCAACTTTTGAAAAACTTACGAGGGTAGAGGGCGTGATCGTAATAAAACCGTGTTAGACTCCAGACGATACCCCATAAACAGATTGCCAAGCAGAAAAACCAGCCAGCTTTGTTGAAGAATGGTTGGCTAAGCGCGATCGCACTGATTAAAAGTGGTACGGGTAGCCAGTCGATGAAGTGGATTTGTTTTTTGAAGAAACGCTGTAAGATAGTATTTAAACCGTAACCGATAGCTAAGCAAATTAGCGGTAGTAAGATAAAAAATAACGTGGCCGTAAATGGCATTTGAATCACCTCGAAAGTTAATATCCCCATTGTACCGTCTTTCTGAAAAGATAAAAAGGACTAAGTTGCACTTTGCGTTGTTTCGGTGTAAACTGCTGATAAGAAAAAGGACTAGGTGGTGGAATCGTTGAAGAAACAAACAAGTACTTTTAGTCGGATAACCAAGATTTTTGTTTGGGTTATGTTAATCGCCACAGTAGGCTCTGTTATTTTTGGCTCATTAGCAGCAACTGGCGTTTTAAACTTCTAAAATTAATTAAGTAATCAGTCTGGGGCGTTGGTCCCAGGCTTTTTTTGTGGGTGTGTCTCTTAAAGGGGATGCGGTGAAGTTATTCTGTTCCTTTTTTTAGGATTGGAAGGCTGATCATAAAATTGTTAATCGGTGAGCAAGTGAGCGATTAACGTCCCATTTATTTAAGGTGCAAAATGGTTACGGATAGCGGGTTAATGCGGATAAACGCTAAAAGATAAGATTTTGGTTTTTTTTGGTCAAAATGTGGTAGAAAGTGGGGGATTATGGTAGACTAAAATGAGTTGAGGTGGGTAAAGGGGTGAAGTATATGTTCATGGGTGAATTTCATCACACAATCGATACGAAGAACCGACTGATTGTACCAGCTAGGTTCCGCGAAGCATTAGGAACTGAATTCGTGTTGACCCGTGGCATGGACAATTGTATCTTCGGTTACCCGCTCAGCGAATGGGAACAGTTAGAAGACAAATTAAAACAACTGCCACTCGCTAAAAAAGATGCACGGGCTTTTGTGCGCTTTTTCTACTCAGCTGCGGTGCAATGTACCCCTGATAAACAGGGCCGCATTATGATTCCTCAAGCCTTAGCAACCCACGCTTCTTTAGCAAAAGAATGTGTGCTGATTGGGGTTTCTAATCGAATCGAAATTTGGAGCCAGGAAAAATGGGCGAGCTTTAGTGAAGAAGCTGAAGAAAATTTTGATGACATCGCTGAAAATATGTTAGATTTTGATTTTTAAAGGATGGTAACAAGATGACAGAAACATTTAAACATCAAAGTGTTTTATTAAAAGAAACGGTTGATGCCTTAAATGTTCAGCCAGATGGGATTTACGTTGATGCAACACTAGGTGGTGGCGGTCATAGTGAATACTTATTGTCACAATTAACAACCGGACATCTTTATTCATTTGATCAAGACGACCACGCACTTGAAAGTAGTCGCCAACGGTTAGCGAAGTATGCGGATGCAGGCCAAGTGACATTTATTAAGAGTAACTTTCGTTTTTTGAAAGCAGCACTCGCTGAACAAGGCATCACGAAGATTGATGGCATTTTATACGACTTAGGGGTTTCATCACCACAGTTTGATGATGCCCAACGTGGTTTTAGTTATAAAAAAGAAGCGCCACTGGACATGCGTATGGATCAAGGCGCCGAGTTAACAGCGTATACAATCGTTAACGAATGGTCTTATCAACAATTGATTAAAATTTTCTTCAGATATGGTGAAGAAAAATTCTCAAAGCAAGTGGCTCGTAAAATTGAACAACAACGAGAAATTGCACCAATTGAAACAACAATCCAATTAGCAGATTTAATTAAAGAAGCAATCCCAGCACCGGCAAGACGGACGGGGGGGCATCCAGCTAAGCGGATTTTCCAAGCAATCCGAATTGCGGTTAATGATGAATTAGGCGCCATTGAAGACTCAGTCGAACAAGCTATTCCATTGGTCAAGGTTGGCGGTCGGATTAGTATCATTACGTTCCAATCATTGGAAGACCGTTTAGTGAAAACAATGTTTAAAGAACAAGCGACATTACCTGATATTCCTAAAGGATTACCGATTATGCCGGGCACTGAAAAGACTGTTTTAAAACTGGTTAATCGTAAACCAATCCTACCAACAGAAGACGAGTTAACGGTTAACCACCGGGCACACAGTGCTAAGTTAAGAGTAGCTGAAAAACAAAAAGAAATAGACTAGAAGGAATGATTATGATGGCAACCAATGCAGCTCGCCAACTAACGACCCCAGAAAGTATTCCGAGTCAGGTTCAAGAACCTGCTCGTCAATCAGCGCAACAAACAACTCAAAAAG
Source organism: Latilactobacillus sakei (assembly GCA_002953655.1). Taxonomy (NCBI): domain Bacteria; kingdom Bacillati; phylum Bacillota; class Bacilli; order Lactobacillales; family Lactobacillaceae; genus Latilactobacillus; species Latilactobacillus sakei. Next base: position 829,861 of record CP025839.1, read on the forward strand.
TAGCTTATTCAACACTTGAAAAATTAGCCGTCACCGTGATTGGGATTGCTTTTTTTGCAATGTTGGTGAGTTTGCTCTCGACTAAAATCGCAGTGGTTAATGCGCAACGAACATTAGAAAATACCACCCAAGATATGAGTCAGACACGTGCTAAAAATAATGATTTAAAACAAGAAATCGGAGAATTAACCAGCTCCGATCGTTTAGATGCCTTTGCTAAGAAAAATAATCTGAAATTAAACGAAAACAATATTCGGAATGTGGCTAAATGAGAAATTTATTTAGGACACATAGGAGTCCACGACAGAATCGACGCATATTTGGCGAAGTTTTATTGCTGATTATCGCGGCGATTTTTCTGATTTTCATGGGTCGTTTTGCGTACATCGCTGCAACCGGGCATATTGCAGGGGTTGATTTGACTAAACGATCAAACAAGAAATATGAAGGGGACTCCGTTATTCGAGCACAACGCGGCACAATCTATGATTCATCGGGCAATGTTTTAGCACAAGATACCAATGCCTATGCCGTATATGCGGTATTGAGTCATGATTACGTTACTGCGGATAAAAAACCACTATATGTGACAGATAAAAAAAAGACAGCAAAGGCGCTCAGCAAGTACCTTCCCATGAGTGAGGCTAATATTTATAAGCAATTGACGCCAAAAAATAAGGCCGTTTATCAAGTGGAATTTGGAAGTGCCGGGCAAAATTTATCCCTTAGTATTAAACGGAAAATTGAAAAACAAAATTTAACTGGGATTTATTTTAAAGAATCGCCAACGCGTTTATACCCTAATGGGACTTTTGCGTCGCATGTGGTGGGGATTGCGCAGACACCTAAAGGGTCCGAAGATAGTGGTAATCAAGATTTAGTGGGTGTCATGGGTGTTGAAAAATATTTCAATGAACAACTAACCGGTCAAGATGGCTATAAAAATCTGACGAAAGATTCGTATGGTTATTCAATTAATCAGAACAAAAATAAAGTCAAAGCTGCTAAAAACGGCCAAGATGTGTACTTAACATTAGATTCACGACTTCAGTCCTATTTAGAGAGTCTATTGAGTAAGGTTAATAAAAAATACCAACCGGCGAGCATGAACGCCGTTTTAATGAATGCTAAGACCGGCGAAATTTTAGCGGCCTCACAACGACCAACGTTTAACGCAAGTACTAAAAAAGGAATTGGTGATGTTTGGCGCGACACCTTGGTCGAAGATGGTTACGAACCGGGTTCGGTTTTGAAGATTGCGACACTGTCAGCCGCAATTGATTCCGGTCATTATAATCCAGATCAATACTATAAATCGGGTTCTGTGTTGGTCAGTGGTAAGAAAATTAGTGATTGGCAGACCGCTGGGTGGGGAATGATTCCACTTAGTCAAGCGTTTGCCCGTTCAAGTAACGTTGGGATGGTCAAACTAGAGCAGGAAATGGGTGCTCAGACTTGGAAGTCTTATATTGAAAAATTTGGGTTCCTTAAGAAAACGGGGATCGAATTACCAGGTGAGACAGCGGGTACCTTGCAATATGAACGGCCATTGGATCAAGCGACAACCTCATTTGGCCAAGGGATTAATGTCAATGTGATGCAGATGTTGCAAATGACAAGTGCCATCGCTAATAACGGGACCATGATTAAACCGCAAATTTTGGCGGGCGTTGGTCAAGAACACCAAATCACACCGATTAAGGCTGGTAAGCCAATCAAAGCTAGCACGGCTAAGAAAGTCATGCAAAATATGGAAGACGTGGTTTACAAAGATTATGGGACGGGGCAGGTTTACCAAATTCCGGGTTATAAAATTGCAGCTAAAACTGGGACCGCCCAAATTACGGATCCGAACGGTGGCTATTTAACCGGTGCTAGCAACTACATCTTCTCAGTATCGGGGATTGCTCCAGCTGATGATCCCAAATATGTTTTATATATTACAATGAAGCAACCGGGCAATATGACGGATAGTGCGGAAACGATTTTATCGCAGGTCTTTAATCCAATGATGAAACGAGCGCTAGAATATACGAAGGAAGCTGAAAAAGATAAGCAACAACAAGTTAAAGTGGCCTCTGTTTTGAGTCAATCAACTAAAGATGCGCAAAAGAGATTAGAAGCGCAAAACTTAAAGACAACATTGGTGGGTAGTGGCAATCTCGTCGTGCAACAATTACCAAAAGCCGGCAGTGTCATTTTACCGAACCAACGGGTCTTATTGATGACCAACGGTGCCATGACGATGCCCGATGTTAATGGTTGGTCAAAAAACGACTTATTGAAACTAGCACAATTAACCGGTATTGATGTTGATATCAAGGGCAGTGGATATGCTTATCATCAAAGTCTAGCGGTCAATAGTTTGTTAGACGGCGTCAAGCAAATTAAGGTACAATTAAAATAGTCAAATAAGAGTGGATTAAAGGAGTTTATATCATGTTAACGGGACAATTTTTAATACCCCTAATGAGTGGGTTTGTAATCACGGTGATCTTCATGCCGTTGTTCATCGGTTATTTACGGTTTAAAAAAGAAGGGCAAACCATTCGTGATGAAGGCCCTAAGTGGCACGCTAAAAAGAATGGGACGCCAACGATGGGTGGGTTGGTGTTCATCATTGCCGCAGTGATTTCTAGTATCTGGGTTGCTATCTGGTTGCAACAATTGACCAATAGTTTATGGATTGCGTTATTCATCTTGGTACTATATGGTTTACTTGGCTTTTCAGATGACTTTATCAAAGTTTTTAAAAAGCAAAATCTTGGTTTGCGGGCTTGGCAAAAACTAGCCGGTCAAATCTTGGGTGGCGCTGTTTTCTTAGCGGTTTATTTCCACGAAGGTTTCAGCCACGCACTTAATATGCCATTCATCGGCACAATTTCTAGCAGCTGGTTTTTTAGTTTATTTGTTATCGTATGGTTGGTTGGTTTTTCAAACGCGGTTAATTTAGCGGATGGGATTGACGGCCTGGTTGCTGGGTTAGCAATCGTGTCGTTCACAACTTATACGATTATTGCTTTTAGACAAAATCAAATCGACGTTGCGATTTTTGGCTTAACAATTATTGGGGGCTTGATTGGATTCTTAATCTTTAATCACAAGCCAGCTCAAATTTTCATGGGTGACGTTGGTTCATTAGCCCTTGGTGGGGCGTTGGCAGCCATGTCAATTCTCTTACACCGTGAATTCTCACTATTATTAATTGGCCTGGTTTATGTCATTGAAACGGCCAGTGTGATGCTTCAAGTTGCTTCATTCAAACTATTCCATAAACGAATCTTTAAAATGAGTCCCATCCACCATCACTTTGAAATGTCTGGTTGGAGCGAATGGCGTATTGATATCAGTTTTTGGGTATTTAGTATTATCTGTTCAGCAATTTATCTGTTAATTTTTTAGAAGAGGGCGAATTCGATGAGAACCATCGCAACATATCAAAATCAATCTGTTTTAGTATTAGGACTCGGTAAAAGTGGCATCAATGCTGCTAAGCTATTATTACAATTAGGCGCAAAAGTCACTGTTAATGACGGCCAAGATCAAGAAGATACACCAGCAGTCGCTGAATTACGGGCACTGGGGGCAACCGTTATTACGGGGAGTCATCCAATTGCTTTATTTGAAGAAGGATTTCAGTACCTCTTTAAAAACCCAGGGATTCGCTATGATAATCCAATGGTAGCAGAAGCGATTAAACGTGAGATTCCGGTCTTAACGGAACCTGAACTGGCTTATGAAGTTTCTGAAGCTGATTGGGTGAGCGTGACTGGCTCAAACGGTAAAACAACTACCACGACTTTAATTGCCTTAATGTTGAATTATCAACGCGCACAAGGTCATGCTTATGCTGCTGGTAACATTGGGATCCCCTTGAGTGAAGTCGCTCAAAAAGCAACGGCCCAAGATACAATGGTCACTGAATTATCAAGTTTCCAATTGATGGGCACCACAACGGTTAGACCCAAGGTGGCGGTCTTAACGAATATCTACGAGGCCCATCTTGATTATCACGGCTCACGTGAAAATTACGTGCAAGCCAAGATGCGAATTGTCCAAAATCAAACAGCTTCGGATTACTTTGTTGTGAACTGGGACTTACCAGAATTAAGAACTTTAAGCCAACAAACTAAAGCGCAAGTGGTGCCATTTTCTAGATTAGGCGCTTCGGAAGCAGGCGCTTATGTCAAAGATGGCCAATTATGTTTTAAAGGTGAAGTCATCATGCCAGTGACCGATATTAATGTGCCTGGCGATCATAATGTTGAAAATGCCTTAGCAGCACTGGCAGCCGCTAAGTTAATGGGCCAATCAAACGAAGCGATTATTGAAGTTCTAACGACCTTTACAGGCGTTAAACACCGGATGCAATTTGTTAAAGAATTTGCCGGTCGTCGTTTCTATAACGATTCAAAAGCGACCAATATGGAAGCGACAGAGGTTGCTTTGAAGAGTTTCAAACAACCTATCGTCCTCATTGCTGGGGGCCTTGATCGCGGCTTTACGTTTGACCCATTAACTGATTTGTTGAAAGCCCATGTCAAGGCGATTATCCTTTATGGTGAAACCAAGCAATTGTTGGCGCAAACGGCCAAGGAAGCCGGGATTGAAACGATTGAAATTGTTGATCAATTAACTGAAGCGGTGCCCGCAGCTTATGCAGCGAGCCAAGAGGGTGATGTGATCTTATTATCACCTGCTTGTGCCAGTTGGGATCAATTCAAAACGTTTGAAGAACGTGGCGATGTCTACATTGATGCGGTTGAACAAATTACAGAATAAATTGGAGATTTAATAATGAGAGTAATGATATCTGGCGGTGGCACAGGTGGCCACATTTACCCAGCACTAGCCTTAATTGAACGTCTAAAACAACGTGGTTTGTTAGATGCCGTATTATATGTCGGAACAGAGCGTGGTTTAGAAAGTAAAATCGTGCCTGATCAGGGTATCGCTTTTAAAACACTCGAGATTCAAGGGTTTAAACGCTCAATGAATCTTAATGGGATTAAAACTAATCTTAAAACAATCGAATTATTTATGAGCAGTATTAAGTCTGCTAAAAAAATGATTAAAGAATTCAAACCAGATGTGGTTATTGGTACCGGTGGTTATGTATCAGGTTCCCTGTTATATGCGGCTAGTCGTTTAAAAGTACCAACGATTATTCATGAACAAAATTCAGCAGCCGGCGTGACGAATAAATTCTTAGCACGATTTGTTGATAAAGTGGCGATTTCTTTTGAGTCTGTCAGCGACCAATTTCCAATGCACAAAGTCGTTTTAACAGGGAATCCACGGGCCCAACAAGTGGCCGGAATGGTCCCCAATGAACGCTTAAGCGAATTTGGTTTAAAAACAGATAGTCCGACTGTCATGATTTTTGGTGGTAGTCGTGGCGCACCAAGTATCAATAAGGCATTTATTGATGCGGTGCCACTTTTAAACGAACGCGACTATCAAGTCCTATTCGTATCTGGTCAAGTCCATTATGAAAATGTGCAAGCAGCCTTGGCTAACACTACTTTGAATAGTAATTTAGCGTTTGTGCCTTACATTAGCAACATGCCAGAAGTTTTACCTGACTTGAAGGCAATTGTCGGCCGGGCAGGAGCGACTAGCCTTGCGGAAATTACGGCATTGGGAATCCCCTCAATTTTGATTCCTAGTCCATACGTGACAAATGATCATCAAACTAAAAATGCGCAAAGTTTAGTGAAAGAAGACGCCGCTATTTTAATTCCAGAATCAGAATTAACCGGTGCTAGTCTTGTCAAAGCGCTAGATACATTATTTGAAACACCAGAAAAACAACATGCGATGGCCAAAGCCGCTAAGAAGAGCGGTATTCCGGATGCATCAGACCGGATTATTGAGGTTATTGAAACGATTATTTAATTGTAGAAAGAAGCGTGTGACTTGAAAAATAATAAAAAGCAGCTCGGGTCACATGATCCGCTACAGTTATTAAAGGTGTGGCGCGCCTACCAGATTAAGCGTTGGAAGCGGCAGCGTCGACAACGCTTAAAACCCGGGCGCCCCACAATTACCAACCAATTACCGCAGTTAAAGAAACAACGTGGTAAAAAGATTAGATGGCAACTAGTGGTCATTTTAGGGATTTTTACGCTAGGCAGTTTGACCGCCACTTATTTCATTTCAACCAAGAGTGATATTCAACAGTTATCGGTCAATGGCACTAAATCGGTGCCTGATCAACAGGTGATTAATGCAAGTGGTATTCAACTCGGCGATAATGTGTTGTGGCAATTAATGCAGCATAATAAAGCCAAAGCCAACATTCAAAAGAAATTGCCTAAAATTAGACAGGTTAACCTACAAGTGAGTCAAATGAATCATGTGGCAATTAATGTTTCAGAATATAAGACGGTGGGGTACATGTTTAAACATAAGCAATATTACCCAATTTTAGAAAATGGGACCATTTTAAAAACGAAAATGACTCAATCATTGGGAAATAGTCCAGTGTATAGCCATTTTAAAAATGACCGTTATTTGAAACTAGGCCTTAAACTCTATAATGATATTCCGGATAGTATTCAAAGTGCGGTTTCCGAGATTCGTTTAACGGCCCAAAACGATAATCCTTATCAAGTTCACTTATATATGAACGATGGTAATGAAGTGATTGGTGATTTGAGAACGTTAGCCAAAAAGATTAAATATTATCCAGTTTTAGTGAAACAAATGGACGGTAAAGGAAAAATTGACCTTGAAGTGGGTGCGTATTCAAAATTATTTAAGCAATCGAAGTCGTAATCGCTTAAATTATTAGTTAATAGGCTTCAAATAACATTCTAAGACTTTCTAAACGTAGTCTAAATGTGGTACTATTTAGCATAGGAATCATTTTATTCTAATTGAATGCAAGGAGGTTCCACATATTTAATGGAGAATTCAAATATATATGTTGGGCTTGATGTTGGAACTACTTCAATTAAAGTTATTGTTGCAGAATCAATGAATAAACAATTAAACGTGATTGGTGTTGGGTCGGCAAGATCTAATGGGTTGAGTCGCGGGACAATTGTCGATATTGATCAAGCAGTTTCCGCTATTCAACAAGCCGTTCAACAAGCAGAGCAAAAAGCAAATATTGAAATTACACAAGTTGTTGCAGGCATCCCAGCTAACTTATTACAAATTGAAGAATGCCAAGGGATGATTGCTGTTTCTGATCAATCAAAAGAAATCACCAGTCAAGATGTGCAAGATGTCGCAAGTGCTGCTTTAGTACGGAACTTGCCACCAGAACGCGAAATTTTAACCGTCCTCCCGATGCAATTTACGGTAGACGGTTTTGACGGGATTAAAGACCCTCGCGGGATGATGGGTGTCAGACTTGAGATGTCAGGAATTTTATTCACGGCACCTAAGACAATGATTCATAATTTAAAAAAATGTATTGAAAAAGCAGGTCTTGAACTATCACAATTAGTTGTTAATCCATTAGCATTAGGTAAATTAGCACTATCAGATGGTGAACAAGATTTTGGTGCGATTATTGTGGATTTAGGCGGCGGTCAAAGTACTGCAGCGGTTATTCATGATCATCAATTAAAATTTACTGCAATTGACCAAGAAGGTGGCGACCATATCACCAAAGATATTTCAGTGGTCTTAAATACATCAATTGAAAATGCAGAAAAAGCCAAACGTGATTATGGGAATGCTGATTCACTAGTTGCTTCAGAGGAAGAACAAATTCCAATCGAAGTCGTCGGTCAAACCGCGCCCATTCAAATCACGGAGAAGAAACTAGCTGAAATTATCGAAGCACGGATGATGCAAATCTTTGATCGCCTCAAGGCGGCCTTGGATAAAGTCAATGCGTTCGATATGCCGGGCGGAATTATTATGACTGGCGGTGTGACAGCTTTACCTGGAATTGTTGATTTAGCTCAGGAAGTTTTTAATTGTCCGGTTAAACTCTACATTCCAGATCAAATGGGATTACGTCATCCTTCGTTTGCGCAAGGGTTAAGTTTAATTAACTACATAGCTAACTTGACGGAAGTGGATTGGCTGGTTCAAAGTGCGCTTGGCAATGTCGAGCAATTTGAAGCACGTCAAACAGTAACGAAGTCAACTGCTAAGACTCAAGCGACACCTAAAGAAGCACCACAAAAGAAACATAAAACTGAATCAAAGCATACATTCGAAGGCCTAAAAAGTTTCTTTAGTAACTTTTTTGAATAGGGCTAGTCGTTACAGGAGGAAAAGCATATGGAATATTCATTAGATGCGGAACAAGAAAACAATGGCGCAGTTATTAAAGTAATTGGTGTCGGCGGTGCTGGTGGCAATGCCGTTAACCGAATGATCGATGAAGGTGTAAAAGGCGTTCATTTTATCGCGGCTAATACTGACGTACAAGCGCTCGAAGATTCAAAAGCAGAAACTAAAATCCAATTAGGACCTAAATTAACACGTGGTTTAGGGGCCGGTTCAACACCTGATATTGGCCAAAAAGCTGCTGAAGAAAGCGAAGAAGTTTTAGCAGAAGCCTTAAAAGGCGCTGATTTAATCTTCGTTACAGGCGGTATGGGTGGCGGTACTGGTACCGGTGCTGCTCCAGTGGTCGCTAAAGTTGCTAAAGACTTAGGCGCATTGACGGTGGGGGTTGTTACACGACCATTTACATTTGAAGGTCCTAAACGTGGTAAAAACGCTGCTTCAGGGATTGCTGAATTAAAACAACACGTTGATACATTAGTCATTATTGCTAATAACCGTTTACTTGAAATTGTTGACAAGAAGACACCAATGTTAGAAGCTTTCCATGAAGCTGATAATGTTTTACGTCAAGGGGTTCAAGGCATTTCTGATTTAATCACTTCACCTGGTTATGTTAACTTGGATTTCGCTGATGTTAAAACCGTGATGGCCAACCAAGGTTCTGCCTTGATGGGGATTGGTTCAGCGACTGGTGAAAACCGGACAGCAGAAGCAACGAAGAAGGCTATTTCATCACCATTATTGGAAGTTTCAATCGATGGCGCAGAACAAGTCCTCTTAAACATCACTGGTGGCCCAGACTTATCATTATTTGAAGCGCAAGATGCTGCCGGTATCGTTCAACAAGCGGCAACAAGTGAAGTCAACTTGATCTTTGGGACATCAATTAACGAAAACCTTGGAGACGAAGTGGTCGTAACTGTCATTGCAACTGGGATCGATAACGATGGTAAGACACCAAAACGTCCCGAAGCGACTCAAACCACTAGCCAACCCGTACAACCTAGTACACCTAAACCAACGGCTAATGATGATCCTTTCGGCAATTGGGACATGCGTCGTGAACCTAACCCACGCGAACAAGCTAAAGCTACTGAAAAATTTGATGAAGTTGAAAAGAAAGACTTCGACATCTTCAAACGGACAGCACAAGTAGACAGTGACACTGTGGATACCAAACAAGATAATAATGATGTACCCCCATTCTTTAAACGACGTCGTAAATAATTAGGAGGATGACTGATGGCTGGTAAATTTAGTTTCAGTAATTTTTTCGGCATGACAGAAGATGAAGATTATTCAACTGATCTGCAAGGAACCAATACAACTGATGAAGTCAGTCCAACATCACGTCCGGATAATATTATTTCAATGACCGCCGCAGGCAATGCTAAGATGAATAAAATCGTACTTTGCGAACCACGTATTTACTCCGATGCCAAAAAAGTCGGTAAGCATTTACTCGAAAATAAAGCTGTTATTGTCAATTTTACGAGAATTGAGGGTGCGCAAGCGTCACGCATAATTGATTTTCTGACCGGGACTGTTTTCGCAATTAATGGCGAAATTCAACGGGTCGGTGAACAAATCTTTTTATGTACGCCACCAAACTATGAAATTGACGGTAATTTATCGGATATTATCGATCAAAATGATTTTGATTCTGAGGTGAACTAAGTGCAATTTGTAATCTACTTATTAATGTTCCTAATGCAAGCCACAAGGATTTATGTGGGGATCATCTTTATTTATTGTCTATTAACCTGGATTCCAGGTGCAATGGATTCTAAATTAGGTCAGTTACTTGCGAGATTGGTTGAACCATTCTTAGGGGTTTTTGATCGGATCATACCAGCAATTGGAGGAATTGGATTTTCCGCCATTATTGCTGGCTTTGTCTTGTATTTAGTCGAACGTGGCTTAGGAACTATTATTCAATTGTTAGTCACGGGGTATTATTAAGATGGCGGATAGCGAAGCAGTTTATCAGCACTTTAGAAAAAGTGAAGCGCCATTTGTTGCACAAGTTCTCGATTGGATTGAACAAGCAACAACTGAATACCGCGCAATACTAACAGATTTTTTAGACCCTAGACAGGCTTATATCTTACAAACCTTAATTGGTGAAAAGGGTGAGCTTAAATACCATTTTAATGGTGGCTATAATGCCGCTGAACGACAACGTGCGTTGATTGCACCAACTTATTTTGAACCTGAGGAAGCCGATTTTGAAATCCAACTCTTTGAAATTCGTTATCCAATTAAATTTGCACAGCTTTCACATGGTAAAATTTTAGGGACATTAGTCAACGCTGGTATTGATCGGAACGTGTTTGGCGATATCATGACGGACGGTCAACGGTGGCAATTTTTCGTCACAACTAAGATGGCTGATTATGTAGTCAGTCAGATTACGAAAATCGGTAAAGTTACTGTTCATCTTGAAGAACAGGCTTATACCGAGTTGATTATCCCCAAGGAAGCTTGGCAATTTGAACAGCTACTAGTCAGTTCATTTCGATTAGATACAATCATCGCAGCCGTGTACAATATGTCACGGCAACGTGCCAAAGAGCTGGTTCAAGGCAATAAAGTGAAGTTAAATTGGCAAGCCTTTGACAAGCCTGATTTTGAATTAGACTTATTAGACATCATTTCTGTGCGCGGCTATGGTCGAATCCAGCTCAAATCAATTGATGGTCAAACACGTAAAGAAAAGTACCGTGTGACACTAGGTATTCTGAGAAAATAATAGAAATGTTGAAAATGACGGAGGGATTTCAGAATGGTTTTAACACCTTTAGATATTCATAACAAAGAGTTCGGTAATAAGATGCGGGGTTATAATCCTGATCAAGTTAATGACTTTTTAGATCAAGTGATTAAGGATTACGAATCAGTTTTAAATGAAAATGATGCTTTGAAAGCAGAATTAAAATCAAGTGACGAAAAAGTGACTTACTTTAACGAATTAAAAGATGCCTTGAACCAATCAATTATTGTGGCCCAAGAAGCAGCTGATAAAGTTAAAGAAAATGCTAAAAGAGAAGCAGAAATTATTCAAACTGAAACAGAAAAGAATTCTAAATCAATCTTGAATGATGCGACTGAAAAAGCCAACCATATTATTGAAGATGCAACGGAACGTGCTAAACAAATCGCTATTGAAACAGATGACTTGAAGAAACAAACACGCGTTTTCCGTCAAAGATTACAAGTGATGCTTGAATCACAATTAGAAGTTGTTAAGAGTCCTGAATGGACGGACCTATTATCTAAAGATGATTTAGCTGGTCATGAAGCATTATCTGCAGAAATTGACCTGACAGACCTTGACAGCAAGAAGCATAATCTAGTAGACTCAGAGACAGTAGTTAAACCATGGGACGATATTACAACAGATGACTTTTCTGACCAAACAACCCACACGATTGTTTTCCCTGATGATCAGTTGCCTGAAGTAACTGAAGAAGAAACACCTGAAGCACCAGCAGTTAAAGCTGATACTTTAGACGATGAAATTCATTCAGAAGAAGTTCATAATGACTATAGCTATAATCCGATTGAAGAAGACGATAGCGAACCATTAACAGACAATAACAAGAATTAACAAATTAAATAACATTTAAGCGAGCCAACGACTGGTGGAAGGTTGGTAATGCTCTATTTAGTGTGTATCACCTTGTTGTTTTTCAGATGAACCAAGTAGTTTGAAACGGTCAATGCCCGTTAACGCATCTTAAGGAGGGTCTTAGACTCTCAAAATTAGGTGGTACCACGAAGATTTCGTCCTATAGCGGGCGGAGTCTTTTTTTGTTTTAAAAAATTGAGGAGTGATTTAATGCGTATCAAAGAAACATTAAACTTGGGTAAGACAGCTTTCCCAATGCGAGCAGGTTTGCCTAATCGTGAAATCGATTGGCAAAAGGGTTGGGCCGATAACAACCTTTATCAACAACGGCAAAAATTAAATGAAGGCAAACCATCATTCGTGCTTCATGATGGCCCGCCATTTGCAAACGGCAATATCCACATGGGTCATGCCTTAAATAAAACCAGTAAAGATATCATCGTTCGTTACAAATCAATGAACGGGTTCCGGGCACCTTTTGTCCCTGGTTGGGATACACATGGTTTGCCAATCGAACAAGCCTTGGCTAAAAAGGGTATCAAGCGGAAGGAAATGAGCCTTGTTGACTACCGTAAACTTTGTTACGACTATGCCATGGAACAAGTCAACAAACAACGCGAAGACTTTAAACGCCTGGGAATTTCTGCTGATTGGGATCACCCATACATTACGTTAACAGCTGATTTCGAAGCTGAAGAAATTCGGGTCTTCGGTGAAATGGCTAAAAAAGGTTATATCTATAAAGGTAAGAAGCCAGTTTACTGGTCACCTTCATCAGAATCAACCTTAGCGGAAGCTGAAATTGAATACAAAGACATCAAGTCACCATCAATGTATGTTGCGTTTAACGTGGTTGATGGTAAAGATTTATTAGATGCTGACACAAAATTCATCATCTGGACAACAACGCCATGGACAATTCCTGCTAACTTAGGGATTGCGGTTAACCCAGCTTTCGATTATGTTCAAGTATTAGCTGACGGTCAAAAATACGTGGTTGCTGCAGAACGTTTGAACAAGATGACCGATCTTCTTGGTTGGGAATCAGTTGAAATCTTGAAGACGTTCAAGGGTGTTGACATGGAATTAATGACAGCCCGCCACCCATTATATGACCGTGAATCATTGGTAATTCTAGGGAACCACGTCACATTAGAAACTGGGACTGGTTTGGTGCATACGGCACCAGGTCACGGTGAAGATGATTATAACGCTGGGACTAAATACAAGTTACCAGTGCTGTCAGTCGTTGATAGCAAAGGGATTATGACTGAAGATGCCCCTGGTTTTGAAGGTGTTTATTACGATAAAGCCAACCCAATGGTGACAGAAGCGCTTGAAAAGAACGGCTCATTATTGAAACTTGACTTCTTCACGCATAGTTACCCACATGACTGGCGGACAAAGAAACCCGTTATCTTCCGGGCAACAGCCCAATGGTTCGCCTCAATCGATGCGTTCCGCGATCAAATCTTGGCACAAATCGAAAAAGTTGAATTCATGCCAGAATGGGGTAAGACCCGTCTTTACAACATGATCCGCGATCGTGGCGATTGGGTTATCTCTCGTCAACGGGCATGGGGTGTGCCATTACCAATCTTCTACGCTGAAGACGGGACAGAAATCATCACACCAGAAACAATCGAACGTGTGGCGCAACTCTTTGCAGAACACGGTTCAAACGTTTGGTTTGAATGGGATGCTAAAGACTTATTACCAGCTGGCTTTACCCATCCTGGTAGCCCAAATGGTGAATTTACAAAAGAAAAAGATATCATGGATGTTTGGTTTGATTCAGGTTCATCACATCAAGCTGTTTTAGCGGCTCGTGATGAATTAACTTATCCAGCAGACTTAATCTTAGAAGGTTCAGATCAATATCGTGGTTGGTTTAACTCAAGTTTAATCACAAGTGTGGCGGTTGGCGAAGTGAGCCCTTATAAAGCTGTTATCTCACAAGGCTTCGTCTTAGACGGTAATGGTCGTAAGATGAGTAAATCACTTGGTAATACGATCTTACCTGAAAAGATCATCAAACAAATGGGTGCAGATATTGTCCGTCTCTGGGTCGCCTCAGTTGATGCTAGCTCAGATGTGAAAGTGACAATGGAAAACTTCCAACAAGTCAGTGAAGCTTATCGTAAGATTCGGAACACAATGCGTTTCATGATTGCTAACACAACTGACTTCGACCCGGCTAAAGATACAGTTGATTACGCAGAATTAGGTTCAGTTGATAAGTTCATGTTGGTGCGCTTAAACGCAATCATCGCCAGCTGTAAAGCGGCGTATGATGCTTATGACTTTGCCACAGTTTATAAGACAATCAACATGTTCTTGACGAATGAATTATCAGCCTTCTACTTAGATTTCGCTAAAGACGTTGTTTATATTGATGGTCAAAATGATGCGCCTCGTCGTAACATGCAAACTGTTTTCTATGCCGTAACAGTTGCCTTGACGAAGTTATTGACACCAATCTTGCCACATACAGCTGAAGAAATCTGGAGCTACTTACACGAACCAGAAGAATTCGTTCAATTAGCTGAAATGCCAGAAGTAACCCATTTTGCTGGTGAAGAAGACTTAGTTGAAACTTGGAATGCCTTCATGGGTATCCGGGATGATGTCTTAAAAGCCCTTGAAACAGCCCGGATGGACAAGGTCATCGGTAAGTCATTAGAAGCGGCTGTCACACTTTATCCAAACGAAACCAATGCTGCTTTATTAGCTTCATTGGATGCTGATGTGAAACAATTATTGATTGTCTCACAATTAACAATTGCAGATCAAGCCTCAGAAGTGCCAGCTGAAGCCACCCAATTTGACGGCATTGCGGTTAGTGTGGCGCATGCTGAGGGTGATGTTTGTGATCGTTGTCGGATGGTTAAGACCGACGTCGGTTCAGACGACAAGTTCCCAATGCTTTGTGCGCGTTGTGCTGCGATTGTGACAGCCAACTACCCAGAAGCAGTTGCTGAAGGTTTAGAAAAATAAACATGATGCTAACATGTATTTTGGAGGCCCAATTCATTTATGGATGGGCCTTTTTTATGTTTATCGAGTGGTGAGTCAAATGGTAACTGGTAATATAATAAGTAATTTTAAGCGTATCATTAAAGTACTAATCTCTAACTGATTTACTTTTTAATCAAAAAGTAGTTATAATTATAAGAATAGAAATTAATTAATGATTGGATGAAAAGATGGTTGTTAAAGTAAATATTAAAGACGTTGCAGCTAAAGCAAATGTATCAATCGCAACTGTATCACGATTTTTAAACGGTAAGACGGAACGGATGTCAAAAGAAACGGCTTTAAGAGTGCAGAACGCAGTTCAGGAATTAGGTTACGTTCCCAATGACGCGGCGCGACAAATGATTACTAGAAAAAGTAAATTAATCGCGGTTATTGTTGCCGATATCGATGATTATTTTGCAACCGAAATGTTCAAAGGAATAAGTTCGATTTTAGATGCGAAGGGTTATACAGCAGTTTTATTTGATTCTAATTCTAATAAAGAAAGAGAATTAGAGTTGATTAAAATTGTTGGAGAAAAGTTATTTGATGCATTAATTATTCAGCCGATAACGAATAAAGAGTCAGAGATAAAAACGGCATTAAAAAGAGAAATTCCCATTGTAGCTGTTGATCGTGAATTAAGTGATGCTACGGTTTCTACAGTTAGAACTAATAATTTTGATATTAGTAAAAAAGTTACTAATTACTATATGCGACAAGGATACGAAAAAGTTGTCATTGTAACTGGAGAAATAGTGGGGATATCAACACGTGAGGAACGGTATGCGGGTATAAAATCAGTTTGTGATAATAGTATGTTAGTAGAAGTTTCGGAAAAAGATCTTAAGTTAAATGATACTTATGATACTTTAAAAAATATCCTAATCAGTTCTAATGAACGAACCGTAATATTTTCGTTAAAAGAACGATGGTTATTACACCTGATTCCACGATTAATGGCTGATGGATTTATGAATAGTTACGGAGTAGCAATTACTGGATTTTCTGATACAGATGTTATAAAGGCAATAAATCCATTGGTATCTTTAATTAACCAGAATCCCTATCTTCAAGGTGCTAGTGCGGCTGAGCTTTTATTTGATGAGCTAAGTACAGGTAAGACTGATAGACCACAAAAAATAATAATATCGGGAAAATTTAAATAATACGAATCGTTTTCTGAGCCCTAAAAATTCAGTAGTCAATCGAATTTTTAGGGCTATTTTTTATGGAGAATAATTTTCCGTTGGTAAACGTTTACCCTAATTTGCGGTTTTTTAGAATAAAAAAAGCATAAAATGCTGTAATTCTATTGAAAAATGCAAGGTAAACGTTTACACTGTTATTTGTAAGCGCTTATACATTTAATATCAGGGGGTTTCTGCATGGCTAAGAGAACATTCTTAGATTTAGATAAATTCGCATTAGGTTTTGCTTCTACGACGGTAGGGGCAGAATTTACAGATCAAGATATGGTAAAAACAGCTAAGAAATACCTAGCAGCCTATTTAACGGCTTATTATCTGGCAGAAAATTTTAATGAAATAGAAAGAAGCAACTTCGAAGGTTCAGATGAAGAGAAGTTTGAAGATATGAGCTTTGAAAAACTTATGAACAAGGTTAAGAATCTTAATAAATATTAATATTGGAGGATTAAGACATGACAGTTATTTTAAATACTTGGATATTTGAAAATGATATAAAAAAAGGTATTAAGCAAAGTGATCTTATTAATAGAGTCGCTAAGTTGAAGGTTGACGGTATCGAAGTTAGAAGAGAATATTTTACTAGTTTTACTGAAGAGCTACCAATTATCGCCAGTAAAGCGCAAGAGTCCGGTCTGATTGTTAATTATAGTGTGCCAGACCAGATTTTTCTCGAGAATGGTGATTTAAATCCGGAATTAATGACCTATTTTGATGAAGGGTTACTAATGGGAATTGATAAGATTAAGTTTAACCTTGGCAGTTTTAATAAATTTAATGGTGATTTGGCCGAGGTATTCAGCGCATTTCCATTAGAACAAATAACCATGAATATTGAGAATGATCAAACAAAATTGAGCGGTTCAGCTGATGCATTGATTAAATTTTTAAGTTGTGCTAAAGAAAATAATGTTCGAGTTGGTTTTGTTTATGATCTTGGTAATTGGGCTTTTACTAAGCAAGATCCAATTGCAAGTGCAGATTTATTAGCGCCTTATACAGACTACATTCATTTGAAGAATACATTAGCTGATAGTACAGATAATCTAAAGACATCGTCAGATTTAGAACAGGGTATGTATGATTGGCGGCGAGTACTAGATCATTTACCACAAGATGCACCGTGTGCGATTGAATATCCAATGGAAAATGATGCACTAGTTGAGTCGCAAATTTTGTTACTGAAAAAGAAACTAGGAGAATGAAGTATGGCTACTATAATACCAATTTTACTATTAATTAGTTTTGCTGGATTTATTGTCTATATACTAAAAGGTGGCAATCTAATGGTTGGTTTTTTCGTAATGGCAATTCTGTGGGCAATCATTGGGCAAATTCCGTTTGATAAGGCTGTTCAAAAGATATTTGCAGAACCTGCACTTAATTATGGTTCTACAATTATCTATATCGCATTTGGCTCTTGGTTTGGTCGAGTGCTAGTCGAGAGTGGCATTGCACCTGCTATTTCAGAAACAACTAATAAGGTTGGAAAAAAGCGGCCGTTAATTGCTGCAATCTTAATTGTATTAGTTACGGCTTTTATATTCGTTAGTGCCTATGGTGTCGGTTCGGTAATTGCAATTGGAGTTATTTTACTACCAATTATGTTATCTTTAGGAATTCCTAGAGATATTGCATTAACTGCATTTGTACTATCGATTGGTGCTCCAATGTACATCAATGTTGTTTTGTTTAACCAAATTAAAGCTTTTTTCCCAACCGCAGTCTATGGTGGAAAATATTTAGTGTTTGGTTGGATAGCGATGGCCGTTCAATTAATTGCTGTTATCATTTTTTTGACAATCAATCGGCATAAATTCAATCAACAAAACATTCAGGAAAATCTCGACATAGTGGGTGAATCTAGGATTGATTCACCAGCAATCAAGATACCTAAAATTGCATTTATCGTACCGATTATTCCGGTTGTTATGAATATGCTCTTTAAATGGGATGCAATTCCAGCACTAATCTTGGCAACATTGATTGCAATTGGGATTACCGGTAATATGAAGGGGTATAAAAAATTCATACGTTTTACAAATAGTACGATTCAACAGTCTATTTCCGATATCGCTGGCTTAATTATGTTTTTAATGGCACTGGTAATGTTTGCGGGTGCTGCGCAACTTAACGCAGTTAGATTCCAAACTATTTTTAGTATTATTTTGCCACATAACCATTTGATTTTAGCGTTAGCCTTAGGAGTATTAGCACCATTAGCGTTATTTAGAGGCCCATTACATGTTTGGGGGGCCGGTGCGGCTACCGCAGCCGTTCTTTCAGGAACTGGACTGTTTAATGACGCATTTTTATTACCTTTACTATATGTACCAACGCTACTAGCAGTATCAACCGATCTGACCCAATCATGGAATGTTTGGGGTTTGGATTATATGAAAGTTCAATCAAAAGATTTACTGAAGCATGGTGTGCCCATAATGTGGTGCGTTTCCATTATTAATGAAATTTTAGTTTATTATTTCTTTGGTTAAATTGATTTATTAAATATGAAGGGATGTAAGAATTATGAGCGAAGTTATTACAATTGGAGAACCATTAGTTTGTTTTGCCTCAAAAGATATTGATCAGAGTCTTGCAGCAGCAACCAATTTTCAAAAGATATTAGGTGGGGCCGAATTAAATGTTGCAATCGGTGTTAAACGTTTAGGGCATACAGTCGACTATATTACGCAAGTTGGCTCGGATCCATTTGGAGACTTCGTTAAAGCAACAATTGCTGAACATGGCGTGGGAACTCGATACATTAGTGAAGATGCAGATTATTGGACGGGACATCAAATAAAGCAACTTGTATCTAAAGGTGATCCAGCGACATTTAATTATCGAAAAGGCTCAGCAGCTGCCCATCTTAATAGTGAAGTTATAAATAATATTGATTTAACAGACGTTAAGATTGCCCATATGTCAGGAATATTTCCAGCTATTTCAGCAACTGCGGAACAAACATTCAGAAATTTATTAGAAAAATTAGTTCGAGAAGATAAATTTATTACCTTTGATCCTAACTTACGACCTTCATTATGGGATAATGAAGAGGTGATGCGCACAACAATTAATGAATTGGCAGCTTACGCGGATGTTGTCTTACCCGGTGTTGAAGAAGGTAAGATTTTAATGGGCAGTGATGATCCAGAAGAAATTGCTGATTTTTATTTGAAGGGTAACAGAACTAAAACTGTGATTGTTAAAGTTGGTGCGGAGGGTGCTTTTATTAAAAATAAGGATGGTTCAACAAACTTAATTAAAGGTTTTAAAGTTGATAAAGTAGTTGATACTGTTGGTGCTGGTGATGGATTTGCGTTAGGAGTGATTACAGCAATTCTCGATGGAAAATCGATTGAATCGGCTGTCTTACGTGGGAATGCAGTTGGTGCCTTACAAGTTCAAACACCAGGAGATAATGACGGTTACCCAACTGTCGAACAACTAAGTGCTTTTTACCAAATGAAAGGTGTTCAAGAAAAATGAAATTACAAGTTGCAATTGATAGAGTAACACTAGAGGATGCTTATCAAAGTATTCAACAGCTTGATGGTATTGTGGATATTATTGAAATCGGGACATCTTTAATTAAGGAATACGGACTATTTGCTTTAAGCGATTTTAAATCGAAGGTTGTCCATTCAGAGCTATTATTTGACTTAAAGGCAATTGATGAAGGCGTTTATGAATTTGAAAAAGGGTACGCAGCTAATGCGGATAGTTTAACTGTGATGGGAAGTGCCTCAATCGATACCCTTAAACAAACATATAACCTGGCAATGAGTGCTAAAAAAATGATCCTAATTGACTTATTAGAAACCAATAATGATAAAATCAACCAATTAAAACAGTTTGATGAAGCTATTTTTAATTTACATTATTCCTATGATAATAAGAATCAGAATTTTGATGCGGTCAAAGCAGTCTCAGAATTTCATACTAATTTCCCAGAAATTAAGAATATTGCTGTCGCTGGGGGAATTAATTTAGATCAGGCAGAAAAGCTAAATAAGCAAGCTATTGTTGATCGAATTATAGTTGGTGGTAGTATTATGAATAGTCGTAATTCAATCGAAGCGGCGACCAAGTTTATGGAGGTAATAAAATGAGTTTACTAAATGAAATTATGAGTGAAATTAACACTGTTATTGGACAGGTTAGCGATGCAGAATTAGACCAAGCAGAAGGACTAATTACTAAAGATAAAAGAATTTTTATTTTAGGTGCTGGCCGGTCAGGATTAATGGCTAAAGGTTTCGCAATGCGATTAATGCATATCGGCTATACAGTTTTTGTAATTGGTGAAACAATTACACCCTCGATTGCTGACGGGGATGTCTTAGTATCTGTATCAGGATCTGGATCAACTAAGAGTGTCTTAGAACCAACCGTGAATGCCAAAAAAATTGGTGTAAAAGTAATTGGCGTAACCAGTAACAAAGATTCTCAATTAGCAAAGGTTGCCGATCAAGCAATTATTGTACCTGGTGCGACTAAAAATGATGATAGCGTTAAATCAATTCAATTATTGAGTACGTTATTTGATCAGAGTGTGCACATCACATTAGATGCATTAGTTTTAAAAATCAGTTTAAGAGATAATATCTCAAACGAACAAGCTAAGACAACCCATTCTAATTTAGAATAATTAATTTGTAGTAACTAATATATAAGAATAAGAATATTTATAGGTATACGTTATTAATTTTATAATGATTAAAACTTAAAAAAGGTGCTAGGGTAGATAACCGCTATCCTAGCACCTTTTTATATTTTTAAGATAAATGGAATATCAATGGCAATTAGATAACGCTCACATTTGTGTTAAATAAGTCTTTACTAATTTGACATACATCAATGCTATTTTTTGATAAACTGGAATAGGAAAAATTAAGAAGGGGTGGGTAAATGGGGCAAGGACAAGTTATGAAGCAACATATGGCATTAAATTTAATGCAATTATTATCAAAGAAACGGCAACGAAAATTAACCGTCGCCGAGTTTTTAGAACAGGCAGAGGTCTCGCGAACGACCTTTTATTATCATTTCCCAAATGGGATGTGTGGTCTGTTTAGATGGACATTAGAACAAGAGGTACTAGCGCTGGTAAGGCAGGCGATTTGCGCCGGCCACTGGGAAGAGGGCTGTCATGAGATGGTCCACTTTGTGACGCGTTATCCTGAATTTTGTTTAAATATCTATCGTTTCTCGGATGAAATGGAACGTTGTGCTTTCTTTGAATCCTTCACAACGACTGTCTTTAAACAAGTACTTGAAAAATATCGAGCTCACTACACCGACACAGAGTTGAAAGACTTTGAAAGCTTTTACAGTGGGGCACTCGTTAACCAAATTGATCGGTGGTTTGAGGGGAATTTAAAGGAACCAGGCGAGGCCATTGATGTGCGCGTCTGTTTTAATTTACGTCAAATTGAACGTCTGATGAAATAATAACTGTACAAATGAAGTGTTTTGTTCGGGATTAGAACAAGTTGCCTTGTTTGTCAGTGGTGACCAAATCATGATTTGGTAAACTAAGAGTGTACCAATATTAAAAAAAAGCGCAATAACCATGATAAAAAGCCCGGCCATTGGCCGGGCTTTTTATGCGATATCTTCAACAACGTTATTAATAAAAACTAATTAACGCTATTTAAATTAACGGTTATCTAGCTGACTATTTTACCTATGAAACGACGCCATATCAGCTATTTTCCTATGCTATAATAAAAAAATCTTGAGTATCGAGATAATTATGGAGGGGTAAAATATGAAAAGCTACCAGACAATTTTATTATCGAGTATGGTTTTAAGCACACTAAATACGGGGACCGTATTAGCTGACACAGCAAATCAAAAAACAGCTACGGATCAAACAGAACAAACCAAGACCGTTGCCAATAGTAGTCGTGTCACTTCAACGCATCAATCTAATGGCGCCACTACAAGTTCAGCAACAACAGTGAGCGCTGTGGCACTGGCACCCAAATCAACAGTTCAACAACCAACCAGTCAATCAATCAGCGCTAAATCAGTCACGCCTGTGGCCACACAACACACGCAGCAATCAGTTAGTCAAACAAAAGCAATACCAACTGCAACCCAACAAGCTGGCAGTGTTGCCTTGACGCCTGCCAATTTTCCAGACGCGGGGTTGCGAAAAAAGGTCAGTCAATTTGATTCGGACAAAGACGATGCTTTATCACCAACCGAATTAGCAAAGATAACATCACTTAACTTGTATAATACTGGTGTGAAAGATATAACGGGGATTAAATTATTAACCCATCTATCAAACTTAGATGTTAGTTTTTCAGAATTAACAAAATTAGATTTACGCGGCATGACATCATTAACTGAGATCGATTATAATGGAAGCCCTAATTTGACAGAAATTGACGTTAGAGAATGTCCTAATCTAGTTTCAGCCTTTCATTCAGTGAAAAACGAAACGGTTTATATCTCAGCGGGAATGACGCAATACATTGGTTGCCCATACGTTGATGAGCATACGGGGCACATCGTCATTGATTTGAGAGGTGTTGCTCAAAGCCAACCAAATGGCTCAAAAACAGTTGATTTAAGTCGGGTGATTTCGCCTGATTTATTGGCAGTATTTAAAAAACACCAACAACCTGGTTTTGATGTTAATACGAATATGCTAACAATTCCAGCTAATCAGACAAGTTCAACCTATGTAGCCGGTGAAGATGATATGTATAACGATACAAACTGGTTATTCTACACCAATTATGATAACCAAGCCTTACCTGTAACAGCGAAATATGTTGATGAACAGGGTCGAGAATTAGCAAAGTCAGAAACCCTCAAAGGCGATTTAGGTGAACAATATAAGACTGTTCAAAAGGATATTGCTGGTTATACATTAAAAGAAGTACAAGGCGAAGCTACTGGAACCTATGCGAAGCAAGCCCAAACAGTGACATACGTTTATGCAAAAAAAGCCGCAGTCGTTACTGAAAAAGGAACAGTCACAGCGAAATACGTTGACGAAAAAGGCCAAGAGATTGCAAAAACAGAAATATTGAGTGGCAAAGTGGGCGACCAATACACAACAACTCAAAAAACAATCAACGGCTATACCTTCAAAAAGGTCGAAGGCACCACAACGGGCAAGTATATGAAGGCCAACCAAACAGTGACGTATGTCTATGCGAAAAAGGCCGCGGTCGTTACTGAAAAAGGAACGGTCACAGCGAAATACATTGATGAAAAAGGTCAAGAGATTGCGAAATCAGAGATTTTAAGCGGCAAAGTAGGGGATCAATACACAACTACCCAAAAAACAATCAACGACTATACCTTCAAGAAGGTGGAAGGTACAAAAACTGGCAAGTACACAAAGGCTAGCCAAACGGTAACCTATGTTTATACTAAGAAGGCCGATGTAACAGCAACGCGCCCAACAACACCTAATAAACCCAATAACCACGTTAACAAGACCCCAAATACCAATCAGCAAACAACTGTTAAAGAGACAGGTAAAAAGAAACTGCCACAAACTGGCACTAATAATGTTTTAGGCGTAACAATCGCTGGTTTACTATTAACCGCAGCAGCTGGCTTCAAATTGATTTTAGGGCGCAAGCAAAATTAGACTAACTAAAAAGGTGACCTTATAAAGGTCACCTTTTTGTGTGCGCTAATCAATATTAATAAAGTAATCGGGAAAGGTATCAATCAAGGTTTGTTGTTCTTCAAGCATCAAGTGTAAGTGATCGACCACTAGTTTAGTAGCTAGTGGTGTATTGTTGGCTTTGACCGCTTTGAGAATTGCCAGATGTTGATCAATTAGTTTTTGCCATTTAAGATTGGTGATTTTTAAACGTAACCATCTAAAACGAGTCAGTTGACTATTGAGAATTTGAAGCCACTCCCAAATCTGTGCTTTATCAGCAGCGATGTAAAAAGCTTTATGAAATTCATCATCCATTGCAAAAAAACCTTGTGCATCATTTTGATTATAGTAATATTCTTGCAGTTTAATAATTCGTTCTAGTTCTGGGGTGATAGTATCAGTACTCTTAGCAATCGCTTCTTTAACAATTTCCTTTTCGATATTCTCACGAACAAAACGTGCATTTTTAGCACTTTCTAAATCAATTTTAGCGACATAGGAACCACTTTGGGGGACAACATCGATTAAGTTGTCTTTTTTTAGATGGATTAATGCTTCTCTAACTGGTGTTCGACCTAAATCGATATCGCTGGTAATCATATTTTCTGAAATCTTTTGGCCCGGGATGTAATCAGCTAATAAAATTTTTTGTTTAATTAACTCGTAAGCGGTCCGTTGCATGTTGGTTGTATTCATCATTAACATTTTCAAGCCTCACTCTCGTAACTATTTTACTTGTTTTTTGATAGCATGGCAATGAAAGCGGTAAAAAAACTGTTGACACATGATTCACTTTGGATTATATTGTAAGCGTAAACAAACATACTAGTATATCAGTTTATTAATTTTTTTTAGCGGTTAATGTGTGCTATTGAGCAAACAATTAGGAGGATTCCGATGGAAAAGAAGAAAAGAATTTATACGCCTAAAGAAGTGACGATTGGTCGGTCACTTGCGTATGGTTTAACGGATGTCATGGGAGGCGCCGCGTTTACGATTGTAGGTGCCTTTTTACTTTATTTCTTTACCACTTTTGCCGGCTTAACTGCGGTTGAAGGGGCTGCTATTATTGGGATTGCAAGAATTGTAGACGCTATCACAAGTTTAGTGATGGGAAGTTTGACCGATAACTTTTATAAAACAAAATTAGGGAAACGCTTTGGACGTCGCCATTTCTGGCTGTTAATTGGTTCACCATTAATGTTGGAATATGTTTTAATGTGGGTTACAGGGATGAACTTCTGGTATTATCTAATCGTTTATCTATTGTTTGAAATTATTGCTGCGTCAGTCTTAATTCCTTGGGAAACCTTACCAACTGAAATGACGACTGATTATAAGGCACGGACAAAGATGTCAACTTGTCGGATGTTCATTTCAGCCACGGGGACCTTTTTAGCAACGTTTGTGCCGGGCCAAATTATCAATATGATGGGGCAACATAATTCATATGCTTACTTTGTCAATGCTTTAGTTTTTGCTCTGATTTTTGCGGCATGTATTATGGCATCTAATTTGGCTACTTGGGAACGTGAAATTACGCCTGAGATGGAAGCTGAATTTGCTAAGGCCCCTAAATTAGGTCTCTGGGGCGGTTTGAAAAAGCAAGTTAAAGATTATCTATCAACACTTAAAATTAAGAGTTTTAGAAAGCATTTATTGATCTACCTATTCTCGTTCACTGGTAAAGATGTCTACAATACGATTTTCGTTTACTTCGGTGTTTCTTGTTTAGGTATTTCCGCAACTAATTCAGCTAACATCCTATCATTATCATTCGTTGGGATTTTGGTAACCGTCATTGCCGGTTTCTTAATGGTTAAAAAAGGCCCACGGTTCTTATTCTTATCAGGTTATTCAATCATGTTCCTGATGTTGGGTGCTTTTTACATGATCTATCGGGTTAAACCAGACAATATTATGATGTGGTTGATGATTGTCGGGTTAATTTATCAAGTCGGCCGGGCAACATTAGAATTTACACCATGGAACGTCTTTCCATTTATTCCAGACTTAGATGAAATCGTTACCAAGCAACATCGCGAAGGAATTTATGCCGCTGTAATGACTTTTGTACGTAAATCAACAGTTGCGATTGCGACTTTCGTTGTTGGCTTAGTCTTACAATCCGGTGGCTATAAAGAAGGCCAAACTGTTCAAAGTGTTGGGACACAAGATACAATCGTCAGCATCTTAATTATCGGAACGGGGGGGTTAATCTTAATTGCCTTCTGTGTGGCTTTAACCTTCAAGTTAAATCGTGAAACGCATGATATTTTAGTCGATGAAATGAACCGTCTAAAAGAAGGTGGCTCAAAAGCCGATGTCACACCTGAAGCTAAAGAAGTTGTCGAAGAATTAACTGGCTTTAAGTATGATCAAGTTTGGAATGAAGACAATGCTAAATAAAAGATTGAGAGGGGATTTACAATGGTTCATTTAACAGATGATTATCGGTTCCACAAAGAAGCTTTCGAAGCAGGTGCAATTAATGTACCGCAATATTCGCAAATGGCAATCGATGAAGAAACGAATAACGCACCAGTTTGGGTTCATTTTGGTGGCGGGAACCTCTTCAGATGTTTCCACGCTGCGATTGCACAATCTCTATTAAATCAAGGCGAACTGAAAAGCGGCGTAGTCGTGGCGGAAACTTATGATGACGAAGTGGTCAGTCGTATCTATCGGCCATATAATAATCGGATTTTACAAGTGATTACCAAAGCTGATGGTCAATTTGAAAAGCATTTATTGGCAAGTGTCGCGGAAAGTTATTTCTTTAACCAGAGTAATCAAACTGATTGGCAAGCAATGATGGCCATTTTTGCAAAACCAAGTCTCCAATTTGCCACTTTCTCAATCACTGAAAAAGGGTATAACTTATGGCAAAGTAACGGCAATTTATTAGAGATGGTCGCTCAAGATATCGAAAATGGCCCAGAAGCGCCATTAAATAATATGGCCGGTGTGACGGCATTGCTTTACCATCGTTATCAAAATGGGGCCACACCAATTGCGATGATCAGTACGGATAACTTCTCTCAAAATGGCGACCGTTTAAAGAAGAGCGTTTTGACGGTTGCCCAAGGGTGGGTGGCTAAAGGGCACGTACCAGCTGAATTTATCGATTATTTAACGGATACCAAGCAAGTTAGCTTCCCATTATCGATGATTGACCGGATTACGCCGAACCCTTCACAAACAGTTGCTGATCAATTGGCAGCAGCTGGGTTAGAAGATAATACCATTTTGCATACAACCAAAGGGACGAATATCGCACCATTTGGGAATACTGAAGAAACGCACTATTTGGTGATTGAAGATGCCTTTCCAAATGGACGACCAGATCTAACCAAAGCCGGTGTTTACTTAGTCTCACGGGACGTTGTGAATGATGTTGATGAGATGAAAGTAACCACTTGTTTGAACCCGTTACACACATCACTAGCAGTCTTTGGTTGCCTATTAGGTTATCAATCAATTTCAGCAGAAATGCAAAATCCAGATTTAGTCCAATTAATTAAGCAAATTGGTTATCACGAAGGTCTACCAGTTGTGAAGGATCCGGGCATCATTAATCCTAAACAATTTATTGATGAAGTTGTTAATAAGCGATTACCAAATCCATTTATTCCGGATACCCCACAACGAATTGCCAGTGATACGTCACAAAAGATGGCGATTCGCTACGGTGTTACCTTACAACATTACGTTGACCGTTCTGATTTAACACCAACGCAACTTCATTTTATTCCGTTGACGATTGCTGCTTGGTGTCGTTACTTAGTTGGTCTAGATGACAATGGGGCTGCTTTTGACCTGAGTCCTGATCCATTACTCAGTGAATTACAAGCTGATTTGAAGGATCTTCAATTAGGACAAGCAATTGATGCACATGCATTGTTACAACCAATCTTAAGTAATAAAACAATCTTTGGCCTTGATTTATATCAAATCGAGCTTGGGACTCGGATTGAAACACTTTTCAGTCAAATGATGGCTGAAAAAGGTGCAATTGCCGCCACATTACACACATTAATTGAAAAGGAAGCTGAATAATATGCAAAACATGGGTTTTAGATGGTATGGCTCAAATGATGATCCAATTAAGCTACAAGCAATCAAACAAATTCCAGGTACAACACAAGTCGTGGGGGCCCTCTTTGATATTCCAGTTGGGGAAGTTTGGCCTAAAGAAAAAATTGCGGCTTTAAAAGCAGAAGTCGAAGCGGCCGGATTAAAATTAGAAGTTATCGAATCGGTCAATATTCATGATGATATTAAAATCGGCTTACCAAGTCGGGATCAATATATCGAAAACTATAAGACAACTATTCGTAATTTAGCAGAATACGGGATTAAAGTGATTTGCTACAACTTCATGCCAATCTTTGACTGGGTACGGACAAACTTGGCTTATGAACTACCTGATGGCTCAACCGATTTAGCCTTTGAACATCGTTTTGTTGAAGGTGATCCAGAAGACATTATCAAATCAGTTGAAAAGGATTCAAATGGCTATGTTTTACCAGGTTGGGAACCAGAACGTTTGGCCGAAGTAAAACACCTATTCAAGGCTTATCAATCAGTTGATGAACAAAAGCTAGCTGAAAACTTAGATTATTTCTTAAATGCCATCTTACCAACTTGTGAAGAGGTCGGGATTAAAATGGCGATTCATCCCGATGATCCACCCCGTCCACTATTCGGCTTACCACGGATTATGAAAAACAGAGACGATATGGTGCGGATTGAAAAGATGTATGAAAGTCCTAATAACGGCTTTACCTTATGTACCGGTTCATTAGGTGAAAATCCAGATAATGATGTACCAGCGATTATCCGCGAATTTGTTGGTCGTAATAAGGTACCATTCGTTCACGCGCGGAATATTAAGTTCATGACAGACGGTGATTTCCACGAATCAGCGCACTTATCATCAGAAGGTTCATTGGATATGTTTGAAATCATGAAGGCTTTACACGACAGTCACTTTGATGGTTACATTCGTCCTGATCACGGCCGAATGATTTGGGGTGAAGTCGGTCGTCCCGGTTACGGTTTATACGATCGTGCGTTGGGGATTACCTATTTAAACGGTTTATGGGAAGCAATTGATAAAATGGATCGCTAAAAAGGGGGACGGCACAATGACACTTTTAAATGAAGATTTTCTCTTAACTAATGAGATGGGTCAGAAACTTTATCACGATCACGCAGCAAAGATGCCAATTATTGATTTTCACTGCCATCTCAACCCAAAAGAAATCTATGAGAATCATAATTATCCAAATCTAACACGGATTTGGTTGAACGATGGCTTGTTTGGGGATCACTACAAGTGGCGCTTAATGCGAACTAACGGCGTACCAGAAAACTTAATTACAGGTGACGGCGATGAATATCAAAAATTTATGGCGTGGACCAAAACCATTGAAAAAGCAATTGGCAATCCACTATATGAATGGGCTCATTTGGAACTCAAACGCTACTTTGGAATTGATGAACCTTTAACGAGTGAATCGGCGCCTCGTATTTGGGAAAAAGCTAACGCATTACTAGCAACGGATGACTTTTCACCCCGCGGTCTAATCAAAAATTCAAACGTCAAAGTTGTTTGCACAACGGATGATCCTGCTTCTGATTTGCAGTATCACAAATTATTGCAAGCCCAAGAAGCTGAAAATGGCTTTAAGGTATTACCAGCAATGCGCCCGGATAAAGCATTCAATATCGCTGCAGCAAGTTTTAACGACTACTTAGCTGAATTGGGGCAGGCTGCCGGTATTACAATTAACAACTTTGCAGATTTGATTCAAGCATTCGAACAACGCTTTGATTATTTTGAAGCCTTAGGCGGGCGCCTTTCTGATCACGGGTTGAATACATTCCATTATGTGCCCGCTTCAGAAGCACAAGTGGATCAAATCTTGCAAAAAGGTCGGGACAATGCACCGTTAACGGCAACGGATGTTGATGCTTACTTAACCGCATTATTAACGCAATTAATGCGGATCAATCAAGCGCACGACTGGACAATGCAATTCCATATGAATGCGATCCGCAATGCTAACAAACCAATGTTTGCTAAGATTGGCGCTGATACAGGTTTTGATTCAATGGGCACCCAAGCGGATATTGCCGCTGAATTTATGAAGCTCTTAACGGCCGTTCAAATTGATGATCACTTGCCTAAGATGATTTTATATTCATTAAATCCTAATGACTGGTTACAATTGGCAACTGGGATGGGTTCTTTCCAAGAAGGCCCCGTTCAAAAGATTCAATTGGGCTGTGCTTGGTGGTTTAACGATACACGAGAAGGGATGCAGGATCAATTGACGATTATGGCGCACCAAAGCTTAATCGCCAACTTTGTCGGTATGTTGACCGATTCACGGAGCTTCCTCTCTTATCCACGTCATGAGTACTTTAGACGAGTGCTATGTAACTTAGTGGGTGAATGGGCGGCTCGCGGTCAGGTCCCTGACGATGAGGCCTTCTTAGGCAAGATTGTCGAAGACATTGCCTACAATAACGCACACGAATATTTTGGATTTTTTTTAAATTAGGCAAACAGTAGTGTACAGTAACTAACGACGAAAAGGGCGCCACTACAAAACATTGTTTTGGAAGTGACGTCTTTTTTATTAGGGGGATATTTATGGAACATGTTGTACCACTTTTATGGGTAGTTGTCGGAATTTTTATATTGTTAACGTTAAATCTAAAATTTAAAATGCATAATGTATTAGCATTACTGATTGTAGCGATATTTGTATCAGTTGCTGAAGGCGTCCATATCGATAAAATAGTGCCAATTATCGAAAAGGGTCTTGGCGGAACCTTGGGCAAATTAGCATTAATTATTGTTTTTGGAGCGATTATTGGTAAGATGATGACTGACTCAGGTGCTTCTCAACGAATTGCGCGCACAATTATTGACCGATTCGGGGTTAAGTATCTCCAATTTTCGTTGTTGTTGATTGGGACAATATTTGGGATGGCAATGTTTTATGAAGTGGCCTTCTTAATTACGGCACCGTTAGTTATCAGTATTGCTAAAGAGGCCAAGATTCCATACATGAAATTAATTGTACCCACAGTTGCTGGTGCAACTATGGGACACAGTATCTTTCCACCACAGCCAGGGCCAATGGCGTTAGTAACAGCGTTCAATGCTAATATTAGCCAAGTTTACATTTATGGTCTAATTGTGATTGTGCCGACAATTATTTGTTCCGGTGTTATTTTAACGAAGTTTATTCCAGGAATTGCTCAGATGCCATTATCAGAAAATATGGCACCTTCTGAAGCAATCGATTTGGAAAAAGCACCAAACTTTATGACCAGTTTAATGGTGCCACTAATCCCGGCATTTCTAATGATTATTGCATCGATTATTAATTTTAGTATTGATTCAAAATCAACTTTATATCAAATTGTGAATTTTTTTGGTAGCGCTGAAATTAGTATGTTAATCGCGGTGCTTGTTTCGATGGTTGTTTTTGGCTACAAGTGTGGGAAGACTAGCGGCCAAGTTACAACGATGATGAATGAAGCAATTGCTGGTGTCTCGAACGTCTTACTGGTCATTAGTGCTGGCGGGATTTTAAAAGAAGTCATTATCGAATCAGGCGTTGGTGATCACATTGTTGGTTTAGTTGAGAAAATGCCTGTTTCGCCAATTATTCTCGCCTTTATTATTACGGTAATTATCCGAATTCTAACGGGGCAAGGTGCTGTGGCCGCAATTACAGCGGCGGGAATTGTCCAGCCGATGGTCGCAGCGTTCAATATCAATCCAGTACTAATGGTTCTCGCAATTGCTTGTGGGAGTAATACCATTACCTTAATGTATGATGGGGGCTTTTTACTGTTCAAAGAAACATTTGGTATTTCAATGAAAGACACGTTCAAAACATGGGGATTATTAGAACTAGTTAATTCGCTAGTTGGTTTAGCGGTCGTTATGTTATTAAATATTGTACTTTAATTCAAGGAGGAGAAAAGTTATGTATCGTATTGAAAATGAACAATTGAGCGTCACGATTAATCCAGTGGGGGCTGAAATTACGAGTATTTATAATAAGCAGGCTGATTTTGAGTATATTTGGCAGGGTGTTCAATGGCCTAAGCATGCGCCGGTTTTATTTCCAGCTATTGGGCGTTCAAATGAAGACGCTTACCTAATTGATGGTCAAACGTATGACATGCCACAACATGGTTTTGTAGCGGATCAGCATTTCACATTAGAAGCACAAACGACAACCAGTTTAAGCTTGAAGTTAGTTGCTAATGAGACGACTTTACAGTATTATCCCTATCACTTTGAGTTGATAATTGGCTTGCAATTAGAGGCAGATCAATTGTGCTTCACAGCGACAGTCAATAATTTAGAGGATCAAAACTTGTCATTTTCATTTGGGTCGCATCCAGCTTTTAATGTACCTATCAACGATGAAGGCCATTTTGATGAATACCAAATCACTTTTGCAACGCCAGAAGATGAAATCCGCTATTTTGAAATTATTAAAACACCTAATCCTTATCGTTCAGGGAAATTATGCACCTTGAAGCATGTTGAAAATAAAACGGTCCCCCTAACACATAAAATGTTTGAAAAAGGATTATTGATTATTGAAAACCAATTAGCAGGGATTAAACTCACCTCAGAAAAGAGTGCCCATAGTATTGGCCTTGATTTAGGCGATTTCAAGTATCTGACATTGTGGACCAAAGAGGGCGCAGATGCGCCGTTTTTGTGCTTAGAACCATTCTACGGGCTACCAGATGTTGCTGGTGACAAACGGGAACTGGCGACTAAGGAAGCTAACTATCATTTAGCAGCAAAAGAAACAGCGTCAATTGGCTATACAATGACATTTAAATAACAAATTTCATGAGGACTAGCTCGGTGAATAACTGGGGCTAGTCCTTTTTAATGCATCTACAATAACTAATAATTGCATAATAAATTTAAGAAAGCGATTGCAAGATAGCGTTTGCAGTGCTATTATTTCTTTATAAAGAAAACGGTTTCTGAATTAGAAACTTCATTACTAATCAGTCAACCGGGTAAAGAAGGGCGTTTGAGAAATGGGATTTATTAATTATATTTTATCGTTGGGTGCAAGTGTCATGATGCCGATTATTTTCTTAATTGTCGGTTTGATTTTGGGAATGGGCTTAGGTAAATCATTAAAATCCGGCCTTTCTGTCGGGGTTGGTTTTGTAGGCCTTAGTACATTAACGCAATTGTTAGCTGATAATTTAGGCCCCGCGGTGACGCGAATGGTTAAAATTTACGGTCTGCATTTACATACACTGGATATTGGTTGGCCAGCTGCTTCCGCAGTCGCATTTGGGACGCAAGTTGGCGCGATCATTATTCCTTTAGGGTTAGTTGTTAATATTTTAATGTTACTAACCAAGACAACGAAAACGTTGAACATTGATTTATGGAATTACTGGCATTTTGCTTTTATCGGTTCAATCGTTTCAATTGCCACGAAGAGTTTCTTATGGGGAAGTTTTGCTGCCATCATCGTCTTTATAATCACAATGGTTGGTGCCGATTTATCGCAAGAACGTGTCGCGCGCTTTTACGGTAAGAAACTAGACGGGATTTCTTTGCCACACGCATTTTGTGTCAGCTTCATTCCGTTAGCAATTGTCGTTAACTGGTTAATCGATAAAATACCAGGGCTAAACAAAATTGATTTTGATGCCGAAAAATTACAAAAGCGCTTTGGGATTTTAGGCGATCCGATTTTCTTAGGGGTGATTATCGGGATTTTAATCGGTGTCTTAGCTAAATATAGCCTGGCCAAAACACTTCAATTGGGGATAATTTTAAGCGCTGTCATGGTCTTAATTCCACGAATTACGTCACTCTTTATTGAAGGGCTAGCACCAATTTCTAAACGTTCACAAGCTTTGATAAGTCGTAAGTTTGAAGGCCGTTCATTCAATATTGGGATGACACCAGCGTTAGTGATCGGGCATCCAACAACATTGGTAGTTTCATTGGTATTAGTGCCTACAATTTTATTCTTATCAATTGTCATTCCAGGTAACGAATTCTTACCACTGGCGAGCTTGTCAGGCTTGATTTATATCTTCCCAATGGTTTTGCCATACACAAATGGGAACGTGTTTAGAACCTTTATCACAGGCTTATTGGCATTAATTATCGGTGTCTTATCAGCAACAAGCCTAGCTCGCATCTTCACGTATGCCGTTAGAATGGTCCAAGCGAGCTTGATTCCTGCTGGTACACCATCAGTGGCCAGCATCGACTTTGCAGCTAGCCCGTTAGCATGGTTAGCCTACGAGTTAGTCGCTAAGATCAGCATTATCGGTCCTGCTATTTTGGTCATCTTCACATTATGGTTAATGATCTATAATCGCCGTCAAATTCAAAAAGAAGAACAAGCAGCACGCTAACGAATAGGCAGTTAATCCTGGAAGAGGGATTAGCTGCCTATTATTGTGTTATTAAATAATTATTTAGCAATAAGCTTGTTTAAAAGCTTCAGCGTCGTATATACTCTAATTAATGAATAAAATGAACGGAGAAAAGTTATGAGCAGAAAAATATTATATCAAGATATCTCAGACGATTTAAAAAAGAAAATTTTTCAGAATCAATATCCTGTAGAAACATTGATGCCAACTGAGAATGAATTGGAAGCGCTATATAACGTCAGCAAAATTACAATTCGCAATGCCATTAATTTATTAGTTAGTGAGGGTTATGTCGAAAAACAAAGTGGTAAGGGTACGACCGTTATCAGTAATCGATTGTTTAATAAGTTATCACGTGCGGAATCATTTTCGAGCATCTTGGAAAAACGTGGTTTAAAATTAGAAAAACAAATCATTGATATCACGGAGATTCCAGCTGATGAAGCTGAAATTAAATTTGAAATTGGTAAATTAACCAACCGTGTTTCCAAAATTTCAAAACAATATCTGTTAGACGGTGTACCCTATATTTTATTTACACATTACTTACCATTCCAAATGAATGCTCACTTGCGTAATGAACTTAATGTTTCTTCTTTATATCAAGTTTTAAAAGAAGTCGGTGAGATTGCAAGTTCGTTTGACGATACTTTTGAAGGCCACTTGTTAACAAAGTCAGAGCAATCTGCTTTAAATACGGATCAGGTAGTTGGCATTAAACGCATCAGAAAAGCTTACAATGAAAAGAATCAGTTGATTGAATATTCAATCGCTATCTATAATACAACGATGAATCCTTACGAAATTAGATATGAATTGTGAGGTTCTGTATTTACAATTAAACATTATAATGTTATGATGAATTCATAATCTTGAGGGAGGCATCGTGATGATTGATTTATACGTAAAGAACGGTCGGTCGATTTCCGGCGAGCCAATTGAGATTCTAATTGAGTACGGTAAAATAAAAGCGGTTTCAAAAAAATTCGATAATATTACAGCACGTAAAATATTGGATTTAAAGCAGTCTGCTTATGTTAGCGCTGGTTGGATTGATGATCATGTTCATTGTTATGAGAAGTTAGCGTTGTATTCTGATCAACCTGATTTAGATGGTGTGACAGCAGGGGTTACAACCGTGATTGATGCTGGTTCAACAGGCGCCGATAATCTAGCTGATTTTTATCAGTTAGCGTCCAAGGCTAAAACTAATGTCTATGCAATGTGCAATATTTCGAAAACAGGGATTATTGCTCAAGACGAATTAGGTGATTTAAAGCGGATCCAACCACAATTAGTCAGTGAAACATTAGCGCAATATCAAAAACAATTTGTTGTTGGTATCAAAGCTCGTATGAGCAAATCGGTAGTTGCGGGAAATGGTATTGTCCCTCTTGAACGGGCTAAAGCGATTCAAAGACAGAATGCTGGCATTCCACTAATGGTTCATATTGGGACAAATCCACCGGAACTTTCGGAAATTATGGCAATGCTTGATCCTGGTGATATTATTACGCACTGCTATAACGGTAAACCCAATGGTATTTTGGACCATGAGCTTGGACAGATTAAGCAATTTGCAATTGAAGCTTATCAACGTGGCATTATCTTCGACGTTGGACACGGAACTGAAAGCTTTAGTTTTGAAGTTGCTCAAAAAGCAAAAGAAATCGGATTAGCACCACAAACGATTAGTAGTGATTTATATCACCGTAATCGGGAGAATGGACCAGTTTATAATTTAGCGACTTGTCTGGATAAAATGTATTATTTAGGTTATTCCTTAGCCGAATTGATACCGATGATTACCAGTCAACCAGCTGCTAATTTTAAGTTGATGCACAAAGGTCACCTAGCGGCCGGCTTTGATGGCGATTTAACTATTTTTAGTATTGAAAATCAGGAAAAAATATTAACTGATTCAAATGGGTATCAAGTCACCACACACCGCGTCTTTGCCCCACATTATTCAGTGGTCGGCGGGACGGTTTATCAAACAAATATGGAGGTGCAACATGGCGAATTTGTATGAAAAATATGATTTAAAGCAAGTTATTAATGCTAGTGGCAAGATGACCATCTTAGGGGTTTCTAAAGTGGGTGCTAATAGTATTCAAGCACAGCAGTTTGGTGATGAAAATTTCTTTGAGATGAGCGATTTGGTAACAAAAACGGGTCAATATTTAGCACAGTTATTAGATGCTGAAGCTGCAGTAATTGTCTCATCAGCATCCGCAGCAATCGCACAGGCAATCGCTGGGATTATTGGAAAGGGTAGTCAATATCATCTTTATCATCCATATACCGATAAGATTAATAAACGAGAAATTATCATTCCAAAAGGTCAAAACGTCGATTATGGGACACCTGAAGAAGTCATGATTGAACTAGGTGGCGGCCGGATGGTGGAAGCTGGGTACGCTAATATGTGTTCAGCGGATCATGTTGAGATGATGATTAACGATCAAACCGCTGCCATTTTATATGTTAAGAGCCACCACGCTGTTCAAAAGAGTATGTTGACGATTGAAAGTGCCATTGAAGTGGCCCACCGGCATAATCTACCACTTATTTTGGATGCGGCTGCCGAAGAAGATTTAAAGAAGTATATTAAAATGGGTGCTGATATTGTGATTTATAGTGGTGCCAAAGCTTTTTCTGGGCCGTCATCGTGTTTAGTATTAGGTAATAAACAGTATATTGATTGGTTGGGATTGCAATCTAAAGGTATCGGCCGAGCAATGAAAATTGGTAAGGATAACATTCTTGGTTTGACTCAAGCGATTGAAGATTATGTTCAATTTGGACCAGAGACTGGTCAAAGGATGATTGAACGGTTAACACCTTTTGTAGCACAAATTAATCAAATAGAAGGTCTTGAATGTGAAATCGTACAAGACTCCGCCGGGCGCGATATTTACCGGGCTAGTGTCAAAGTTGCTAAAACGGCTCGGATGAATGCGCAACAATTGATTACGGCATTAAAAAAGGATAGTCCAGCTATTTATACACGGGAATATCGGGCAAATATGGGAATTATCGAATTTGATATCCGAGCAGTTTTTGAACCAGAAATGAAACTTATTCTAGATAAGCTCAATAAAATAATGAAGTAGGTGATCATAATGAACACAGCAACCCAAGCAATGATTGTGGCAAGTATTAATCCTACTAAATGTGAGGCCATATTGAAAAGTGCATTGGCTAAAATGAAAGCGGTTAACGCTACCCCGGATGAGAACCAGATTGAGATATTAGCCAATCATTTAATCGAGATGGTTACGCGTTCAGAAAATAATGAACCGCTAATGGCGATTGATCCAACTGTTTTTAGTGAATTATCAGAAGATAGTTTGGCAGCAGCTGCACAAATTGTTGAGGAAATTGGTCATCTGAACATTGATGAAAAGTATGTTTTAGCAGTGCATTTTGAAGTTGCCAAAAATAAGGAGGAAATTAATCATGGTTAAAATTATAATTGCGGATCGAATGGGTAAAGGTCAAAAAATTGCAGAAGGCATTAGAAAAGCAGGTGGTGAGGCAGTCGTTGTACCCGGTATGGGTGCTGATATGCGCTTGGGTGATGTCATGCAAAAAGAAAATGCTGACTTA
This sequence comes from Latilactobacillus sakei, assembly GCA_002953655.1. Taxonomy (NCBI): domain Bacteria; kingdom Bacillati; phylum Bacillota; class Bacilli; order Lactobacillales; family Lactobacillaceae; genus Latilactobacillus; species Latilactobacillus sakei. Next base: position 867,704 of record CP025839.1, read on the forward strand.
GGACTCTCATTTTGTGGAAGTGGTGGTGCTGGCGCAATCACTGCCAAAAATAAGTATGGTTATACAGAACGTCACGGTATGCGTTCAGTTCAAGAAGGAATCACAGCAATTCAAGATGGTATCCAAGCACTTGGGTTTGGGTTTATGGATACGGAAGAATTAGGCCAAGGCCTTACGGAAGCTTATTTAAAACGACACAGTTAAAAGGAGAACGCGATGGCTAATTATCAGGTGCAGCAACAGATGACAGTAACGGTCAGTGGTAGTGGTGAAAGTGCAGAAGTAGCGACAGCCGCTGCTTTAGCTCAGATTTCCAAGCAAGTTGGTCAACCCGACGAACTTGTCTTTCAGATTACACCGCAATCAATTACAGTGACTAAGGCTGAAAAGCAAGTATATACTGAACGATTCTTATGGTTTTTCTTGCCTCGAGAACGAACAAATTATCAGATGACATTAGCAGTAGAAGTTGCGGTCAAGTTACTCGATCTTCAAGCAATTCCGTTTCATGAGCAACGTGTACAGGCGCCCGATAATATGCCACTGCCAAAACTTAAATTTAAAAGGGAATAGGAGGCTGTAAAATGACAATCATCATAATTTTAATGAAATCTATTCTAATTGGTGGCTTGGTTGGTTTTGCTGCCGGAATGGGTGCCGCACGAATGTTCAACGCACCGACAGTACAAGCCTTGGGTGCTTTTAGAACGTTAGGTGAAATGAATGCTTGTGAAGGTGATCCTGCGTCACATTTCTCATTTGGACTAGGTTTTTTCTTCAATGCTTGGGCGTCAACGGTTGGCGCTGGAGCATTCACGCAAGATGTGACGCACCGGGTTATTCCCAATTGGGCGGCTGCTTCATTGTTGATTAGGAATAAGAAACTAGAAGAAACGGTGCATAATCCACGGAAAATGGCCATTTCAGGTGGCTTGATTGGGATTGTTGTCGTGTCCTTCTTAAATACAACTGCTTCAGCAATTCCTAAGTCATTGCAAGTGACTGCTGTGAAGGTTTTAGTGCCGGCAGCTGATTTATTGATTAATATCGTCATGCCAATTATTTTCTTATTGGCAGCAATTGATGCGGGTAAACGTTCTGGCCTTTGGGCAATCATTTTTGGTGGCTTATCAGCGATGATTATGGGGAATGCCGTACCAGGAATTGTTTTAGGTATTTTGATTGGTAAAGGTGTTGATGATTTAGGCTGGACTAAAACAACCAAAATGATGTTAGGCGCTATTATTTTACTGTTTATCCTTAGTGGTTTCTTTAGAGGATTTGATGTTGAAATGATCCAGAGTTTTAAACTATCAGTACCAGATTGGTTAACAAATATGCATGGTGTATTCAAAGTTAAATAGGAGGTTGGCAATGGACACAATTGAGATTAATAAAAAAAGCTTTTGGTATTCCGAATGGTCATTCCCAATTCTAGTTGGCTTAATGTCCGCCGGTGTTTTTGCGGGAACCCATATGTATTACCAATACGGTGTTGGGGCGTTTAATGAAGTTGCCATTGTTGCGATGCTAAAAGCGGGGATGGATGGTGGTTCTTACGGTGCTGCCGCAGCGTTTGGGGCTAGTTTCTTATTCGCGAGAATTCTAGAAGGGTCACTTGTTGGGATCTTAGATTTAGGTGGTTCAATTCTGACGGGTGTTGGAATTGGGATTCCTGCAATTTTATTGAGTATTGGTTGGAAGGCACCGATTGAAAATTTTGCTTTTGCAATTGTTATGGGCCTTTTCTTGGGGATTGTGATTGGAATCATCATTACAACCGTACGTAAATACACAATTAATCAATCGAATGCCACTTTTGGTGCTGATGTGATGATGGGGGCCGGGAATTCATCAGGACGATTTTTAGGGCCATTAATTATCTTGAGTGCGGCCAGTGCTTCAATTCCGATTGGGATTGGGGCCACAATTGGAGCAGTAATCTTCTATCTATGGAAGAAACCAATCGCAGGTGGCGCAATTTTAGGGGCGATGATCTTAGGTGCATTTTTCCCAATTGCTTTAAAATAGATGAAAAGAGGAAAAATAATGACTTTACAACCACAATTTTACAAGGACCGCGTTTGTTTAAACGTGTTAGCTAATTCTGTTGAGAATGCACAAGATTGTTATGAAGCAGCAAAAGGAAATATTGTTTTAGGGGTACTCTCTAAAAATTATGCGACAGATGAAGCCGCCATTACGGATATGAAACGTTATCAGGCAGCAACTAATAATGCACTATCGGTTGGCTTGGGAGCAGGAGATCCTAATCAAAGTACGATGGTCACGCGCTTAGTTGGTACGTTACAACCACAACACGTTAATCAAGTTTTTACAGGTGTTGGGGCTTCAAGACAAGCATTGGGTCAGACCGAAACGTTCATTAATGGCTTAGTATCGCCAACTGGTCGGGTTGGTTTTGTCAATATTGCAACGGGTCCTTTAAGTAGTCGTAGCTCACAGGCAGTGGTTCCAATTGAAACGGCAATCGCACTTCTGAAGGATATGGGGGGAAGTTCAATTAAATTTTTCCCTATGAAGGGCCTAGCTTGCAAGGCAGAATATGAAGTAATTGCTAAAGCATGTTCTGATAATGATTTTAGTCTAGAACCTACTGGTGGAATTGATTTAGATAACTTTGAAGAAATTCTACAGATTGCGTTAGACGCAGGCGTGAAAAAGGTGATTCCACACATTTATAGTTCGATCATCGATCAAACGACAGGGGATACACGACCATCTGATGTGGCACGCTTATTTGAAATCGTTCAACGCTTAGTAATAGCATAAAAAAAGAGTACGCCTAAAAAAATTTAGGCGTACTTTATTTATGGTGGAGGGAAAATGAAAACAGTAGACATTTATTTTGTACGACATGGGCAAACATACTTTAATTTAATGCATAAAATGCAAGGTTGGTCAGATTCACCCTTAACGGCAGAAGGAGTTGATTGTGTAACCACTACAGGGCAGTCTTTAAAAACGATTGATTTTGATGCTGTATATAGTTCAGATTTGAAACGAGCTCTGGATACAGCAATCATTATTTGTCAGCAAAGCAAACATGAATTACCTAAGATTCAGCAGTTACCAACTCTTCGGGAAGTATTTTTCGGCGGCTTTGAAGGTTTAAATAACTTAGAAACTTGGGCGATTGTTGGAAAACCACTGGGTTGTAAAACTCAGGCTGAGATTATTGAGCGATATTCAATCGATATTGCCCGAGATGTGATGCATCAAGCAGATCCGTTTGGTTATGCAGAAGATGCAGCCGCATTTTGGTCACGTTTTGAAAGTGCTCGGCAAATATTACTGAGTGAAAACAGGAATCATGCTAGAATATTAGTGGTTACGCACGGGACATTTTTAAAAATGTTGCTATTGAAATATTTTGGCGATGTTATTTCAATTGAATCGGCTTTTCCAGAAAATGGTAGTGTGACGAAAATCAGAATTAGTCATGAAAAGATGGTATTATTAAAATAACCCTAAAAAAGGCGCTCCAGACAAAGATTTATTTGTCCGGAGCGCCTCATATTGTTTAATTTTTAAGCATGCATAATTCTTTCGAATTCTGCATGGTATGCTTTGGCATTTTCAGTTACTTTGGCAAAATCACCTTTTTCAGCAGGGCCAACAAGGTTCCCACCAGCACCAACGACGACTACGCCTTTAGCAAACCAGTCTTTCATATTTTCTAAGTTAACACCGCCAGTTGGCATGATGTTGACATATGGGAATGGGGCTTTAACAGCTGAGATGAAGCCTTGGCCAACAACACTACCAGGGAAGACTTTCACGATATCAGAACCAAATGACATTGCTGTTTGGATTTCAGTAATTGTCATGCAGCCTGGCATATAAGGGATTTGGTAGAGGTTACACATTTTAGCAACTTCTTCGTTGAAGGAAGGGCTTACAATGAATTCCGCACCAGCCATGATTGCGATCCGAGCTGTAATTGGTTCTAAAACAGTACCGGCACCGATACAAACTTCAGGGTCATCCTTGAATTCTTGTTTCAATTCAGCGATAATTTTATCAGCTTCTGGGGCAGTGAATGTTAATTCGATACCTTTAACGCCACCGACGATACATGCCTTGGCTGCTTGATAGGCTTCGTCCTTAGAAGCACCACGAACAACAGCTACCACACCAGTGTTTTTAACCTTTTGAAGAATATCCATTTTTTGCAAAAAAATCAGCTCCATTTCCATATAATAAATTTACTTTTTGATAAAGAAACTATATAATAGTTATATTATAACGCTTTCATTCTAGAAAACAAGTAGGAGATTGTAAAAATGACAGAAACAAAATCGTATGGCACCGTCTTAATTAAGGCCAAACAAATTCTAGATTATTTAATGGATCAGCCGGCAGGGCAGACATTAAAAGAAATTAGTGATGGCTTACAAAGTACTAAATCAACCACTTTAAAAGTGCTCGCAACAATGTGTGAGTTGAATTTGTTGTGGCGCTCAGAAAATGATAAACGTTATTTTTTGGGATCGGAATTGATTGGTTACGGGCAAAAAGCATTGTCTGAGTTTGATATTAAGAATGTTGCGGTCCCATACCTACAAGAATTGCGCGATGAAACTGGTGAAACAGTCCATCTGGGCATTCATGCCGGTGATTTTGTTGTTTTCTTGGAAAAACTAGAAAGTCCCCGCAGCGTTAACTTGAAATCAAAAGTTGGGGGGAAGCTAAACCTCTTTAGTTCGGCCATGGGCAAGGCCTTTTTGGCGACAATGCCGGATGAACAAGTAACGGCTTATTTGAATCGGGTGGCGTTAACTGCACTCACAACGCATACGATTACCGATCCAAACGAGCTCCAAAGGCAGATTAACCAGGTTAAAGAACGCCATTATTCAATTGACGATCGTGAAAATGAAGAAGAAGTTTTCTGTGTGGGTGCCGTTTTGGAAAAGCACAATCGTGTTTTTGGGGCATTTAGTGTCAGCACACCGGATTATCGGTTAGATGCCAAACGGAAAAAGGCGATTACCACAGCGGTTTTGAAAACGAAAGAAATGATTGAAAGACATCTTTAAAAAAAGAATCCTAATTAGGATTCTTTTTTTTATTGATTTTCTGAAATTTTAGAGAGACTAGTAAACAGTTTCTGCTTATCATCATCTTTAAAATAACTAAATTGATTTGCTTCAAGTTGATTAAATTGTGATGTTAAGTAATATGCTTGTAAGAACAAGGTCAGATGATCTTTAGCAATCCTTTGGTTGTCTGTAGCGTCAGATTGAAAGTTATTAATAACAGCATATGCGAATTTTTCAGGATCAATTTCTAATTTCTCATTTTTCATAATTATTACAGAACTCCTTTCAGTTTATAGGTATTGTTGCATTTCACAAATTAGTAATAAGAAGGGGCCAACCCCTTTGTGATCATTGGTAACAATTGGTTCACTCATATAATAGGCAAAAGAGCCATCTCGTTTAGATGGTCCACCAAGTCCACCTACATGAGCGATTTTGTTAACGTTAACGTAATTTTCTTTAGTAACACTGATAAATTGACGTAAGGCTTGTTTATAGCCTTCCAGTAAGAACGGTAACCAATTGTCTTTATTAATATAGTTTAAACGAATTGATTTGGCAATAGCTGTTAGAATCATTAAGCTACCTGACGATTCTAAATAATTTAATGGTCGATCCCCTTCATCCGGAATTTGATACCAAAGATTTGTTTTAGAATCTGCAACTTTACGTAAGGAATTTAAAAGATTATTAAGGTTATTTAGGATATCGATACGTTGTGGATTGCTTGCTGGAATGTATTCCAATACATCAACCATGGCCATTACAAACCAGCCTATACTTCGTGTCCAAAAATGTGGAGAGTGTCCATTAATAGTATTAGCCCAAGGCTGGGTCTTTTTTGCATCATAAGCATGATAACATAGACCAGTTTTTGAATCTAAGGTAACATTGTAAGCAGTAATAAATTGGTGCACAACATCAGCAAGATCATTATCTGATTTAAATTGGCTAAGATATCGCCCATAGAATACAGATCCCATATACAGACCATCTAACCATACTTGATTGGGATAGATTTTTTTATGCCAAAAGGTCCCTTCTGGTGTCCGGGGTTGTTCTGATAACTGATTATATAATTTATCTGCAGCTTTTTTATATTTTAAATCATGCGTTTGTTCAAATAAGTCGAGCAGGATTTTTCCATTATTAATATGATCTAGATTGAATTCTGAAAAAGAGTAGCCGTCGATGTTACCATCATCGTCTAAATAGGCGTCAATATTATTCTTGATATAGTTAAAATATTTTTTATCGCCACTGGCTAAGAATATCTGGAACATTCCAGATAACATTAAGCCATCTTCATATTCCCACTTGTGTTTTAAGTTCATATTAGGTTCGCGGTTAATTAGCGTATCCCCTGCAAGTTGAATCCAGTTAGTTTGTAAATTACCATAATTATTATACATAGATTAAATCCTCCTAGTGATCTATAACTTGATTATTTTCTTCGCTTGACTGGTAGCCAACGGTATTGTTACCAAAACAGTCTTCATATTTAAACCCAGTTAGTTCTTCTACAACACTACGCGTTCTTGGGTTTACGTCTGACATTGAGCCACCTTTATGAATTCTATCAAGCTCATCTAAAATAATTTGATGTGTTTCGTGATTAAGTTTCATTTTATGTGATGAATACATGCCCAATAATGCAAGACCGATGACACCTATTAATAAAACACCAACAATAGCATGAACAGCGGATAATGGCTGCGTGGTTGCCCCTGCTTTAAAGCCGAACTGGGAGAGAACAACTCCTAAAATAAAGACAATTGTTGCGCGAATTAATTTACCAGCCATAGTCATTGCGCCAGAGTATACACCTTCTCGTCTTCGGTTAGTCACAACTTCGTCAACGTCAGCTAAGAATGTATAAACAGTCCAAGGGATATAATATACACCACCTGTGCCAATCCCGAATACTGCGGTCACACCGACTACTAGCCATGTAAGATGTGGAATTTGAAGGAAATAAATAAGTGAATATGAAATAACTGAAAGAATAACAATTGAAAGAGCACCACTGAATGGTTTTGTAAATCCTTTTTTGGCACAAATAACGATAAAAATAGCTGTAGAGATAAGTTGGAGAATACTACTCATACTATTTAATTCCGATACAAGAGTAGAAGGACGTTGTAACACAAACACAATAAAGTAAGTAAATGTCGCAGTAAATAACCATTCAGCACCAAATCCAAAAAGGTACATACCCATATGATGTCTAAAAGTTCTAACTCTAAAGGTCGATAAAATATCGATAAATAGTTTTTTAATAGCTTCAAATACATTTTTAACATGTTCATCGGTTACTTCTGATGCTGATTTTTCCCATGAGTTGAGATAAAGGAAAGTTAAGGCGATCACCATAATTAGGCAATAAACGGTACCAGTTGCTAAAAAGGAATAAGGAGATGATTTACCAAGAATACCAAAAAAGATCCCTGGAAGAGCCGCACCTAAAAAGTTAGCAACCTTACCGAACATCGCTTTATAGCCAGTTAAATATGTTCGTTCATCGAAATCAGTGGTCATTTCGACAGCTAATGTTTCGTATGGAATCATAACCATGGTATAAGTTATTTCAAAGCCAACGTAGGTTAATAAATAGTAAAAGAAATCCATACCAGTAACCCATAAAGCAGGATAAATAAGCATTAAAGGAATTCCTAACAAAATAAAAAAGCGACGACGACCAAATCTTTGGCCTAATCGTGTTTGATAGAAACCATCTGTTATGAAACCCATTAGTGGATTTAAAATAACATCTAGATAGGTTGCTATGGAGAAAATTAAGGATGCTTTAATAACTGAGAGACCACAAAATGTTGTGTAAAAGAATAATAGCCAAGCACCGGAAATTGCTAACGCACCGCTACCTAATAAATTACCACTACCGTAAGCTAATCGGGTTAAAAGTGTAATTTTATGTTTTTTTATCATGAATACCACGCTCCAATCAGATAATTATGTTATCGTTAACATTTACAGATAAAAGATATCACATTAGTTAAGCGCTTACAAGGGTAAAGTTAAATAGTTCACATAAAAAGTTAGAATATATCCTTAATATCTTTAATGTCAGATAGGGAGGTTGATTCTAAGAAGTAATTTAAATTAATGCTTTTTTTGTTTATTAAACTAAAAAGGTACGATTTATCAAGTAATCCTTTCCCAAAGGGAACAACAACTAATTTATGATTGATTATCTTAAAATCCTTAAGATGACAGGCAGTAATTGAGTCACCATACAGACTGAAAGCCTCAGTAATAATATCTTTTTGATTAAGATAGTTTTTAGGAGTTAGTAAGTTTACAGGATCAAAAATAATTTTTAAATGTTGAGGATTTGCGATTATATCAAGTAATTCTTTAGTTAATTGATTGGTGTATAAGGGATGGTTAATACCTGGCTCTATAGCAACAATTGTATTTTGATGCGTAGCATAACTAACAAGTGTTTTGACAGAACTTACGACTTTTTGAAAAGCATAGTCGGTAAAATTCTTTTCTGTATAACCGTCATCACTTAGACTGCCTGTCTCGGTTGCAACAACACTTCCAGGAAAATACCGTGATAAATCGAGAAATTTTTTAAAAAGATTAAGATTCAAATCACGTTGATAGATATTAGAATCGATTATGTTAGTATAGCAGCCAAGAATGGGAACCGATATTTGGTGTAATTGTAATTGGTTAACTATAACATGCAAATAATTTTGATCTATCGTTTGAAAATTAAAATTATTTGGGAACGATTTTGTTAGAGCAAGTTGAATTTGCGACATATTGAGTGATTCTAAAATACTTATTAATTCTTCAAGGTTATTCTTGTTGAGATCATGGGCACGAACACCAAGGTTTTTCAAAATAAACGCCTCCAGATATTGACATATTGTGAAAAAATGATTTAATTATGTTAACGCTAACATAAAGGAGTGTAAACCATGCCTAATATAAAATCAATAGTTGACTATGGGGCAGATCCAACTGGAAGAGTAGATTCAACTAAGGCAATTAAGAGATGTATTCAAGCAATCAAAGATGAGTCTGGTGGGTGCTTAGTTATTCCAAGTGGTGAATATATAACAGGTGCCATCCAACTTTGTAGCAACCTAACAATCGAAGTTTGTGCAGGTGCGACCTTAAAGTTTGTAGCAGACTCAAAGCGATATCCTTTAGTTACATCCAGATGGGAGGGTGCAGATTCAATTGTTCATCAAGCTTGCATTTATGGAACCCAGGTACACAATATTACGATTAAAGGACAAGGAACGATTGATGGGAATGGTCGGTATTGGTGGGATAACTTTAAGTCGAAAAGTTTGAATAATCCTCGTCCGTATTTAATTTCAATTGAACATTCAAATAATATAAAAATTCAGGATATTCAATTAGTTAATTCTCCGAGTTGGACAGTTCATCCGATGGAATCAACTAGAATATTGATTCAAAATATTTTAGTAGAGAATCCGATTGATTCTCCCAATACTGATGGGATTAATCCAGAATCATGCCGTGATGTCCGGATTGAAAATTGCATTTTTAATGTCGGTGATGACTGTATTGCGATTAAATCTGGAACTGAAGATGCAATTCGTAAAAGTCCATGCGAAGATATTATTATAACAAATTGTACAATGAATCATGGTCATGGTGGCGTTGTGATAGGGAGTGAAATGAGTGGTGATATTCGAAGAGTGATGATTACGGATTGTATCTTTAACGACACTGACAGAGGTATACGAATGAAGACACGTCGTGGTCGAGGTGGAAAAGTAAGCGATATTACTGTTGATAATATATTAATGACAAATACAATTTGCCCATTGGTTATCAATTCTTATTATTTCTGTGGTCCAGGTGGGAAATATAGTGTAGTTGCTGATAAAGAAAAACAACCGATAAATAATCAAACGCCTTATTATGAAAATATTACAATTAGTAATATCACGGCTAGAAAGACAAGAGCATGTGCTGCATTTATTTATGGGCTACCTGAAGCACCAATTCGTAATTTGAGATTAACAAATATAGCAATTGATTTAGTTAAAGATCATACATTGCCAGCTGTAGAGCCCGCTATGATTCAAGATGGTCAAAAAATGAGAGCAGAGAAACTGTTTATGGTTAATACTGAGAATACTAAAATAACAAATATGACAGTCGACGGCATGAATACACAATTATTTTATACTGAAAAGAATAATTTAAACTTAAAAAATGATTGATAAAGGGGAACATATTAAATGGAAATGATAAATGCGGTTATTAAGCGAGAAAAAGAATTGCCAACTAAAGTCCTACAATTTGGCGAAGGGAATTTTCTAAGAGCTTTCGTTGATTGGCAAATTCAACAGATGAATAATCAAGGTTTATTTAACGGTGGGGTGAAGGTCATTCAACCAATTGAACACGGCATGGTTAATCGACTAGCGGATCAAGATAATCTCTATACGGTTTTACTGGAAGGGTTATTAGCAGGAAAAAAAATTCAATCTTCGGAAGTCATCACTGCTATTAATGGGACTGTTAACCCGTATGCTGATTTTGCAGCCTATCTTGATTTGGCACAAGATGATAATCTTGCGTTTATTTTCTCCAATACGACTGAAGCCGGTATTCAGTTTGATCCAACAGACCAATTGACGACTAGCACACCAAATACTTATCCAGGCAAATTGACAGCGCTATTATACGAACGCTTTAAGTTACAAAAGGCCGGCTTTGACATCATTCCTTGCGAATTGATTAACCATAATGGTGATCAATTGAAAGATTGTGTTTTGAAATACGCCGATCTTTGGTCACTCGGAGCTGACTTTAAGCAATGGGTCAACACAGAAAATCGGTTCTATTCAACATTGGTTGACCGGATTGTACCCGGTTATCCTAAGGAACGGGCTGCCGAATTATGTGAACAATTCGGTTACCAAGATGATTTAATTGTTAAGGCTGAACCCTTTTTAATCTTTGTCATTGAAGGGGATGCCAGCTTAGCGGAACGATTACCATTAAAAGCGGCCGGCATTAATGTTGTCATCACCGACGATATGCAACCTTATCGTGAACGCAAAGTACGCTTGCTAAACGGCCCGCATAGTACGATGGCTCCTATTGCGCGCTTAGCTGGCTTAGAAACGGTGGGTCAAGTGATGGCTGATCCTGATTTTAGCCAGTTTATTAACGATGAAATGTATACCGAAATTATGCCAGTAATCGATTTGCCTCACCAAGAATTGGCTGATTATGCGGAAGGCATTAAGGAACGTTTTGCTAATCCGTATGTTAAACACGAATTGGCATCAATCGCGTTAAATAGCATTTCTAAATTTAAAGCGCGCCTCTTACCTAGCTTACAACAAAATATTGAACAACAGCATCAAGTTCCCGTTCGAATGGCACTCGCCTTAGCCGCTTTATTAGTCATTTATGGGGACTATCCTGATATTGCAATTGAACCTAACGATACACCGGAAACAATCGCTTTTTTCAAAACTATTCAACAACAACCAGATTATATCGAAAAGGCATTGGCTGCTGAAGCCTTATGGGGAGTGGATTTAACGCAATTACCTGGCTTAGAGGCAACTGTTAAAGCTGATATGGCACAAATTTTGAATCAACAAACACGGCAATTAGTACGTGCGATTAATAAAGGAGAAACACTATGAATCAATACGTCATTTTAAACGCGAATGATAACGTTGCAGTAGCTTTGCAAGATCTAACGGCTGGAACTGTGATAGCAGATCTTGAAACACCGGTCACGCTGCAAGAGGACGTCAAACGCGGGCATAAATTCACACTACAAGCACTCTCAAAAAATGCCGATGTCATTAAATATGGTTATCCAATTGGCCATGTGACTGAAGATGTTGTGGCTGGACAATGGGTGCATACGCATAATCTGGCCACTAACTTGAAGGACCAACTGGCTTATGATTATCAACCAATGACCATTCCCAACCATTATCAAAAGGAACCAGAACGGTATTTTATGGGGTATCAGCGCGATAACGGAAAAGTCGGCATTCGAAATAACCTCTACATTATTCCAACCGTAGGCTGTATCAATCCCTTGTTGGACATCTTTGTACAACAATTTAAGGCGCTTCATCCAGATAATGGCTCATTTGATAACATCATCGTTTTGAAACATCCCTATGGTTGTTCACAATTGGGTGACGATTTTGAAATGACCCGCCGAATTTTAGTGGATGCCGCGCTTCAACCAAATGCTGGTGGGGTCTTAGTCTTTGGTCTCGGTTGTGAAAATAACCAGATGGACGGGATGAAAGCGGCCATCGAAGCCTACGAACCGATTAATCCAGATCGTATGAAATTTATCATTTCACAAGAAGTGAAAGATGAACTAGGTGATGCACTAGATTTATTGGAAGAACTAAATGAAGCCGCTAAAGATGATCATCGTGTGAAATGTCCGCTAAGTGATTTGAAGATTGGCTTGAAATGTGGCGGTTCAGATGGGCTATCCGGGGTCACTGCCAACCCGTTATTAGGCCGCTTATCAGATTATATTGTGGCCCAAGGTGGTTCAACGGTTTTAACGGAAGTCCCAGAAATGTTTGGCGCTGAACAAATCTTAATGTCACGGGCTAAGGATCAACCGACTTTTGAAAAAATTGTCGAATTGATTAATGATTTTAAAGCTTACTTTGAATCTTATCACCAACCTATTTATGAAAACCCATCACCAGGTAATAAAGAAGGTGGGATTTCAACTTTAGAGGATAAATCGCTAGGGTGTACGCAAAAATCAGGGACTTCACCAGTATGCGATGTTTTACAATACGGCGATAAATTGAAGACTAATGGCTTGTCACTATTACAAGCACCCGGAAATGATTTAGTCTCATCATCAGCATTGGCTTCTGCTGATTGTCAGATGGTGCTCTTTACAACCGGTCGGGGGACACCGTTTGCGACTTATGTCCCAACTGTTAAAGTGGCGTCAAATTCCTACATTGCAGATAAGAAACCACGTTGGATTGACTTTGATGCTGGCCAATTAATGAACAAATCAATGGATGATTTGGCGGATCAATTCATCGATTTTATTATCGAAACAGCAAGTGGCCGTCCAACTAATAACGAACAATTTGGGATTCACGGGATTGCTATTTTTAAAAATGGTGTCACGGAATAAAATTAGGAATCAAAAAAAGAGTCACAATTATTAATTGTGACTCTTTTTTTAGTTACAGTAAATTATCGTCTGTCTTATGTTTGCGTGTTTCCGATGGGAGTTCATGGTAGGCCTTCTTATATTCCTTGTAGAAGTAGTTCTTGTTCGTATAGCCGATTTCAGCGATGATATCGTCGATTGTTCGCTGCGTCGAGCTGATCAAAAGATGGGCTTTCAGTAGCTTTTGCTTATTGAGTAACTCTGTAAAGGTGACGTGTGTTTCAGCCTTAATGAAGTTACTGAGGTAGTTTTTGGTGTAGCTTAGCTTCTCTGCTAAGGCAGTGAGGGTTAGTGTTGTATAGTCCTTTTCAATAATCGCAAAAATCCGGTTTAAAAGATCGTTGGGCATCTGATTGGTGTCCCGGACCATGCTGGGATCATAGTTGCGCATTAATTCAGTTAGCAAAATGATTAAATAATGGCTGATAATCACATCCGAAAAATCGGCTGGAAAGTAGTACTCGGTCAGTAATTGTTCAATGACATTACTAATTTTAGGCAAGTTATCTTGGAAGAGTAAGAAGTTCTTCTGCGCCTCGGTATGGTTGTTGATTAAGAAATCAAATAAAATACTGCGGTTTGATTTCATCTGTTCGAGCCAGTGAAGATTGATATTTTGATTTTGAAAGAGAATGTTGATCAAGATATCATTCTCGCCTAATGGTTCAATTGAATGTTCACTACCGATATCAATTAAGAGAATATCATGTTGTTTTAAATGCACTTTTTGTCCATCGATAATTTCGGTACACTCACCGGAATAGATATAGTTGAGCTCCATAAAATCGTGAGAGTGTTTTGGATAGGCAGCATAGCGATTGTGTTTATTGATGTAAATATCTTTATTTTTGAAGAAGTACTGACTTTCCAGTTTAAATTCGGCTGGTGACTCAGGGACCGTAGCCGTGGGAAAGTCGGGGACAAAGCGGTGGCTGGTTCGTTGTAGTGTCTCAATCGGTGTTTCTTGTTTTAAAAAAGTGGCTAAAGTTTGTTCCATTTAGAGGTCTCCTAAAACAAATTATCAGTAATGTAACTGATTACATCGTAGCATAAGATTAAAAAAAACGCTAAGTAAAATGAGATTTACTTAGCGTCTTAAAGATTAGTTGAGATTAATCTTGGTTGTTAATTTCTTTAAGTTTAGCATCAACATCATCAATTGTCTTCTTGTTAAGTGGGTATAAGAAGGCAAGGATTAATGCAGCGATTAATAATAATGCGGCTGGTAATAAGTTCGCTAAACCATAAATCCGGTTTTCAACGGCGATACTTTGAACGGCACCACCATTTGTTGATGATTGGTAGCCGATTAATTGAAGCATGAAACCACCGATCCCACCAGCTAAGGCTTGGCCAACTTTACGAGCGAATGAATTTACACCGTAAACGGTACCGTCTTCACGATAGCCAGTCACGTATTGATGGTAATCAATAACGTCAGTGATGAAAGCCCAGACCATTAAGTTGAAAAGTGAAAAACCTAAAGTTGCGATGAACATGAAGACAAGGTAAACCCAAGCATTGTGAATGTGCATGAAGTACATGATGAAATATAAAGCAGATGAGAAAACTAAGGTCACAACACTGGCTTCTTTCTTACCAAAACGTTTGATCACCCAAGTTGCAAAAGGTGCAAGCAAGATAACTGTCCCGTAAGTGAAGAGAAGGGCGATTGACATCGCTTCTTTGTTATGGAAATAGTCATTGAAAAGATAAGTAGTGGTTGTGCCTGATAAGATTTGGTTGATAACGATGAATAAATCGACAGCAACAAGGGCAAGTAATGCTTTGTTTTTAGCCATTCCTTTTAATAAATCTTTAGCGCTTACTTTTTCATGTTTTTGAATTTGAACCCGTTCAGTTGTTAGTTTGTATGTCATATTGTATGACAAGAAGGCAAGTAATGAACAAACGATTGCGATAATGAAGAAACGCATGTTTGAAACAACTTGGCGACCATCAGCAGCTTGTGCGTACATGAAGATAGGGATTAAGAACCCAGTTGAAGCACCACCGATAGCTGAGCCTAAACTTCTGAAAGTTGATAATGAAGCACGGTGATCGGGGTCAGCACTAATTGCTGAAGCCATTGAACCGTAAGGGATATTGATTGCTGATAAGAAAATCCCATAAACCAGGTATGAAATGAAGATGTAGACAATCTTTAAGGTCATTGGTAATGAGTGCATGAATGGTAAGAACATGATGATTGTAATTAAGCAGAAAGGATATTTCATCCGACGAATCCAAGGACGGAAACGACCTTCACTGGTTAAGGCCGTTGTGTCGGCAATCCGGCCCACTGTAACATCAGCAAAAGCATCGATAATTCTAGCTGTTAAGAATAAAATCCCAACTACCCCACCGGCAATCCCGAGCACGTTCGTGTAATAAATCATTAGGAAACTATTCACAAGGCCGAGTATAAAACAATTCCCTAAATCACCGAACATGTAACCAATTTTGTCGCGAAGACCAAATGGTTTGGCGTTAGTTTTCACAGCTTCGTGTTGCGCTGTGGTTGATTGAGTACCTGGATGAGTCGCTGTAGGTGCTTTCATATTATGCATCTCCTTAAAAAATTATGAATGATTTCTGGTAAACGCTTACAGTCTTATTGAACAATATCCACCGGTCCGTCGCAATATGTTTTTTTATGTTTATTTGTATCACTTATACATATTAGGTATTTTTAAGCAGAAAATAAAGCGCTAACACTGTACAATTAAGGCATAGCCAATTTTTAATTGTGAGGAGGAGAATACTGTGTATGCTGAAAATGGGGCATTAAGGAAACTAACTGTGTTTGAAACGTTATTTTATTTTATTATTTCGATCTTATTGAACGGATTGGCGAATGCCTTAACAGTTGCTACTAATCTAGGGAGTGCAATCTGGACAGCTTCGGCAGCTAATTTAGCGAGTTACTTACACAGCGGATTGGGATTGATTTTATTCTTATATGGAATTATTGTTATTTTTGTCAATATCATCTTGTTGCGCCGAGTCGATATGCGCCGGATTATTGGCAACTTGATTTTCATTATGCCGTTTAGTTACTTGGTTCAGCAATTTACTAAGATGTTTGTTGAACTCGGAGTAGGGCGCTTGCCTTTTGGTCCCAGAATCGCCTTGGACTTAGTCGGGGTTGTATTGATTGGCGTTGCGGTGTCAATCTATCAACGGGTTCGGATTGTGTTACATCCCAATGATGACTTATCGTATATTCTGCGATTCAGTTTTTTCCATGGGAATGCAGCGATTGGGCAGTATGTTAGCTACACGTTACCCTTGTTAGTTGTTTTATTCTGTTGGCTCCAAACTAAAAGTCTAGTCGCAATCAATATTGGGACTGCGATTTCGTTAGTTATTCAAGGCCCAATTACCGGCTGGTCGGATAAGCACGTCTTTACACACTTGAAACACCGGCCAACGATTTAGTTATCTGTATATTTGTTAATGCCATCTTAATAATCTGTATTGTGGCTTCCTTGTGAAGTTTGTATGATAATCAGTGAAAGCGGTTGCTAAAGACCGTAAGCTAGGAGGAAAAATTATGACACAATTAATTTCAAAAAAGAATCTTGAAGGTAAAATTGATTTATTAATCGACAACTTAGTGCATTTAAGCGATCCAACTGGTGAATTTTCAATCAAAGTCGCTGATGGCTCAATCATTGATAACAAGAGTTTTAACTACTGGGAATGGACATCAGGCATTGGTTTATACGGGATGACGAAATACTACGAATTAACCCGTAAACCAGAAATCTTAGCGCAAATGATCAAATGGTTTGATGATCAATTCGAAAAAGAACCAGTTGAAAAAAATATCAATACCATGGTTCAAATGCAAACACTCGCATTTTTATACGAAGAAACTGGCGATAAAAAATACTTACCATATCTTAAATCATGGGGCAAATGGTTATACGAAGACCTCCCAAGAACAGAACGCGGTGGCTTCCAACACGTTACTTTCGGTGATTTAAACGAAAATGAAATGTGGGATGATACCTTAATGATGAGTGTCTTAACACTTGCCAAATTAGGGAAACTTTTCAAAAATGATGATTATATTGAAGAAGCTAAGAAACAATTCTTATTACACATTCAATTCTTAGCAGACAAGAAAACAGGCCTTTGGTATCACGGTTGGAACTTCAACGAACGCAATAACTTCTCAGGCGCTTTCTGGGGCCGTGGTAACTCATGGATTACAATTGCGATTCCTGAATTCTTAGAATTAGTTGACTTCAAAGAAAACGATGCGGTTAAATCATTCTTAGAAATGAACCTCCAATATCAAATCGATACATTGGCAAAATACCAAGCTGATAATGGCTTCTGGCACACTCTAGTGGATGATCCAGACTCATATATTGAAGGTTCAGCAACCGCTGGCTTTGCGTATGGGATTTTGAAATCAATTCATAATCACTATATCAGCGAAGACTATCGTGAAATGGGCTTAAAAGCGGTGAAAGCGGTACTTGATAATATTGATGAAACGGGCGCTTTAGCTTACGTTTCAGCTGGGACACCAATGGGCGAAACCAAAGACTTCTATAAGAATATCAAGATTTCAGTGATGCCTTATGGTCAATCAATGGCGACCCTTTGTCTCTGCGAATACTTGAGTGAATTCTATTAATCATCATTAAGAAGGTGAGTCGATGCGCGTTCAACTGACAGATTATGAAACTTATGCGGATGGTCAAACATTGAGTACGGTTTACTTGCAACAAGCGATTGATGCTTGTGAGCCGTTTGATACGCTGGTCATTCCGGCGGGGCGTTACTTAGTGGGGTCACTCTTTTTAAAAAGTCATCTAACGCTTTATTTTGAAAAAGGTGCAACCTTAATTGGTTCAACTGACTTACAGGATTATCCTGAAATTCAGACGCGTGTCGCGGGCGTTGAAATGCAATGGCCCGCTGCGATTTTGAACTTAATCGGCGTAACTGATGTGACGCTTAAAGGACCTGGCTTGATTGACGGTCAGGGACCCGTTTGGTGGGACCGTTATTGGGGCGCTGATCAAAAAGGTGGTGCGCGTGCCGATTATGACGCGCGTCAATTGCGCTGGATTGTCGATTACGAAGTGCGCCGGCCCCGCGAAATTTTGGTTTATGAATCACAGCAGATTAGTATTAATGACTTAACGTTGCGGCAGTCTGGTTTTTGGAACTTGCAGATTACCTATTCGCAACATGTGCATGTGGCAGGGATTACCATTTGTGATAACAATGGTCCTAGTACGGATGGAATTGATATTGATTCATCGCAATATGTTTTGGTTGAAGATTGTCAATTGGCTTGTGGGGATGATTGTATTGTTATTAAGTCTGGCCGAGACGGTGACGGATTGCGTGTCAATCGGCCATCTGAACATATCGAAATCAAGAACTGTCAAATCAACGGTGGTTATGGGATTGTGATTGGGAGTGAAATTTCAGCAGGTGTTCAACATGTGCATATTCATGATATTGTTTATCAAAACAGTGGTTGTGGCTTTCGCATGAAATCATCGGCTGCTCGGGGTGGCTTCATCCGCGATGTCCGCGTCGAACGCCTAACAATGATTAATGTCCAATTTCCGTTTTCATGGTTATTAAATTGGCACCCCAGTTATAATCAAAAAGAATTCGACCGACCAGTTAGCGAGATGCCGGTCGCTTGGCAGGCAGTCGCCGCTCAAATTCCAGAGGATCAACAAAAGAGTTTGGTTGAAGACATCGTCGTTCAAGATGTGCAGGCGACGCTGACGGCAGACTATCAATTGCCATCACGGGCCTTTGATATTGGCGCTTATCCTGATAAACCAATGACCAATATCACTTTCCGGCACGTGGCAATTGAGGCCAAGGAATTTGGAAAAATCATCGCTGTTAAACAATTACAGTTTGATGATGTCGTTGTTTCGGTTGAAAATGCCAATAATGATGCCAATGATCACTACGATAATCGTTAAAAATAAACACAAATGAGGAGGTACTGAAATCTGCAGTTGGGTTTTAGTACCTTTTTTATTGAAAAGGAGTTATAAAAGATGTTAACACTTGGATTAAGAGCACATGATTTTATGATTAGTGATGATTTAGAGCAATTAACACAAACCATTGCCGATAACGGCGTGCGCGTCGTCCAATTTGCCAATGGGATTTCATTACCGCACTTGAGTCAAAATGGGCGCGGTATTTCAGCGGGATTAGGGTTCCAAGTTAATCAAATGATGCAAGCCCAAAAGATTCAAATCGGCGTTTTAAGTAGCTATATTAATCTCATTGATCCTGATGAAACCAAACAAGCGGCTAATATTGCGCAATTCAAACAATATTTAACGTTGGCCGGGACTTATGGGGCCCATTTAGTCGCGACCGAACCGGGCAGCTTAGATCCTGAGTTTAAACCCACAACACGCAATTACACACCAGAAGTGGTTCAAAAGACAATCGCCAATGTCCAAGCATTAGTGACGACTGCTGAAAAGGTGGGCCAATTGGTCGGAATTGAAGCCGGCATTAATCATCCGATTCATTCTTTAGAGACAATCGACCAATTGTTAAAGACGGTTGATTCACCCAATCTGAAGATTATTTTAGATCCCGTCAATTTATTGAATGAAGACAATAAAGGCGACCTTTATCAAATTTTGGAAGAGGGCTTGGCCCGCTTTGGCGATGCGATTTATGCGGTTCATGTGAAGGACTATCAATTTGAAACGACTAAAGATATTATGGCCCCTGGGACCGGCGTCATGGATTTTGAACGGTTCTTTAAAATCATGGCGCACTATCAACCGGCAGGACTTGTTATTTTAGACGAAGCCCCAAGAGAAGGCTTGGAAGCAGGGATTCAATTGTTGCAACAAACGATTGAACGCATAGCTTAAGCTAATAAGGGAACTGAAAGAATGAAATACGAGTAGGTACAGTTTTATCAGTATAATAAAAGCATACAAAAAGGAGCCATGCGGTAACATGACCCCTTTAAGTTAAGCAGACCGTTTCGACGGTGGCAGTAAAACTAAATTAAATTATCTTAAAATAGCCGACACCGCTAAGTGGACGGCTATTTTTTTTGTTAAATTTCAAGATTTCAACGACCAACGTAGCCAAGGCGATTGCTAATATTAAAAGTACAATTTAACTTAAACTCCAGTTATTAAAGTAAAAACTTTAACAATTGGCGTATTTTTATGACTAAAATCTCTAAACAGACGAAGTTAAAAGTATTACTTGAGTATGAATAAGAAAATCTTGAACTACGTATTAAAAATAGAGTATTTGCGATACAAATCAATGATGATTTGAGGAATAATTAAGAAAATGACTTTTCAAGCATAGTGATGTTTTGTTGCAGTAAGTGTAAGTTTTGTTTGCGTTTTAAAGCAATTAATAATAACCGTAGAAAATGATCATTATTTGTTGTGAAAGATAGGTACATAGAACGTATGTAAGCTCTCTCTGCTTCCTTTGGTTTTTCTTGAAGAATTAGAATTTCTCCTAACTCAAATAAGATTTCTGCCGATCTGTATATTGTCTTTCGAGAAGACTCAAATAAGATACCCTTTTCAGCGATTTCAACGGCATCATCGTATTTTTCTAATGCTTTTAAATTTTTGCAAGCATTATAATAAATTGTTCCTAGTGTTTGAGTAGACATTTGCATTTTAATATGGTCGATATTTTTATAGGCAATTTCAAACAGAACGGAAGCCTTCTCGTATTTAGAGGTCAAATAATAGCAACTTGCAGCACCTGCGATAAGCAAAGTTTCGATTTTGGAGAATTCTTTTTTATGTTTTGGGAAGTCAAAAATAGACTGAAATGACGTTATATTTGTTTCTTGTAATGCGAGCCTATAGATCTCCAAAGCTTTTGACGGCTTTTTTTCGTAGTAATTTATGTAAATTCCTTTATAACAAAGAAATTGTTGTTTTGAAATTGGATTATTACAATATTTATTTAGGATATTGTCTGTCAATAAGAATGCCATTTTACGGTAATTACGGCAATTAACTAAGGATTCAAGTTCATTTAATATAACGTTAACCTGACGTTCTTGATTTTCGTAGAAGTCACTTTTTTCGAAGACATCTAAAGAAATCCCCAATTTGTTACTTATTGATGTAACTACCTCGATAGAGGGAACCCTCAATCCTTTTTCAATCAAACTGATATTTCCTTGGGAACAGATTCCTTGAGCCAACTCAGCTTGAGTTAGATTTTGGTACTTACGATAGAAACTGATTATTTCCCCAATGTTCATCGAATTAACCCCTTAAATTATTACGATTGTAATATGATGTTTTCCTTTCCATTGATTATACTCGTTTAGTATGTAAATTGTTAGATAGGTAAGGGAGAACTTAAGATGAAGATTTTATTAGTTAATGGATATGCAGAACATGTTGATAGTAATGGCGGGTTAAATAAATTATTATTTCACACATTTTTGAATAGAGTTAGACAAGAAAATGAGGTAAGAGTTTCTACTGTAGAAGATTATCGACCAATTGATGAGGTAAATAAGTTTTTATGGGCGGATTTAGTGTTTTTTCAGTTTCCAATTTATTGGTTTCAAGTGCCCGGTAAGTTAAAAAAATATTTGGACGATGTATTTATGTACAATGAATTTTACGGATCATCTAATCATTATGGTGATGGCGGCATGATGGGTGATACTAAATATATTGTATCGACTACTTGGAATGCTCCAGAATATGCGTTTAATAATTCAAGTGAATTTTTTGAAGGGAAAAATGTAGATGATGTGCTATTCCCACTATATTGTGCCTTCAAATACTGTGGATTTAAACCACTAGTTCCTGAAGAACGCGCTTTATCGTTTCACGACGTTGTAAAGAATCCTAATGCTAAAGAATATGTCAATGTAATGCAGAAATTTATCAACGACAATATTGTTAAATAAATGGAGGAATTATCATGGATACAATTCTAGTTGCCGGTGGTGCAGGCTATATTGGCTCACATATGGTTTATTACTTAATTGATAAAGGTTTTGATGTCGTAGTCGCGGATAACCTCTCTACTGGTTTTAGAGAGGCAGTTCATTCTAAAGCTAGGTTTTACCAAGGAGATACTAGAGATAAAGAATTTTTAAGAGGTTTGTTTAAAAAAGAAAAGATTGATGCTGTGATTCATATGGATGCATACTCAATTGTGCCAGAGTCCGTCGCAAGTCCGCTCAAATATTTCGACAATAACGTTATTGGTGTCATTTCATTATTGGAAGTAATGGAGGAATATAGCATAAAGAGAATTGTATTTTCGACGACTGCTGCAGTTTATGGTATTCCAGAGGCAAAATATATACAAGAAGATGATGCGAAAAATCCAATCAATCCATATGGTGATAGTAAATTAATGATGGAACGTATTATGCAATGGGTAGATCAAGCTGATGGCATTAAGTATGTTGCTCTTAGGTATTTTAATGCAGCAGGTGCTCATCCAAACGGACAGATTGGTGAAGCGCACAGTAAGGAGACGCATCTCATTCCAAACATTTTAAAGGTAGCGGCTGATGATAGTCGTACGTTCCATATCTACGGTGATGATTATAATACGCCTGATGGCACCAACGTCAGAGATTACGTTCATATATTAGATTTGGCTCAAGCGCATGTATTGGCACTCGAATATATGAAATTGGGTCACTCAAGCACTGCATTTAATTTAGGCTCTAATCAGGGCTATTCGGTTAAAGAAATACTTGATGCGACTCGAGAAGTGACTGGTAAGGCAATACCTACAACTATTTCACCTCGAAGACCGGGGGACCCAGATGTATTGGTAGCGGACAGTACGAAAGCAAGAGAAGTTCTTGGTTGGAAACCAAAACATAGCGACGTCAAAGATATCATTGAAACAGCCTGGAACTGGCACAAAAATAACCCCGAAGGATATAAGAAATGAAAATCGCTTTAGTTGCACATAATGAAAAAAAACAAGAATTATTGAATATTACCAAACAATACAGTCAAATTTTAAAAAAACAAGAGTTATTCTCAACAAAGCATACTGGAATGGAAATTGAAAAAATGGGAATTTCCGACATTAAGTTATTTGAAAGTGGTCCAGATGGTGGTGATATTGAGGTAGCAAATATGATATTGAAACATGACTTGGATATTTTAATATTTCTAATCAATCCATTGAGCTCACATCCTCATGAGAATGATATCCAAATGTTGGTCAGAATATCAAATCTTCATGATGTCGTGTTTGCGACTAATAGTGCAACAGCAAGAGTGGTACTAGATTCACTACAAAAGCATTGTCAATGAGGTGAGTGCATGAGTAAAAATATACTAACTTTTGTTGCAACAACAGGCATTCGGAAAACTAAGATAAAACATGAGTGTCCGTTTTGCTCTACAAACAAATTGAGTGGTGTGATCGACACACAGGGAGAAATGATTCTACTAGAGAATAAGTATCCGACACTTGAAAATACTACTCAGTTGGTACTGATAGAATCGGAAAAGCATGATGGCGATATATCAAATTACGAAATAAATGAATGGGAATGTATACTAAACTATGCTGTAAGTAGCTGGGAAGAATTAATAAATTCAGGAGAGTTCAAAAGCGTTTTATTGTATAAAAATTTTGGGCCGGAATCTGGAGGTTCACAAGATCATCCACACATGCAAATAGTTGGATTGAAAAATTCAAATGGCTACAAAAGTATTACGGGAGATGACTTCAGTGGTCCAATACTTTATCAAGAGGCAGGTGTGATAGCAAGTATATCGGAATCCCCAATTATGGGTTTTTTCGAGACAAATATTATCTGGCACACTGATGAAAAATTGCCGATAGCTGCAAAAATAATCCAAAACACCGTCAAATTCGTTTTGAATCAGTATTATCAAGGCCTTTGTAATTCCTACAATCTTTTTTTCTATAAGATTGAAAACCAATATATTTGTAAGGTTGTTCCAAGGTTTATTGCATCCCCATATTTTGTTGGATATAGAATTGGACAAAAATTCGATAATCATTATGTACAGCATATCAAAGAAGATTTTTTAAAATTTTGCTAGCAATTTAACTATTAGTAAATCAGTGTTTTTAATAAAAAAAGGAGAAACACAAAGATGTTTTTAAGAAAAATGAATTCTCATATTTCAAACATGAAAGTGCATGGGTTCATAATATCGGGGTTTAACTTTACGTTTAATGGGGTGGAATATCCTACTGTCGTTAGCATAGCGGCGTCAGATTTGAGTGACTATGACCAGCAAGGAATACTTTGTGCCATTATAGTTGTCAATCCTCAGAATGATCAGCAGCACTTCAATATGATATATTCTGAAACTAATGGCCTTCGTGCAGGAAAACATAATGGTGATTTCTATGATTTTTTTGGAATCGACACTAACAATTCCCAAGAAAATCATTTTGGTAGATTAATTGGCTCCATTGGAATCTCAATGAATGAAGCAATATCTCCGATTTATACAGGCATCTTTCCAGCAAAGGTAAAGGCAGCAATAAGGGATAACGCTGCTAATAGCGACCCTGAAAACCCTAATAAGAAGTATTGCATCGGTATTAGGTTAAACCCTCAAAATCAATTTGGTGTTTATGGCCAACGATCAGAATTTAATACTGAAAAAACCCACAAGATGCGGCCGGATTTATTTGCGCTTTATGCCAATGATTCTCGTATAAGTTTTTTATATTCAGAAAATCCAGATCAAGAAAAAACAGATTCTGAGATTGTTTTGAATTTCAATCAAAATCAAGCAAACATGCGAAACAGACCATAACTTTCATTGTAACTGTAATTATAATGAAAGTTATAGAGTACGCTATTTTCAAATGAATATGTATCATATAACTACTTTCAGGGAACTAATAATAATGATATTTTCCGGATTCTCCTGAATTGCTGTACCTTTTATGAATTTAAAAAACAATTTTAGGTGTAGATGACACAAAATATATCTATACAGAAATAATTGTAAAAGTATGTCATAGTTCTAACAAAGTAAATATGTAGTTGTCTTGTCTAGGCGGTATGTTGTCGATATTTTATCGACGATGTGTCGCCTAGTTTTATTTCGATCCGTTTTGTAGTGTCATTTTGCTCTTTCAGAATAGATTAAGTTTTTGTTGGTTAGAGTTACTAAAGGGTTTTGCTTATATTCTAGAGCAAAAATTAACATAATCTGTATATATGATATTTTTACGATTTTAAGTGTTATTGAAAGCGGTTGCCGCAAGCGGTTTAATAAGACTATGAGCTAAGCAATAAGATAGAAGGTGACGATTTTGGGAAAGAAATACATTGCAATCGATATCGGTGCTTCAAGTGGCCGATTAATGCTAGGTTACTTACAAAATGAACAATTAAAAATTCAAGAACTGCATCGCTTCAAAAATGATTTTCATAAAGAAAATGAACGTGATTGTTGGGACATTGATTATTTAGTCCAACAAATTCTATTGGGTTTAGAAAAAGCCAAAGCGCAAGGTATCGATTCAGCAACGCTTGGTATTGATACTTGGGGTGTTGATTATATCTTGGTCGGTGACGACGGACAGAAACTGGCAGATCCAGTAAGCTATCGTGATCACCGGACACAAAGCGCCTTTAATGAGCTAACAGCGCAATATTCAAAAGACTATATTTACGAAAAAACAGGGATTCAATTTTTAAACTTTAATACGTTGTATCAACTCTATTCTGAAAACCAAAAGATGTTGCAAGCGACGGATAAAATTTTGATGGTACCCGATTACCTAGGTTATGTTTTAACCGGCAATTCGGTAACTGAGGTCACAAACGCATCAACGACGCAAATGTTGAACTTGCGAGAAGGGCTTTTCGATAATCATTTATTGGAAAAACTAAAGGTTTCGGCCCATCAATTCCCACATTTAGTTGAGGCTGGCACCTATCTGGGTAAGATTACGAATAAATGGCACCGCCAATATGCCATTCCAGAATGCGACGTGATTACAGTAGCGACCCACGACACAGCTTCGGCGGTTGTTGGGACACCAGGTGTTGGCGATAAATGGGCTTTTCTAAGCTCAGGCACTTGGTCGTTGATTGGCCGTGAATTGAACGTTCCGGAAAATGGGCAAGCGGCCTTTGAACAAAACTACACCAATGAATGGGGCGCATATGGCACTTACCGTTTCTTGAAGAACATCATGGGTTTGTGGATGGTCCAACGAATCAAAGCAGAGCTTAAGAATAAATACAGTTTTGCAGAGATGGCGGCATTAGCGGCTAAGGAGAAACCATTCCAGCAATTTATGGACGTCAACGACGACTGTTTCATTAACCCTGAGAGCATGATTCAAGCTATTCAAGACTATTGTCAAAAAACGGGGCAAAAAATGCCTCATTCAGTTGGCGAACTCGTCAACGCAGTTTATTCCAACTTAGCACTTGATTATGCGACCCAATTAGGCGTTCTAGCAGAGATCACCGCTAAACCCGTTGAGCAACTCAATATCGTCGGTGGTGGTAGCAATGTCGCTTACCTCAATCAATTAACCAGTGACTTGGCACAAATGCCAGTCGTCGCTGGACCGGGTGAAGCAACTGCCATCGGGAATTTAATCGTCCAGATGATTAGTACCCACGAACTACAAGATGTCGCAGCGGGTCGAAAAGTTATTCAAGCCTCATTTGATCTGAAGACTTTCACGCCACAAACCACTTACAGTGATGTCTTAACCAATTACCAACAATTTCTTAAAACACTTAAAGAGGTGGCCAGCAATTGAAACGAATCGCACAAATTATGTATTTAAAACCAGATCAGGCGGCCGAATATGAAAAACGGCACGCGCAGTTATGGCCAGAAATGCAACAAGCACTTAACCAATATGGTGCCCGCAATTATTCGATCTTTTTAGAACATGCAACCGGCCATTTATTCGCCTATTTAGAAGTAAAAGACGAGGCGCAATATCAAAAAATCGCCGATACCGATATTTGTCGAAAATGGTGGCATTATATGGCACCACTCATGAAAACTAACACCGACGAAAGTCCGGTAGCAGTCGACCTACAAGAAGTATTTCATTTAGAGGAGGAGCATCATGAATAAAGTCGCATCAGCATATGAAATCGCAAAAGAACGCTACGCAGCAATTGGCGTTGATACCGAAGCCGTTTTAAAGGCACTAGGACAAGTTAAATTATCAATCCATAGTTGGCAAGGGGATGACGTTCATGGCTTCTTGTTCCCCAACCAAGAATTAACCGGTGGGATCGGTGTTAGTGGTAATTACCCAGGAGTTGCGACCACCCCTGATCAATTGAGCAGTGATTTATCAAAAGCACTCTCATTGATTCCTGGCCAACATAAAGTCCAATTACACGCCATTTACGCGGTAACTGATCAAAAGAAAGATTTAGACGAATTAGAACCAGAAGATTTCAAATATTGGGTAGATTGGGCTAAAAAAGAAGGTGTAGGCCTTGATATGAACGGCACATTCTTCTCACATCCCATGTTAAAAGATGGCTTTACATTAGCTAGTCCTGACAAAGCGGTTCGCGATTTCTGGATTGAACATGGTAAACGAAGCCGTAAAATTGCTAACTATTTTGGTAAAGAATTAGGCCAACAATCCGTTAATAATTTCTGGATTCCAGATGGTTACAAAGATAATCCAATTGATAAATTAACACCGCGGTTACGTTTAATTGATTCATTGGATGAAATTATTAAAGACCCATTACCAGAACAAAATACGATTGAAACTTTCGAAGGTAAGTTATTCGGAACCGGGGTCGAATCTTACACAGTTGGCTCACATGAATTCTATGCCAACTACGCCTTAACGCGTCAAAAACTCTGGACAATCGATGCTGGTCATTTCCACCCAACAGAAGATGTTTCTGATAAGTTCTCAGCCTTCTTGCCATTTGGTAAAGGTTTGATGCTCCACGTTTCACGGCCAGTACGTTGGGATAGTGACCACGTGGTTATCATGGACGATGCTTTGATTCGCATGATGCGCTCATTAGTTCGCGATGATTTATTAAGCAAAACAAATATCGGTTTAGATTTCTTCGATGCCACAATCAACCGAATTGCTGGTTGGGTAATCGGTGCACGTGCAACACAAAAGGCCGTTTTAATGGGCATGTTAGCCCCAATCGACACGCTTAAAGCAATGGAAATTGATGGTGATTTAACGAAACGCCTTGCGATTACCGAAGAATTGAAATCATATCCATTTGGTGCTGTTTGGGATGAATTCTGTGCACGTCAAAACGTACCAGTTGGCACAGATTGGCTGGCTGATGTTGATCAATATGAAAAAGATGTTTTACTAAAACGCTAAGCGAAAGAGGAATGAGAGAAATGACAAAATTTATTAATTCACCACTTGTAAAAGAAGTTGCTAAAATTACCTTTAGATTATACGATCACGGTTGGGATGAACGAAATGGTGGTAACGTCAGCTATCGGATTCTCCCTGAAGAATTAACGGATTATGATGACATCCAAACAGTTAAAAGAACAATTCCAATTAACTTTGATGGCCGCGATTTAGCCGGTATGTATTTCTTGGTCTCAGCAACTGGTCGTTATTTCAAAAATATCATCGATTTCCCAGAACGTGATTTAGGCTTAGTACGCATCACAGAAGACGGTAAAGCAGTAGACTTGTTATGGGGCTATTCAGACGGGGCAGCACCTACTAGTGAATTCCCAACGCATTTGATGGGTCATCAAGCCCGTTTGGCAGAACACAGCGACCAACGAGTAGTTATGCATTGTCACCCAACAAACTTAATCGCTATGACATTTACGCAAAAATTAGACGAAAAAATCTTCAGCCGGATTTTATGGAAGATGCAAACTGAATCATTAGTGGTCTTCCCAGAAGGTATCGGCATCATTCCTTGGATGGTACCCGGTACGAACCAAATTGGTGAAGCTACAGCTGCTAAATTGAAAGATTTCCGGGCTGTTATCTGGCCACAACATGGCTTATTCGGCACTGGTGCAACGATTGACGAAGCTTTTGGCTTAATCGAAACAATTGAAAAAGCAGCTCAAATTTGGACTGTCATTCAACAACAAGGTGGCAAGATTGAACAAACTATTACTGATCAAGACCTCTTAGACCTTGCTAAAGTCTTCAATGTTCAACCAAATCGGGCATTTATTTAATCCGACTGAAAACGCTTGTATTTTTCGAACAAATGCGTTATATTTACAATATAATTTATTTATAGAGAATTAGGTTTCTCTATAAGAAATATTTTGAGGAGGATTATCATGACTTTTTCAATGCAAACAAACTACTCACACAGCCCGGAAGATATTCGCCACTATTCAACCGAAAAATTACGGGAACAATTCTTAGTTGAAAAATTATTCAACGCAGGCGACATTCTCTTAACTTATACTTACAACGATCGGATGATCTTTGGTGGGGTCACACCTGCTGCTGAACCACTTGAAATCAAATTAGACAAAGACTTAGGTGTTGATTATTTCTTACAACGCCGTGAATTAGGCATTATCAACATTGGTGGTGCTGGTTCAATCACAATCGATGGTCAAAAAGAATCAATGGTTCAACACGATGGTTACTACGTCGGTATGGGAATCAAACATGTGGTCTTTGAATCAGACGACATTAACAATCCTGCTAAATTCTACGTGGTTTCAACACCAGCCCACAAAAACTATCCTAACAAGAAATTGCCATTTGCCAATGCTTTAGCTAAACCAATTGGCGATCAAGCACATATGAACAAACGGACAATTTACAAGTATATCGATGCAACGCAAATGGATACTTGTCAATTACAAATGGGCTACACAGTCTTAGAACCAGGTTCATCATGGAATACAATGCCAGCGCACACCCATGCACGTCGGATGGAAACATACATGTACTTCGAATTCTCAGAACCTGATACAAAAGTTTTCCACTACATGGGTGCCCCTGAAGAATCAAAACATATTGTGATGGGCAATGAACAAGCCGTTGTTAACCCAAGTTGGTCAATTCACTGTGGTGTTGGGACAACCAACTATTCATTCATCTGGGCAATGTGTGGCGAAAACCAAACATATGATGATATGGATGCCGTTTCAATGGACGACTTAAAATAAAAATTAACCATATATAAAGGAGTTTACCTAATCATGGCACAATCAATTGAAGAAATTAAAGCAAACGAAGCAGCACTAGATCAATTCAAAATGAACTTTTTCGACTTAACTGGTAAAGTTGCCGTTGTGACTGGTGGTAATACTGGTTTAGGCCAAGGCTATGCCGTTGCATTAGCTGAAGCTGGCGCAGACATTTTCATCCCAACATTCGGGACTGCCGAATGGGACGAAACACGCGCAATGATCGAAAAACGTGGCCGCAAGGTTGAATTCATGGATGTTGATTTAACAAAAGAAGGCGTTGCTGAAGAAGTTGTTAAAACAGTTATCGAAAAATTCGGTCACATTGATATCTTAGTTAATAACGCTGGTATGATTCGTCGTAACCCATTACTTGAATCATCAGATAAAGATTGGGATATGGTGATTAACATCAACTTGAACGCTGTTTACCACATGTCAATGGCCGCTGCTAAAGAAATGGCTAAACAAAAATCAGGTAAGATTATCAACATTGGTTCAATGTTATCATTCCAAGGTGGTAAGTTCATTCCTTCATACACTGCTTCAAAACATGGTGTTGCTGGTTTAACAAAATCATTTGCAAGTGAACTTGGCGAATACAACATCCAAGTAAACGCGATTGCACCTGGTTACATCAAGACTGCTAACACAGCACCAATTCGTGCCGACAAAGCACGTAATAAAGAAATTCTTGATCGGATTCCTGCTGGACACTGGGCAGAACCACATGAATTAATGGGCGTTGCTGTCTTCTTAGCAAGCAAAGCATCAGATTACGTTACTGGACATATCTTAGCCGTAGATGGTGGCTACTTAGTACGTTAAAAACTTAGAAGGCGGCCAGTTGGTCGCCTTTTTTTATGGTGGGTGAGAACAATGACAAAAAGCTTTTTAACAATCGGTGAACCAATGGCGGTTTTTAGTGCAGACGAACCAGATGTTAGTTTAGAAGCAGCCAAACATTTTACACGTTACATCGCTGGCGCAGAATTGAACGTTGCGATTGGTTTAGCACGTCTAAAACATCAAGCCACTTATCTAACTGCATTAGGCGAAGATCCATTCGGAGTTTCAATTAAACAAGAAATTAAAGATAACCAAATTGATACGCAATATATCGAAACAATGCCGGATTATTGGACGGGCTTTTATTTGAAACAACGCGTTACAACTGGTGATCCTGCGGTTTATTTCTACCGGAAGAATTCGGCCGCTGCTCATTTTAATCAACAGATTATTGATCAGGTTGATTTCAGTCAGGTAGGATTAATTCATCTTTCTGGGATTATGGCTGGTATTTCGGAAAACGGCCTTGTGGCGGTTCAAAAACTTTTTGAAAAAGCCCAAGCCAACCAGATTACGACGACTTTCGATCCGAATATTCGCAAACCACTTTGGTCTTCGGAAGAAAAAATGATTACCACCCTTAATGCGCTTGCTAAGGAAGCGACTATCATTTTGCCAGGCATCAATGAAGGTGAATTATTGATGGGCTCGCGCGATCCGAAGGCGATTGCTGATTTTTATTTGAACCGAAGTGACATCACCCAGACCGTGATTGTCAAATTAGGACCAGCCGGTGCTTATATTCAAACCAAAGCAGGCGAATCGATAACGGTTAGTGGCTATCACGTTGCCCACGTCGTCGATACTGTCGGGGCTGGCGATGGCTTTGCGGTTGGTTTAATATCCGGACTATTGGAAGGGCTATCATTGCCTGATGCCGCCAAACGGGCTTGTGCGATTGGGGCGTTGGCCGTGCAAAGTGCCGGCGATAGTGAAGGCTATCCAACAAACGATCAATTAAAACAATTCATGGAGGCGCAAAAATGACAGTTACGCTACAATTATTAGATGCCAACCAAAAAGTGGTCAAAGAACGCAGCGGGCAAACCGAAACGTATCTTGATTATCATTCACAATATACCTTTGGGGATGCTTATCAAGTCATTTGTGACCAAGCACCTTGCCATTTAATGGTGCAATTAGATCCTAGTTTGCAACCCGCACTAATTTATGTTGCTGGGGCACACTGGCGGTATCAAGTCCCCTTTAATTTGCAACGCGAATGGCCTTATCCTGATGGTGCCTTTTTAGGGAAGAACCACTACGCAACTGTCCGCCTAGCAACAGACGCCGAGATTCAAGCTGACAGAAACGTGGCTCAAAATAGTCATGATCAACACGATGATTCAGGTGCCTACCCACACGCGTCAGCAAACGCAGAAACACGCGGTGAAACAGTTTTTTACGCTAAAAATGCGATTGACGGCCTTGTGGCTAATGAAAGTCATGGTAATTATCCGTACCAATCATGGGGAATTGATCAGCAAGATGATGCTGAATTAACACTTGAATTTGGCCGCCCAGTCGTGCTTAATCGTGTGGGTATCGTTTTACGCGCTGATTATCCGCACGATAGTTATTGGACCGCAATGACAATTGTCTTTTCGGATGGTAGCCAAGAAGTGCTCGCACCACAAAAAGTCAGTGAAATGCAAAATTTTAGCTTCTCGGAACGAACGGTCACAAGTCTTAAATTAACAAACTTACAAAAGGATCAAGACTCATCAACTTTCCCAGCCTTAACTGAAATTGCTTGTTTTGGGCATGACGTTTTAGCCTAATAATCTGTATATCTGTTAAATCGTTCTTAAAATAGGGTATTGCTAAATCAATCGATAATCTGTAACATATTTCTTTATTCGGCAAAGTGGGGTAATGAATTGTGAATAAGAAGATGAAGATTGATCCAAACGAGTTTGCGCTTGCCGTGATTGGTGGCTCACCAATTACTGCTAGTGATGACACACGTGCCAGTAAAGACGCGTTGAAGCGCTACTTAACAGCCTATTATTTAATTGAACAGTTTAATGAATTGGAAGCAAGCCAATTTACGCTTGCTAAAAATCCTGATTTTAAATTATTGATGAAGGCTTTTGAGACGTTAAAATTTGACTAGCACGGACTAAAAAGCGCTGAGAATCGTAAAATGAATCGCAGCGCTTTTTGGTATGGAGACTGTCGTTTAAGAGAATAACAGTATATTTGATACTTAAATCATAAAATGGATGATTGGGAAAGTCTGTCAAAGGGGCTATATTAAACCTGTAAACGCTTACTTGAATTATCTTATTTAAAAGGGGATTACGTCATGATTGATAAAAAAATGAAGATTGATCCAAACGAATTTGCACTCGCTGTTGTTGGCGGAACAACATTACCAGAAGGTGACGATACAAGAGCTAGCAAAACAGCTTTGAAGCGTTATTTATCAGCTTATATGTTGATTGAAGAATTCAACGATTTAGAAGCAAGCCAATTCAGTATGCTAAAAAAAGCCGACAGAGAATTGTTGGCAAAAGCGTTGGATGGGATGAAGTTTGATTAATTAAAGAGGTCAAAATAAATAATTAAAGCCACGACAAATTTATGATTTGTCGTGGCTTTTTGTATGCTTAAATGCGTCATTGAAAACGTTTGCAAAGAATGCTTGCGAGGTGTATATTAAAGTTATAATTTTGATATCAGCAAACAAGTTTCCGTATAAGAAATTTGTTTAGAAGGGTGGTGCCAACAATCAAATTAGTGTTTTTTGTTTTTGAAATTCAAAATAATATGTTGGGGGCATCATGATGGAGATTAAAAAAACGATTGAAAAGATACCTGGTGGGATGATGGTTGTACCACTATTTTTAGGAACCCTTGTTAATACAATTTGGCCGGGTGTTGATAAATTTTACGGCGGTTTTACTGGCAATTATTTGGTTGGCACTTCTGTTATTTTATTCATGTTTTTCTTCAGTGTTGGCACTACAATTGATCTCAAATCAACAGGTTATATCGCAAAAAAAGGCTTATCATTATTAATCTTTAAAGTATTGTTAGCGGGGTTACTAGGTGTTATTATTAATCATTTCCTACCGCGTTCAGGTGTCCAGGGGGGCCTCTTTGCCGGATTTTCAGTTTTAGCGGTGATTGCATCATTTAATGAAACCAATGGTGGTCTTTATATGGCTTTGATGACAACGTTAGGGCGTGAGGAAGATGCTGCGGGGTTCCCATTCATCAGTATTGAATCTGGGCCATTTATGACGATGGTGACCATGGGGGTTGCCGGAATTGCAGCTTTCCCATGGCAATCATTAGTGTCAACGTTGATTCCATTTGTACTAGGGATTACATTAGGCTCACTCGATCATGAATTCAGAAAAATGTTTAAACCAATTGTTCCTGCGATGGTCCCATTTTTCGCATTCACATTGGGTTATAGCTTAAACTTTGGTATGATCTTCAAGTCAGGTTTCATGGGAATTTTCATGGGTTTTGCAGTCGTTTTAGTTTCAGGATCTGTTTTATCATTTGTCGATCGGGTCTTCACCCATTCAGATGGGGTTGCCGGTTGGGCTGCTTCATCAACCGCCGGCGCAGCGGTTGCCGTTCCATATGCAATCGCTGAAACCAATCCAAGTTTTGCATCAACCGCAAGTTCAGCAACAGCGATTGTGGCAACCAGTGTGTTGGTAACGTCAATTTTAACACCGATTGTGACGATGTACTTCGAGAGACGGGCGCGCGCTAAAGGCTTGCCAATTGTACCTGAAAAGTACAAGAATCAGTTCCAAGAAGCTAAAAATAGATAATTAGAAAGTGGGGACGATGATGAATAATAAAAAAATAAATATTGATCCCGAAAAATTTGCTTATCATTTCATTGATTCAATTGCGGTACCAAATGAAAAGGATCAAATGGAAAAGAATGCTAAAAACAAACTCGTTGGTTTTTTAACCGCTTATTACCTAATCAATAATTTCAATCAAATGGAAAACGGCATGTTTGACCAGGTGAAGGCTAAGAAAGTTGAAAACATGAGTTATAAGGAATTATTGGAAGAAGTATCGAAGTTGACGTATTTTTAGAGGAGATGGTTTATAAAATACGTTCAGACTACAAAAGAGGCGTTAAGGCAAAATTAATTTTTGCCTTAACGTCTATTTTTTATTTTATTATCAATAAACCGTTTACAAAACGTTCGGCATGCGTTATATTTTACTTATAAGGTTAACCGGTTAAGTGGAGGAGATTGATAATGAAACCTAAATATCAGCAAGTTGAACAGTTTTTATTGTATCAATTGAAAAATGGTGAATTTAAGGAAGGCGATAAGTTCTATTCCGAAGCGGAATTGAAAGAAAAATTTTCGGTTAGTTCTGCAACCGTTATCAAGGCGATTAACGAATTGGTGACAAAAGGCTTACTGGTTCGTCAACAAGGAAAAGGGACTTTTGTTTCAAAGGCTAGACAGGGAAAGCTTGTTAAATTCTTTGATCACGAAAAAGTAACCGATGCGGATGAACAAGTTCAGGTGTATTCAATTGAAAAAGAGCATGAACCGCGAATTTTAAGCGAACTACGGTTAGAAGATGATCAGGATTATTATCATATTACGCGAATTCGGATGGTTAATCAGTTACCGGTTTATGTCCAACACACATATCTGTTGAGCGAATATTTTAATGATTTAGCATTATTTGATCAGGACTATTATTCATCAATCTATGAACGGATTCGTGAAGATAGTGGGATTGATTTATTTAATATTGATATGGACGAAACAACCGAAATCGTCTTTCCAGTGCCGGCGCTTGAACAAAAATTAATGGCGCTAGAAGACGAGCACCAGCCTGCAGCTTTTATTAAACGCCATAGTTATCTTTTTGATAATAAGGTGATTGAATATGTCGAAAGTTATAAACGTTGGGATTATTTTGAGTTTCAGATTAAAACAATCTAGGAGGAGACAACATGCATATTGAGTGGTGGCAAATTTTATTATTAACGCTTTATTCTGGTTTTGCAATTTATGATGGCAATAATACAACTTTTGGAGCCGTTAAACCGACAATGGCTGGTTTTTTCGCTGGTTTAATCTTAGGGGATGTTCAAACCGGCTTAATTGTTGGGGGAACGCTGAATTTACTAGTTCTCGGTGTTGGAAATTTTGGGGGCTCATCAATGCCCGATTATATGACGGGCGCGTTATTAGGAACGGCTTTTGCGGTTATGAGTGGTAAAGGCGCAGAATTTGGGGCAACTTTAGCTGTGCCAATTGGCTTATTAATGATTCAACTAGATGTCTTGGCGCGTTTTTGTAACACATTCATTCAACATCGTGCCGAAACATTAGTCAGTGAACAGCATTTGAAACGAGCGACTTATATGAATTTAATGGGGATTATTCCAACTTCCCTCTCGAGAATGTTACCTGTTTTCTTAGCATTAGTTTTCGGTTCACAATTCGTTCAAGGGGTTGTTGACAGTTTACCAATGTGGTTAATGAATGGTTTGAAGACGGCCGGCGGTATTTT
The DNA here is from genome assembly GCA_002953655.1 of Latilactobacillus sakei. NCBI lineage: Bacteria > Bacillati > Bacillota > Bacilli > Lactobacillales > Lactobacillaceae > Latilactobacillus > Latilactobacillus sakei. The sequence continues at coordinate 904,519 of CP025839.1, forward strand.
ACCAGCTTTAGGGATTGCGATTTTGTTGCGTTACTTACCGGTTCAAAAAAATATGGCCTTTTTATTAGTGGGCTTTTTCTTAGCAGCTTTCCTAAAAGTACCGGTGATTGGTGCAGCAATGATCGGTTTAGCCATGGCTTTAGTAGCCTTTAACTTTGATTCACCACGTGCACAAGTCGCTACTGGCGAAAATTCAGTAAACGGAGATGACATGGAAGATGAATAATGAACAAATTAAATTAAGTCCAGAAATGAAAAAAGTCTTTTGGCGTTGGTATTTCTTTGGACAAGCGGGCTGGAACTACGAAAAAATGCAAGGGCTTGGCTATTATTACAGTATTTATCCATTAATTGATAATTTGTACGGTGCTAGCGATGAAGGCGCTCGGGTGGCAGTCAGTGAATTACAATTTTTCAATACGAACAACTCAATGGCTCCCATTATTTTAGGGGTCGATGGTGCGATTCAAGAAAGCCAAGGCGAGTCTTCTAAAGATGCAGTTGCGTCATTAAAAACCGGGATGATGGGCCCACTAGCCGGAATCGGCGATACGTTATTTGCGGTTATTCCCAATACAATCATCGGTTCAATTGCCTCTTACATGGCTTTAAAGGGGAATCCGTTTGCGTTAATTCTATGGATTGCGTTTGGGTTCTTACGTTTGGCTGTCATGCGTAGTTTCTTCTTCATGGGTTATAAAGAAGGCGTTAAGTTAATCAATTCATTGGGCGATCGGCTGAAGAAAATTACGAGTGCCGCTAATGTTTTAGGGATGACCGTTATTGGGGCCTTAATTCCATCGGTCATTACAGCTGGGTTTGTTTATCAATTCAAAAATGGTGGCGTTAAAATTTCGATTCAAAGTTTGGCAGATCAAATCATGCCAGGTTTAGCGCCAGCATTAGTTGTTTTATTCACTTATTGGTTACTTGGTCGGAAACATATGAATTCGACACGGGTGACATTAATTTTAATTCTAGTGGGCATTTTAGCCTATAACTTGAAAGTTTTTGCTTAGGAGGCAGTTATGATGAAAGGTTTTGTAAATATTAGAATCGATGATCGGTTAATTCATGGGCAGGTCGCTACGCGCTGGTCAACCGGCTTGAGAGCAACACGGATTATGGTCATTGATAATGACGTCGCCAATGATGATGTTCAAAAAAGCGTGCTTAGAATGGCAGCGCCTTCTGGCATCAGTACATCAATTATTACGGAAGAAAAAGCCATCACGAATATCAAAGCAGGTAAATATGAAAATCAACGCGTGTTATTAGTTGTGAGACGTCCCAAAGTACTCTTAAATTTAATCAATGCGGGCTTACCAATTGATAAAATTAATGTCGGTAACATGTCTAATCGTGATAATACAACTCAAGTTAAGAAGTCGGTTAGTTTGACCGCTGAAGAACGGGCTGATATTGAAGCAATCATGGCTAAAGGTGTCTTAGTGACTGCTCAAATGGTCCCAGATGATCCTGAAACTGACTTTAAACAATTCTTGAAGTAGTCATACGAGGAGGATGATTGATGACTGATAAGTTACTAATGAAAGGGCAACTGGTAACGGATGAATGGCTTGATAGTCACTTACAAAAGTGTGTTACTCAAATCAAACGGGAAATACCGAGATTTGCAGACCATTTTCCATCCGCTTGTACGACCCACATGCAATATCGGATTAAAGGAAATGATGATTGGACCAACGGCTTTTGGACGGCAATGGTCTGGCAAGCCTATGAACTAACGGGTGATACTGTATTTAAAGCAACTGCGCAAGAACATTTACGTAGTTTTGACCAACGATTACGTGAGCATTTTGTTTTGGACCATCATGATATTGGTTTTTTGTATTCATTGTCAGCTTTTGCTGGCTATCGGATTACACAACAATCATCAGCTAAACAGCAAGTCTTGCAAGCAGCAGATGTGTTGATGAGTCGCTATCAAGAAAAAGGCGGCTTCATTCAAGCTTGGGGCGCATTAGATGATCCTAAAGAATATCGGTTAATTATTGACTCCTTGCTAAATTTACCGTTGCTGTTTGAAGCCAGTCGCATTTCAGGCGATGAACGGTATCAAAAAGTAGGGCAAGCACATTATCAAAAGGTTTTAGCTAACATTGTGCGGTCAGATTACTCGACCTATCATACCTTTTATTTTGACCCTGAAACTGGGGCGCCGGTTAAAGGGATGACCCACCAAGGCTTTTCAGATGAATCGTGTTGGGCACGGGGCCAAGCCTGGATTTTACTAGGGATTCCTTTGCATCATCGGTTCTTCCCTGATAGCGATGATCAGGCATTGTATCAAAAATTATTAGCATATTATTTTAAGCAGTTACCAGAAGACGGGATACCTTATTGGGATTTAATTTTTACCGCCCAAGATGGTGAACCGCGGGATAGTTCGGCCGCTGCGATTGTTGCGTGTGGTTTAATTGAAGCGCAGGAACAAGGCTATTTAAGTAACGGGATTGAATTGGCAAAGGGCATTCTTTATGAATTAGGAATGCATTATGAGACGCAAGGGACTGAAGAAGGGCTTTTGCGCCACGGCGTGTATGCCTATGCGGAACATAAAGGTGTTGATGAAGCTAACTTATGGGGCGATTATTTCTATATGGAAGCCCTGATGCGCTTGCGAAGAAGTGATTGGAAGACTTATTGGTGAGAAGGTAGGCTTATGACGACTTTTGAAATTGGAACAGATTTTTTATTGGATCAACAGCCATTTAAGATTTATGCCGGCGCAATCCATTATTTCAGAATTGCACCAGGACAATGGCGCTATACGTTAAAAAAAGCAAAAGCAGCCGGATTAAATACGATTGAAACCTATGTACCGTGGAATATGCACGAACCGGTTGAGCAGCAATTTGATTTTTCAGGGGCGCTCGATTTAAAGCGCTTTATTAAAATAGCCGCTGAAGAAGGCCTCTACGTGATTGTCCGTCCCAGTCCGTATATTTGTGCTGAATGGGAATTTGGTGGTTTTCCAGCGTGGTTACTAAAATATCCAGATATGATTGTCCGGTCCAACACACCACTGTTTATTAGTAAAGTAGCAGCTTATTATCACCGTTTATTTCAAGAATTGGTACCACTGCAAGTGACGCACGGGGGACCAATTTTGATGATGCAAGTTGAAAATGAATATGGGTCTTTTGGTAATGACAAATCTTATTTGCGCCAGATCAAGCAATTAATGCTAAATAATGGTGTTGATGTGCCGTTATTTACTTCTGATGGCAGTTGGCTGCAAGCACTAGAAGCTGGCAGTCTGATTGAAGATGGTATATTAGCAACGGCTAATTTTGGCTCCCATGCTAAAGAAAATTTAACGGTTTTACAACAATTCTTTGAACAACATGATCAGAAATGGCCGTTAATGTGTATGGAATTTTGGGATGGCTGGTTTAGTCGCTGGCAGGAACCAGTTGTGCAAAGAGCAAGTGCTGATTTTGAACACGATTTACGAGAATTAGTTGATTTTGGTGCCAGTTTCAACCTTTACATGTTCCGCGGCGGCAGTAACTGGGGTTTTTGGAACGGGTGCTCATCTAGAAATAATGTTGATTTACCGCAAGTAACATCATATGATTACGACGCCATTTTACATGAAGATGGTACTGAAAATGGTAAGTTTGCGGCGTTGCAACATGTGCTGGGTGTTACTGGTGAGATTGGGGTGGCTGAAGAACGAGCTATCCAACCGCGACAATTGCCGTCAATCGCCGTTCAAAAGACGGTCCGTTTAGTTGATGTGTTAGATGATTTAGCGCAACCAGTGACTTCATTGGCACCACAATTAATGCCGGCTATTGGCTCGGGTTATGGCTATATTTTCTATCGAACAACAGTCCACGGTCAGGGAAAACCTGAGACATTACGTTTAGTTGACGCCTCCGATCGCGCTGATATTTATCTCAATCAACAGTTGTTAGACACGCAATACCAAGCCACTTTAGGCACCGATTTAACGCCAACTTTGGAAGCAGATAACCAGCTAGAAATATTAGTTGAAAACATGGGGCGGGTTAATTATGGCACGCGTTTATTATCCCCAACCCAGAAAAAGGGAATCCGGACCGGGGTCGTGATTGATCGTCACCTTCATTTTGGTTGGCAACAGTGGGCACTGGATTTTAAATCAATTACGCATATCGATTGGACCAAGCAACTCTCTAATTATGGTCCCACTTTAAATCGATTTACTTTTGATTTAGACCAGACAGTGAATACGTATCTAAACTGTGCTGCTTTTGGGAAGGGAATCGTCTTGGTGAATGGGCATCATATTGGGCGTTACTGGTCAGTCGGACCAATTGCAACGCTCTATGTTCCTAGCGACTTTTTGAACGTTGGCCATAACGAAATTGTTGTTTTTGAAACAACGACGACCCCCATCACACAGTTAGAATTTACAGATAAAAGGATGATTAGCGAATGAGACAATTAATATTAGTCAGTCATGGTGATTTGGCTAAAAGTTATTTAACGAGCTTAGATATGATTGCCGGTGGGCATGATAATGTAACGGCCATCACCTTCGATGGTGAAATTAGTAAGACGTTATTGGGGGATCAAATTGAAGTCGCGCTTAACCCAGATGCACAAGAAGTGATTATCGTCGTTGATTTACCAGGCGGGACACCATGTAATGTTGTACTAGAACGCTACTTAACGGATGAGCGCATCACAATTTTAGCCAGTTTGAACTTACCAATGATTTTAGAGCTTTATTTAAATCTTGGTCAGGCGGATTATCAAATGACACAAGCAATTAAAACGGCTATTAGTAATACCTATGATGTGAAGCAACAACTCAGTAACCAAACTGAAGACGATGAATAAAACTAAAAGAGCCAGCCAAACATCTAGTAAGATGAAGGGCTGGCTCTTTTTAATGTTTTTCAACATAATTAAAGTATTTAAAATCAGCAAATGAAGCGTGGTGGTCAAGATCTTGCGTACAGATACCGACCATTGCGCCGGTAAATGCTAATTTACCATGGGCTTTAATAAAATCATCACTTAATTGATCTGCGGGTAAGACGTCACCGATTGGCTGTAGGTCTTGTTTGCCAAGCGCATAATAAAATTGTGCTTGGTTACGGTTAACTGTAACTGCTAATCGAATTGATTGATGTTCGGGGATACTAATTCGTTCGGAATGGTAGGCAAATTGATTAATCGTATCACTTTCAACTTGGATTGTTTTTTCATGACGTTCTTCATCGTAAGAAACTTGCAGATAGTGCCAATTATCCGTGTCATAAAAGAGCACTAAGCCAGCAAGTTGTTGAAAAGAAGTTGGGTCAAAGGTCATTTCGGTTTCTACACGGAAGTTAAAATGTTGCCATCGGCGGGCAATCAGTGTTTGTTGGTGTAAGCTGGTAATACTTTGTTCACCATAAAGTCGTAAATAGCCAGGATGATCCGATAGTGAGATACACCGTTGATTAGCAGTGGGTGCTTGGCGAAGTCCTTTAAAATAATTTGGTAATTGTGTTGTATTAAAATCACAGAATGTACTAAAATCGCTTTTTTGACGACTATTCTTAGCGATTGATGGGACTGGCACTGCTAAATCTGGGAAGATAGTGCCATTAGTTAGTCGGGGCCACTCATCAATCCAATCGATTTTTTGGAGGGCGGTTTCTCGGCCTAATGGGCAATTTCCACGTTCAGTTAACGGGCGAGCGCAAATATGCGTGATATACCATTCATCAGGGGCGACTTCAATAAAAGAAGCATGCCCACTTTTTTGAAGGGGGTTAGTCGGATCAGGTTTAGTTGTTAGTAACGGGTGGTATGGCGATTGTTCATAAGGGCCCATAATTTGTCGCGACCGACAGACGGTTGCGGCGTGACTATAGCCGGTGCCACCGGCAGCACATAATAAATAATACCAGCCGTCTTTTTTTAATATCTGAGGCCCCTCGCAAACGCCTAAATCAGTGCCGGTAAAGAAATGATGGCGTGTCCCTGTCAATTCTAATGTCTCAGCATTAAATTCTTGAATGACTAGGCCAGCAAAATTGGGCTTTTCGAGGCGATGATCAAATAACATACTCATAAGGTAATGTTTGCCATCGTCGTCATGGAAAAAGGCGGGATCGAAACCAGAAGCCGTGACAAAATGCGGCTGACTCCAGGGACCGGTGATTTCTGGCGCAAACATAACATAATTCAAAGTGTCCTTAAAAGCTGTGCCGGTTTTAACATCGGTGATGAGTAACCAAAATTGACTATCGGCGTAACTAAGGTGAGGGGCCCAGATACTACCGGAATTATAATTACCCGTTAAATCGATAACGGCGTCGTTTTCTAGCGGGGAACTGACTAATTCCCAATTGATGAGATCAATTGAGTGATAGATTTCAACACCAGGTAGCCATTCAAACGTTGAAGTTGCCAGATAGTAATCTTGACCGACCTTTACAACGGAAGCATCGGGATTAAAACCGGGTAGGATTGGATTTTTAAAAGTTTTCATCATTAATATGCTCCTATCAATGCTAAAAAAGAGGTGGCAACTGCCCCTCTTTTTAGCGTCTATTCAATAATTAACCAGTGATTCCTAAGACAGTTAGGATAATTGCGATTAAAAAGACAGTTAATAATGCGCGTACAGGACGATTATGTTTACGCAGGTAAGCGAAACAAAGCATTGTTAAGGTTAGTGGTAATAGACCAGGTAAAATGGAATCTAAAATTTGTTGAAGATTAAATTCGGTGCCACCAATCTTTTGTGAGAAGGTAGTTGTAAAGGTTACAAATTGTGCTGTCATTGCGCCGGTCATGATTAAACCTAAAACAGTACAACCTTTAGTAATCGCATTGAAAGAACCGCTCTTCATGGCCTTAGAGATGAAGGCGCCACCTGATTTATAGCCTAATACGCCACCAAACCAACGAATCAGTGCATTAGGGATACTAGCAACGACTAAGAAGAGGATAGGGCCCAGAATATTTCCTTGTTGACTAAGCCCTAGGGCAACACCCGTTGCGACAACTCGGATAACTGAAAGATAAACCGAATCACCAATACCGGCAAGTGGGCCCATTAAAGCTGTTTTAAGTGCGCTAATCGAAGTTTCATCGAATGGCGTACCGTTATCAGTCGCTAATTTATTTTCTTCTTCCATTGAAATCGTTAAAGCAGCGATGAAGTTATTCATTCCGGTATTAGTATTGTAAAAATCTTGATGGCGGGCCATAGCCGCATAGAACGCGTCAGTACCTTTACCATATATATTCTCTAGGAAGGGTTCCATAACCCACGAATAAGTAATGCCCTGCTGTTTGGTATAGCTAGCACAAAACATAAGATAGTTACTGCGCCAAAAGAGCTTCCAGAGTAGCTTACGTTCTTTTTTATCGAGTTTAGTCGATAATACTTTTGTTTCTGTTGGATTAGTCATTGAAAAAATCCTCACTTTCATCGTTAGAATCAACCGTTTCGGTTGCAGTTTGTTTATTATTGTTGTTGTGGCGTAATTCGGCCATTACAACAAGAGCTGCGATAATAAAACCAATGAAGGCAATTTGAATTAGGGAAAGCATTTTAGTTGGCGCAGTTGTTAATGCAACTGCACCTTTAGTTAAGCGACCATCTGTTGCTTTGTCGTAGGTGAAGAATGCACCTAATGCGAATCCTAAGAAGTAAAATGGGATGAGGCTCTTTTCCCAAAGCATTTTAAGTAGCAAGGCAATCCCGATAGCGGGTAACATAGTTGCAGCAACGGTCATTGAGCTTTGAATCCAAGTTGGAATAGCTTCAATTAAAGCTTTAATGGCATTAGTACCAACCATAATTGAAATGAAACCAAGTAGAAAATAAACTAATTCAAAACCCCAAAACTGAAGTGACCAGAGTCGATTAAAAGCTTTAATATTTTTATCTTTAATATGTTTTTCAAAACGTGGGACAAGGGATGTAATAACCATTTTCATAACTGTATAGATTAAAGTTCCTAATAATGAAATTGGAACGGCTAAGGCAATTGCGGTTTCGATTTTAGAACCTAAGATCATTGCAAATGCGCCGCCGAAAATGGATCCCAATGTAAAATCGGATGGCATAACGCCACCGAGATTGACGTTTCCTAGGAAAATTAATTCTAATTGAGCCCCAAGAATAATCCCTTCAGTGGGGTGACCAAGTAAAATCCCTAGTAGAGCAACGATAAAAATTGGCCGAGAAAGTTGAGAACTAAACCACCAATCTAAAAACTTAGCGAGTGCGACAACAAAACCAACAATGAGTGCGTTCATTAACATATTAATGGCCTCCTAGTAATTGATTTAATGATTGTTCAGGATCGCTGGGAAGCGGTTGATAAGTAAAATCATAGCCATCAGCGAACATCTTTTGGAAAATTTGTTCATCTGTTTTTGATAGGTAAACGGTTTCTGTCACTTTGCGCTTATCACTTAGGACACCACCGATTCGGCCATAGTTAGCAATATTTAAACGTGGTTTCTGAGTGAGATGTGGGACTAGTCCAGCAACATATTTTGGATCGTTGGTAACAACTAATATTTTGAGTGCTTCTGAACGTGGGTCATTTAAGATCTTAATGGCTTTATCAAGTGGTAAGATAGCTGCTTTTACGCCAGCAGGAGCTGCCATTTTAAGCGCGCTAATCTGAATTTCATTGGTAGCAATTTTGTCACTGATAACGACAATGCGACTAATTCCTAATTCCTTTGACCATTTAACCGCCACCTGTCCATGGATAAGTCGATCGTCAATTCTAATCATACTAATCATTGTAAAACCTCCTAATATAAAATAAATAATGTGAATGATGCCATGCTTGTTGTAAGCCTGCAAATTACTATAAGCAAGTAACGTGCCAAGTTGTGTCGACTGGATGAATCAGCTTTTTATCACAGGGATTGCAATTTAAACGCGGCGTGGTATAGTAAATTCGACAGAAATAAAAACGGTTACAATTGTGTCGAAGAAAAGGAATGAGTCGATGAGCCTAGATAAAGTAAAAAATGAAGTCGTTAAAGAAACGTTAGCATTACGGACGATTGCAGATATTAAAAATATAACAACTGAAAAAATTGCGACGCAAGTCCAGTTGAGCCGCAATACGGTTAGTCAGTATTTGAATGAATTATTAAAATCTGGTGCGGTGGTTCAGGTTAAATCGCGACCGGCTAATTTTTTTGATCGAGAAACTTTTACGGAATTATTTTTTAAACCGCAAACGCTAATATACAGTACCTTAGCCGCTTTAACGGCTGAACAGAGTGCGACACAAAGCGTCTTTCAATCTTTTATTGGTAGTCAAGAGAGTATGCGCATCGGGATTGAACATATTACGACAGCCATTAATTATCCACCAAACGGGCTACCGATGATTTTTTCTGGTAGTACCGGTGTGGGGAAGAGTTATCTGGCCAAACTAACCTATGATTATTGTGTTGAAAAAGGAATTTTGAGTGAACAAGCTCCTTTTATGACGCTCAATTGTGCGCAGTATTATCATAATCCGGAGTTACTTTCGAGCAATCTTTTTGGTTATGCCAAAGGGAGTTTTACCGGGGCAACAACTGATTTTAAAGGGTTACTAGAATCGGCTGATGGAGGCGTTTTGTTTTTAGATGAATGTCACCGCTTAGATCCTGAAAGCCAAGAAAAACTTTTTTCGTTTATGGATACGGGTACTTTTCAACGGATGGGGGAAAATAATGTGACTCGGCGGGCAAACGTGCGCCTGATATTTGCGACCACTGAGGATTTAAACGAAACATTCCTAAAAACCTTTATGCGGCGTATTCCAGTGTCGGTTAAGGTGCCTGATTTAAATAATCGCTCTAAAACGGAATTGAAATTACACATCTTCAAAGCCTTTATTCAAGAAAGTGAACGGTTAGGGCGGCCTATCACGGTGAGTGCCTGGGTGATCAATCGGCTTTATAATTTAAAATATAAGAGTAACGTTGGTGAGTTAAAGACTAATATTCGACTATTATGCGCGCGCGTTTTCAGTCAGGAGAAGACTGCGGAGACGATTGTTATCAATTCAGAAAGTATTGGCAATACTTTTTTAACAAATCTAATGGCTTCTAAAGAGCAAGAAGTTGTAGTCAAAGAAGCCGTTAACTTCAGTCCGACAAGTCAACTGACAGATTTTGAAGATCAATTGCAGGATGAAAATTCATTGCTATTAAATGGCTTACAAAAAATATTAGGCTTAGTTGAGCAATATCAACAGCGCACATTATCGTTAGAGAATGTCAAACGACAACTGGCTCGTGAAGCGGCTGCCCTAATCGATCGTATTGTGCATGGCGATCAGCAATTTCAAGATGAATCTTTAAAATATATGACCGCCGTGATTCAAGGGTTATTTGATTATCTTGAGTCATCTTTCTTCGTTAAAATTAAGGGAAATGCGATTGTTGCGATTGCTAACTATATTTACCGGAAGAATGATTTTGAAATTAAAATAACGCCTAAGGAAACGATCTTGTTAGAACGACTGTTAGGTTTAATCTCAGAGAATGCGGGGATTGAGACCCAGTTGTTGAAATCATTCTTAGACTTAGTTAAGACAAAACTGGACTTTAAATTAGATTTGTTTAGCCAAGTTTTACTGATGGGTTATTTAATTAGCTTGGAAATTGATTATCAACGCTCAGGCCAATCAGCGATTATCTTAGCGCATGGTTTTTCAACCGCTAGTAGTATCGCGGATGTTGCCAACCAATTTTTGGATTATAAGGTTTTTGATGCGTTTGATATGCCGTTATCAATTTCAGTCAATCAAGTGCGGGAATTTATGGACCAGTATTTGAAGAAATACGATTGTTCAAAGGGACTGGTTATTCTAGTGGATATGGGGTCTTTAATGGTCTTGCCGGAATCGCTAGAAGAAGTTGTCGACGGACCACTTTTAGTTATTAGTAATGTTTCAACTCAAGAAGCGCTGTATGTGGGGGAATTAATTCGTAGTGGGACCGCAATTGATGAAATTGGGCGCAAGGTTCAAGAAAAACTGCGGCCAACGTATCGACTGAGTTACCCAATTGTTAAAAAAGCCCCGATGATTATTACGACTTGTCATACTGGCGTTGGTTCAGCAAAACAAATTCAAAAATTCTTAGAGAATAGTATGCCTCAGAATCTCGATTATCGCATTGAGGCAGTTGATTATGCCTATTTAACGCAATACGCAGATCAAAGTCCGTACTTTAATCAATATGATGTCGTTTCGATTGTCGGAACAAGTGATCCTCAAATTCCGGGAATGCCGTTTATTTCATTAGAAAAATTGGTATCGACAGGAGACAAGGAAATTGTTCACCAAATTTTTCCAACGATCGAAGATTCGACGGTGTTAGATCAAATTAATGATAAGTTAATTCAAAACATGTCAATTGAGCGTCTATTATCGGCAGTCACGATTTTAGATGTCAAAAAAGTGATTGAATCAGTGAGCCAATTAATTGGCCGCCTTGAAGAAGGCTCACAAATTAAATTATCTAACAATCAGAAGGCTATTTTATACGTGCACATTAGCGCACTAATTGAACGTTTAATTCGGAATGAAAAGCCCCTGGAATATCATCCTGATAATGAAGCAGAACGTGTTCAGGGTCTCCAGCAGATTGCCAGAGCACTGGGGACGATTGAGTCGAGCTATGGCATTAATGTTTCAGATGGTGAACGTAATTATTTATACGATATTATTTTTGAAGGTGAATAAGAAATACAAAAGCTGGGATAAATAGCATTTTATCGGCAGCTTTTTTTGATGCTATAACATTATGGGGCGTTACTTCGACACAAAAGTGGCATGAAACTTGCTTATAGAAAAGTGTAAGTGAAAGATGAAGGGGTAATAGCGATGAACAGAATTATTTTGATATCACACAATCGGTTAGCAGAAGGGATGAAACGTGCGGTAGAAATGATCGCAGGCCCGCAAGCTAATTTAGAATGTTTGGGTCTGATGCCAGGAGAACAACCAGATGCATTAATTGACAGTTTTAAACAAACCATCCAACCAGAACAAAATATTATTATTTTGGCCGATATTGTTGGAGGTAGTATGTGTAACGCAGCAATGGCTTTGTTACCACTCCCTAATGTCAGGATAATTGGTGGGATGAATCTAGCATTGGTGTTAGAAGTCGTTTTAGCTACACCACAAACTGAAGCGGAAATCCAACACGTTATTGAAAGTGCTTCGCAAAATATGCACGAGATTCAATTGGTAGCAAATCAAGAACGAGAAGAAGACTTTTTCTAAATTAAAGGAGTGTTGAAATTAATGGATAAGCAACAATGGGCAACACAAATACTCAGTAAAATTGAATTAAAGGTTGATCAAGAACTTCAGCGTTTAGGAGACCAAATTCCCTATATGGCCGTTGATGGGCATTACACTGATATGGGCGCTAAAGACATTACTTGGTGGACAAATGGCTTTTGGTCAGGCATTTTATGGCAGTTATACCACGCTACAGGTAAGCCAATTTACAAAGAAACGGCTCAAAAAAATGAAGAACGCTTAGATCAAGCTTTTTTAAACTTCAAGGGCTTACATCACGATGTTGGCTTTATGTGGTTGCATACTGCAGTCGCAAACTATCGCCTGACACAAAATCCAAAATCATTACAACGGGGCTTACATGCCGCTGAGTTGTTAGCGGGTCGCTATAATCCACGCGGGCAATTTATTCGTTCGTGGAATCGCGATCGAGCAGGATGGGTCATTATCGATAGTATGTTAAATATTCCGTTATTGTACTGGGCGCAAGAAGCCCTAGACGATCCGCGGTTTGGTTTTATTGCGGAAGATCATGCGGATAAAGTAATGACTAATATTGTGCGAGCAGACGGTTCGGTCGCACACATTGGTGTCTTTGACCCACAGGATGGTACCTTGCTAGAAACCTTAGGTGGTCAAGGTTACGGTGTTGGCTCTTCTTGGTCACGCGGACAAGCATGGGCCATTTATGGTTTTGCGCTTAGTTATCGGCATACTCACAAGGCGGTATATCTTGATACAGCTAAAAAAGTCGCGAATTACTTTATTGCTAATATTCAAAAAACAGGTTACATTCCGGTATCAGATTTTAGAGCGCCACAAACACCAGTGAAAGTTGATACTTCTGCGGCAACGTGTGCTGCTTGTGGGTTCTTAGAAATTGCGCGGCATGTACCTGAAAATGAACGACCACTTTATGAAGAGGCGGCCGTTAATATCTTGAAGGCGATTGTTGAAAAGCATGTTGATTGGCGTACTGAGGCAGATGGCATTGTTTTGGATGCGACACCAGCTTATCATGAGGAAGAAACTGTCCAAACCCCAATCATCTATTCGGATTATTATTTTATTGAAGCTATTTTACGTTTGCTGAATCAGGACTTTCTAATCTGGTAAAAAGGAGCTAAGTATTTGATAAAAATGGTAGGAACGGATTTAGATGGCACATTATTAAATCGTCAGAATCAGATTTCAACTATTAATCGCCAAACAATTCAGGGATTGGCACAACAGCAAGTTGTATTTGCAATTACTTCGGGGCGAAAGGCGGACTCTATCCAAGCCGTTTTTAAGGATTTGAACGTTAGTGGCTATAAAGTCTGCTTAAATGGTAGTTATGTATTAGGACCAGCTGATGAAGTCCTCTATGAGGCGCCTTTATCAATTACAACGATTCGCCAAATATTGGGGATTGGCTTACAAAATCAAGTGCAGGTCTTTTTTAATAGCGCCGCTGTTTCATTTTATTACCAACCAACTACTTCTCAAATTGCAATTCCTGAATTTGTTCATGGTAATCCCAGTATCGTACAGATTCAATCAGAGCAAGCATTGCTAGCAACGATTGAAAAACAAGGTCTTAATATCTATAAAGCGGCTTTTACAACCACCGATACTGAAGCGTTAACCACATGTTTAAAGACCCTAGAGCAACAGCAAATTGTCAATCAAGTTTGGTCAGATCGTAATTACTTGGAGATGACCGCTAAGGGGGTTACCAAGTTAACAGGCATCAAGAAAATTGCCGAGTACCTGGCGCTTGATTTAACCGAGATTGCTTGTTTTGGTGATTATGATAATGATATTGAAATGTTAGCTGGGGTTGGTTATGGGGTGGCAATGAGTAATGCGGTTCAAAAAGTTAAACAAGCCAGTTATTTGATAATTGATAATCAGCATGCAGAGGGTGTCGGTAATGGTATTAAACAGTTAATGGGTGAGCAAAATGGCGCTTAAACAAGGACAACAATTAGCAGAAAAGCAATCACAACAACTTAAATTGTCGCAGAGTATGCAACAGTCCATCATGATGTTGCAGCTGGATACGATCGATTTACTAAGTTACCTCAAAGAGAGTAGTTTGGAAAATCCATTATTTGATGTGCAAGAAAAATATGGTCAATACGTTGCGAGTCAAAATACGGCAACGTATCAGATTAAAGATGAACAACGCTCTTTATTTGAATACTTGCTAGAGCAAATTCAACTAACGATGCGGCAAACACCGCTTAGGGATTTAGTAATTTATCTAGTCGAACAACTAGATCCCAATGGCTATTTACAATTAAGTGATGCGGAGATATTAACTGAGCTAGCAATTGACCCCATTATGCTCCAAGATGCTAAAACATTATTGCAGCGGTTAGATCCACCAGGTGTGGGGGCTAGTTCTTTACAAGAGTGTTTACTGTTACAAGCACAGCATGCTGAACAATTCGTACCAGTAGGAACAGTGACGATTTTATCGAGCCAATTTGAAGCATTAGTTGCACATGATTGGCAGGCTATTCAAACCCAGTGTGGCTTAACCGCAAAACAAGTGATAGATTGCCAGCAATATATCCAGCAGCTAACGGCCGCACCAGGGCAAATTTATACCAGTCAACGGTCGCAAGTAATTGTGCCAGACTTGATTTTGAAGATTGATGATAAGCACTTGACGTTAAGTTTTTCAAAATATGGGAATCCAGAATTGATATTCGCAAATGAAACCTATCAAACCTTAAAACAATCAACAGATCAAGAGGTGCGGCGCTATATCAATGAAAAAGAATCCGATTATCAAAAATTGGTCTACAATTTGGAACGCCGCAAAAAGACGATTAGCTTAATTGGTCGCTGTATTATCGCCAAGCAACAGGCATTTTTCTTACAGCAGACAACTTCGTTAGCGCCGTTATTACTTCGGGATATAGCAAACGAACTTCAATTAAGTGAATCGACTGTTAGTCGTGCAGTCAATGGTAAATATCTACAAACGCCGACGGGAACGTTTGAATTAAAAACATTTTTTGCACGGCGGAGTAAAGTTAAGCAAGGTGAAACGATGCGTTCGGTCGATCAAGTGCAGAAAATTATTCAACAAATGATTGCTAATGAGTTGCCACAGCAGCCGTTGAGTGATCAAAAAATCAGTGAAGCACTTAAGACGCAAGGGCTGCAGCTTGCTAGACGAACTGTTGCTAAATATCGGGAAGAATTAGCAATTCCCCCAGCAACCAAGAGGAGGAAAAAATGATAAAAGAGAGTCGTCAGTATAAAAAGTATACATTTGATTCAATCGTTGCAGCATATTCAATTGGTGAAAAGAGTGGTGCAGTAGGACTAGTCATTTATCCCCAAAGCCGTGCTCATGAAGTAAAAATTGCAAAAACGCCAGTAGACTCTCTAGTCCAGGTGGCCCTAGCTGGAGATACTGCCAGCAAAGGTTTTACGAACGGTTGGAGTATGCATAACAGTGAAACGACACAAACTTTAACCTACTTAGATCAATCCGTTGAAGAAAATCAACAACAAATTAGCATTACAACCCAAATGCAAGATGCAAAAGGGAATTTAGTGACGCACTTGTTAACGTGGCATAAAGGCTATCCAGTTTTAGAAATGCAGTCACGATTTGAAAACCGAACGGCTACAGCCGTCTGGTTGGAAAATTTATCAAGTTTTTCGATCAGTCAACTATCGCCGCTTTCAGTGCCCAATCAGCCTAGAACGTTATCTTTAACACGCTTCAGAAGTAAATGGGCGATGGAAGGTCGGCTTGAGCGCCACTATATTGAAGATTACCAATTGGAACCGAGTTGGAAACCCTCTGGTGGCAGTGTTGAAAAGATTGGTCAAGTGGGTTCGATGCCGGTTAGAGGCTTCTTTCCATATTTGGGAGTTGCTGATGAAGCGCATCAAGTTTATTGGGCCTTTCAACTTGCGATACCAACGTCTTGGCAAATTGAAGCCTATCGGAAGCAAGATGATTTAATCATCACCGGTGGTTTGGCAGATTATAATTACGGTCACTGGCGTAAATCAATTTTACCAGGTACCAGTTTTACCACCCCTGTCGCTAGGGTAACAGTCGGGACGGGATCGCAAGAAGCAGTTAATCAGCAATTAGCAACTTTAACGCAGGCGAGTTTGGTGCAACATCCCAATTCCGATGCGACTGAATTACCGATTGTGTTTAATGAATTCTGTACATCTTGGGGCACACCGCGCCAAGCCGATTTAGAACAAGAATTGGCGATTATTAAGCAACACCAGGTTAAATATTTTGTGATTGATGCAGGCTGGTATGCTGATCAAGCGGGTTCTTGGGAAAATAAAATGGGGGACTGGACGGTTAGTGAAAATCTATTTCCAAATGGCCTAGCAGCACTTTCTAAAAAAGTACGCCAAGCTGGGTTAATTCCCGGTATTTGGTTTGAATTTGAGGTCGTTGGTAAGGATAGTACCGCTTTTAATTGGGTGGATCATTTAGTTAAAAAAGATGGCCTACCAGTGACTGCTGGGACACGTCGCTTTTGGGATATGACGGATCCGTGGGTTCAAGACTATCTCAGACAACACGTTATCCAGTTATTGAAAGATAATGATATTGGCTATTTGAAAATCGATTATAACGAAAATATCGGTGTTGGTTGTGATGATGAATCCTTAGGTGAGGGGTTACGCAAACAAATACTAGCAACACAAGCCTTTATTCGGAAAATTAGAACGATGGTGCCAGGAATTGTGATCGAAAACTGCTCTTCTGGCGGTCACCGCTTAGAACCATCTATGATGGCGCTAACTGATATGTCATCTTATTCCGATGCGCATGAAACGTGGTCGATTCCGATGATTGCCGCTACCTTGCAACAGCATATGTTGCCAGTTCAGGCGCAAATCTGGGCCGTGTTACATCAGGCTGATTCAATTCAACAGATTCAATATGTGATGAGTGCGACATTCCTCGGGCGTATGTGTCTTTCAGGGGATGTTACGCATCTATCACAAGCACAATGGCAGAGTGTCGATGACGGGATTGCATTTTATCAACGATTGAAAACAATCCTTAAAAAAGGACAGTCGACATTTTATGGGCGTGCGCCACAAACATATGGGGAGCCGGATGGTAGCCAACTCGTAATTAGAAAAACTACAGATGAACAATTATTGGTGTTTCATAATTTTAAGACTGACTGGCAAACATTCAAAATAGAAATTGATTGGCAAAAATGGCAGATTGATAGCCAATATGGTGAAATGACTCAAGTTCAAAAAACAGCAACCGGACTCGTTTTTACTGGTCAAAAGACTTATTGTGCGAGTGCCATTTATTTAGTGAGACGCTAAAGTGAGGGTGAGAAATGCGTAATCAAGAATTTAACATTATCGATTTCGGCGCGCAAGCAGATACGATCCAACTCCAGACCGTTGCAATTCAAGCCTGTATTGAGGCGTGCCGCGAAGCAGGTGGTGGCCAAATAACGGTTCCCACCGGCCGCTTTTTAATTGGTAGTCTACGATTGTATTCCGATATGACGCTCTATTTGCAGGCGGGTGCACAGCTGATAGGAAGTCCCAATTATCTAGACTACGAGGATTTTCAAGTACCGACGACCATAATGTACGCTAATGATGCCTATTATCAGACTAAATGGCACCTACCACCCTATTATTTTTATGGCTTAATCACTGCTTTTCAGGCTGAAAATATCAGTATTATTGGTGAACCAGGTGCGGTAATCGATGGCTGTGATACTTACGATGCTAACGGAGAAGAACAATTTCGAGGGCCAATGGGAATTGTCATGTCACAAGTTAAACATTTGCAACTAATAGGTTATACGATGCAAAATAGTGCTAATTGGTCACATTGTTTGGATGGTTGTGAGCAGGTTTTAATTGAGCGAGTGACAGTTCAAGCAGGCCATGATGGCTTTAATTTGCATCATTCTCGAGCGATTAAAGTCCAAAATTGTCATTTGGAAACGGGTGATGATTGCTTTGCAGGCTATGATATTCGACAATTACAGGTGACTAATTGCCAATTAAATACGGCTTGTAATGTTTTTCGAGTAGGGGGACACCAATTAGTAGTTGATAATTGCCAAATTAAGGGACCAGGGCGTTATCCGCATTTATCGCAAGATACTTATAATACACATGCGTTATTTAAGTATTATTCGATTGATGTCGATCAGATGACGCCTGTTCAACAAGATATAACGTTTCAAGACTGTTTAATTGATAATATTGGTCAGTTAATCGTCTACGACTTTGGTAATCGAAATTTTATGCAGACAAATCGCCCATTGGACCAGATTAATTTTAAAAGAACGACAATCAATCACTTAACCCAATCTTCAACGATTAACGGGCAGCATTTGACGGTCTCGTTTGAAAAAACATTAATTAACTTTAATAGTAAGCAACCATTTTTAACGTTTAAAACGCCAATTACACTTAAGTTGAACGAAGTAACTTTTAAACGGCCAACAACAATAATGTTAGCAAACGGCCAACAACTAACGCTTGATTCTCAAATCAATTTAATTGTTACTAAATAAAATAGGGAGGCTAGGCAAAAGTAATTCTTGTCTGGCCCCCCTTGTTTTTATGTTTCATTCCCCTTTCAATATGCGTTATACTATTAGTCAGTAACTAATCTGAGCAATTCATTAAGAGGAATTTAAATGCGTAAAAAACTAGTCATTACTGAAAAACCGAGCGTTGCTAAAGAGCTCGCCAAGGTTCTCGGTACTAATCAGAAAACTAAAACCTATTTTGAAGGCGATCAATACGTGATTACATGGGCGTTTGGTCATCTTTTATCATTACAATTACCGGAAGATATTAAAAAAGAGTGGCAACAATGGCGTTTGGAAGATTTACCGATTATTCCTAAGCACATTGGGCTCAAACCACTTCCTAAAACGGGTGGGCAATTAAAGGCTATCAGTCATTTGGCGCATCGTCAGGACATTTCAGGGGCCGTCATTGCGACTGATTCTGGGCGTGAAGGGGAAGCTGTTGCCCGTTATATTTTGGAATGGATTAAATTTGATAAGCCAGTCGAACGACTTTGGATTTCATCACAAACGACTAAGGCGATTAAAGAAGGTTTTGCCAATCTGAAACCAGCTAAGCAGTTTGATAACCTGTACGCTTCAGCGCTTGCGCGGGGCCATGCGGATTGGTTGATTGGCTTGAACGTCACGCGGGCCTTAACGACGAAATATGAAGATAATTTGTCAGCAGGGCGGGTCCAAACACCAACATTGGCTTTTGTGAACGAAACGGCACAACAAATTAGTCGTTTTAAACCCGAAAAATATTACACAATTCAATTAAAAGTTGGCCAAGAACAAGCCACGCTCCAAATGGCTAAACCACAGGGCTTAAAAGACCGTGCGCAAGCCGAAACGTTAGTCGCTAAATTAAAACAGGCACAAGGTAAAGTGGTTAATGTCAAGACGAGTCAAAAATCACAAGCTGCACCACTGCCTTATGATTTAACGGAATTACAACAAGTTGCTAATGCAATGTACGGCTTATCGGCTAAAAAGACGTTATCATTGATTCAATCATTATATGAAATTCATAAAGTTGTTAGTTATCCGCGGACGGATTCTAAATATCTTTCAACAGATATTGAAGGCACATTGAAGGAACGTTTATCGGCCTTAGTGAAGTTTGATCCGCGCGCCAAACAATACTTAGGGCAAGGCGCTAAGGTGAAACAACCGGCTGTTTTCAACGATCGAAAGGTCACTGATCACTACGCCTTAATTCCGACCGAAGAACCGGTCAGAGCTGAAAAATTATCAACCGATGAATTGCGGATGTATCGCTTAATTGTCGAACGTTTTATGGGCTTATTTGCGGATCAATATGTCACAGCCATTACGAAAGCGACTGTTCAGTTTGGGGATTACACCTTTACCTTTAAACAAACTAAAGTCGTTCAACAAGGTTGGCATGCGGATTCCAAAGAGACTCCAACTACAAGTGTTGATTGGCAAGAAGGCGCAGTGGTGCCTGCCGAATTTTCAATTAAGGAACAATTAACATCTGCACCGAAACCCTTAACTGAAGGGACCTTATTAGGTAAGATGGAACACTATGGCTTGGGGACACCAGCAACGCGGGCCGAAATTATCGAAAAATTAGTGCGCAGTGAACTCTTAGAACGCCGGGGTCATTCCTTAGCAGTGACACCTAAGGGGCAACAACTGTTGAAATTGGTTAATAAAACATTAGTCTCACCAGAATTGACCGGTAAATGGGAAAACTCATTAGAGGCGATTGCGCGTGGTCAAGAAAATCAAAAAGCGTTCATCACTGAAATCGAAGCGGCCACTAAGACCTTGGTTTCTGAGATTAAAAAGAGTGAAACTGAATATCACGATTTCGCGATTACCAACAAGAAATGTCCAGAATGTGACCATCCGTTGAAGGAGCGTAATACGCGTGACGGCAAGGTTTACGTCTGCACAAACTGTCATTATCGGCGTCGTAAG
Source organism: Latilactobacillus sakei (assembly GCA_002953655.1). Taxonomy (NCBI): domain Bacteria; kingdom Bacillati; phylum Bacillota; class Bacilli; order Lactobacillales; family Lactobacillaceae; genus Latilactobacillus; species Latilactobacillus sakei. The sequence continues at coordinate 925,322 of CP025839.1, forward strand.
GATCCCAAAGTTTCCAACCATCGGTGCCCACAATGTCATAAGAAAATGGTCATCATTGAAGGCCAAGCCGGCGCTTATTTCCGCTGCTTGAACGATGGGACGACGGAAAAAATGCTCGATAAAAAAGATCGTAAGAAGAAAATTTCAAAACATGAAGAACGCCGCTTAATTCAAAAAGTGAACCAAGAAGAAGAACCAGCCGAAAGTCCACTAGCAGCAGCATTGCGCAAGGCAATGGAGAAATAACGGATTCAAAAAAAGTATGCGGTTAATATTTGAATATAAACATAACTCGTATATAAATTAGTATTATTTCAATTTATAAAAAGAAGCAGTCCCCGTTAGAAAACCTAACCGTGGCTGCTTCTTTTTTAGAATCGATTTTTGATATTATTGACGGTATTTTCTGTCCCTTTTACAATCGGATGATTATCTTTTACTTGAACGTTGGCATCTAAGTGAGACCGACCGGTTGCGTAGTCAAAGGCGACACCGGGTTCGACGTTCCAGACATAATCGTTGAAATTAAGGGTGCCATCTGTTGAGATGGCTTGGACCCAGTAACCACGGGGCATTAATTCATTACCACGAAAGACGGTTGTCACTTTATAGATTACTTTTTTATTAGCGGCCAGTGCGTTGCGAACCTTTTCTTCAAAAATCTGCATCGTCTTTTGATTACTATATTCGGTCTGAGTCGCCAGATTTAGCGGATTATCTAAACTACCTGGTTGGCCCGGTTGAAAGTGACCATTTTGATCAAAATTAAAACTAATGGTGTAAGCAATCAGGTGACCACGGTTTTGAGGCGTGATGCGGCGACCGTTGACGACCAGTGGTTGATTATGCCAACCAGTTGGATGCCAAACTTGGCGTGAACGTCCTTCAGATTTTCCGAGGTTGCGGGAAGAAAGGTAAGCTGTGGCTGAAGTCGTTCGATTAAGTTGATCCAGTTGACCGTAATCGATTTTTTCACTGGTCCAATCGGCACTAGTCAACTGGCTTTTGTCGTTGTTGATGACAAGATAAGCAGCGCTGCCATTTTCAAAGTCGCGGTTAGCAATTGCCTGATAATCAGGACTGACTTGTGCCTGTTGCGTGGTGGACTGTGTAACCGCGGGGATTTTCTGGGTGATATCTTGCAGGATATTATTGCGACCACCCAAATAACCAATCGCAAGGATGGCGACGGTTAATAGTAGCCGACGCATTTTTTTCGTTTTCAAAATAGTGACTCCTAACATTATCTGATTTTACTATTATACCGTGGATTGGAACTAGGAATGATAAAAAAAGGCCAGGACAAAATTTATTTTGTCCCAGCCCCATACGCGTTATTTTGAACTGTTACGCAATGTCAGTGAGGTCCCAATCGTAATGACTTGTGGAATGACTTGTTCTGCGTCGAGTTGCTTAATTAATAATTCAGCTGCTGATTGGCCCATTTGTTCGGTGTAGACCTTAACCGAGCTGAGTGTTGGGAACGTGTATTGGCAGATTGACGTGTCATTAAAGCTAATCAAACTGAGTTGCTCAGGTACTTTGATGGCTGCTTCGTGAAGGGCGCGCAATGCGCCAACTGCCATGGCGTCGTTAGCGATGAAGAGTGCTTCTGGTAAGTTATCAGCCTGTTCATGAAGTAACTGGGTAATGAGCTGGTAACCAGATTCCGGTGTGAAATCGCCGGTAAGTAGCCATTCGGGATGGAAGTTGTTTTGTTTTTTAAGATAATGTTTGAAGTGGGTTGAGCGGGGGTCAGTGTCCAATTTAACATTGTCGGACGTGCTTTCTTGGCCCGTTAACATCCCGATTTTGGTTAAACCACTCGCCATAAAATGATCGACAACTGCTTTGACCGGTGTTTTGAAATCGGTCATGACACAACTAATCTCGTAGTCTAAGGTATTCATATCAACAAAGACGAGATTGCGGTTTAATTTCTTTAAACGGGTAATCTGACCCAAGCTGTATTTACCGATGACAATGACACCCGCAGCATCATAAAGGGTATCGAAAGGATCGTTTTGAAAAAAACGAGTGACTTCAAAACCGAGTTCTTGCAGCTTCTTTTCAACGCCCAGGCGAATTGATAAGTAGTAGAGGTCTTCCAATTCTTCTGTAGCGGTATACCATTCGACAATCGCGATGCGGCCCCGATGGTTATTATTTTTTTTAGTGTTCTTAGTGTAGCTAAGGCTTTCAGCGGCTTCAAAAATGCGTTGGCGGGTTTCATCACTTACAGAAAGGGATTGATCGTAATTTAAAACCCGGGAGACAGTTGCGTTTGAAACTTTAGCTAATTGTGCGATATCTTTAATAGTTGCCAAGGTGCACCTCTCAATTCAGTGTTTACTACTATCTAGTTTAGCATACTACCTGAAAATAATGCGCGCGTTAAAAAAATAGTTTGATTTTTTAGTAAATGTTTAGTAAAATGAAAGCGATTAATAAAGGAGGAATTTACCATGAACATGACAGAATTGAATACCGCATTTAAAGCAGCCTACAACAAGGAACCTGAAGCAAGTTACTTTGCCCCTGGTCGGATCAACTTAATTGGTGAACATACAGATTATAACGGCGGCCACGTTTTCCCAACAGCAATCACATTAGGGACATACGCAGTCGTTGCTAAACGTGAAGATCAAACAATCAATCTTTTATCAGGCAACTTCGAAGATGCTGGTGTCATTTCATTTGACCTTAGCGATTTATCATATCAAAAAGCACACAACTGGGCCAACTATCCTAAAGGCATGATTGTTTACTTACAAGAACAAGGTTATACAATCGATCATGGTTTGGATATTTATTTAAAAGGTAATATTCCCAATGGTGCTGGTTTATCATCATCAGCTTCCATCGAATTATTAATGGGTGTTATTTTAGAAGACCAATTTAACTTAGATATCGATCGTGTCGACCTTGTTAAAACAGGGATGATGGTTGAAAATAAATTTATCGGTGTTAACTCAGGTATCATGGATCAATTCGCAGTTGGGATGAGCAAGGCTAACCACGCCATTTTACTTGATACCAACACCTTGGATTATGATTTGGTCCCAATCGACTTACAAGACAACGTGATCATCATCATGAACACTAACAAACGTCGTGAATTAGCTGATTCTAAATATAACGAACGTCGTAGTGAATGTGAAAAAGCCTTAGCGATTTTACAGACTAAAAATGATATCCAATCATTAGGTGATTTAGATAACGAAACATTTGATTTACAAACATACATGTTACAAGACGAAAACTTATTAAAACGTGCTCGTCACGCTGTATCTGAAAACCAACGGACAATGAAGGCGAGAGAAGCCCTCAAGAACAACGACCTTGAACGCTTCGGCAAGTTAGTGAATGCCTCACACGTGTCATTACAATTTGATTATGAAGTTACTGGGATTGAATTAGATACCTTGGTTCAATCAGCTTGGCAACAACCTGGCGTCTTAGGTGCTCGGATGACTGGTGCCGGCTTTGGCGGTTGTGCCATTGCGATTGTTGCAAAAGACCAAGTTGAAAACTTTGAAGAAAATGTTGCGAAGGCTTATACCGATAAAATTGGTTATGCGCCAAGCTTCTATGTCGCAGAAATCGCTGACGGTGCTAAGAAGTTAGGTTAATCATTAAATTAGGAGGGGTTTCAATATGTCAATTCTAGTATTAGGCGGTGCCGGTTATATCGGTTCCCATACAGTTGATCAATTAATTGAACGCGGTTATGACGTTGCAGTTGTCGATAATTTAGTCACGGGCCACAAGGCGGCGATTAACGCTAATGCCCGTTTTTATAAAGGTGACGTGCGCGATCGAGAATTTATGCGCAATGTTTTCCAACAAGAAGACGTTAGTGGTGTCATTCACTTTGCGGCTTTTTCAATCGTGCCAGAATCAATGCAAGCGCCCTTAAAATATTTTGACAACAATACTTATGGGATGACGGCGCTACTTGAAGTGATGAACGAATTCGACGTTAAACGGATCGTCTTTTCATCAACGGCGGCGACTTATGGGGAACCTAAGGCAATTCCAATTAAGGAATCCGACCCCCAAGTCCCAACTAATCCTTATGGTGAAAGTAAGTTGATGATGGAAACGATGATGAAGTGGGCCGATAAAGCTTACGGCATCAAGTTTGTCGCCTTGCGCTACTTCAACGTGGTCGGTGCCAAACCAGATGGTTCAATTGGTGAAGATCATCACCCAGAAACACACTTGTTACCAATCGTATTACAAGTCGCTGCTGGCAAACGTGATCAATTATCAATCTTTGGTGACGACTACGATACACCAGATGGTACCAACGTCCGTGATTACGTGCACGTTTTAGATTTAGCGGATGCGCACATCTTGGCCTTTGAATATCTCAAAGACGGCCATGATAGCAACGCCTTTAACTTAGGTTCATCAACTGGCTTTTCAAATATGGAAATTGTCGAAGCTACTCGTAAAGTGACTGGCAAGGCAATTCCTGTGACGATGGCACCGCGTCGGGCTGGTGATCCAAGTACCTTGATTGCCGCAAGTGACAAAGCGCGTGAAACGCTTGGCTGGGCTCCTAAATATGACAATATGGAAGCAATTATTGAAACCGCATGGAATTGGCACTTAAACCATCCTAATGGTTATGCAGATCGGTAGAGGAAAGAATATGCAAGCAAGAGAATTGATTCAAAAGTTTATTACAAAAGTCAGCACTTTTCCAGAAACAACTTATACGGCTGAAGATGAACAATATTTATTTAACGTTGTCCTCGATTTAGTTGGCGAAGGTGATGAGACACCAGTTGTTGCTCAAGAGACAACCACTTTGATTGACTTGAAAGAAGCGTTGGTTCAATTGGCAGTTGACCATCAGCGGATTCAAGATTTAGCGGCTGAACGCGATATTTTGGGCGCTAAGTTGATGGATTTGGTGACACCATTGCCAAGTGCCGTTAACAAGCGTTTTTGGACGTTATACGAAAAGGACCCCGAAAAGGCGTTGGCTTATTTCTACGAATTAAGCCAAGCCAACGATTATATCAAGGTCGCCGCAATCGCGAAGAATATCGCTTATGATGTACCTACTAAATATGGCGATTTAGAAATTACGATTAACCTTTCAAAACCCGAAAAAGATCCTAAACAAATTGCGTTAGCTAAAACGATGAAACAAACGGGTTATCCTAAATGCCAACTTTGTTTAGAAAATGAAGGGTATGCGGGTCGGTTGGATTTCCCAGCGCGGCGTAATCATCGCATTGTGCGCTTTGATTTAGGCCAACAAACATGGGGCTTCCAATATTCGCCCTATGCTTATTTCAATGAACATTCAATCTTCTTGGATGGCAAACACGAACCAATGGTGATTGATCAAACCACGTTTAAAAACCTACTACAAATTGTTAAACAGTTCCCGGGCTACTTTGCCGGGAGTAACGCTGATTTACCAATCGTAGGGGGTTCAATTTTAACGCATGAACATTATCAAGGTGGCCGACATGATTTTCCAATGGCTAAAGCGCCAATCAGCACACCACTTCAATTTGCGGGTTATGATGATATTCAAGCCGGAATTGTTGAATGGCCAATGTCGGTTATTCGTTTGACGGGTAGCGATGCTAAACGCATTGAAACACTTGCTGCTGACATTTTGACTAAGTGGCAACACTACAGTGATCCAGAAGTCCAAGTCTTAGCACAAGAAGCAGATGGGACACCGCACCACACGATTACACCGATTGCGAGAATGCGCGGGGATCAATATGAAATTGATTTGGTCTTACGTGATAATCAAACATCGCCAGAACATCCAGATGGTATTTATCATCCACACGCAGATGTCCAACATATTAAAAAAGAAAATATTGGTTTAATCGAAGTCATGGGCTTGGCGATTTTACCACCACGTTTGAAGTCTGAAATGGCAGAAGTTGAAAAATGCCTCTGTGATCAACCAAATGAAATGGCCGCTTATCATAAAACATGGGCCGACCAAATCAAGGCGGAACATTCAGCAATTACACCAGCCAATGTTACGGCATTGGTTCAAAATGAAGTCGGTAAAGTCTTCATGCGTGTTTTAGAAGATGCGGGTGTCTTCAAGCGTGATGCAAAAGGACAAGCAGCATTTATCAAATTTACAGAGTGTGTCAACAACGGCTAAAAAGTGTTGCTCACAACCGTTTAAAAATCAATTGGAGGTCAAGTCATGAAATATTGGCGTCAGGAATTTGGGACGATTAATGGTCAGACTGTTTGGCAACATTGGTTAGAAAATAGTCAGGGCTATCAACTAGCAGTTATCGATTATGGGGCAACCATCACGAATTTAGTGATGCCCGATAAAGCAGGACAATTTAAAAATGTAGTGATCGGTTACGATAATTTAGCGGATTATCTTAAACAAGAAGCTTACTTTGGTGCCACGGTTGGCCGAGTAGCTGGTCGAATTGGTAAAGGGGCCTTCACATTAGACGGCCACGATTATCAATTGCCACTTAATAATGGCGAAAACACCAATCATGGTGGCCCTAATAGTTTTGAGTCTCAAGTTTGGCAAGCAAGTGTTGAAGAACAAGCCGACGCAATTAGTGTTACTTTTAAATTAACCAGTCCTGACGGTGCTAATGGCTTCCCAGGGAACTTGTCAGTTGCGACGACTTACACGTTGAATGAAAAGAATGAATGGTTGGTTGATTACCAAGCAACATCCGATCAAACAACGCTTTTCAATCCTACTTGTCACGTTTACTTAAACCTAACCGGGGATTTCGATCAATTGGTCGACGGTCATCAATTGCAAATTGACAGCGATCGTTTCGGCGAAATTCAACCAGATGGACTACCAACTGGTCAATTATTGCCAGTTGATCAAACTGTTTTTGATTTACGGCAACCACGTGCAATCGCGGAGGCTTTTGCCAGCCAAGAAACACAAAATCGCTTGGTAAATGGCTACGATCATCCCTTCTTATTAAATAAAAATGCGGATCGAAATGATGCGGTTTTAACTGAACCAATTAGTGGTCGCTCACTAACGATTAATACGGAAGGTAATGCGATTGTCATCTACACTGCCAACGGTTTCGGGAGCGAACCAAATCTGACGGATAAGGCGATTCAGCCGCACGAAGCGGTCGCGATTGAAGCCCAAATGATGCCAGATGCGATTCATCATGCGGACTTTGGGAATGTTATTTTAAAGGCCAACGAACAGTACCATCGGCAAACATGTTACAAGTTAAATTAATCAGAGTTTCTGATTGCATGCGGTTACAAAATCACGTATAATGAACTTGTTTAGAAGACCAATACGGTTGGCTAGATAATATAGTGTATTTTAAAGGAGTAACATCATGGAAAAAGGAACAGTAAAATGGTTTAACAATGAAAAAGGTTTTGGCTTTATCTCAGTTGAAGGCCAAGACGATATCTTCGTACATTTCAGTGCTATCCAAGACGAAGGCTTCAAATCATTAGAAGAAGGCCAAGCCGTAGAATTCGACATCGTTGAAGGTACACGTGGCGCACAAGCTGCTAACGTTAAAAAACTATAATCTTAAAAAAGATTAATGATACTAAAGAAGGCCCTAAATCGACTAGATTTAGGGCTTTTTTAGTATTTTCAAGCTATAAAAATGGGATAACAATTAAAATTAGATGATAAAAATCACCTGAAATACGATTGCTAACATCTTCACAACTTAGCTGTGAAAGTGAATAATTGTCGGACTGCTATTCATTTCTTAGGTTAACTTGGCAATGATTAAGGACGGATGAATAATTAAATTATTTGTGAAATAACACCGCTAGTGCTAACGCGATAAAAAAGAGACGAAAAGTTAATGTCATGTATTTCTTTGTATTATTAGAATATTTATGATGGGCTTGTTTAAGGTCTGACAAAAGCGGTAAACTAATATGCGAAATATCGACAATTATTAACCACGTTAAAATAATGTTGTTATTTAATTAGTGGATATTTGATTAGTGGGAGTGTAGCAGTGTGAAGAAATTATGGATAACCTTATTGTTTGTTTTCGGGATAGTTATTTCATTAACAAGAACTAGTTCATTACGGGTCGAGGCCAAGCAAGAAGTAAATAAAGAATCAGTTTCGTTGAGTACAACTAGTAATATTGAGAAGAAGATTTCTAATAGAACAAGTGGTTTGGAGTCAGTTGATAAAGTCAAAAAATCTAAATTAAAAACAAATGAATCGAGCATTCGTGATTCAGAGTTAACCCCCATTGATGATGGTATTGATAATTGGGAACCAGTGGCACAAACAGAAGTGGGATCACTTTCAGTTGGGGTGAATCAAAGTTTGAAGTATACCTTTGCTAATTCAGATGGTTCTGTTTCCCAACGAATAGGGGGTAAAATAGTTGATTATATGGCACCTAAGTATAATATTTATATAGACGACAATGGTAAAGTAATTGGTGCATTTATGAATCATCAAGGTGGTCAGCGTTCGTCATACGACTACGCATTGATTATTAATAAAAAATTTTTAGCGCTCCCTACTTTAAAGGATACTTCGTTAGCATTTAATATGCCGGATTACAAATTCTATCGAGGATATGATCAAACGGGTCAAAAAGTATTGAAAGCAGTTGGAATGACAGCCATTTCGAACTGGGAGGTTCCCGAACAGCATTACCAAGTAGAATTTGTTCTCAGACCGATGATCGGTCGTGCGGTTATACAACAAGAAATGTATATCACTAATTCCGATAGTCAGCCACATGACGCGGCTGTTTTCTTCGCTAAGTATTTGAAATTAGATGATAATCAGTATGTTCACCACTATGCACAAGGGAATAATGCAGGGTTGTATATGCAAGAAGAAAAATATAAATTATTTATGAATATGAAAGTACCGCATGGACCAACCTACTATTCATTACCTGTTTATTCATTTAATCAAGGCGAGGATGGCGATGCGCGCTCTACCTATGGCTACAATGGCTATTCTGGACTATCAATCAACAGTGTGGGGCTTGAATCTAAGCATTTAGCAGAGGGTACTAAGTTGACGCCTAGTGGTGGTGATGGTGTTGGATTGGGTGCGTATAGTAATAAATGGCAGTGGGAGAACTTTCAACCGGGAGTAGTTAAACATTATCGAACTGATATCGGGATGACACCTGCTAGTGTAGTTGTGCCAGATGCAACATTAGACTATCAGAATAATACTAGCAAGAATGGTAAAAATTATGTTGGGAACCAATTAACCTTAACTTTAGCGGCTCATAATCTGGGCTTTAAGAGTACATGGAAAGATGTAACGATTACGCATACGGTACCGGTTGATCTTGATATCGACACTAGTGACGTTCAAATTGAACTAAACGATGGGACAAAAGTAAAACCAGCAGAAACAAGTTATGATGAAAAGACACGTCTTCTAACAATTAAATTACCCAATGACTTAACAGATGGTCAATGGGGAAAGTTAATATATAATGCAACTATTAACCGCTCTGCCTCTGGTTCAATCATTAAGCCTAGTTTTGTGGCCCAAGGCGACAACCATGAAGCAACTGCAACAGAAGATATTCCTGTTGAGCTGTCATCAGTAACGTTAGATAAAACAGTTCGAACAACTACTAACCCCAACGCAGTTTATAAGAATGCTATTGAGACTTATGCTAAGGCCATTTTAGACTATAAGATTGAACTTAGACTTGATAATAAAAGTGCGACACTGACGAGTGGGACCCTAAAAGATACCCTACCGAAGGGGTTAACCTTAGTCTCCAATTCAGCAAAAATTCAATATAGTTCAGATGATGCACCTGAACCAATACCAAATATAGGTGCGATTCAGTTAAAATCAATGCTGCCTGGACAGACAACCACGCTCACGTATCAAGCTCAGGTAAATGAAGGACTTCCCGAAGACACGGTTATCAAAAATAAAGTTGAATTTTCAGGAAAAACAGCAAATGGTGATTTGGATGCATTGACGTCAGAAGCATCTGCTAAAATAGTTGCGCCTAAAGTTGGTAAAGTGATGTTTAAGTATATTGATCGACAAACCGGTGAACCAATTGGTGCGAAACAGGTAACTGCTTCGGGGACAATTGGTAAGCATGTCTCAGAATTAACGCCAGCCGATATAAGCGATGGACAAGACCCCAATAAGATTCGTCCGGCTTATATTGATGGCTATACACCAGTTGATTTAACTGATGCTGATGATTTAACAACAGCGACATTTAGCGCGGCTAAGGATATTGATCCAGAAATTCAAGCTGGCGAAATAACCTATACTATCCGCTATGAAAAACAACGACTGGCAATTACAGCATTACCAATAAAGATGGATTTTGGGATGTTAAGTGATACCCAAAATGAACGGACCTTTTATTTGCCAGCACCAACGGCGATACCGCGTTCAGGCTATCAGAAAAATCCGTATCATATTGAAATCTCAGATTATTGGGGGATTAGGAACTGGTCTTTAGACGTCAAGCAACAACACCAATTTGAAGGCCAATATGTTTTACGTGATAAACAAGGGCAAATTACCTCTGAAACAGCTCAAAAAGTTATTTTAAATGGTGCCAGGTTACAGTTTAATAATGCTAAATTAACGACTATTCATGCTGATGGTCAGACTGGCGAAGAAAGTAAAATTGATGCACTAGATCATTTTAATTTGGATCCTAATGGTACACCACGGCGTTTAATAGTACAAAATAAGCGTGGTCACTTCTTAGAAAATTCAAGTGATAATCAAAGTAATTTAACTTATGATCATCCAGGGTATTCTGTATATCGTTATCAATTTGGTGATGAGCAGTCTGCCGATTATAGTATTGGCTTACATGTGCCGGCGACAACTAAACGTTATGCAACACATTATAATACTAAGTTACAATGGAATTTAACTGTAGCACCTTAATAATTAGATTGACATTAGCGTGAAAATCGATTAACGTATAATCATAGTTAAATATCAATGACCGCGTAATGAGTAGAGACTAAGCCGCTATATCAGAGAGCTGGGGTTGCTGGAAACCAGTATATGCTTGGAATCGAATTACAATACGCTAAGTGGTCAGACGTGTGATTGACGTACCAATCAATGAGTGATGCTAGGTAACTAGCATAATTCGGGTGGTACCGCGAACTTAAATTTTAAGTCGTCCCTGTAATCTTCTCACGAGGATTATGGGGACTTTTTTTATTATATTAGGAGGGTTTCAAATGCAAAAGAATATTATTGATGAATTAACATGGCGCGACGCGATTAACCAACAAACAGATGCTGACGGGTTACGCGAATTAACTGAAAAGAAGAGTATCTCATTATACTGTGGGGTTGATCCTACTGGCGATAGTATGCATATCGGGCATTTAATTCCCTTCATGATGATGAAACGTTTCCAATTGGCTGGTCATCACCCATATATCGTTATCGGTGGGGGAACAGGTTCAATCGGTGATCCAAGTGGTCGTAAATCAGAACGTCAACTCCAAACAATGGAAATGGTTCAACATAACGTTGAAGCTTTATCGGGCCAAATGAAACGGTTATTCGGCACGGATGCTAACGTTTCAATGGTTAACAACTACGACTGGTTATCAAAAATTTCATTGTTAGATTTCTTACGTGATTACGGTAAGTTATTTAACATCAACACAATGTTGGCTAAAGACGTGGTTGCTAGTCGTTTAGATGTTGGGATTTCATTTACTGAATTCACCTACCAAATCTTACAATCAGTCGATTTCATGCACCTTTACAAAGCACACGATGTGCAACTACAAATCGGGGGTGCTGATCAATGGGGTAATATCACTTCAGGGATCGATATGATTCATAAAATTGAAGGTAGCGAAACAGAAGTCTACGGCTTAACAATTCCATTGATGCTCAAGGCTGATGGAACGAAGTTTGGTAAGACAGCTGGCGGTGCCATCTGGTTAGATCCTGAAAAGACAACCCCATACGAATTCTACCAATTCTGGTTAAACCAAGATGACCGGGATGTCGTTAAATACTTGAAATACTTCACTTTCTTAGATGAAGCTGAAATTAACGAACTCGCTAAAACAGTTGAAACAGCCCCTGAAAAACGGGTTGCCCAACGTCGCTTAGCTGAAGAAGTAACGCGTTTTGTGCATGGCCAAGCTGAATTAGAAGGGGCCCAAAAGATTACGGAAGTGCTTTTCTCAGGCGATATCAAAGCCTTAGATGTCAAAGAAGCAGAACAAGCCTTCCAAAAAGCACCAACAGTTGAAATCACAGCTGAAAAGAAAAATATCGTTGATTTCTTAGTGGACGCTGGGATTGAATCATCAAAACGACAAGCACGTGAAGATGTGCAAAACGGCGCCATCACAATTAACGGTGACCGTCTCCGCGAAACAACCCTTGAAATTGACCCAAGCGAAAACTTCGAAGGTAAATTTGTCATTGTCCGTCGCGGCAAGAAAAAATACTTCTTGGCAAGAGTAAAATAGAAGTGCGTTTGAAACGGTTTGACTCTGAGCATTAACATAATTTGGCGAATTAGCGATGAAATCGCTGATTTGACAAATGTCGTTAAGCACAGGAGTCAGTTTCAAAAAGCACGTTAAATAAAGTGAGTGCTGACTCGAGTTGGTTAGGCTTCGAGGATTAACGGTAAAATGGGTATTATGGCGGTTCTTGCCATAATACCCATTTTGCAGTTAACCGGAAAAGGCTACTCGAGAAGCACGTTAAATAAAATGAGTGCGTTCAAGCTTGGTCAACTTTTGAGCATTAGCACAGGGAAGCGAATTAGCGACACAGTCGATGATTTGATTCACAGCGCTAAGCGCAGAAAGTTAGCTTGGAAAGCACGTTAAAATAAAGAAGTGCATTTGGTTGCGGTTAGCAACTGAGCATTAATAAAAAATCGGCAGTAATCTAGGTTTTAGGATTACTGCCGATTTTAGTAGATTAAGCGGAGGTTGTTGCAACCAAAAGCACGTTAAAAATCACCCCTAACCCTCTTTACGAGCGTTCAGGGGTGATTTTTTTATATTTAATTTTCTGAAAGAAGGGTATACTTATTATTAAATAAATTGAAAAGAAAGAAAGTGACTTACAGATGGCGTTAAGTTATGCAGATAATCCGCAGGTTCAAAAGAATCGTTGGCGGATATTAACGGCGGTGGGGCTTTTTACCTTCATGGCCACCCTTGATGGGAGTATCGTCAATATTGCGTTACCTGTCATGAGTCGGGATTTGAAAATTCCGATGAATCAATCAGAATGGATTGTCTCGATATATTTGATTATGATTTGTGCTTTATTGCTATTATTTGGTAAAGTTGGCGATGCCTTCGGGAAAGTTAAAGTTTTCAAGATTGGGACTTTTCTTTTCGTATTAGGCTCATTACTATGTGGGTTTAACGGTGGCCTACCATTGTTACTTGGTGCGCGGGTCGTTCAAGCGCTAGGGGCTTCAATGACCATGAGTAATAATAACGGGATTATCACCGAAGTTTTCCCATTAAAAGAACGGGGCCGGGCATTAGGGTTAACCGGCTCATTTGTGGCTTTAGGCAGTATCGCGGGTCCCGGGATTGGTGGTTTGATCCTCGCACACTTTAGTTGGGGCTATATTTTCTGGATTAACGTGCCAATTGGTATTTTAACGATTATTTTTGGGCATTTTATTTTACCAAAAGATATTATTAAAACGCACGAAAAAATTGATTATGCCGGATTTGTTAGTTTTGCGGCCTTGATTGTCAGCTTATTCCTTGGCATTTTTATCGGCCAACAAATTGGTTTTACATCACCAATCATTTTAACGGCTTTTGTGGTAGCCTTAATCAGTGCCGGAATCTTTGTTTGGATCGAACAACATGTTGAACAGCCCTTATTATCATTTAGATTATTCAAGAATGTTGATTTTAGCTTAAGTTTGCTATGTGCATTCTTAATTTTTGTCGTCAATTTCTTCTTCAACGTCATTTCGCCATTCTATTTGGAAAATGCATTGGGCTTAGCGCCTAATTTGGCCGGTTATAGTTTAATGATTTTCCCAATCGTACAGGTGGTTGTGGCCCCAATTGCCGGTAGTATTTCAGATAAAATTGGTCCAGAATTATTAACCTTTGTCGGCTTGATTTTAATCTCAATTAGCCAAGTCGGTTATATGTTGATGAATTTACAAACGCCAATTTGGTTATTCATGTTCTTTGTCGGTTTAGTCGGACTGGGCAATGGGATTTTTCAAGCCCCCAATAATACAATTGTCATGAGTTCAGTTGGGGTTCAAGACTTAGGCGTTGCTGGTGGGATTAACGCCTTAGCGCGTAACTTAGGGATGGTCTTTGGGATTTCATTATCGACAACGGTCTTGTACGCCGCAATGAGTCGTAATTACGGTCAAAAAGTAACGGGATACATTCCAGGGCATGCGGACGTCTTCATTGCTGGGATGCATGATGCCTTCATGGTCGCCTTGGTTATTTGCTTGATTGCGACAGCCTTAACAGGATGGCGGATGCTGAAACATCGTCATTAAAATAAAAGCCATCAATTCTTTTAGGAATTGATGGCTTTTTCGTTAGCTGAAATTTGGCGGCTCTTAATCAAATACTGTGCGAGCGTTATGATAATTAGGACGTTACTGAACTGAAAATGATAACGCTGGAGCGGTAATCCGACAAGAAGGACTAATAAGAAGATTAAGTAGCCTTTTTGCCGTACGGTTTGAGCAGGATTACGATTAATGAAAACCCCTATCATTAGGGCGAATTTAAAAAAGAGTGTGATGAAGTAAAATAGGTTAAACGCTGGGCCTGATGGTGCGCTAAGTTTTAAGTAGTTACTTAGGATTAAACCCCATAAATTAATGATTAAGTAAAGATGGCGTTTGGAAAAGGCGATTGGTTTGAAGGCCGTTTTTGTGATAAATAATCGTGTAAAAAGCCAGATGCCCCAAATGCCGATTAGGGTTTGACTAAGATAAACAAGCATTAAAATGAAAGTAATTCGAGAATTAAAAACCGCTGCTACTGCTGTTATACCAACACTTGTGTTGGTGAAAAAAGCAACGACGGTGAGTGTGATATCAGATAATCCAAGGATCAATAAACTCGTCAAGGCGAGTGATGCGTTAATTTGACATCTTATCTGATAAATTAAAATGGCTAATAATAAGCATAATAGTACGGCTGTCATATTAGCTACCAATATGCCTTTTGTCCCCATAATACTGACAATCGAATAAGACGATTCAAAGAAAGGAAATCCCCAAAATAGATTTTCGTTACCAGTTAGATTAATTAGACTGGTGTATAGTTCGCCGGTCAGCCGGATGACACTCATACTAATCTGGCCTAGAAGAATGATTAATAAAAACCAATGACTGACGCGGGGATGACCAATAATTTTCCAATTTTTCTTTTTAAACATCTACAAGAACCCTACTTTCCAATATAAAAACTGATTATAACATAAAAAAGCACTCAGATGAGTGCTTTTAGTTGACGTTCTTAGGACCCGCGTTATTCGTTGTTTGGCCTTGTGTGTAGGCTAATAAATGATCACGTAAGTCATTTTCCATGTGGTTTAATTCTTTTTCAGCCATTTGCCGTTTTTCATGACCTTCTTGTTGAATCTTCAAGGTTTCTTGAAGGGTTTCGACTAAGTCGTTTTGGGTCTTTTGAAGGGTTTCGATATCAACAACACCCCGTTCGTTTTCCTTAGCAGTTTCAATCGAAGACATCTTCAACATCGCACTATTTTTCTTCAAGAGATCGTTAGTTGTTTCGGAAACTTGGCGTTGTGCAGTGACCGCATCTTTTTGACGGAGGAGGGTCAAGGCGATTGCGACTTGGTTCTTCCAAAGTGGAATTGCGGTGTTAATTGAGGCTTGAATCTTTTCAGCGAGCGCTTGGTTCGTATTTTGAATTAAGCGAATTTGTGGCGCTTGTTGGAGCGTAATTTGACGGGCTAACTCTAAATCATAAGTCCGCTTTTCAAGCCGGTTCTTAAATTGATTGAGATCATTGACCTCTTGCACAGCCATTTGGTTGTTATCATTTTCGGCTTTCGCCATGGCAGCTGGAATCTCAGTTTGATCGAGGGCTTGTAACTTGAGTTGACCAGCGGCGATGTAGATATTAAGTGCATCAAAGTAGGCTTTGTTTTTAGCGTATAGCCCTTCCAATGTTTCGTTATCACGCATTAAACCGTCTTTTTCTTTTTCCAGTTTGATCGCAATCCCGTCGATTTGAGCACCAATCTTTTGATACTTAGCAGTGACTTCGTAAACTGATTTTTTAATCTTACCAAACATTCGTTTGAAAACGTTGCTGTCTTCAGCCCGTAATTCGTCCGGGTTAGCTTCGTTTAGACGATACATCAACGAGGTCAGTGCGTCGCCGATTTCACCAGTTTCTTGGCTTTGAACTTGATTCAACATTGTTTGCGAAAAAGCACCTAGTTTCTTTTGAGCCTGGGCGCCGTAATTGAGAACTGCTTGTTGATCGTTAACGTCTAATTGTTCAGCCAATTGTTGGGCTTGTTGTTGTTGTTCAGGGGAGAGTTGGTTTAGTAATTCTTCACCTGATTTTTTGGTAACTGTTTCTTCAGTAACGGCAGGGGCCGCTTGATCAAATGGGTCCTTTAATAAATCACTCATTAAATCATCTTGTTTTTCGGTAACGTCTGTCATTAGTTTTCCTCCTTGTGGTCAGGGGTTGTTTGTTGTTTTGCAACTGAGATTTCAGTGTCGAGATCGTCTAAATCATCGGCCACAAAAGTTGCGTAATCTTGCTTAATTTGTTGGCTCAAAGCATCGATTGCTTCGGCAGATTTATCCAAAACAGCGTAAGTATCAGTCGTCTTAACTTCATGATGACTAATCTCGATGAATTTGCGCGTTAATTCATTAATGGAAGGTAAGTGACGATAGAGAAAATCGCTGGCTAAGTGCAAGCGTTTGGGTTCCTTGACGATTGCTTGGAACATAGCTTGACTGACACGCGTTGTTTCTTGATTTAAATCAATCGCCTTTAATTTAGGAAGAGCTTGCATGTTAGTTGCTAAAGCTTGAACTTCAATTTCGGCTTGGTGCATTGTTGATCTGAAGAAATCAATCTCATCATCACTCATGCCGGCATCTTGATAGTGCTTCAACATTTTATCTGAAATTTTGTGATTTGTTTTGTATTGGGGTTGTTGCTTAAGGCGTTTAAAACTGATTAGCATGTAGACCGCAGCGAGTAAGACACCTAGGCCGACCCACAAGAAGTTATCCCAATCGCCATAGAAATCAAAAAGAGTTGCGAACGTTGGAATTGAAACTGCCATAATTAGAAAGCCAATACACCATATTTTTATTTTTTTAAACATCATTGTCAGCTCCTAAATTTATATTGATGAGTTCATTTTAACAGTAATTTCATCAAAAAGGTATCAGCCTAAGGATGGATATTTAATCCCAACCAAATAATGAACTTTTACGGACTGATAGCGGACGATTTCAAAAGCGCGTATAATGATTGACAAGAATGCAAACTTAATTAAAGGTGGCTAATTTTAAATGTCTTATGAGGAAAAGGTATTATCTGAAGAAACACTTTTTAAAGGGCATGTGATTGATCTGGCGGTTCAACAAGTTGCCTTACCTGATGGTCAAACCGCCAGTCGCGAAATTGTCTATCACCATGGTGCGGTGGGGATTATTCCAATCACAACTGATGGTGAGCTATTATTGGTACGACAATGGCGCGCACCAATGCAACGTGAAACCCTTGAAATTCCAGCAGGAAAAATTGATTTAGGTGAAACGGACTTGGCTAAAGTTGCTTTACGAGAATTAAATGAAGAAACAGGCTTAACAACGGCTAATTTGCAAGAAATTGCTGAATTCTTTACATCGCCAGGTTTTTCTAATGAAAAAATGACGCTCTTTTATACGACGGCGCTAACACCGGTGGCTAATAAACGCCCGTTAGATGATGATGAGTTTTTGAATGTTGAACGTTTAACACTTGCACAAGCGCAAGCAGCTGTTAAGAGTGGGCTCATTTGTGATGCCAAAACAATTATGGCGCTATACTACTGGCAATTACAAAGCAAATAGGAGGGCTGACAATGGCTAATGAACCGAGTACGCGTGAAGCTTACCGCCAACAAAAAGAGGCGGCAGAAGCGGCTTTTAAACAACGCGATCAAGAACGGTTAAGAACCGAACGGGAATATGCCCGACAAAAGCAAAAGGCAGCCTTTAAAGCTGTGACTGAAGACGCCCCCGAAAAGAAGCGGCGGCGTGAGAAAAAAGAAGACCTCCCAGCTGTTAAACGCTTGAAGTATCGTTTGAACTGGGCGATCGGCATTACATTGGGATTAATTATAATCGTTTACTTGATCTTGTTTTTCCTATAAAATGGTAAAGTCGATTATTTTTAGGAAACGGAGAATATTAATATGAAAATTAGTGTCGTTTGTGCCATGGAAGAAGAAATTCGGACGTTATTAACGCAGTTAGAAGACGTTCAAGAACATACAGTGGCAGGCAATACCTTCTATAAAGGCCATTTGTACGGTCATGAAGTCACATTAGTTGAATCAGGGATTGGTAAAGTGCAAGCTGGGATGACAACGGCGATTTTATTAGCCGAAGAAAAACCAGATGTTGTGATTAATACCGGTTCAGCTGGTGGGATTGGCGAAGGCTTACACATCGGTGACGTTGTGATTTCAAGTCAAGTCGCATACCATGATGCTGAAGCAACGGCCTTTGGTTATTTACCAGGTCAATTACCGCAACAACCCCAACGTTTTGAAGGGGATGCTGACACAATTAAGCAAATTGAAGCGGCTGCCAAAGCAGTTGACTTACAACCACGTGTTGGTTTAATCGTCACGGGGGACCAATTTATCGCCAGCCAAGATAAAATCAAAGCAATTAAAGAAATCTATCCAGAAGCCCTTTCTTGTGAAATGGAAGGCGCAGCGATTGGCCAAGTGGCAACCCAATTTGGCATTCCATTTGTTGTTATCCGCGCCATGAGTGATGTTGGTGATGAAGATGCCGGTGTAACGTTTGACGAATTCATCGTAGAAGCCGGTCAAAAATCAGCAGCAATGCTCCTCAACTTCTTGAAGAATATTAAATAAGAATGAGTGCGTTTCAAGCTGGTTAGCTTTTGAGCATTAGCACAGGGGAGCGAATAAGCGACAAGGTCGCTTATTTGATTCACAGGGCTAAGCGCAGAAAGTTAGCTTGAAAAGCACGTTAAAAAAAGAAGTGTGTTTGAAACGGGATGACTCTGAGCATTAGCACAGGGAAACAAATGAGCGACCGAGTAAGTCTAGCTTTGATGCTAGGCTTATTTTTTTGGTAAAATAGTGATTTCTGGTAAACTAACGCTAATCTAATAACTGGATGCGGAGGGTTACCAGTGACATTAGGTGGACAAGGGAAGCCCGTTGCGATTACTAAAAAAATGAGATGTAAAATCATTGCTTATAATAAGGTATCGGCTGATTATGCTTATTTAGAAGGAGAGGGTAATCGAACGCTTGCTTATTGGCGAGCGGTTCATGACCCTTTTTTTGCGGCTGAATATGCCGAGTTACACCGAACATTTGAGCCAACGATCCCTTGTTTATGCGAGCGATTTATTGTTGTGAAAGTTTGAGTTGTCGTGCAATAGCTTCGTTAAAATTAATTAGTATAAGTATGCGGCTGTCTTTTTAAAGATAGCCGTATTTTTTTAGAGTTTAAAAATTGACAGAAATAAAATACGTGGTAATATTTACCTATTCAATGAATTCGTTGAATGAATTTTGATTTCAAAATAATGTGGAGGAACACTGATGGAAAAATTACCGGTTATGAGTAAAAAAGCGCTAGATACAAAATTAAAACAGGGTAAATATGTATTAGTTTTTATGGCAGATTGGTGTCCTGACTGCCATTTTATTAAGCCTCACTTACCAGAAATTGAATCTGATTTTCCAGATTATCAGTTTATTGAGGTTGATCGCGACGAAAATATTGATTTGGCACAAGCGTTAAATATTTTTGGCATCCCAAGCTTCATCGCTTATCAAGATGGTTATGAAATCAGTCGATTAGTTAATAAAGAACGTAAAACGAAAGCAGAAGTTGAACAATTTTTAAATAATATTACTACTAATGGAGGTGCAGACAAATGATGGATTATGACGTTATTGTAATCGGTGCTGGACCTGGGGGCATGACTGCGGCGATGTATGCTGCTCGGGCTAATTTGAAAGTAGCAATGCTTGATCGCGGTGTTTATGGTGGTCAAATGAATAATACAGATGATATTGAAAACTATCCGGGTTATCAGTCGATTAAAGGTCCTGAATTGGGAGAAAGAATGTATGAAACGGCTACTAATGCGGGGGTCGAATTTGTTTATGGCGATGTTCAAGAGGTGACAATTGATGAGCACCAGACTAAGCATATTCGTACTGATAGTGATGATTTCACAACTAAAGTAGTGATTATTGCAACAGGATCAACGAACCGCAAGTTGGGAGTTTTAGGGGAAGAAAAATACTCCGGCAAAGGGATCTCGTATTGTGCAGTTTGTGATGGGGCTTTCTTTAAAAATAAAAATGTGACGGTAGTTGGTGGTGGTGATTCCGCTATTTCGGAAGGTCTATATTTAGCCAATATCACCAAGAATGTTAACGTAATTCATCGCCGGGATGAATTACGCGCCCAAAAGGTGCTTCAAAACCGCGCCTTTGCAAATGATAAGATGGCTTTTACGTGGCATGCGGGTGTCACTGAAATTATGGGTGATGATCAACATGTGACGGGGGTTAAGATGCTCGACAATGAAACTGGGGAAGAAAAAATAATCAATACTTCCGGTGTTTTCATTTACGTTGGGAATGTTCCTAACAGCCAAATGTTTAAAAAGCTCAATATTACAGATGAAGCTGGTTGGATTGTGACAGATACCGAAATGGCAACGTCAATTCCTGGGATTTACGCCGTTGGAGATGTCCGCCAGAAAAAATTACGCCAAATTACAACAGCAGTTGGGGATGGTGGAATCGCTGGGCAAAATGCTTTTGAATATATTGAACAGTTAAATTATGAGGCAACGATTAAACAATAGAGGATGGTTATTGAAATGGAAATTAAGTATTGGTCAGATATTGCGTGCCCTTTTTGTTATATCGGTTCGAATCGGATGAAGCGGGCAATGAAAGAAATTGGAATTTACGATGACACACAATTAGTATTTAAATCTTTTGAGTTAGACCCAACGGCTCCTAAAGAGACAACTGAAGGCTATATTAATCACTTTACGCAAGGTAATCGAGCCTTGGAAGCACAAGCAAAAGATCAAATGGCTTATATTGAACAAATGGCTAAGGACGATGGGTTACCAATGGCAATTAATCGGGTTGTCCCAACAAATACGATTGATGCTCATCGATTAATTAAGTTGGCGGAAAGTAAAGAAAATCCGGTACTGACTGAAAAGGTCATCAAACGTTTTTATCAAGTTTACTTTAATGATGGGCAATCAATCGCGGATCATGCTATTTTATTAGCGGCTGCTACTGAAGTGGGATTGGATAAAAATGAAGTGAGCCAGGTTTTAAATTCGGATGACTATCACCAGGCTGTACTGGATGATGAAAATGAAGCACAGCAATTAGGGATTCATGCCGCCCCTTATTTTGTAATTAATAATAAGTACGCCATCAGTGGGGCGCAACCTTATGAGGCCTTTGTAAAAGCACTTAAGCAAATTCAATCAAAGGAGCAAGCATAATGAATGATAATCCGTTTGAAACAATTGAAATTACCGGCAATGATCCTGAATCCGGTATCTGTGGGCCGGATGGCTGCCTGATTGCCGATCACCAGGATAATGATAACAATTCAGAAAGTTAGTTAAATAAGAACCTTAGCTATTTAGGAAAATAGCTAAGGCTTTTATTTTGGTTAAAAGTAAGTGGCTATATTGTTGACTAAACTAATTAACCCAGTTAGACTGATTGAAATTGCCTGTAAAAAAGGAGTGAATTTAGATGATTCCCAAACGATTATCAAAAGGCGATGAGATTCGGGTCATCGCACCTAGCAATAGTTTACAAAGTGTAGGCGGGTTTGGTGCTAATCAAGTGGCGCACAAACGCCTGAATGACCTTGGATATCAGGTCACATTTGGTCAAAATGTGATGGTGATGGATTGTTTAAATTCAAGTCCAATTGAGGCGCGGGTTGCTGATTTACATGCGGCTTTTTTAGATGATAACGTCAAAGCAATTTTGGCAGTGACTGGTGGTTATAATGCCAACGAATTATTGCCATACCTCGATTTTGAGTTGATTGCTAAACACCCTAAGATTATTTGCGGCTATTCTGACTTTACATCGTTGGCCAATGCGATTACCGCTAAGACCGGCTTAGTGACCTACTACGGCCCATCTTATATTGCATTTAAATTAGCGGATCAACTCGGTGACTATCAAGTTCAGAATTGGCAAAAGGTGATGACTCAGGGTGCGGACCCAGTTCGGTTGACTGCGTCTGCTCAATGGGCAAGTGATGCATGGTACTTGCCGGATGCTAAGCGCGACTACTACGACAACCAATGGCAGACATATACCAAAGGCCGCGTGACGGGTGAGTTAGTGGGGGGCAACTTAAATACGCTCTATGCCTTACAAGGAACGCCTTACCAACCAAATTATGATCGTAAAATTTTATTGCTCGAGTGTTCAGATGATTCTGATCGTTATGATTTTTCACGCAATCTAGCGGCACTCTTACAAAGTATTCAACAACCGCGGGCACTGATTATCGGGCGGGTTCCGACTGATGTTGATTTGGATGAAGAAATGCTTTTATATATTTTAGCGAAATTTCCAATTTTAAAGACGATACCAGTCCTCTATCATGTCAATGTTGGGCATACGCAACCGATTCTGACATTGCCAATTGGCCAGACAATTACGGTGGATGCGACGGAGAAATGGTTGCAGATTTAGTATCTATTCAAGTTTGGTTATTTTTTTAGATTTTAGAAGTTTTAAAAAGTTTATGAATCGAAATGAATAATGACTTTTGAGACTGACACAAATTTACTTTTGTGCCAGCCTTTTTTAATAAAAAAACGCACCTTCATCAGAAGATACGTTTCTAGACTTATATTTTAAAGATATTATAACTGTCTTAAAGCTGCCATTAGGGCTGGTTGCCGTTGAATTTCCGTTAGCGGTAAATCATTGGTAATTTGATGGTCTTCATTAAAAATAACAATTCGCTTAGCGATTTGTTGGACCTGTTTGTAGTTATGACTGGCAAGCAAAATACTTTTGCCAGCCTGGTTCAGCTGTTGTAATAGTTGGACTAATAGTGTCTGATAGGCTGCTGATAAACCATTAAAGGGTTCATCCCAAATAATCATTTCGGGATTCATCGTTAAGACGCTCCCTAATGCGACTAATTTTTTCTCGCCACCTGATAATTGATATGGAACCCGGTCGGCTAATTTCTCGATGTGGAGTAGTTTCAAACAATCTTGGACCCGCCTTTGTACGTCTACTGTAGCCAGACCCATTTGTTCTGGTCCAAAGGCGAGTTCGGCGGAAACCGTTTCGTTGAAGAGTTGCACATCACTGTTTTGAAAAACAAAGCCGACCGCACGATGTAAGGCGGTCGTTTGAGCCGCATTTTTTAAAAAATGGTGATCAACTAACTGGTCCTTAAAATAATATTGGCCGGCCGTTGGTTCGATTAAACCGTTAATTAATTTGAATAAGGTTGATTTACCAGAACCGTTGGGCCCCATAAACGCGACTGCTTCACCAGGCTGAATAGTGAGCGAAATATCCGCCAAACTATCTGTTTGGGTGTAAGCGTAGTGAACGTGATTGAGTTGTAGCATATTAATTACCTCCGAATGAGACAGAATAGACCAATTAAAGCAAAATCCCAACCGATTAAGCGCCAATCATAACGAGTAATGGTCAGAGGGGGCCGTCGATTGCTTTGACCAGTGTAGCCACGCAGCACCATTGCGTGATATAAATCAGTCATATAGGCGCGCGCACTGAGATAAAGGCGCCCAATAAGTGAACCGACTAAATGTTGCCTTTTTTTCGCTTTGCCAGTGGCCCGTAAACGAATTGCCCAGAGTGATTCTTGTAAGAATTGGGCTAATAAATGACTGTATTTAAGGCTGATTTCTAACGTTAAAATCAACAGCGTCGGAAGTTTGAGCTGGCGTAAGGCTAAAATAAACGTGGGCCAGGTAATCGTTTGGACAAAAAAGCCAATATTAAATAAAATCACTTCAGTGCGAATGATGAAATACCAAGTCGTCTGAATTTGACCGAGCCAGAAATTCGGTAAAACTAAGGCGAGTGCGATCAAACTAATACTGGCGACGCGTTTTAGAAGTGGTCCAATTTGATAGCTTGGCAATCGGCAAATCCGGATTAAGGTTAGTAGGCCGATTAACCAGACGAGTAAAGCGCTATGTGTGAGGACTAGGATGAAGAGTGTCACAAGAAAGCTGATAAGTTGAATGCCAGGTGTTTGATGACAAGTATGTTGGTTTGTGTGAGTAGCAGGTTGTGCTAGTCGATTTAAAACCGTTTCGAGTAACCGTAAATTTTGAATTAAAAAACGGTCGGGTTTAGCGACCGTTTGGGGGATTATTTCTGTTTTGTTGAGCCAATCAGGTAGTTTAGGCGTGGGTTGCATAATGGTTAATCACCAGTTTTCCAATGAGATAGAAGATAAGAACCGCTGTGAGTGCAGATAGCATGTAGCCAAGTGGCAGGGGAAGCCCTTGGATCGTGTAATCGCTAAAGAGGGCGTTAAAGTTTAAGCCATGGGCCATCCCGGTCGGGAGGACTTGGCTAAGATGGGCTGCTTTCAATTGTTGCAAGAGTTCGCTTGCGTCCCATTCACCCCAAGCAGTGCCACTTGCTAATAAACCAATCGGTGACAAAATAATCAAACCAGCGATGAAAGTATAAAGGGCGTGATGTAGTTTTTTAGGAGTTGCTACCACAGCGCTTTTTTGAGGGGCGGCATAAAGTTCGTTAGGGGCGACTTTTTTGATAAATTGATAGACCGCAACCGTGAAACCAGCTTCAACCCAGCCGGCCACTAATAGGTGGGCGAATAACATTGCTGGAATCGCAATGTGTAGCGGGTAAGGGGCGTAAAGTGGTTGACCAGCTGCGTCATGGGCGATTAAGGGTTGTAAGCCAAGTTCAATGCCCGCCATTAAAGCCGCGGCGTTGATGCCTAGATAAGCACCAAGGATAACACCCAACTTTTCATGATGCGATTTTTGGAAAAGTCGATAAATACCATAACCGACAAAAGGCATAACAACCGCCATATTGAAGATATTAGCACCGAGCGCGAGGATGCCACCATCGCCAAACAAGAAAGCTTGTGTCACTAAGGCCAGGGTTACCGATAAACTGGCGGCATACGGGCCAATCAGGATAGCGAGTAAAGTAGCACCAACGGCATGAGCGGTTGTCCCGCCAGGAATCGGTACGTTAAACATCATCATTAAAAATGAAAGAGAAGCGGAGATGCCTAGCATTGGTACCGTTTCTTTTTTTTCGGATATTTGTAATTTAACTTTTTTTAAGGCTAATCCAACGACTGGAACAGCTGCAACAAAGAAAAAGGCGCAGGTTTGTGGGCTTAAGTAATTATCGGGAATATGCATAGAATGAAACCTCCATTGAGTGATTTGTTGCTGTTAATGTTACGCGTCTCATAGGGGTTTTCAATATCTTTTCATGTATACAAATGTTAACAAATTAGTTGGCAATGTTATCTAATAAGTAACTCACATCTTTAATTAAAAATTTGTGACCACTGGTTTGTAAGACGCCATCTTTTTTTAACTGATTGAGCATTCGGTTGACGCTACTTCTGGAGCTAATGCCACAAAAACCAGCGATATCTTCGTTGGTGACTACAAAGTCAATGAGGATGCCATCTTTTTGTTTGACGCCAAACAGATCCATTAGATTGTATAAGAAGGCGCATAAACCACCCTTTTTACCATTCATCATCATCTTTTGAAGGCGATAAATATTTTCGGATAGTTTTTTGCGATAGTAGTTTTTAATGTAATTTTGTAATTCGGGCGTTCCGTTGACATAGTTCCAAAAGGTGACCCGGTCAATTTGATAAAAAGTGGCTTCATCAGATTCAATACGGACATTAAAGGGTTGATCCGTATACTTAGAGACTTCATCTCGTAAGAGTGAGATGACATCAGGCTGTGCAATATAAGATAAGTTAAATTCACGACCATCTTGCAAGATAATCGAATTTTTAATAATCCCCTTTTTTAAAATATAGGTATAACGTTCTTCTAGACCGTGATAAGTCAGATACGTATGTCTTTTTTTAGTAATAATTGGTACGTGACGCTCTTCTAAAAAGTTAATTAAAAATTCAATATCGTTTAAAACCATAATTCTATTAGCCTACCCTTAGTTGAGATTGATAATCAATATACTTATTGTTCTATAACTTGAGTCTTAAGTGTACGCTATTTCGTTCAAATATTTGTTAACATTTGTAACCTTCCTTTTATAACGTTTAATGTTGTTTATAAATTATACCGCATTGTTTTCAGAAAATCTGTATAACTATAACCGTAGCTTTTTTAAGCATTAATTTAGAATCGAGAAAGGAAGTCCTACAGTTTGGTAGCTATAAAATTACCTTACGATCAAAAAATTATTACGGCCAATATTCCGGATACTAATTTTGCCGGGAAGCTGGTTTCCCAAGCAGCCACTTATCAAAATCCATTAAGTGAAGCTGAAACGGTTGAACAATCATTGGATAATCCCATTGATAGTCCTAAATTGGAAGAATTGGCGAAGGGCAAGAAGAACATTGTCATTATTAGTTCCGATCATACTCGTCCGGTTCCTTCACATATCATCACACCCATTCTTTTAAGACGGATTCGTTCCGTAGCCCCAGATGCACGGATTCGTATTTTGGTGGCCACCGGATTTCACCGGCCTTCAACGCACGAAGAATTGGTTAACAAATATGGTGAAGAAATTGTTGCTAATGAAGAAATCGTCATGCACATCTCAACTGATGATAGTTCAGTGGTTAAAATTGGTCAATTACCTTCAGGTGGCGATTGTATTATCAATAAAATCGCTGTGGAAGCTGACTTATTAATTTCAGAAGGTTTCATTGAATCTCATTTCTTTGCTGGCTTTTCTGGTGGTCGGAAATCAGTTTTACCAGGTGTAGCGTCATATAAAACAATCATGGCTAATCACTCAGGTGAATTTATCAACTCGCATTATTCAAGAACCGGTAATTTAATGCATAACCCAGTCCACAAGGATATGGTTTATGCCGCTAAAAAAGCTGGTCTTGAATTTATCTTGAATGTCGTTTTGGATGAAGACAAACACATCATCGGTTCATTCGCAGGTAACTTAGAAACAGCGCATAAAAAAGGTTGTGATTTCGTTGAGAGTTTATCTGAAGTCGACAAAATTGACTGTGATATTGCTATTTCGACGAATGGTGGTTACCCACTTGATCAAAATATCTACCAAGCAGTCAAAGGGATGACCGCTGCTGAAGCCACCAACAAACAAGGCGGCGTCATTATCATGGTCGCTGGTGCGCGTGATGGGCATGGCGGTGATGGGTTCTACCATAATATCGCTGACGTTAAGGATCCTAAGGAATTCTTAGAGCAAGCGATTAACACACCACGGCTTGAAACGGTGCCCGATCAATGGACGTCACAAATTTTAGCCCGGATTTTAGTGCAACATCACGTGATTTTCGTATCAGATTTAGTTGATCCCCAATTAATTACCGATATGCATATGGAACTGGCAACTAGTTTAGATGCTGCTTTAGAACGGGCTTACGCAATTGAAGGTGCGGACGCAAAAGTAACCGTCATTCCTGATGGATTAGGGGTCATTGTTAAATAACAAATAGAAAGAATGAGAAACTTGGACACAACTAATGCGCTCCAACAGCTTTTAGTAGCTGTTGCGCAACAAAAAATAAGCATCGCAGAAGCGACTCACCAAATCGAAAAAACACAGACGATTGATGATCTAGGCTTTGCCAAGGTTGACTTAAGTCGTCAAAAACGTAATGGGTATCCAGAAGTGATTTATGGCGCTGGTAAAACAGCCGAGCAAATCATTGGGATTATCGATTCTTTAAAGCGCCATGCTGAAAATATTCTCTGTACGAGAGTCACCCCCAAAAAGTATGCGGCGATTAGAGTTGCCGAACCGGCTGCCCACTATGATGAAATAGCCCAGTGTGTCACTTTGATGTTAAAACCAGTCTCACAAACTAAGCATTATATTGCTGTCGTAACGGCTGGTACTTCTGATATGGCGGTTGCTGAAGAAGCAGCCGTCACCGCAGAGGTCTATGGTAACCAAGTCAAACGAATTTATGATGTGGGTGTCGCCGGTATTCATCGCCTTTTTGAGCATTTAGATGAGATTCGTGAGGCCCAGGTGGTAATTGTGGTCGCTGGGATGGAAGGTGCTCTAGCCAGTGTTGTCGGTGGGTTAATTGAAAAGCCACTGATTGCCGTCCCCACTAGCATCGGCTATGGCACTAACTTTGGTGGCTTAACGGCGCTGATGACGATGCTTAATAGTTGTGCCTCAGGCATTACGGTTGTCAATGTCGATAATGGCTTTGGCGCCGGTTACTCAGCAAGTATGATTAATCATTTAAGTGATACGGAGGATGACAAATGAGAACTCTTTATTTAGACGCTTTTTCAGGGATTAGTGGCGATATGTTTATTGGGGCTTTGCTTGATTTAGGGCTTGATTTTAAACAATTTGAAACTGAACTTGCTAAGTTGAATATTTCTGGCTACCACCTACATGCGGCACGCATTGCTAAAAGTAGTATTTATGGGACCGATTTTGATGTTCATTTACCAGAATCCGTGCACAAGGATGAGGGTTTCGTTGAAGTAACACCAGCTCATCATCATCATGAGCACGTACATCAACATGCCAATGGGCACACCCACAGTCACGGAGATGACGTGCGACATCTGAAGGATATCGAAGCGATTATCGATCATAGTGATTTAAGCGATTATGTTAAAACTAATGCTAAACAGGTTTTTACAGAAATTGCCAAATCAGAAGCGGTCGTTCACGAATTACCATTAAGTGATGTCCATTTCCACGAAGTTGGTGCGCTCGATTCAATCGTTGATATTGTCGGCGCGTTTGTCGCCCTCGAATTATTGGCAGTCGATCAAGTCTATTCATCCGAATTAACGGATGGCAGTGGCTTTATCAAAGTGGCCCACGGGATGATGCCCGTCCCAGTACCAGCTGTGATGCAGATGCGAGTGGGCAGTGCGATTCCGATTAAGCAAAACCCAGAGATTCATACGGAATTGATTACGCCAACGGGAATGGGGATTGTCAAGACAATTGTCGATCAATTCCGTCCAATTCCTGATAATCAAACAATTACTAAAGTCGGTTATGGCTTTGGTAAACGGGAAACACCACAACTCAACGCATTACGTGTGATGTTGTGCGAAAAAAAAAACTAAGCCAACAAGTTGTTGAGAAAAAGTCAGATCAGATATTAGTGTTGGAGGCCAACATTGATGATCAGTCAGCGGAAAGTTTAGCACCGGTTTTAGATTTATTGATGGATAATGGGGCGCTCGATGCCTTTTTCAGTTCCATTCAAATGAAGAAAAACCGACCAGCTATTAAACTAACGGTCATGATTCATCCAGCCGATCAGCAAGCTATGACTTATCTGATCTTGAAACACACATCAACCGTTGGTGTACGTTACCAGACAATGGGGCGTACTATTATGCCACGGCATTTTATCACCGTCACGACGAGTTACGGTGATATTCGGGTCAAAGTGGTTAATTATGACGATATTGAAAAATATACACCAGAATTTGACGACTGTTTAGCAGCCGCTAAGACGCATGACGTGGCACTTAATCAAGTTTATCTCGCTGTTTATCAGCAATTAAAATAAAAGTGCGTTGCCAGTGGTTAGCTTGCGAGCATTTGCCTAATCAGACGAATTGCCGACAAAGTCGGTGATTTGACTGATGTAGCAAAGCACAGCAAGATACTGGCAAAAGCACGTTTAAAATTTGGAGGAATTTATTCATGGTTCATCAGTTATTAGCAGAATTTATGGGCACAGCGCTCATGATTATTTTCGGGGTCGGGGTTCATAGTGATGAAGTCCTAAAGGGGTCAAAATATCGTGGTTCAGGGCATTTATTTGCGATTACAACCTGGGGCTTCGGGATTACAGTAGCCTTATTCATCTTCGGGGATGTTTCAATCAACCCAGCCATGGTATTGGCACAATGTGTTTTAGGCAATATTTCATGGGCAATGTTTATTCCTTATTCCGTTGCTGAAGTCTTAGGTGGGATTGTTGGGGCAGTGATTGTCTACATTATGTACGCCGACGAATTTAAAGCTTCAGAAGGCAATGTGGATCCAGTCGCTGTTCGCAATATTTTCTCAACAGCACCTGGTATCCGTAATTTACCACGGAATTTCTTCGTTGAATTTTTTGCAACATTCGTCTTTATTGCATCAATTATTGCCATTACACAAATCAAGACGCCTGGGATTGCCCCAATTGCTGTTGGTTTACTTGTTTGGGCAATTGGGATGGGAATGGGCGGTCCTACTGGATTTGCGATGAACTTGGCGCGTGATATGGGGCCTAGAATTGCCCACGCTATTTTACCCATCAAAAATAAAGCTAACTCAGATTGGCAATACGGCATTATCGTACCAGGGATTGCCCCATTTGTTGGGGGCTTATGTGCCGCACTTTTCATGCGGAGCTTCTTTGGTATCTAATTCAATCGGAGGAATCAATTATGCGTGAACAAATTAAACAAACTCAAAATATGATGGTCGACTTATTTGAAGTTGCCGCACATGCCTCACAACCAGGGACAATTTCAACAAGCTTGATTGAAGCCCAACAAGCACTTTTAACCGCGGAACAACTATACGGGGATTTAGACGATGCACAACAGAATGCGGGTCAATCAACATTCAAACACTTTGTTGATAGTGCCACAGATTTGAATTTAATGATTGTCAAAAGTTTAGATAATAATGATTTAGCTTATGCTGATCGGATTCAAAATGGTTTATCAGAATTAAAACAATTAATTTAATTATATAGAAAGAAGTCTTTAAAAATGAATACCTTATCTGAAAAAAAAGCAATGCTAACTGCCAATTTACAACAAATGGGAAAAGTAATCGTGGCTTTTTCTGGCGGGATTGATAGCACATTAGTGTTAAAAATGGCTTTAGAAACGCTCGGCAAGGAAAATGTCTTAGCAGTCGTTGCTAACTCAGAATTATTCACAGATGAAGAATTTAATAAAGCAATGGCCTTAGCAAATGAAATGGGTGCCAACGTTGAAGCAACCACTTTAAATTACTTATCCGATGAACATATTGCTAACAACACACCAGAAACTTGGTATTACAGCAAGAAGATGTTCTATACACAATTAAACCAAATCGCTGCTGAAAAAGGTTTTGATCATGTCTTAGACGGTATGATTATGGATGACAACAGTGATTTCCGTCCGGGTTTACGGGCTCGTGATGAAGCTGGTGCAGAAAGTGTTCTTCAAACAGCTGGGTTCTATAAAATTGATGTTCGTCAATTAGCAAAAGCATTAAACTTGAATAACTGGAACAAAGTGGCCAGCTGTTCAGTTTCTTCACGCTTCCCATATAACACAGCCTTAACAGAAGACAAGATTGCACAAGTCATGCAATCTGAAAAATTCTTGCGTGATTTAGGTTTTGCAACGGTCCGTGTCCGTTATCACGAATCAATCGCCCGGGTTGAAGTCCCAGAAGCCCAAATTGCAGACTTCTTAACACACAGTGAACAAATTAACCAAGCACTACAACAAGTTGGTTTTGAATTTGTGACCGTTGATTTAGCCGGTTTCAAGAGTGGTCGGATGAACGAATCATTATCAGAACAACAAAAAGCAGCCTTAATGACGGCTTAATTGAAGCAATATTAAAAGATTAGGGGTTAACCCTAGTCTTTTTTTAGTTTTGAAGTGTTTCGACCGCTAATAAAGTGGCTTCTATGTTAAACTAACATAGATACTTTTTAAAACGAGGCGAAAAATTTTGGAACATATTTATTTAGACAACGCAGCAACGACCCCGATTGCCCCAAAGGTAATTGAGACGATGACCACGCAAATGGCCCAATATTTTGGGAATGCGTCAAGCACCCATTTCTTTGGACGCCAAGCACACACGGTTTTAGATACAAGTCGGCATATTTTAGCGCAAAGTATTAATGCGAAGGATAACGACATTATTTTAACCAGTGGTGCTACTGAAAGTAATAACATGGCAATCCTACAAACGGCTCAAAAACGAGCTAACGAAGGTCAACGGATTATCACGACAGCCATTGAACATCATTCTGTTTTAAAACCAATGGCTTATTTAGAAAGCCAAGGGTTTGATGTCGTTTATTTGCCTGTTAACAAACAAGGTGTTATTGAATTGGCTGACTTAAAGGCTGCCTTAACCCCTGAAACAATCTTAGTCTCGATTATGATGGGGAATAATGAAATTGGCAGTCATATGCCGATCCATGAAATCGGCCAACTTGTTCATGAATCAAATGCGTGGTTCCATACGGATGCCACGCAGGCCTATGGGCTATTGGACATCGATGTGCAAGCAGATCAGATTGATATGTTATCTGTTTCAGCACACAAGATTAATGGGCCTAAGCAAATTGGTTTCTTGTACGTGAATGACGCAATTCATTTGCCATCATTTTTAATGGGTGGCGAGCAAGAAAAGAAACGCCGTGCGGGGACAGAAAATATTCCAGCCGTCGCTGGGTTTGCCAAGGCGGTTGAATTGTTGACACCAGCTGTTAAGGCTGAACATCGCGCTCGGTATGCTGGTTTCAAACAACAAGTCTTAGAGACGCTTCAAGCAAACGGGATTGATTTTGAAGTCAATGGTGCAGGTCGTGACGATATGGTGGGTCACGTATTAAATCTGTGGATTAAAGGTGTTTCAACCTATGTCTTGCAGATGAACCTTGATTTAGCAGGCTTTGCGATTTCAGGTGGTTCAGCATGTACTGCTGGTGATTTGGAACCCTCACACGTTCTGATCGCCATGTACGGTGAAGATAGCCCACGAGTTGCCGAAAGTATTCGAATTAGTTTTGGTGTTGAGACCACTGAAGCAGATGTGACTGCCTTTTGTGCCGCATTAACTAAAATTGTGCAAAAAAACTTGGCTAAGCAAGCCGGTAAAGCCTAGGCGCAACCGCTTCATCTATGCTAAAATGAAACTATCAATCAGTTGATGGAGGTAGCAAGATGGCTTTATTAAAAGAGACAGCAACGGTTTTAGGCAATACGACACAATATGGGTTAAGTGATGCCGTTAAGAAATATACATTACGGGATACTGGCTTCATGCCAACCAACAATGGTAATTTCCAATTGGAACGGCCCCTTGATCCTAATTCACCCTTTAATACAGCGATTAAGCTTAAAATTACGGTTGGTAAAGAATTGAAGACGCTCAAAATGTCGGTCACTTCCGCTGATGGGTTACATCCAGTTAACATTTTTAAGGATGAAAAGAACGCTGAAAACGTTGAACAATTTAATTTCATTATTAATCACTTGATTGAACGGGATATTTTGGTAGCCCAAGCATAATCAAATGAGGATGGGAACGCTACCAATGGTCAAAGTTGGTTAGGGTTCCTTTTTTATTGACAATTACTTATGAAAAGTGAGTGTTATGGTTTGAAATATGAGCGAGGATTGCTATAATGGTAGTACTGGAATTCACGACCTTCAAATCGTAGAAAACTAGAATCTATTTGAAATGATGGTGATATTGTGGTTGACCACAGTAATACACGAGTCGTCGTTGGTATGAGCGGCGGCGTGGACTCATCAGTCACAGCCTTATTGTTAAAGCAACAAGGTTATGACGTGATTGGTGTTTTCATGAAAAATTGGGACGATACGGATGAGAATGGGGTCTGTACCGCAACGGAAGATTATGAGGATGTTGCCAAGGTTGCTTCTAAAATTGGCATTCCTTATTATTCCGTTAACTTCGAAAAGGAATACTGGGACCGCGTGTTCGAATATTTCTTAGACGAATATAAGCACGGTAGAACACCTAATCCAGACGTCATGTGTAATAAAGAAGTGAAATTCAAGGCTTTCTTAGATTACGCAATGGAACTAGACGCTGATTTCATCGCAATGGGCCACTATGCTCAGATCGAACGCGATGAAAACGGCATTGCCCACATGTTGCGTGGCGGTGATAGCAATAAAGATCAAACATACTTCTTGAGTGCACTTTCTCAAGATCAATTACAAAAATCAATGTTCCCAATCGGTCACATGCAAAAATCAGAAGTCCGTCGTTTAGCTGAAGAAGCTGGCTTAGCAACTGCTAAGAAGAAGGACTCAACTGGGATTTGTTTCATCGGCGAACGGAACTTTAAGCAATTCTTAGGCGAATACTTACCAGCACAACCAGGTAAGATGATGACTGTCGACGGTCTTGAAAAAGGCACCCATGATGGTTTGATGTACTACACAATCGGTCAACGTTCTGGTCTTGGTATCGGTGGCGGTGGCGAATCAAACGATCCATGGTTTGTTGTCGGCAAAGACTTAGAGCAGAATATTCTTTATGTGGGCCAAGGCTATCATAACGAGTTACTCTATGCTGACCAATTGGATGCAAGTAAGATGACTTGGATCACACCAATTGATCACGGCACAGATTTCCATTGCACAGCGAAGTTCCGTTATCGTCAACAAGATGTTGGCGTAACAGTTCACATGACTTCAGAGACAACTGCCACAGTTGTCTTCGATGCGCCAGTGCGCGCTATTACACCCGGACAAGCTGTTGTTTTCTACGACGGCGCCGAATGTTTAGGTGGGGGCACAATCGACGTGGCTTATAAAGTCGCTAACGATGACGCTGACAAGCAAGTTTTACAATACGTCTAATTAAAAGAATTCACGACCCATTAGGAAGAAGCGATGCCAAAGATCATCTTGGCATCGCTTCTTTTTTGGACTGATTTTACATAATTTCAAGATAGGTGTTTACAAATGTTCAAAACGGTGTTAAATTGAAAGCGTTAACAAAACGAGGAGGCGCTAATTATGAATTTAGCAAAATATATCGACCATACATTATTAAAACCCGAGGCAACAATGGCCCAAGTAGACCAAATTATCACAGAAGCAAAAACCTATCAATTTGCATCGGTTTGTTTAAATCCTTACTGGGTGAAACGTGCTAGTGATGCACTTCAAGATAGCGACGTTAAAGTTGTGACTGTCATTGGATTTCCTTTGGGCGCAACCACGACAGCTACTAAGGTTTTTGAAGCCCAAGATGCCATTGAAAATGGGGCTGATGAATTAGACATGGTTATCAATGTTGGTGAATTGAAAGCAGGTCACGATGAACAAGTGTTAAGTGATATTCAAGCCGTTGTCAAAGCAGGCCATGCTGCTCAAAAACACGTGAAGGTTATTATTGAAACTTGTCTATTATCGGATGAAGAAAAACGACGTGCTTGTGAATTATCTGAACAAGCAGGTGCTGATTTTGTTAAAACATCAACTGGTTTTTCAACTGGTGGCGCAACGGTTGCAGACGTTACTTTAATGCGTTCAGTTGTTGGTGATCGGTTAGGGGTTAAGGCCTCTGGCGGTATCCATTCAAAAGAAGACGCCGAAGCAATGATTGCAGCTGGTGCAAATCGATTAGGCGCCAGTGCCGGGGTTAAAATCATGAACAGCAAATAAAAGGAGCGAACAAAAATGCAATTCAAACGGGTTTTTACAGTTGTCTTAGATTCAGTTGGGATTGGTGAAGCAAGCGATGCTGCCAATTTTAATGATGTCGGTGCCGACACCCTTGGCCATATCGGGGCGTTTTATGGGGAACAATTTAAGTTGCCTAACTTACAAAAATTAGGCTTAGGTAATATTCGCGCATCTGATCCGATTAAGGGCATCCCTGCGGTGCAACCAGCATCGGGCTATTTTGGTAAGATGCAAGAAACTTCAGTGGGTAAAGATAGTATGGATGGTCATTGGGAAATGATGGGGTTACCGGTTAAAGAACCACTTGGCTTTTTCCCTAATGGCTTCCCCAACGAATTAATTCAAAAACTAGCTGTTTTTAGTGGTCGTTCTGTAATTGTTAACCGCCCCTATTCAGGGACCGATGTGATTCGCGATTATGGGGAAGAACAACTCGCAACAGGCGCTTTAATTGTTTACACGTCCGGTGATTCCGTCTTACAAATTGCTGCTAATGAAGCGGTCATTCCGCTTGAGGAATTATACCGAATTTGCGAATATGCTCGGCAAATAACAATTGAAAAGCCATACCGAATCGGCCGCGTCATTGCACGTCCCTTTAAAGGACAAGACAAAGCGCATTTTGAACGGACTTCAGATCGGCATGATTATACATTAGAACCAACCGGGACGACTGATATGGATCGTTTGAAGGCAGCTGGCTTGGAGGTCCTTGCAGTGGGTAAGATTAACGATATCTTTTCTGGTAAAGGGATTACAAGTGGTGTGCATACAGAAAGTAACCATGATGGGATGGTCCAAACCATCAAGAATGCACAAACCGATTTCACCGGGTTTAGTTTTACAAACTTAGTTGATTTCGATGCGATGTACGGTCATCGTCGTAATCCAGAAGGTTACGGGGCCGCTTTAATGGCATTTGACCAACAACTAGGCGAATTATTAGCCGTTTTAAAACCCGATGACTTGTTATTAATTACGGCAGATCATGGCAATGATCCTGGTTTCAAAGGGACTGATCATACGCGTGAATATGTGCCATTGTTAGCTTATTCACCTAGCTTAGCGGGTAACCAATCACTTGGTGTTCGTACAACTTTTGCCGATCTAGGCGCAACGATTTTAGAAAACTTTGATTGTCCAGCAGGAGAAATTGGCACGAGCTTTTTAACACAATTAAAATAATGGAGGCGTCATTTCTATGAGTACACATATTGAAGCCCAACAAGGGGACATTGCAGAAACTGTTTTATTACCTGGTGATCCATTGCGCGCTAAATATATCGCTGAAACGTTTTTAACAGATGTGCATCGCTATAACACAATTCGGAATGCATTTGGTTATACCGGTTACTACAAAGGGCAAGCTATTTCAGTCCAAGCTTCTGGTATGGGGATTCCATCCATTTCAATTTACGCTAATGAATTAATTCAATTCTATGGTGTTAAACGGTTAATTCGCGTTGGCACTTGTGGCGGTTTAGGGACTGATGTTCACGTCAGAGACGTTGTCATCGCCCAATCCGCAAGTACAGATTCTGCTATTATTCAAAATACATTTGGTGCTGGGTTGTATTATGCACCGACGGCCGATTTTAAACTTTTAATGAAGGCTTACCAAGCAGCCCAACAAGCACGCATTGCGGTTAAGGTTGGTAATATCTTATCAGAGGATCGTTTTTACAACGATGAAATTGATCGACAAAAGCTAATCCAATATGGTGTTTTAGGTTCTGAAATGGAAGCTGCAGCACTTTATATGTTGGCAGCGAAGTTTAACGTTCAAGCATTAGCCGTGTTGACGATTAGTAATCACATCATTACCGGGGAAGAAACCTCAGCTGAAGAACGCGAAAAATCGTTCAACGAAATGATAACGGTTGCATTAGAGGCTGGTATTGCTTAAAACAGGGAAGTAGGGGACGAAATGTATCTTTTAGTGAATATTATCGGTTTAATTGTCTTTGTCGGGTTGGCCTTTTTATTCTCGAAACAAAAGTCGCAGATTAAATGGCGTTCAATTGGTATTATGATGGCAATCAATCTTTTTCTAGCTTGGTTCTTAACCGGCTTTCCAATTGGCCGCAATATCGTTATGGGGGCGGCCAATGGGTTTAACTGGTTGGTGCAAGTCGCTTATACCGGGATTGCCTTTGCTTTACCAAGTTGGGTCGCCGTTAAGCAAATGGATTTTGTGACGAGTGTTTTGTTACCAATTCTAATGATTATCCCGTTATTCGATATTTTGACGTATATCGGGGTTTTACCATGGATTATCAAGTGGTTAGGGCGGGGCTTATCAAAAGTAACGGGCCAACCAAAGTTTGAATCATTTTTCGCAGTTGAAATGATGTTTTTGGGGAACACTGAAGCGTTAGCTGTTTCAGCATTACAACTCAAACAAATGAAAGGCGAACGGAACTTAACGTTAGCCATGATGTCAATGAGCTGTGTAACAGCGTCCATTATTGGGGCGTATACACAAATGATGCCGGGGCAATTTATTTTAACCGCGATTCCGATTAATATTATTAACGCGATTATTGTTACCAATATCTTGAATCCCGTTGAAGTGACCCCAGAAGAAGATACGATTGCAACGATGAGTGGTAGTGGGTCAGATACTTCCGACGAACAAGTAGATGTACAAGGTAAAGAACCCTTCTTTTCATTTTTAGGGGATTCAATCTTGAATGCTGGTAAGTTAGTTTTGATCATCACTGCTAACGTTATTGCCTTTGTGGCATTAGCTGCTTTGATTGATAAAGTCTTACAATTGATTAATCCTTGGATTACATTGGAACATCTTTTAGGGATTATCATGTTCCCATTTGCTTGGTTGATGGGCTTAGATGTTAGTCACGCTTTTGAATTTGCGCAGTTTATGGGGACTAAGTTAGTGACAAATGAATTTGTTGTGATGGGCAAAGTGACAAATACGATTGGCGATTTTGCACCACATTACAAGGCCATTTTAACGGTCTTCATGACCTCGTTTGCCAACTTCTCAACAGTCGGCATGATTATCGGGGCATTCAAAGGCTTAGTCGATAAATCGAAGAATAATTTAATTGCTAAAAACGTTGGGTATATGTTACTTTCTGGTATTTTAGTATCATTATTATCAGCAGCAACTGTTGGCTTATTCGTTTGGTAATTTGAAAGGGAGTTTTTAGAAAAATGGCATTTCAGGCGGCACGTAAAAATCAAATTCGAACAGAAATTTTAGCAGGTATCACAAGCTTCTTTGCGATTTCATATATCATTGTTGTTAACCCAATGATTTTAAAAGATGCGGGAATTCCAGCTAATCTTAGTGTGTTCGCCACGATTTTTTCATCAGCAATTGGCTGTTTTATCATGGGGCTTTGGGCCAAGGCACCAATTGTTTTGACACCTGGGATGGGGGTTAACGCCTTTTTCACGTATACCCTAGTGGTAGGGATGCATTTGACTTGGCAACAAGCCGTGGCCATCTCTTTTTTCAGTAGTTTGATTTATGTTGGGATTGCCTTTACGCCGCTTAGTGAGCGTTTATCGGCCTTAATCCCAGCATCGTTAAAGGCGGGGATTACGGTTGGCATTGGGTTATTCCTAGTTGTTTTAGGGCTTGAAAAAGCCGAACTGATTCGCTCGGGTGGTACGCAGTCGTTGCTTGCTTTAGGTGATTTGAGTCAAGCAACGCCCTTGTTAGCCCTTTTAGGGTTGACCGTTACGCTCGTATTGTATTTAAGACAAATACCAGGGAGTTTTATCGTCGGCATTTTCTTAATCAGTGGGCTTTCAGGAATCTTTAGACTTGTGCCACAAGCCACAACCCAGATTACGATTAGTCAAATTCGTGACTATCCGCAACTCTTAATGCAGGGTGATTTTAGTTCTTTATGGACGTTGAAATTTGGACTCGCCGTTTTTTCAATGACCATGATCTTAGTTTTTGAGTCGATGGGCTTGTTGGAAGGTCTGTTGACCAATCAGCAACAATTTAAACGCGCCTTTCAAGCCAGTGCGGTAACGACTTTACTCTCGGGGTTCTTAGGGACCAGTCCCACCGTCGCAGCTGCCGAAAGTGCTTCAGGGATTGAAAGTGGTGGGCGAACGGGCATCACCGCTTTTACGGCGGGCACATTATTTTTAGGCGCTCTTTTCTTTATTCCATTGTTGCGCTTTGTGCCTCAAGCGGCAATTGCACCAGTCATTATTATTACCGGTGCTTTGATGATGATGCAGGTCCAAGCAATTGATTTGCAAGATTTTACAGAATGGTTTCCAGCCTTTTTAATGATCGTTTTGATTCCATTAACAGGTTCAATTTCAACAGGCTTAGCATTTGGCTTCGTCTTTTACCCAATTGTGAAATGGGCGGGCCACAAAACACGACAATTAAATTGGACTTTAGTTGGCTTAGCGATGCTTTTTCTATTAGAATTGATTTGTAATACTTTTTTGATGTAATGAATTTGATGAATAGAGGTTCAAATCATGGTAGAAATTGAGTCGCATAAAAAAACACAACAGAGTTTAGCTGTTGCCAATTTATATTACAAAGCCAATATGAGTCAGGAAGAAATCGCTAAAAAACTAGCCATTTCCAGACCAACCGTTTCACGGCTTTTGCAATATGCTAAAGAAATCGGGATTGTCCGGATTGAAATTGTTGACCCCTATGCTAGTGCGCAAGCATTAGAAGCGTTAATTCAACAAAAATATGATTTACCTGAAGTGCACGTCGTTTATACAGATGCCGCCGATTATCAGCGGACAATTGCTCAGTTGGGACAATATGCAGCTGATTATTTAACGTCAATTGTTAAAGATAATGATTTAATCGGTGTCAGTTGGGGTAAGACATTAAATCAAGTCGCGCTAGCACTGAAAGAACAAACGGCTCAAAACGTCAATATTATTGAGTTAAAGGGGAGTGTTACTTACACCCCCACACCGGTTTATGCCGAAGAAGTCCTGATGAAATTTGGGGCGGCTTTCCATACAGCCCCCCATGTCTTGCCGTTACCGGTTGTTTTTGGCAACCAAACGACACACGATGTTGTCATGGAAGATCGCCATATTCGACGGATGATTGAGATGGGCAAGCAAGCAAACATTGCGATTTATACGGTCGGTACGGTGCGGGATGAAGCCTTACTTTTTCAAACGGGTTATTTTAATAAAGAAGAACAAGCAGTGCTGCAACAAAAAGCGGTCGGCGATATTTGCTCGCGCTTTTATAACACGAGTGGTCAAGTGACATGTGCAGCAATTGATCAGCGAACCGTTGGGATTCAACTCGCGGATTTGAAGACGAAGGAACATAGTATTTTAGTAGCAGGCGGGCAACAAAAAATTGCGGCCATTAAAGGCGCATTAGCGGGGCACTATGCCAATTGTTTAATTATCGATGTGCATACAGCCCAAGCATTGATTGCCCCTGACTAATAAGAAGGAGTGATTAGCATGAGAATGGTCGATATCATTGATCATAAGCGACAAGGTGGCGCCTTAACAGCAGCAGAAATCCAATTCTTTATTGATGGGTATACAGATGGCACCATTCCAGATTATCAAGCAAGTGCGTTACTGATGGCGATTTATTTTAATGACATGACAGATGATGAACGGGCATTATTGACGATGACGATGATGCGCTCTGGCGATCAATTAGATCTTTCGATGATTGACGGTGTCAAAGTCGATAAACATTCAACGGGTGGTGTCGGTGATAAGACCAGTATTCCACTCGCACCAATGATTGCAGCGTTAGGGATTCCCATCCCGATGATTTCAGGGCGCGGTTTAGGCCATACTGGTGGCACTTTGGATAAATTGGAAGCGATTCCAAATTTTAATATTTCATTAACGGAAGAAGCCTTTAAAAAGCAAGTGGCGGAGATTAAGCTTGCGATTATTGGGGCAACCGGTAATATTGCCCCCGCTGATAAGAAGATTTATGCCCTCAGAGATGTGACTGATACGGTTGATTCAATTCCATTAATTGCTGGGTCAATCATGAGTAAGAAGATTGCTTCAGGGACCGATGCGCTGGTATTGGATGTTAAGACTGGTTCTGGGGCCTTTATGAAGACCGAAGAAGATGCTAAAGAATTGGCGCAAGCTCTCGTTAATATTGGGCGTAGTGTGGGGATGCAATGTATGGCCGTTATTTCGGATATGAATCAACCTTTGGGCAATGCGATTGGAAATGCACTTGAAATTGAAGAGTCAATTGACATCTTAAAAGGGGAAGGACCGGCTGATATTACGGAGTTAATTTTAACATTAGGCAGCCAAATGGTCGTTTTAGCCGGGAAGGCTACTACGCTAGATGAAGCGCGTCAATTACTCC
This sequence comes from Latilactobacillus sakei, assembly GCA_002953655.1. NCBI lineage: Bacteria > Bacillati > Bacillota > Bacilli > Lactobacillales > Lactobacillaceae > Latilactobacillus > Latilactobacillus sakei. Next base: position 967,608 of record CP025839.1, read on the forward strand.
AAGGCGTGATTGATGGTGGTCGAGCACTTGAAGCCTTTCGTCAAATGATTATTTATCAAGGTGGCGATCCTGCTGTTATTGAAAATCCAAAATTGATGCCACAAGCACAATATCAAATCGAATTACCTGCTAAAAAAAGTGGTTATGTGACTGAAATGACGGCGAATGAAATGGGGATTGCTAGCATGCTACTTGGCGGTGGCCGGCAAGCGAAGACCGACGAAATTGATTACGCAGTCGGATTAGTCTTACACAAAAAGATTGGCGATGCCGTTCAAAAAGGTGAAAGTTTATTGACGATTTATAGTAATCGAGAAGATGTTAAATCGATTGAGGACTTGCTTTATGCCAATATTAAGATTGGCTCAGAAGCGCAAAAAGTCACTTTAATTCATGCGTTGATTCAATAATAGAAAGGACGTTAATGGGAGATTTTAACCATTAACGTCTTTTTTAGAATAAAATCACAATGTATCGATTAAATAACGCATAAACAATCAAATTTATTTGTGAAATTTAATAAATCACTAGCCAGAATTGACAAATTCGAACTAAATAGCGTACAATATAATTACACGCTGATTGCGTGATGTTTCACAAAAAATAACGATGAAATCGTTTTTAGATATTTTAGGAGGCAACACTATGAAAGTAGCAGTAATTGGTTGTACACACGCAGGCACTTTTGCAACACAAGCAACATTGACAGCTCACCCAGATTGGGATGTCACTGTTTATGAAACACATGACAATTTGTCATTCCTATCTTGTGGGATTGCACTTTGGGTAGGTGGCCATGTCTCTGATCCTAAAAAAATGTTCTATTCAAGTCCAGAAATGTTAGCCCAATTGGGTGCCCATATGAAAATGCAACATACTGTCTTGAAAGCAGACTTAAAAGAAAAAGTCTTGCACGTTAAGAACTTAGTTACTTCTGAGGAAACAATTGAAAAATTTGATAAAATTATTGTCACAACTGGTTCTTCACCAGTCATTCCACCAATTGAAAGTATTGATAATCCCAACGTTAAATTATGTAAAAACTGGGAACATGCTAACGAATTGAAGAAGAGTGCACCTGATGTGAAGAGCGTCATTGTGATTGGTTCTGGTTATATTGGTGCTGAATTGGCTGAAGCTTATGCGACAACTGATAAGAAAGTGACCTTGATTGATGCTTTACCACATGCACTTGGTAAAAACTTTGATCCTAATATCTCTGAGATTGTTGAACAAGATTACAGAGATCACGGTGTTCAATTAGCCTTAAGTGAAAAGGTAGTTAGCTTCTCAGGCACTGATCAAGTAACTGTTAAGACGGATAAGAATGAATATACAGCTGACCTTGCAATTTTATGTGTTGGTTTCAGACCAAATACTGGCCTCTTCAAAGATCAAGTTGAAATGCTAGGCAACGGTGCGATTACAACTGATGAATATATGCAAACATCTGTTAAAGGTGTCTATGCTGCCGGCGATGCCGCTGCTGTTTACTATAACCCAACGCAAAAAGCAGATTACATTCCCTTGGCAACCAATGCTGTTCGCCAAGGCTTGTTAATTGGTCGTAATATTGAAACGCCAACTGAAAAATATATGGGGACGCAAGCAACATCAGCCGTTGAATTGTTCGGTCGGACATATTCTGGTAGTGGTTTGACCGTTGAAGGCGCTAAGGTCCGCGGAATGTCCGTTGCGACAACTACTTTGACTGAAGATTATCGCCCAGACTTCATGCCATCAACAACACCTGTTTTGATGAACTTAACATGGGATCCTAAGACGCGCCAAGTTTTAGGGGGTTCATTTACAAGTCAATATGACATTGCACAAGCGGCTAACGTGATTTCAATGGCTATCCAAACTAAAATGACAATTGATCAATTAGCAATGGTCGACATGTTCTTCCAACCTAACTATGATCAACCGTTAAACTATGTCAATGCAATTGCAATGAAAGCTGTTGCTGAAAGTAATTAATCAAAAAATGCGTGAAACGCTTTTAAAGGTACTGGGAAAATCTTTTCCCCGGTGCCTTTTTTGCTATAAAAAACGACCTTTTAATAGGATAGACTTGAATTTAGGCGATGACTCTTTCATAATGAAAAGTAAGTTATTTTGAGGAGAAAGTGTATGACAACTTTATATTTTGTACGTCACGGTAAAACTGAATGGAATTTGGCGGGGCGCTATCAAGGCGCTAATGGTGATTCGCCACTACTGGCTTCTAGTTATACAGAAATCGGTGAATTAGCTGATTATTTAAAAGATATTCAGTTTGCCCATCTCTATACGAGCCCGATGAAGCGCACGCGTGTGACGTCAGCGACCCTTAAAAAGGATTTACACCAAGATTTTCCCATTACAGTGGTTGATGGCCTCCACGAATTTGACCTGGGCTTAATGGAAGGCATGTATTTCACTGAAGTTAAGGAACGGTTCCCCGAAACGTTACGGACATTTCGCGAAGCACCGGCTGAATATGATGCGAGCGTCATTAATGGTGAAAGCTTTCCGCAAGTAATCAAACGCACAACTGCGGCGATTGCGCAGATCATGGCTACGGCTAAACCAGATGATCAGATTTTAATTGTGAGTCATGGCGCAGCGCTAGTGGCCATGATTCAGGCGTTATTGAAAACCCCCTTGGCAGATATTCGTGCTCACGGTGGTTTAACGAACTCATCGGTCACAACTTTAAAAACGACTGATCAAGGTCAATCGTTTGAACTATTAGATTGGAACGAAACGTCCTTTTTAAGCCGCACACTTTCTGCGTCAGATACCATTTAGGAGATGATTTGATGAAACCCGAAATTTTAAAAAAATGGGCAGCTGGGCAACATGAAGAAGCCGTTCAACAGTTAGTTGATTATTTAGAAAAAACACCCACGGACATCGAAGCATATGTCACGCTCGCGACTTTTCTGACAACCCTCAAGGATTATGAACAGGCCGAAGTCTTATTACAAAAAGCGTTAACGCAGTTTCCAGGAAATGACGCGCTCGAATATGCACTCGGCACCCTTTATTATCAAGCGGAAGCTTATCAACAAGCCGAAACTATCTTCTCGCAATTGGTGAAAGACACTCAGGCCCTAGATGCACAGTATATGTTGGCCCAAACTTACCATCAATTGGCACAAAATGCGCGAGCAATGGCTTTTGCGCTTACTGTTCAAGAAAAACAACCCGAGCAATTGGATGCTAATATCTTAGTCGGCAATATTTTGATTAGTCTAGGCGATTTTGACCAAGCACAGACCTACTTTAAAAAGGCACATCGCATCGATGCTCAAAACGGGGAAGCGGTCTTCAAATATGGTTTAACCCAGCTGGTTCTTGGTCAAGAAAGCCAGTCATATTTTGAACGTGCCAAAGCGTTAGATCCAGCATATTTTGAAAAAAACAAACAACAACTGATTGATATTGAAGGCTTTATGCGCGCCAAAGATCAGAAATAATAGGGATGGCGATTTTGGAAACAGAAAATACGGTCGATAATAAACCAACCGTTACCGGAACGGTCCAAAGTATCTTTTACGAGAATCCCGGTAACTTTTTTAAGATTCTCTTGATTAAAATTGCCCATAAAACGATTGATTGGCATGAGCCGGAGATTGTGGTGACTGGTAGTTTTGGCGATATTAAAGAAGATGAGCGTTATACGTTCTATGGTAAAGTCATCACGCATCCTAAATATGGACAACAATTTCAAGCTGACAACTATCAGGTTGACCAACCGACGACTAAGACAGGCTTAGTCGCCTATTTATCGGGCGAAAAATTCGCTGGTATTGGCCAGAAAACAGCCGAGAAGATTGTCGATACCTTAGGGTTAGACGCGATTGATAAAATTTTATCAGATTCAACTGTACTGGCGCCTCTAGGGCTAAACGCGAAGAAGCAAGCGACGTTGGTTGAAACGTTGACGATTAATAATGGGATGGAACAAATCATTATTGGGCTTAATAATTATGGTTTTGGGAGCTCGATGGCCTATAATATCTACCAAACTTATCACGAAGATACCTTGAAGATTATTCAAGAAAATCCTTATCAATTAGTCGCCGATATTGCCGGTATTGGGTTTAAACGAGCGGATAATTTGGCCGAAAAGATTGGCTTTGCAGCTGATTCACCAGCCCGGATTCAAGGCGCATTGATGCAAGCCTTGAACGAACTGACCAATCAAGCCGGCGATACCTTCACCCAAGCTAAACCTTTATTAGCAGCCAGTATCCAATTGATGGAACAAGCCCGAAACGTGGCGATTGACCCGAATTTAGTGGCAGAGCAACTAATGGTCTTAGCACACGATGGCAAAGTGGTCGGCGATGAGAACCGGATCTATCCGAATGGTTTGTACAACGCGGAATGGCAGATTGCCAACCACTTAATGCGAATTGAGAATGAACGGGATAAAATTAGTTATCCTAAACATGATCTGGATAAGGAAATTCGCCGGCTTGAGAAACGCTTTAAGATGAGCTATGATGACGTCCAAAAAAATGCAATCAAACTGGCGATGACTCACAGAGCCTTCTTATTAACAGGGGGCCCTGGTACTGGGAAAACAACCATTATTAATGGGATTGTGACTTTATTTGCCGAGTTAAATGGTCTTTCACTTGATATCAATGAATACAAAGACACACCGTTTCCAATTTTATTGGCGGCACCCACCGGGCGGGCCGCTAAACGGATGAGCGAAACAACTGGCTTGCCAGCTAGCACGATTCATCGTTTGTTAGGCATTACGGGCCGTGAAAATAATCCTGATATCGATAGTAAAGAACTAGAAGGTGGCTTATTGATTGTCGATGAAATGTCGATGGTCGATACGTATCTTTTCAGATCATTAATTCGAGCGGTGCCTAGCAATATGCAAGTCGTCTTTGTTGGTGATAAAGATCAGTTGCCATCGGTTGGTGCGGGCCAAGTCTTTTTTGATTTATTACAGAGTCAGGCAATTCCGGCAATCGAATTGCAACAAATCTACCGCCAAGACGATGAGTCGACGATTATTCCATTAGCCCATGAAATTAATCAGGGGCAACTACCAGCTGATTTACTCCAACCACAAAAGGATCGGAGTTTTATTCAGTGCAGCCCTTATCAGATTGAATCCGTGATTAAGCAAGTAGTCACTAAAGCGAAAGAACGGGGCTTTGAGACGAAGGATATTCAGGTGTTAGCACCGATGTATCGGGGCGCAGCCGGAATCGATCAATTAAATCCCATGATCCAAAATATCATGAATCCGAAAGTCGATGATCGTAAGAAACAAGTTAGTTTAGGTAACGTTCATTACCGAATTGGTGATAAGATTTTACATCTAGTCAATAGTCCAGAACTAAACGTTTTTAACGGTGAAATCGGGCAAATAACCGGGATTACGTATGCTAAAGATAGTGATGATAAGATGGACGAGTTAACGATTGCTTTTGATAGTACCGAAATTACCTATAAACGGACAGAATGGCATAAAATTACGCTAGCTTATTGTACATCGATTCATAAGGCCCAAGGTTCTGAATTTGAAATGGTGATTTTGCCATTAGTTAACCAATATCAACGGATGTTGAAACGGAATTTGTTATATACAGCAGTGACCCGAGCACGCTCATTATTGATTTTAATTGGGGAACCAAGTGCTTTTGATAAGGCGGCTAAGGAACTATCCGCAAACCGACAAACAACGCTTAAAGAACGGATTATCAGCGTCTTTAATGGTGAAAAAGTGAGTCAGGCAGTTAAAACTGCTAGTGTGGGCTTAACGGAAGCTAAACCAACTGTTGAAAAACCAACGCCGGCTAAAGAAGTAGCGCCAGAACAGTTAGCGCTAGTGGATGATGCAGCTGACAGCGAAGAGACGATTCAAGAAGCACCGGCTAATTATGAATTAACACCAGCCTTGGTGGGTGGTCATCAGATTGACCCGATGATTGGGATGGCGGATTTAACGCCGTACACATTCATGACAGATGCTAAGTAGTGTATAATAAGAAAAACGATTAAATAAAAATGAGGCGAAACAATGGCTGACCAGCGAGCTAATTTAGAAATTAGACCCGTGACAATCGAGTATTTAGAACAATTTAATGACTTATTACGATATGTTTTCCAAGTAACCGATCAGGAAGTTTCTGATAGTGGGTATGAAGAAGGCGAACTAGAACGTGCTAAACGGCCGGTCTTAGAAAAATCAGATGTGATTGGTTGGTTTAATGGCGATGAATTAATTTCCCAACTCGCAATTTATCCTTGTGAAGTTAATATTCATGGAAAAATTTTTAAAATGGCTGGGTTAACCGGTGTGGGCACTTACCCAGAATATGCCGGCCACGGTTTAATGCATGATTTAGTTAAAGTCGGCTTAGACCAAATGCGGCAAAATAAACAATGGATTTCCTATCTCTATCCTTACAGCATTCCTTTTTACCGTAAAAAGGGCTGGGAGATTATGTCTGATCATCTGACTTATGATATTCGTGATAGTCAATTACCAAAGCAACAACCCGTTAATGGGCACGTTGAACGTTTGGACATTGACGATGCGGATGTGATTATGATGTATGATAAATTCGCGCTTCGCAACCATGGTGCTATGATTCGCAATGAATTAAATTGGGATGAATATTGGCGTTGGGAAAACGAAGAAGAACGGATTGCTGGCGTTTATTATGATGAAAATGAAGAACCAACTGGCTATGTACTTTATTGGATTGCGAATGAAGTCTTTCATATTAAAGAAATGATTTATTTGAATCAAGAAGCCCGGATTGGGTTATGGAATTTTATTGGTGCGCATTATTCAATGGTCGACCACGTTAAAGGTAATCTTTATCAAGATGAACCGATTACGTTCCTATTGGATGATGGGGATATTGAACAGACTATTAAACCCTATTTTATGGCGCGGATTGTTGATGCTAAGGAATTTTTACAAGCTTATCCATTTGAAACGGATGGGCAAGCCTTCCATATTGAATTAACAGATCCATTAGCTGAATGGAATAACGGTACATTCGGGGTCTATTGGGATCAACAAGGAAAAGTGCATGTTACGAGTCGGCCGGTTGGCGAAAAGGTCGTTTGTGATATTCAAACGTTGACGACCATGTTGATGAGTTACCGACGACCATCATATTTGGCCAAGATTGAACGCCTGCAAGCCACAAAACAAACGCTTAAAAACTTAGAGAATATTATTCCCGTTGAACAACCTTACTTCTCAGATTATTTCTAAAAAAAGAGCCCTCAGTATTGGCAGTTAGCCAGAACTGAGGGTTCTTTTGGAATAATGGCATTATGGACGGATTGATATTTCAATAATGTCCGCACTTGAATAAATAATATCAGGATTGCGCTTAGCGATAAATAAAGGCGTCTCTTTGATGAAATGCGTTATGAACGCGACAATATCTTGATGAGGAAAGTCTCTAATAGCAAGCTTATTAGTACGAGGCGCATCCGCTGCTGTTCCGCATAGGACGTCATCTTCTTTGAGGACGATCTTTGTGTTGTCGAATAACGTTAATTTAACCATAATTTAAAACCACCTTTCGATATTTATTGTATCGATAAGAAAGCGTTTTTACAAGAAAAATAGTTAACGTAGTGTAGTAAATTATATCGCCAACAATTGACTAATCGATTAGATAATAACGGTCATTAAGATAACACCGATAATGAATGATGACGATAAGCTAATTTAAAGGACTAGACGGCGCTGTTAAATTCAGATAGAGTAGAGGTTTACAGGCAGTTTTAGTGAACTAGAACTGGATGGTGAGATTTAGAGGAGGATTTAGATGATTTTTTTTAAAGGAATGCTAATTGGCTTTGCTTTTGTTGCGCCAATTGGGATGCAAAATATTTTCGTGTTTAATAATGCGTTATCGAATACGACACGGCGCGCGGTTTTAAATAGTTTGTTTATTTGGCTATTTGATGCGCTCTTTTCCGTGGTGGCCTTTTATGGCATTGGTGCGGTGATTATTCAAAATGAAATTATTAAGCATACGATTATGGGAATCGGTGGGCTCTTAATCTTGTGGATTGGTTATACGATTTTACGGAGCGCGCGAGCGGCCGTTGAATTTGGTAAACTGCAGCCAATGCCACTCAAAAAAGTAATTTTCACAGCCTTTATTGCCGTCTGGGGTAATCCCCAAGCCTTGATTGATGGGACATTGATGCTCGGTGCCCTACGCGGTGACATGACTGCCAGTCAATCACTACCATTTATCATCGGCGTGGTGACGGCAACTGCTAGTTGGTTCTTCGGGATTGCAATCTTGTTTAGTATTTTTAGAGATAAGGTATCGCCTAAATTTCTAATGTGGGTCAATATCCTTAGCGCACTAATTATTATCGGTTACGGTTTGATGTTAATTGTGAAAGTGGCCGGGATTTTGATTTAGGCCGCAAAAAACGTTCATCAATTGATGGGCGTTTTTTTAGCCGTTAAGAACGGTATGATAGAAGAAAGTAAAAAATGGAGGCCTTACTAATGGCTGAATTATTAAAAGATATTTACACAGAAGCCTTCCTGACGACCTTTAGTCAGCAGGTTCAACAAGTTTATCGCCCCTTTAAAGCCGGCCAATTCGTGGCCGGCGTTTTAGCCGATAATTGGGCTGAATTAACGTTGAAACAACGGACTCGCCAAATTGCAACCGTACTCGGGCAATTTTTACCACAGGACTATTCAGAAGCGATTGCGCTTTTAGAACAGTTGGCACCTGATTGTCAGGGCCTTGCCTATCTCTTTTTCCCGGATTTCGTTGTTGTCTATGGCACCCGTCCCGAGGATTGGACGCTTTCAATGCATGCGCTTGAGGTTTTTACCCCACAATCTTCAGCGGAGTTCGCCATCCGGACTTTTATTTTAAAGGACCCAGAGCGCGCGATGATCCAAATGACACAATGGACGCAAAGCGACAATGCCCATGTGCGGCGTTTAGCGAGTGAAGGCTGTCGGCCACGTTTGCCTTGGGGAGAATCTTTACCGGTATTTAAACAAAATCCGACACCGGTCTTAGCAATTCTAGAACGGCTGAAAAATGACCCTGAACTATATGTCCGCCGCAGTGTCGCCAATAATTTGAATGATATCGCTAAGGATCATCCGCAATTGGTGATTGAAACGGCAAAAAAGTGGCAAGGACAATCTGAGGCCGTTGACTGGATCATTCGTCATGGTTGCCGGACGTTATTGCGAAAGGATTTCTTGGCGGTTCAAACCTTATTTGGCTATGCAGCCGATAGTCCCGCAAAGCCGTTAGTGCTAGCAGCAACCGTCCAAATGACCGCGAAAATTGTGGCCATTGGCGATAAATTAGCGTTTCACTATCAGATTCGGTTTAGACCGGAAGCTAAGCTACTGGTTCGGGTTGAATACGCAGTGGATTATGTGAAGGCCAATGGGCAACAGTCGCGTAAGTTATTTAAGCTAGCGGAAAAAGAAATTGATGGTCGCCAAGGGCTACGTGGTGAACGGCAAATTAATTTTAAAGATTTGACGACTCGGAAACACTATCCAGGGCAACATAACGTGGCACTGATTGTCAATGGACGAGAAGTGGCTAAAACGGCGTTTGAAGTGATCCGGCGTGAGGGGTGACTTTTTTTCGAAAACGTGTTATTCACACCAACTTTCTGTACTTTACGAGACTTGTCAAACCGGCGTCTTTGACGCCAATTCGCCAAGTAGCGTAAATGTTCAAAAGTAACCCGGTGTGAATAACACTCTGTTGACCTTTGGGTTACCCTAGGGTTTATACTTTTTTGTGAGGTGAGAAGATGGCTGAAAAATTATTGACGATTTCGGCATTTGCCAAATTATTTAAGACAACGCAGTACACCATCCGGCATTATGAGGATAAGGGGCTGTTATTGCCAGCGAAAATCGCTGAGAATGGCTATCGGCAATATGGCATGGCCGAGGCATATCAATTATCGTTTATTTTATTTTTGCGGGCATTAGGCTTATCAGTAGCCGAAATAAAGTTGATTTTAACAACGGATTATCCAGAACAAACGATGCTTCTGAATAAAAAACAAGCGCTGCAAGAAGAAATTGCCCGGTTACAAGCATTAGAGCAAACTGTTGATGAGCAATTACAACAAGCGACTCATGAAACAACCTATCAGGTCAATCAAACAATTCACTTGCGCGTTTTAAAACGGCTACCATTTGCGCAAGATTTTGACTTATCGGTAGTTGAAGCAATTGATTGGCAGCCTGATTTGATGGTTCGCCAGCTGTATTATGTGATTGGTGAAATGGATTATGCGATTTGTATCGCAACGCCCACGCCAAGCGACTACCACATTGAAGCTGGTTATTATGAATTCACGACAATTGAAGCTGCTAGCGGTGCAGAATTTGATACCGCCTTGTCAGCCATCACGGCTCACCAAAAATTACCGTTAATTGGCATTGAAGCACGAGGCACTTTTTTGAGCCCGGGCAAACACTTAGCGGTTAAAATACTAGGAAAAAGGCAGGCACAATAATATGCAACTTGCAACACAACGCTTAATCCTCAGACCATTTGAATTGGCGGATGATCAAGCAATCTATGAATACGCAAAGGATCCAGCGATTGGCCCCATCGCCGGTTGGCCAGTGCACACTAGCGTCGCTCACAGTCGCGAACTCATTCAAAACTACTTAATGACAGAAGGAATCTATTCAGTTAATTTGAAAACAGCACCGCAACATGCAATCGGTAGTGTGGGGTTAGAATTGGTTAAAAACGGCGGCGGCCAACCCTTTATGGGTGAGAATGATGCCGAAATTGGTTATTGGATTGGTGTCCCATATTGGGGGCAAGGTTTGATTCCAGAAGCGTCAAAAGCGATTTTAGCATACGGCTTTGAAATGCTTAAACTTGATAATATTTGGTGTGGTTATTATGACGGTAACCAACAATCAAAGCGCGCGCAAGAAAAATTAGGCTTCCAACCAGAATTGACGATTGATGAAATGTATAATCCACTATTAGATGATACGCGCCAAGAACACTTCACGAAGATGACCAAGAAACAGTGGCAAGCGTTAAAGCATTAAAATATAAAAGATTATTCCCCGACCATTTCGGTTTCTCCCGAATGATTGGGGGATTTTTTTGTATTTTATTCATTTTAAAATTTTATTGTATATGACATAAACAAATCGCGATAAATCGGCTTTTTTGCCACCTTATGCGATATTTCGACGTAAAATATATTTTAAAGTCGAATTGACTTCAAAAAAAACATGTGGTATTGTTCATGAATGGAAATGCGATACGCCGTATTACATTTTTAAATAATCAATGGGGAGGCATTATGACACTCTTAAATACAACTGAGATTATGGCGCTAATTCCAAATCGGTACCCAATTATTTATATTGATACTGTTGAGTCGTTAGTACCTGGGCAAGAAGTGGTCGCAATCAAGAACGTCACGATTAATGAACAATTCATGCGGGGCTATCGTCCTGATTCACCACAGATGCCAAATACATTAATGATTGAAGCTTTGGCACAGACGGCTTCAATATTAATTTTAAAATCACCAGAATTCTTTGGGAAGACGGCTTATCTGGGCGCTGCTAAAAACGTTTTGTTCCATCAAACGGTTCGGCCCGGTGATCAAATCGTCTTCACGGTTAAATTAACTAAGAAAAAAGAAAATATGGGAGTTGTCCAAACCAATGCGACTGTTAATGGTCAAATGGTTTGTGAAGCGGAGCTAACCTTTGTTGTGGCCCCGCGCGATGATCTCCTCGGAAAAAAGTAGAGGTTAACAAATGGCCTTTAAAATAATTGAAACGGCAAGTGCTTTACCCGCCAACATTGTGACCAACGACGATTTAACGGCCATTATGGAAACTTCTAATGAATGGATTGAAAGTCGAACAGGTATTTTAGAAAGACGGATTTCGGAAACGGAAAATACGTCTGATTTATGCTTACGCGTGGCACAAACGTTATTGGCCAAAAGCGGTATCGCAGTTTCACAAATTAAGGCGATTATCGTTGCGACGATGACGCCGGATTATTACACACCTTCGACAGCAGCTATTGTGCAGGGCCGATTAGGTGCTGACCAAGCATTTGCGTTTGATATTAGCGCCGCTTGTTCCGGCTTTACCTACGCACTATCTGCTGCGCGAGGCTACGTGCAGACACCAGATGATTATGTTTTGGTCATCGGTGGCGAAGTTATTTCTAAAATGCTTGATTGGTCAGATCGCAGTACTGCCGTTTTATTCGGTGATGGCGCTGCGGGTGTCTTGTTACAAGGCACTACCACTGACCAAGCAAGTTGGGTTAGTGAAAAGCTAATCACGATTGGGACGGAAAGTGACCAATTAGTTTCAGGTTACGCACCGGTTAAACGGCCTAATTTCGGTCAGGTTGGTCAAACGCAAGTCGGGATTGATTTTTTCAAAATGACCGGTCAAGCAATCTACCAATTTTCAACACGGCGCGTCCCCAAAGCAATTGAAGCGGCGGTCTTAGAAGCCGGTTTGACACTTGATCAAATCGATCACTTCTTAGTCCACCAAGCGAATTCACGCTTGATTACAAAAATGGCTAGCATGTTGGATCAACCGCTAACCAAGTTTCCAATGAATTTACAGCATTATGGCAATACTTCGGCTGCCAGTATTCCACTGCTATTAGCGGAACAAGTCGAAGCAAACCATGTTAAGCGCGGTGATTTATGCGTACTCTGTGGTTTTGGCGGTGGGTTAACCATCGGCATTCAAATTATTCGTTATTAAAAATAAACTAAAAAAATTAATTAATTATAAGGGGTTTTAATCATGACACAAGCAGAAATCTTAAAAAAAGTACAAGCAGTTATCGCAGAACAATTAGACGTTGAAGAAAGCCAAGTAACACCAACAACGAACATTCGTGAAGATTTAGATGCAGATAGCTTAGATATCTTTGAAGTAATGAACCAATTAGAAGACGACATGGAACTTAAATTAGATCCAGACGAATCAATCGTAACGGTTCAAAACGTTGTCGACTACATCGAAAAAACGATGAACAAATAAAGAGTGTGTTTCACCCGGGTATATCCTGAGGATTAGCATAGTATGGCGAATAAGCGCTGTAAGCAATTATTTGGCATACGTCGCTAACCGGAAGGATATAGGTGAAAAAGCACGTTTCAAAATGGACATTTAGCAATCTAAAGGAGCACAGATGATGGTTAAAATTGGACTTTTAATGAGCGGTCAGGGTAGCGAAGCCGTTGGAATGGGGAATGATTTATATCAAGATTATCCCATTTACCGCGACACGATTGACCAAGCGAGTCAGCTGACACAACTTGATTTACAAAAAATCATGAATGATGCTGATTTGTTAGGTCAAACACGTTATGCGCAACCGGCGATCGTGGCCATGAGCGTTGGGATTAGCCGTTTATTAACAGATGCGGGGATCTCAACAGCGGGGGCCTTAGGGCTGAGCTTAGGGGAATATTCAGCATTGATTGCCAGTGGCATGCTTGATTTGACGACCGGTTTACCGCTCGTTGCTAAGCGTGGTGCTTTAATGCAAGCGACTGTTGAAGCACAGCCTGGTGCAATGATTGCAATCTTAAAACCTGATATTAATCAAATTCAAGCAGCTTGTGAGACGATTCAAAAGACTGGTGAAACGGTGGCGATTGCGAATTACAATTCGTCCAAACAAATCGTCGTTGGTGGGACTCAAAAGGGGATTCAGGCGTTAACGACGTTATTTGAAACGCTTGAAGTAGCGCCTAAAGTGATTCCGTTACCTGTTAAAGGGGCCTTTCATACCGCTTTATTTGAAGGAACGGCGCATCAATTTGAGCAAGCACTAGCGCAAGTTACTTTTAAAGCGGGCGTTTATCCCGTAATCAGTAATACGACTGAACAACCTTTTGAAGTCGCTAGCTTACAAGCAACCTTAATCGCACAGATGTATCAACCAACTCATTTTGCGACTGGCCTGACACAATTGGCCAAGCAAGAGGTGACAACGGTTATCGAAGTAGGGCCGGGTAACGCACTTAGCAAGTTTGCACGCCAAACGGTCCCTCAATTAGATCGATTTAATATTAGCAGTAGCGCACAGTTTGAAACTGTCGTAGCTGCCTTGAAAGAAGGCGCACATTAATGACTTCAAATGAAAAAGTAGCCGTGATTACTGGTGGTAGCCGCGGTATTGGTCGGGCAATTGCCCTCAAATTTGCAGCAGCAGGTTATCAACTCGTGCTTAATGCGCGTTCAGCATTAGATGCTGAACTCGTTCAAGCAATCGAAGATTTAGGGGTGACCTATTTGTTCGTCCAAGGCGATATTACTGCCGCAGACACCGCTGATCGTTTGGTTAAAGCAACCTTTGAACGCTATGGTCGCTTGGACGTCTTGGTGAATAATGCCGGTATTACGCGCGATAAGCTCGTGATGGCGATGTCCGTTGAAGATTTCCAAGCGGTTGTTGATGTCAACTTGGTCGGCACTTTTAGAGTGACCCAAGTGGCCTTTAAAAAAATGTTACGCCAACGTAGTGGTTGTATTATCAACCTGTCAAGCGTGATTGGCCAACACGGTAATATGGGCCAAGCCAATTACGCCGCTAGTAAAGCGGGCGTAATTGGGTTCACTCAATCTGTCGCCAAAGAAGGCGCTCTGCGTAACGTCCGGTGTAACGCGATTGCACCAGGAATGATTGAAACTGAAATGACAGCGGTCTTAAAACCGAGTGTTAAAGAAGCGATTATGACGCAGATTCCATTACAGCGTTTTGGTCAACCAGAAGAAGTGGCATCAGCCGCTTTATTTTTAGCAGAAAATGACTATTTGACGGGGCAAGTTTTGACTGTCGATGGCGGGATGACAATATAAGTGAGGGATTAAGATGACGAGAGTAGTAATTACAGGAATGGGCGTTGTGGCACCTTTAGGAAACGACGTTGAGACATTTACACGTCGAATTCTAGCGGGCGAATTAGGTATTGGCCCCATTACAAAATTTGACGCAAGCACGACCGGTGTGTCATTAGCTGCCGAAGTTCTTGATTTTGATCCGACATTACGAATCGGCAAGAAAAAAGCAAAGCGAATGGATTTATTTTCACAATACGCGCTTGATAGTGCACTAGCAGCACTCGAACAAGCCGGCATTAACGACGAAAATACCGCACCAGCCGATATGGGCGTTATTTACGGTTCTGGGATTGGTGGTTTAACGACGATTCAAGAACAAGTGACGCGCATGGTTGAAAAGGGTGCTGATCATATCTCACCACTTTTCGTGCCTAAATCAATTGGAAATATGGCTGCGGCCAACATCGCCATTGAAATCGGTGCGCAAAATATTTGTACAACGATCGTAACGGCTTGTTCAAGTGGGGCTAATGCGATTGGTGAGGCTTATCGTCAAATTAAAGAAAACCGGGCGACTGTGATGGTGACTGGTGGTTCTGAAGCCTCAATCAATGAAATTGGGATTGGTGGTTTTGCGGCGTTATCAACGTTATCAACTGCAACGGATCCAGCACGGGCTTCATTGCCTTTTGACGCAGACCGTAAAGGGTTTGTGATGGGTGAAGGTGGTGCCACTTTAATTTTAGAAAGTCTTGAACACGCACAAGCACGCCATGCAACGATTTTAGGTGAAGTCACAGGTTACGGGACCAATTGTGATGCCTACCATATGACATCACCTAATCCAAATGGTGAAGTTGCTGCGCGGGCAATGCAAATGGCAATTGATGAAGCCGGGATTACAGCGGCTGATGTTGATTACGTTAACGCACACGGTACTGGGACAGTCGCCAATGAATTAGCAGAATCTGCTGCTTTGGCACGTGTTTTTGGTGACGAAGGCACAGTTCCTGTCAGCAGCACGAAGAGTATGACCGGCCATTTATTAGGGGCAGCCGGTGCGCTTGAAGCAGTCGTTACAATTGGTGCTTTACAAGCCGGTACTTTGCCACCGAACGTGGGGTTACAAAATACTGATCCGGACTGTCATGTGAACTTAATTAAGACACCACTAGCTGCCCCAGACGCACAATATGGTATGAGTAACTCATTTGGCTTTGGTGGCCATAACGCTGTGTTGTTGTTGAAGAAATGGAGCGATTAGTTAAATGAACTACGATGAAGTCAAAGAAATGGTGGCCTTGTTTAATCAATCAGGCAACCAAGAAATGCAACTTGAAACAAGTGATATCAAACTTTATTTAAATAAACGAGGCGTTCAAGATGTGCAACACGCGCCAGTAGCGCCATCAGTGACACCCACAACGCCCATGACAAGTACGCCAACTGAGGCGCCTGAAGCACCTGTGGCTGTTGCTGATGATACAGTTGCGATTGAAGCACCATTAGTTGGGAGTATTTATTTACAACCCGCACCGGCTGATCCAGCTTTTGTGAAGGTTGGTCAAACAGTGGCGGTTGGCGATGTCGTTTGTGTGATTGAAGCCATGAAGATGATGACGGAAGTCAAAAGTACGGTGGCTGGGACAATTACTGAAATCCTCGTTCAAAACGAAGAATTAGTTGAATACCAACAACCCCTATTTAAAGTGAAAGAAGGCTAAACCATGTTAGATAGTCAAGAAATCCAAGCGATTCTACCCCATCGTTATCCGATGTTATTAATCGATCGTGTATTGAGTTTTGCACCAGGTGAATTTGCGATTGCCCGGAAAAACGTGTCAATCAACGAAGCGGTTTTCCAAGGCCATTTTCCAGGTAATCCAGTATTGCCAGGGGTTTTCATTTTAGAAGCCATGGCGCAAACTGGGGCGGTCGCTTTATTGACGCTTGATCAATTTAAAGGGCGGACAGCCTTTTTTGGTGGCGTTAAGTCGGCTAAATTCAGACGGGTGGTTCGTCCTGGCGATACACTTGAAATTAAAGTCACACTTGAAAAATTAAAAGATCGGATTGGGGTCGGTAAAGCGATCGCAACGGTTGATGGTGAAAAAGCCTGTACCGCAGAATTAACATTTATTATCGAATAGGAGGCACCACGCGATGTTTAAGAAAGTATTAGTCGCTAATCGGGGCGAAATCGCGTTGCACATCATTCGGACGTTAAAAGAAATGGGCATTCCCTCAGTATCGGTTTATTCTAAAGCTGATAAAAGTAGTTTGCACGTTCAACTAGCGGACGAAGCGGTCTGCATCGGCGGTAATCGACCACAAGAATCCTATTTAAATATGCAAAACGTTTTATCCGCAGCGATTGGGACTGGTTGCGACGCGATTCATCCAGGGTATGGTTTTCTATCTGAAAACAGTCAATTTGCTGAAATGTGTGAAGCCTGTGGCGTGACGTTTATCGGTCCTTCTAGTCAAGTGATTGCGCAGATGGGTGATAAAAGTCAGGCCAAAACTAGTATGAAGGCGGCCGCCGTGCCGTTGATTCCTGGGAGTGATGGCCCACTAAAAAGTCTCGCAGACGCTAAAATTGTCGCTGCTAAAGTTGGTTATCCCGTGATGATTAAAGCCGTCGCCGGTGGTGGTGGTAAAGGGATTCGTTTTGTTGACGATGAAAGCCAACTCGCTGACAGTTATGCGCAAGCACAATTAGAAGCGGCCGGTGCTTTTGGCAATGATCAATTGTACCTAGAAAAAATTATGCTGGACGTTAAACATATCGAAGTTCAAATTTTCAGAGATCGCTTCGGCAATGCTGTCTACTTCCCAGAACGGGATTGTTCAATGCAACGCTTTAAACAAAAGGTGATTGAAGAAACACCGTCGGCTTTATTAACACCAGCTGAACGGGCTGAATTGGGCGCCATTGCACTCAAAGCGGCTGAACAAATTAATTATGAAAATACGGGGACCGTTGAATTTTTAATGGACCAAAATCATCAGTTTTATTTCTTAGAAATGAACACCCGAATTCAAGTTGAACATCCGGTAACCGAAATGGTCACAGGGGTCGACCTTGTGCGGGAACAAATCTTGGTGGCTGCAGGGGCACCATTATCATTTGATCAAGCCGCTGTTGAAACCCGTGGCTTTGCACTTGAATGTCGTTTAAATGCTGAAGATCCGGACAATCACTTTGCCCCATCGGCGGGTACGGTGAACTATTTATACTTACCAACTGGTAACTTAGGTGTGCGCATTGACACACATTTATTCAGTGGTTATGCAATTTCACCGTTTTACGATGCGATGATTGGCAAGTTAATTACCTGGGGCGCAACGCGAGAAATTGCGATTGCTAAAATGCATCGGGTGCTCAATGAGTTGATTGTTTCAGGAATTAAAACGAATGCCCAGTTCCAACAAACGTTATTAGAAGATCCGGTCTTTTTAAGTAGTCAAGCGACGACGGATTATTTAACGTCATTAGCAACAGATTAAAAGGGGGGGCACCATGCAATTATTTAATGCCGTTCGTAATATCGGTAAAGCCCATCTTAAATATAATCAAGAAGCACGACAAAAGGTGCCAGATGGTTTATGGGTGGCTTGTCCTAAGTGTCAGCAATCGATTTATCATAAGGACCTTGGTTATTATCGGACTTGTCCGGTCTGTCAATATGGTTTTCGGACGCGGGCTAAGGTTCGTCTAGATTGGTTGGTGGATAGTTTTGAACCAGCTGGCGATCTAGCGCAAACCCCTAATCCGCTCCATTTTCCCAAATATCCACAGAAATTACGAAAAGCACAACAAATTACCGGACTAGAAGATAGTATTTTGACCGGCGTGGCGACTATTAAGCAACAAAAATTCGCCTTGGGCATTATGGATCCTTATTTTATTATGGGGAGCATGGGCAGTGCGACGGGCGAAAAAATTACGCGCCTCTTTGAACTGGCCACTGAAAAAGGTTTACCCGTGATTCTAATTGCGGCTTCTGGGGGTGCTCGGATGCAAGAAGGGATTTTTTCCTTGATGCAGATGGCTAAAACCTCGGCAGCCGTTAAACGGCATGCTGAACAAGGGTTATTGTACATTAGCTTATTAACCGATCCGACAACCGGGGGGGTAACAGCTAGTTTTGCAACGGAAGCGGATATTATTTTAGCCGAACCCAAAGCAGTGATTGGCTTTGCAGGGCGGCGCGTGATTGAACAGACGATGCACGAACAGATTGCACCAGATTTACAAGATGCCGAAACTGTCTTAAAAAACGGTTTTATTGATCAAATCGTAGCACGTCAGGATCAAAAGAAAGTACTTCATCAATTGTTGAAGTTACATGAAAGAGGGGCTCATTATTAATCGTCAAAAAAAGACAGCCGCTAAGATTGTCGCCGGCGCCCGTAGTAGTCAAAAAATAACGACACCGGCATTATTGGCCAACCTTTTTGATGATTTGATGATTCTCAAAGGCGACCGCGTCGGCGGCGAAGATCCAGCCATTATTGGCGGGATTGCATTATTTAATAATCAGCCGGTGACGGTGATTGCAACTAATAAAGGGACAACGCTTGAAGAACGCATGGCGTGTCACTTTGGTTGCCCTGAACCCGCCGGTTATCGCAAAGCATTACGGTTGATGAAGGAAGCAGAGAAATTTAAACGACCGATTATCACTTTGGTGAATACCGCTGGGGCTTATCCCGGGGCGCACGCCGAAGCGACCGGTCAGGGAATGGCGATTGCTAATAATTTATACGAAATCAGCACCCTGAAAACACCAATGATCAGCGTAATCTTCGGTGAAGGGGGTTCGGGTGGTGCCTTGGCACTGGCCTGTGGGGACCAAGTTTGGATGACCACTGAGAGTATGTATTCAATTTTATCGCCAGAAGGTTTTGCTTCAATTTTATGGAAAGATAGCCAGCGTGCTGATGAAGCGGCGGCAATCATGCAATTAACACCCCAATCTTTACAAGAGGCCGGTGTGATTGAAGGGATTATTCAAGAAGAACCAGATGAACACCTTTTCTGTCAAAACATTACGACCGTTTTAACCGAACAACTAAACCAATTACAACAATTACCTGTCGAGACTTTATTGGCCAATCGACAAGCCAGATTCCGGCAATTTTAACGAAAAAAAGGAGTGTCAGAAACGTGTTAAATGGAAAGAAAATCCTAGTGATGGGCGTTGCTAATCAAAGAAGTATCGCGTGGGGATGTGCACAAGCAATTACACAAGCTGGTGGGGAGGTTATCTATACCTACCAAAACGATCGGATTAAGCAGAGTTTGTCAAAATTTGTTCCCGAAACCAGTTTATTGGTTGAATGTGATGTCAGCGATGATGCCGCAATCGCACAAACCTTTGCTGAAATTAAAGCCAAAGTGGGGCAAATTGATGGCATCGTTCATGCGATTGCCTATGCCAACCGTGAAGAACTAGAAGGCATGGTTTACGAAACATCTCGCTCAGGTTACTTGTTAGCGCAAGAAATTAGTGCATATTCATTAATCGCTGTCGCTAAATATGGTCGTGACCTCTTAAAACCAAATGGCAGCATTGTGACAATGACTTACTTTGGTTCAGAACGCGCTGTTCCTAACTACAACGTGATGGGCATTGCTAAAGCATCATTAGAAGCTAGCGTTCGCTATTTAGCACGGGATTTAGGCGCTGACCAAATTCGCGTTAATGCCATTTCTGCAGGGGCCATTAAGACGCTTGCAGTGACCGGGGTTAAAGATTTCCGTTCATTATTAGAAGAATCAGAAAAACGAACTGTTGATGGTCAATCAGTCACGATTGAAGAAGTTGGGAATGTCGCTGGGTTCTTACTTAGCGATATGGCAACTGGTGTGACGGGTGACATTATCTACGTTGACAAAGGCGTTCATTTACAATAGACTTAATGACAATCGAGACGGCGCAAATACAGCGGGTACTTTCCCCGGCACTACGCGATTTGCTCACTATCTCAGTTCAGCAAGCACTACCTTCAACTAACGCTTATTTGTTGCAACAGCCAATGACTGACCAACAATGGTCAGTCGTGATAGCACAACAACAAACACAAGGCCGCGGTCAAAGAGACCACCAATTTGTATCACCGATTGGTGGTCTTTATTTAAGTCTTTTGATGCCCGTTCGAGATCCGGCGTGTTTTAATGCCTTTCAACAAACAGCCGCGGCGGGTGTAGCGCTTGCTGAAACGATTCAAGCCTTACTGGATTATGAAGTTCAGCTTAAATGGGTCAATGACGTCTATGATCAGCGGCAAAAATTAGCAGGCATTCTAACGGAGGGGTATCTCGATGATACCGGCCGCTTAAGTGGTGTCGTGGTGGGGGTCGGGCTTAATTTTGCCTCAACGATTGAAACGGAACGCATCGGTAACTTGCGGGCGCTAGTATTGGCACGGCAAGTATCGATTAACCAATTTAGTGGTCAGTATCTTAATCGATTGTATGCACTTTTACAGCTACCAGTGAGTGTGTTAACACAACGTTATCAACATTGGACACCATTGGTTGGTCGTAAGCTCCAAACAATTGCCGGACAACCAGTTGAAGATATGAGTGTTAGTGCACTCAAGCCAGATGGCACATTAATTTTAAGTAATCAACAAATCGTGCAAATTGGGCAAAAAGTCCGATTTGCGGATTAGTAAGCGGGAGGAATTATGATGTCAATGTCAGTTGCGCGCCGGTTAAGCTATATCGGTGTTTGTCTAGCCTTGTTAATTGTTTGTGCCCAGATTAGTATTCCGATTTGGATTGTTCCGATTACACTTCAAACGCTAGCTGTTGGGCTGATTGCCACCGTTCTACCGTTACAGTTGAGTAGTGCGGTGATTGCAGCTTATTTATTGCTAGGTTTGGTTGGCTTACCGGTTTTTGCTAATTTCGCGGGTGGGGCCAGCGTCATCGTGGGCCCGACAGGTGGTTATCTATTTGGCTTTATCATTTATATTGGCATTGTGCATTACGGCCTGCGTTATTTTGGTCATTCACGGCGCGTGCTGTTTAGTGTTAACTTACTCGCCAGTCTCTGCCAGTTATTAATTGGTACGCTGTGGTTGAGAATTGCACTTCATTTAGGGTGGCAAGCCAGCTTCTTAACTGGTTTTGCGCCCTATGTCCCGATTGAAATATTAAAAAGTGGGCTGATTGTAGCAGTGATTGCACGCTTACCACAACGCATTCAACAGTTCCATTAATCATCAAGAAAGTCGCCGAATAAGGCGACTTTTTTGATGGTCAAAAAAAGCAAGATTTGCATAATATGCTATAATAAAACCGTTATCATATTCAAGTACGATGGGGGAGATTATATGAAAAAGCAAGGGGTATTATTTGGGGCAGCAGCACTCTTATTATTAGCCGGATGCAGTCAAAAGGTTGAAGGACCTAAGTCAGCAGCCAAAAGTAGCAGTACGAGCCAACAAGTTAAAACATCAAAAAAAGCGCAGAAAGCAACGACGAGCTCGGCTAAAAAAGTGAGTCGTAAACAAGTAACCCAAACGTCATCATCAGCTAAAGCGGTCTGGTCTTCGGCCAAGTCACAAGCATTGAAGACCTATATGGCCAGTTTTAGTCAAGCAATGAATCAACAATATGTTGAATATTCACCAAGCCAAAGTGGCGAATATTATGGTATTCAATTTCCAGATTATTTAGATGAAGATAAAGTAGCGGTTGATGATCAACACGTTACTGTTAGTTGGTCCGAAAATGGCGTTGGCCAAGCAGATTACCAAGTTGTGGGTATTTATTCGGATTATAATAATGCACCAAGTATGGGAGCGCATCTGTACCTATTTACAATTCATGATGGTCAGCCAGTTGTATTAATCACGGAACAAACGCAAGGCATGCCAGACAATTTGATGCACTTCAAAGAAACAGCCAATACTGATTTGAAGCAAAACTTTGCACAGATTGTCGGTGGTGGCTCGGCAACAACGGCTAATACAACCAAAACGCCATCGTCAATTGCCAGCTATCAAGTGCCATCAGAATTAGCTGGCACTTGGTATGGTTATAGTGAGTATAGTAAGCAGTCAGAGCAAATTGATACGCTTGAAATAGCTGGGAATAAGCTGACGCTAAATGGCGAAACAACTGAATTACATCAAGATAGTGAACGAACAAGTCAAGATCGCGAACTATTGAGTGGTAAAGGTGATCCAAATCAAATAGATAAAAATAAAATGGACAATTGGGGTGTTATTAAAGAGTTTGATGTCGAGGGTCGTCATTGGCTCAATGTTCGTGGTTGGTATCAAAGTGCCGGGGATGGTAGTTATTACGGTGTTAAGAGCCGTAGTATCGATGGACAAACCATGCCTGTTTTAACGATTGCTGGTGGGGCCGGTATGTGGCCTAGTCAACATTTCTATCCAACTAAGGCAGCGGCGTTGTCAATGAAAGACACGAAATTTGATGATGAGCATAATCAAGAATAATTAAAAAATTCACCGGAATTGCGCAAGATTCAGCTTTCCTCTATAATAACTTGAAAAGAGGAGTGATGGAGATGTTTAAATCGCGTGATGAAAAGGTAGCGGCTTACGAAATGCTACTTAAGCAACAAGCGGCGTTATTAGAAGGCGAAACCAATTTAATTGCTAATTTGGCTAATTCTTCGGCTTTATTGAACCAAACGCTACCAGAAACGGTTTTTGCCGGTTACTATTTGTATCAAGATAATGAGTTAGTCTTAGGGCCTTTTCAAGGCAATGTCTCATGTATGCATATTCCGATGGGTAAAGGGGTTTGTGGTGAAGCTGCCGCTGAGCAAGCGACTGTGATTGTAACGGATGTGACGGAACATCAAAATTACATCGCCTGTGACTCAACGGCCCGTTCTGAAATCGTCGTACCAATGATGAAAGACGCGCGATTGATCGGTGTTTTAGATCTCGATAGCCGCGAAGTCGGCGCTTACGATGCGGTTGATCAAGAATACTTAGAACGTTACGTGCAGTTGCTAATGCAAGCATAAAAAAACAAGGTCCCTAAAAGGGGCCTTGTTTTTAATTTCTAGAGTGTAGCGATTTGTTTTTTAAGATGATAACAAACTTGGGTTACAATCACAATTGCCAACAAGCGATCCAAATAGTCAGTTCCGGCTTGAACAAGTGTGATGCTTGCAAATTGATTGAGGCCGAGACCACTGAGTAGTTGAACAATCATGCTGGAGCCTGAAGACGTAATCCCGTGGAATAGGAAATACGTAATCAATGAACTGACAACGGTGCCCGGTAAAGCGACGCCGATGGCAACTAACGGTATTTCACGTTTGTTACGGTGATGTTGGTACAAAAACCAGCCAGCTAGTAAACCGGTTAAAAGGCCATCTGGTAAATAGTATAGCGCGAATAAGTCAGTTGTAATACCGCTAAGAACACTACTAGCAGTTGCTGTTAACGCACCAGCTAACGGGCCTAGTAAGGCACCAGCAAGGATTGTCCCGATGCTATCGAGATAAATTGGTAATCGTAAGACGAGCGCAATGTTACTGCCGACGTAATTTAGGGCGATTGCCAAAGCGATGATCGTTAAGTGGCGTGTTTTAAATTTTTTCATTAAAGGTTGTTCCTATCTGAGTTTTTTTAAGTCCGTTTTAATCATTGAAGCCTGTGCATTTAAAACGACGGTCAAAAACTGTTCAAAGAAACGATTTGTATCCACCTCAGTTAAAATGAGGCTATTAACAGGACGGTGCCAAAAGTCGAAGCGGTCCACCAGTGTTTGGCCAATACTGATGCCGGTTGTTTCGACGGTGGTGTAGCTTTCAAAGCCCTGACAAAGGGTCGGGTCGATGAAATAGGCGACTGCGAGCGGATCATTAATGACACAGCCGATGACGTGTTCATATTGCCAGTGGAAATCAAAATAAAACTGCGTAATAGCGGCTAAATAGTCACCAACTTCAGGATTGATCCGCTGACAATAAGACAGTAGGGTGGGTGTGAAGACAATTTTGCGAGTGACATCTAAGCCAATCATTTCAATTTTATGATTGAGCTGTTCGTAAACTGCTAAAGCGGCCTCCGGATCACTCCAATAATTGAATTCCGCTACCGGTGAGCAATTACCGTGACTTTTATACGTGCCACCCATTGAGACGAAGCGCGCGCAGTTAGCCCCTAATTGGGGATTTAATGTCAGCGCGGTTGCAATATTGGTCAGCGGCCCGAGTGCAATAATGCTAGTATCACTGGGTGCTTCAAAAGTCGTTGCTAAAAAGTCGGCTGCCGATTGCTCAGCGGCCTTGGTAGTTGTTTGACGGCGAATATGACTATCACCCAAACCATCCATACCATGCGTATCTTGAGCGCTAACAAAGGTCTTCTTGAGCGGCTGGGCCGCACCAGCGTAGACCGGGATATCTAGTCGACCGAGTCGTTCTAGACATTTAAAGGCATTGTCGACGCCAATTTCGACGGGGACGTTGCCGCAAACAATCGTTAAAGCAACGACTTCTACTTCAGGCGATTGAATGGCCAAATTCAACGCGAGGGTGTCATCGATGCCGGGATCGCAATCAATAATAATTTTGCGAGTTTGCATTTATTTCTAACCTCCTTGAGATCCTTAGTTTTTTATTCTGGGAAGTTTCCGAACCAGTCCAAGCGGGGCTTAGGCGCTTGATTTCAAATGCACCATTTCATGATAACGTGTAGCGGGCATCCTGTAAATAGAAGACGTTAAGATCGATTTGAAAAAAATTAAATAACTTAGTAAATTTGAGTTGACATTGATTATTAGACTTGGTATTATAATAAACGTTGTAAGATATTGATACGGAGAATTACCCAAGTCTGGCTGAAGGGAACGGTCTTGAAAACCGTCAGGTGGGTTCTGCCCACGCGAGAGTTCGAATCTCTCATTCTCCTTAATAAATAACAGATAAATACCTCATTGATTAATCGATGAGGTGTTTTTTTGTCGTTAAATAGCACAAATAAAAAATGACCAGTCGATTGAAAAATCAATGACTGATCATTTTTGAAAGGCTCTAATTAAAAGCGATTATTTGTTGTATGTTGTGAAGCGGTCTTCAATTGTTGCATATTCCTTCGTATCTGCTGGATTTTCGATTGAGCCAAATGGCATTTGAGCACGAAGTTTCCAGTTTGATGGGATGTTCCATTTAGCAGCAACAGCTTCGTCAATGACTGGGTTGTAATGTTGTAGGTTAGCACCAATATTATGTTCAGCAAGTGCCATCCATGTTGCGTATTGTGCCATACCATTTGATTGTTCTGCCCAAACAGGGAAGTTGTCAGCATATAATGGGACATTTTCTTGGAAGTTCTTAATAGTATCTTGATCTTCAAAGAAAAGTACGGTGCCAACGCCACCAGCAAATGATGCTAGTTTAGCTTGTGTATTGGGGAAGTGTTCAGCAGGTGTTAATGGTTTTAAAGCACTTGCTGTAATATCATTCCATAAAGTATCGTTGGCTTCACCGAATAAAATAACTGCGCGTGAACCTTGACCATTGAAAGCACTGGGTGTTTCTTTGATTGTTTTGAAGATTAATTCTGAAACTTCAGCTTCCGTTAAGTCGATGTTTTGACCTAAAGCATAGATTGAACGGCGTTGTTTTTGTAAATCGTATAAGTTTGTCATATTTAAAATACCCCTTTAGAAGTTAGTTTATTGATAACAGGTATTACTATAACATACTTACAAAAGATAAGTAAAGTGTTTTTGTAAGCCTTTTTCAAAAATATAGCTTATTGCGCATTAAAAATTGTTTGCAATTTAATTGGTAAATCCTTATTTGGTACGGCTTCCCATGTTTTTATAAAACGTCCCTTAGCCGCTAATTTAAGATAATAATTTTCTTTGAGTTGTTTTGGTGCTTGGAAAACGATGGGATAATGAGTCCCATCTGCTCGATAGGCTTCTTGACGATAGACATAGTCACCATGTTCCCGAATAGTTCCGTAACGATTGGCCGTTTTAACATAGACCGCTTCTTTGGGAATTAAAAGATTGAATCGATCCCACTGTTGTGCGAGATCGCTATCTGGATTATCGGAGCGGGTTACTGCTGATCCGATAATTGGAACACTAATCAATAATAAGATTACTGCGAGACAACTGAATAATATTTTTTTCATGATAAACCACCTTTTTTTATGATTAATACTAGTCTAACAAGGATGACGGTAGTGGTATTCGGTCGGAAGCACGAATTATTTTGGGTGAAACGAACATTTTTGTCACTTTCAGAAAGCGATTTATCAATCTTAACGGTTTATGTCTGGGTTAGAATACTCTATAATAAGGAGCTATGAGCAGTTGTCTGTAGAAAGTAGGGTGACGATTAATTGAAACAAGTTCAAAATGTTATTCAGCAACTTACAGAAATTAGAACAGCACTAATGAATGGTGAAATTTATCAATCTGTACCAGAAAAAGTATTAGCCGTCATGGACGGTGTTCAATATAAAACGCGCCGCACGCACATTGCAATTCCGGATGATGCGGATGCCGCTTTAGCACGGATCGCTGCAATTGACCAACAAATCAAAACGGACGGGAAAGCCGCTCAAATTTCGGATGAAGCGTTGGACGATTTATTACGGCATATGGCTAGTCCAGACGCGCGTGTGCGAGATAAGGGCGTCTTTTATCTCTTTAATCGTTTGTTGCGCCAAACGGTCTTAACTAAGGCTCAATTATTATGGGTTAAGGATCGTTTAGTAAGTGACGACTATTTATTTGCCCATATTTTTGAACCAGAAAACGATGGTGTTTTTTTGCGCTCATTTAGTGCGATGTTTTTAGCCGGCGTTTTATATGCCAATCGGACATTTTATCACGTTTTAACAGAGGCCGAGTTAGTGGCGATTGAAATGCGACTAATGGCATACACGGTGATTGAATTAGATTCGCGAGGGTATGTTGAAGGTAAGGGTTGGGCGCACGCGATGACCCATATGATTAACGTCTGGTCTGAGTTAAACGAAACGACAGAATTACAACGAGCAGACAAATTATTAATGTTAGTGGTTGTCATGCAAGCTTATCGGTTCTCAGATAATGCATTGGCGTATGGCGAAGACAGTCATTTAACCAATGTCATTATCAATTTGATGAAGAAGAATCGTTTATATGTTGATTATTTCTTAATCGTCTTGCAAGAATGGCAACAAGCAATGTTGACCATTGCGCCAGAAGAAAATGTGGCTTTTTGGAATCGCTGGTATAATCGCAACCGATTTTTGCAGTCATTATTGATACAACCAGAATTACCAGAAAAAATTGCGGATTATTTACGTAAAATTTCTGATTTATTTTAAGATGATGAGTGAGGATTGAAACAAGTATGACAGTTAAAGGTGTAATTTTTGATGTTGATGGCATCTTAGTCAACAGTGAACCATATTATTTTGAGCAACGCTTAACATTTTTAAATGCAATTGGGGCAAAGTTAACCGTTGAAGAAAGTCGGCGTCAAATTGGATCCAATATGAACGCTGTTTTAAAACAGGTTTATCCAGGTAAAACGACTGATCAGTATGCCATGATCAAAGAAGGCTACCGCTCGTATAAACGTAGACATCCGATTCGCTTTGATACGATTTTAAACCAAGAGGCGCAGTTGCTTTTGGCTGAGATTGCGCCGAAATATCAAATTGGATTAGCTTCAGCTGGTGAGCGGCAAATCATTAATCAAATGCTTCAAGAAACTAAATTAGCCCCTTATTTTGAAACGATTGTCAGTGGGGCGGAGACCGCCCACAACAAGCCGGCACCGGATGTTTATACAACCGCAGTCGCCCAATTGGGGTTAAAAAGCGATGAAGCAGTGGCTATTGAAGATTCTGAATTTGGCATTAAAGCCGGCAAAGCAGCAGGCTTAACGGTCATTGCTTTAAAACCACTAGATAGCCAATTCAAAATTAATCAAGCAGAAGCTGATTACCATGTTGAATCATTGACCGAAGTACCGGCAATTTTGGCACAATTATCCTAAAAGTGGCTTCTAAAGTTGAGATTATTTTTTAGTTAATTGGCTAAATAACGTATATTAATACCTGTTTATCGTATATAATGATAGACAGGTATTAAGTGTCAACCGGATTAAATAAGAATGTCACTGGGGAATTTGAAGATGATGAAGATATTAGGGGAAAACTTTAAACGAATCCGTAAATCAAAAGGATTCACGCAAGCTGATTTAGCGCATGGTATTTGCACGCAAGCGACGGTTAGTCTCGTCGAACGTCGCAATCAGGTACCAAGTACGAAAATCTTAATGCAGCTTTGTCAGCGCTTGGAGGTCTCGGTCGATAAAATTATCGTCCAAGAAGAAGATCAGCTACACGTTTTAATGCGTAAGTTACAGGATTTAGCAAATGATGATGCGTTCGAACAAGCCCATCAAGTTATTCAACAGATTCATAGTAATGAATTGGTTGAATCTGAAGACTTTAAACGTTATTACTACTATCAAGGACAAATTAGTTTGTTGTTACAAGATAGTCCAGATGATGCGTTATTTTTCTTTCATCGGGCCTATGAGCAATATGTAACGTCACGAACGGATACGTACGGTGTTTTATGTATTATTGGCATGAGCTTAGCCAACGTGAAAAAAGGACAGCTAGATCGCGCGCAAAAGCAAGTTGATAAGGCAATTAGAATTATGGATAGTGAACCGGGCTTAATGATGATTGATTTTCCAAATCATTTACGGATTTATGGCACCATTGCTGAAATCTTTTGCGCACTAGGCGCTTATCCAACAGCAAGACGGTATGTACAAGAAGCAATCCAAGAAGCTTTAGACAAGCACAGTTTATATTTACTAGACTATCTCTATTTTGTCTTAGGACAAATTGAGGTTCAACGTGAGAATGCCCAAAAAGCATTACAACATTTCCGCGTTGCTCAGACACTTGCTCAGATTAGAAAACATTCTTTAATTTTGACGCAGGCTAACGCACAAATACAAAAATTAGATTAAAAAAAGCTGAGGCCCTAGGGTCTCAGCTTTTTTAGTATCATTAAATATCTTGGCCAATACTACTTTTTTTCTTATTGAGTGCATGTTTATTATCGAGATCTGTTCTAACCACTAAAACGTCACAAACAGCTGTCCGCGTAACGTATTCCGTTACTGAACCGATTAATAATCGTTCAACCGCGTTTAGCCCTGTGGCACCAATCATAATTAAATCAATGTCTTTTTTCTCAGGGACTTCACGAGCGATGAGGCTCTTAGGTGCACCATATTCAATACTGTAATCGACATCGGTTAAGCCGAGATCATTAGCAGTCACGATATATTCATCCATTGTTTTTTTAGCTGTTTCTGTAACTTGTTCAACCATTGCTGAATCGAAACTAGAAATGTTTTGGAAAGCGCGTGTATCGATAACGTGAATCAAATGTAATTGACCGTTGTTTCTAAGGGCTACTTCAACTGCTTTTCTAAAAGCGAGTTCAGCTTCATAGGAACCATCAATTGCGACCAAAATATGTTTATATTGTTGTAACATAGTCATCACCTCATTTAGATTTACAAGCTTATTGTACGCTAATTCAGGAACAAAAGTAAAACTTAAAGACTAGAAGCAAAAGATAATGCAACAAATCCAGCGACTAAACTAGCTGCAATCACAGTGATTAAATTCCATGTGAGTGGTAGCACTATAAAAATAACAAGGCCTAACACGGCAATCAACAAGAGTAACCAACCAGCAACTAGCATACGACGACCTAAGCGACGGTTCTCAGCGAGGTTGAAAAGCAAAAATGATTTATTCTGGTAGTAACAAAGCACACCGCCTAATAGGGCAATAACTACCAAAAATAAAATAAGCACAAAAGAAATCAAACGAAAACCTCCTAAAAATTGTCAACAAAAAAGGGCCAACGCAAACGTTAGCCCTGTCAAAGTCATTGGACTTTGGGAAATCTAGTGATACCGTAGAAGCTTCCCGATAGTTGAGCCCGCTTTAATATGCAGGTGGGTCAGACTATTGTTAGACTTGGTTCCTTCATGAAAAAGTATACACTTGCTAACAACTCGTCCATCCCATTAACGAATTACTTGATCGGTCAACATAAGGTGGGAAGACGCGCATACCTTAGAAATCCTACTATTATAGTAGCATGCTTAGAGGATTGGTGCAACTTATTTGTAACCGTTCACTTATGGGAGCTTGCCTGTCTAAGCCGTTCAAGTTGTTGTTTTAAAACTTGCTCGTACTTACCAGTTGCTTTGGCTTCATAGTAATGACTACCTAAGAGTTTAGTAGGGAGGTAGTCTTGTGCCACCCAATCATTGGGATAGTTATGCGGATACTTGTAATCAACACCGTGGCCAAGCTTAGCAGCACCAGTGTAATGCGCGTCTTTTAAATGGGCGGGGACTTCGCCAGCCTTACCAGCGCGAATGTCACCTAACGCATTATCAATGGCTGTAATGGCTGAATCTGACTTAGGTGAAAGGCAGAGGTCAATCACAGCAACTGCTAGTGGAATACGGGCTTCAGGAAAGCCTAATTGTTTGGCGGCCGTTACTGCTTCAACCGTGCGGGCACAGGCTTGAGGATTGGCTAAACCAACGTCTTCATAGGCCATCGTCATTAGCCGGCGGCTGATAGATGGTAGGTCACCAGCTTCAATTAAGCGTCCCATATAATGCAAGGCAGCATCAACGTCGCTACCACGAACAGATTTTTGAAAAGCTGAAATAACATCATAGTGGGCATCGCCATCTTTATCATGGGTAATGGCCTTTCTTTGAACGCATTCCTCAATAACAGCGAGATCAATATCAATTAAGCCGGTTTCTGGGTTTTTAGGCGTTGAGCGGACGGCTAATTCTAGCGCATTTAAAGCACTTCGAAGATCACCATTGGTGACTTGTGCGAGATATTTTTCAGCCGTTTCATCAAGGTTAACGGGTTCATCACCTAAGCCTTTTTGCGAATCGGTTAAGGCGCGTTGAATAGCGACGTGAATATCGGCTTCATTGAGTGGATGGACTTCAAATATCTGGGTTCGACTCCGAATGGCGGGGTTGATTGTGATATAAGGATTTTCGGTGGTAGCGCCAATTAGAATAATTCGACCACTTTCGAGATGGGGGAGTAAAAAATCCTGTTTCGTTTTATCGAGGCGATGAATTTCATCGAGTAATAAAATAACGGTTCCGCTCATTTTAGCTTCTTCAGCGACGATTTGGAGATCTTTTTTACTGTCTGTTGCGGCATTCAGCATGCGAAAGGCGTATTGCGTACTACCAGCAATGGCGCTAGCGATACTGGTTTTTCCGGTACCAGGCGGCCCATACAGAATCATTGACGAAAGTAATTTAGCGTCAACCATTCGCCGGATAATCTTTTGCGGGCCTACTAAGTGTGTCTGACCCACAATTTCATCAATATTTGTGGGGCGCATACGATATGCGAGTGGTTGTTGCATAGCTGTCATCCTTTTAAAATAATGTTTGTTACCAGTATAACACGTGTCAAAATTTAACAACGGTCTAGCGTTTTAAAAAGCACTTGGGATGTGTATAATGAAAATACAACTTTGAATAAAAGAGGCCTCGATATGTCCAATCAACTATTTGAACAAATTCAACAATTACATTTAGCCCCACTTTTAAATTGGGGGGCCTTCGGCATTGAAAAAGAAGGGCACCGGGTGACAGCTACTGGCCAACTAAGTCCGCTTGACCATCCAGTAAGCTTAGGTTCTCGTGATTTTCATCCGTACATTAAAACTGATTTTGCTGAAATGCAGACGGAATTGGTCAGTGATACCTTCGATAATACCGACGAAATTATGCAACAACTAGGTGCCTTATCAGAAGTGCTTGCGATGAATTTAGCCGAAGATGAATTGATTTGGCCGCTCAGTATGCCACCTGTTTTGCCCAATGATGAAGCGGCGATCCCAATTGCGAACGTCGCACCAGATGCGCGTGCTTACCGCGAGTACTTAGCTAATCGTTACGGTCGCCGGCTACAGATGATTTCGGGGGTCCACTTTAATTTTAGCTTAGCACCAGCCCTAATTGCGCGCCTATATGACGAGGCTTATCATGATCAATTTGCAACGGTAAAAGATTTTAGCGATATGTTGTACTTACAGATTGCCCAGAATTATAGCCAATATCGTTATTTACTGACTTATTTATTTGGTGCTAGTCCGATTACGGAAGCGCATTTTCAAACAGAGACAACGAACTTGCCGGAGCATGCCGTTCGTAGTTTACGTTCGAGTCAACTTTTTGGCTATGCTAATCATAACTTGGCGGTATCGTTTGAATCGGTTGCTGCTTATCACGATTCATTGGAACGGGCAGTTAGCAAAAAACAATTGATTTCAGAACGTGAATACTATGGGAGCGTTCGGTTACGTAGTCATGGTCACCTTGTTCAAGATGGTGTCGATTATCTTGAATTCCGCGGTTTTGATTTGAATCCATTCGCTGCTAGCGGCGTGACACAAGAACAACTTGATTTTCTCCATCTATTCTTTACGTACTTATTATCGTTACCTAAGGCCGCTAAAAGCTTAACGGATCGCATGACCGAAGGACAACAGTTAAATGAAGCAATTGCGCTTGAAGATGCGACAAAGGCATCCGCACAACAAGCAAAGATGCAAGCGTTAATGGCTAATATTCGTCAATTTATCACGACTTATCAACTGGATCAACGCTTTATCGATGCGTGGGCGCTTATGAACGAGCGGGTCAATGATTTCAAACAAACATTGAGTTATCAGTTAGTTCAAGAAGTGCAAGACAATTCTTTAACCGCTTTTGCCATACAACAAGCACGACACTTTAAACGGCAATTAACTGAGAAACCATTCCAATTACAAGGCTATACGGATATGGAATTATCAACGCAAATGTTAATGTTAGATGCCTTTCAAAAGGGCCTCCACGTTGCCGTATTAGATCGCAGTGATCAATTTGTCGAATTGACCTATCAACAACATCATGAATTGGTGAAAAATGGCAATATAACCAGCCTCGATCGTTTAATCAGCTGGCCGCTAGTGGATAATAAAGTTGTTACCAAGATTGTTTTGGCTAACCAAGGTATTCGCGTTCCAGCAGGTGCTGAATATGCGGATTTAGAAATTGCCAAGCGTGATTATCAAGCAGCCTTTGGACAACGGGCATTAGTGATTAAGCCCAAGACCAGTAACATGGGAGCTGGGATTACGACCTTTTTAACGCGACCATCAGAAGCAGATTTTGTCACGGCTTTTAAACTCGCACAACAATATGACCAGCAGGTATTGGTTGAAGAGTATATTGCTGGTTCGGAATACCGTTTCTTAGTGATGGATCATCAGGTGCAAGCGGTCTTGGAACGCGTGCCCGCCAATGTTGTTGGTGATGGGCGTTCAACGATCACGCAATTGGTTGCTAAGAAAAATCGAAACGAATTCCGTGGTGAGGATCACCGCACGCCGCTCCAAAATATTCGCTTAGGGGCGCGTGAACAAATGATTCTGAAACAACAAGGTTATCAAGTCGATGACGTACCCATGCGGGGGTCACAGGTCTTTTTACTACAAAATTCTAATATTTCAAATGGTGGGGATTCTGTTGACGTGACGGATGATATCGATGAGAGCTACTTTGCGATTGCCGAAAAGGTTGCAGCAATTCTCAATCTGAATGTCGCTGGTATTGATATTATTATTCCGAATTTATATCAACCGTATGATCCTGAGCATCCTGAAATGGCGGTTGTTTTAGAAGCTAACTACAATCCAGCGATGTTGATGCATCTCTTCCCAATGATGGGGCAACCACGCCGGGTGACAGCTAAAATGTTAACGATGTTGTTCCCTGAAATGGATTAATTGAAAAAAATACTAAAAAAGCCGTTGGCATTGCCAACGGCTTTTTTAGTGGTTAATCGAATAGCCGACCGAAAAGGCCTTCTTTTTTAGGCTTTTCCGAAGTCGTTGCTGTTGCTGGATATTTAGCGCTGATTGCGACGGTTTCGCAATTAATCGCGTCCTTGGCAACGACTAGCAAGCCGATCGCTTCTGGGGCAGTTTGCGCAGTTTCGTTATTGACCAAAGTAAATTCAACTTGGTGTTTGGTAATTGCCGCGAGATAATTAGTGGCCGCGTCATTTTTACCATTCAAGAGAATATGGTAAGCCTTGAAATCAGATAGGTGGCTTTCGAAGGTTGCTTGAATTGCAGGTTGGCTTAATTCAGCATTGGTAATGCTAAGCAAGACGCGTTCGCGCAAAGAGCCTAAATACCGACGACGTTCATCAGGATTAGTTTGGGGCGCGCCATGGATCGCACTATCTAGATGTTGTTGCAATTGATCGTTCTCTGACAAAATGGTCACCTCATTTCTAATTTGTGCTATATTAGAACTAAATCTAAGTATAACATGTTGGAGGGAAAAGATGTTTACACGTGCTGATTTTGAAATTTTTGATGATCCGACTCTAAAGGGACGTTTGAATAAAATTTATACCGAACTTGATCCCAAATTTGAAGTATTTGGGGCCCAATTACAAGATGAACTGGCAGCAGCCACTAAACGCGAATTTACGCTGCATATTGCCAAACATTTACGCCGCTTCAAGAATCCACCGATGAATACTTGGATGGCCCTTAGCGAGAGTTCACGTGGCTACAAGATGATGCCGCACTTTGAAGTTGGTTTTTGGGATGACCGAATTTTCGTTTGGATTGCCTTAATGGCCGAGATGCCAGATAAGACGGATCATGCACCACTATTGGCGAGCCAATCAGAGAGTCTCTTAAAGGACTTTGCTGATTATGATTTAAGTTATGATCACATGACGAAACAAAAATTTCCAATGTCACCGGCTAATTTGCAATTGATCCAAGACAAGTTTGCTAAGACCAAAAAAGGGGAGTGGCTCCTCGGAAAAGTCTATTTGAAAGACAATCCTTTATTTGAACAACCAGCAGCACTAATGGCTGATATTCAAACCACGTTATTAAAAATGGTTCCACTTTATGAATTAATAAATGCTAAATAAACCAAAAGGCGCTGCTAAACTTTAGTAACGCCTTTTTTGATGATAAAAAAAGAGCCAGACCGAAGTCTGACTCTTTTAATTGAACAGATAACTGCTTATCTGTTGTAGAATTCAACGATTAAGGCTTCGTCGATTTCTGGTTCTAATTCTGAACGTTCTGGTAAACGAACAAGTGAGCCTTTTAAGTTGTCAGCGTCAAATTCAACGAATGAAGGACGACCAACAGTGCCTTCGATAGCGTCTTTGATGATAACAAGGTTCTTAGATTTTTCACGGATTGAAATTTCTTGACCAGGTTTTACTTCGTATGAAGGAATATCAACACGTTTGCCATCAACGGTAACGTGACCATGGTTAACTAATTGACGTGCTTGTGCACGAGTGCTTGCTAAACCTAAACGATAAACAATGTTGTCTAAACGTTGTTCTAGTAAGATCATCAAGTTAACACCATGTTTACCTTCGCGAATCTTACCAGCGCGAGCAAATAAGTTTCTGAATTGGCGTTCTGTTAAACCATACATTAAACGTAGTTTTTGCTTTTCGCTTAATTGCATACCATATTCTGAAATCTTACCGCGACGGTCGTTACCATGTTGACCAGGAGCGTATGGGCGACGGGCAAGTTCTTTACCTGTACCTGATAATGAAATTCCTAAACGACGTGAAAGTTTCCACTTTGGACCTGTATAACGTGACATAAAAAAATCCTCCAATAATTGTTTTGGAGTAAAATAATCCGATGTAAACTTAGTAATCGTTCAGTTCACTTATTAACAATCTTCACCTTTGCAGCCGCAAGGTTACACAATTGAACCAAAACTCTGGGCAAATGAACTGTTGACGGCTTTACCGTTTACTGCTGCATTATTTTACACAATGGCTAGTATAGCTTATTCATTGGGACAACGCAAGTTATTTTAATAGCTGTTTGGTTTAATTTTTATACAATTTATCAGCAAATAGTACTGTATCAAAGGCTTATTCATGCTATAATCAAGATTAGTTTGTAATAAAGAAATCGGTTAACTATTTAAAAATCTGAGTTAAATCGCAAAAGGGTGGGTCTTTGAATGCTTTACATTCTCA
Source organism: Latilactobacillus sakei (assembly GCA_002953655.1). Lineage (NCBI taxonomy): Bacteria > Bacillati > Bacillota > Bacilli > Lactobacillales > Lactobacillaceae > Latilactobacillus > Latilactobacillus sakei. The sequence goes on from CP025839.1 coordinate 1,004,641, forward strand.
TAGGAATTGTAGTCGTGGTTTTGATTGGCTACTTAGGAGTTGCTTTTTATCAGCGTTACTTCACCAAACAAATTAAAAGTTTAGAAGAACGCAAGGGCGCTTTAATGGCGTTGCCGATTCCCGAACGATTAACGAAGTTGCGCGCACTCCGTTTAACAGGTGAAAGCCAACAAAACTTTGATCGCTGGGAAAAACAATACAACGAGATTACTAATCATAATTTTGAGGCGATTGAGGCTTATTTATTTGATGCGGAAACAGCCAATGGTAAATATCAATTCCTATTAGTCGCACGAATTTTAAAACAATTACGTGCTTATCTGAAGGAAACGGATCAAGATCTTATTGATGTGCAAGACGCATTAGATCAGTTATTGTCAAACGAGGCCGATACGCGGGAACAAATCGAAACCTTGCGTGTAAAATATCAAGGCCTACGTAAGCGGCTTTTGACGAAGAGCTTTTCGTTTGGACCAGGGTTAGCGGGTTTAGAAAATATTTTAGGGCAACTAGAAACTGACTTTAATCAGGCTAATGAATTAACCGGCGCCGGGGATTATTTAGGTGCTAAAATGATGTTACAAAAATTAATAGCACAAACTGATGATTTAGAAGATAAAATGGCGCGTATTCCAAAGCGCTATAGCGAATTAGCTAATGAATTTCCCGAACAAATTGATGAGATTAGTGAAACGTATCAAGCCATGTTGCGGGAGCATTATAATTTTGGTGATGATCAATTAGAAGTACAACTCACGCAGGTCACAGAACGTGTGGATAAGAGTTTAGATTTAATGGAAGCTCTTGATATTGAATCTGTTGAAGCCAATAATGGTGAAATTGCGCAAAATATTGATCAACTTTACGCAAGTTTAGAGGTTGAATTGAACGCGCGCCAAACGGTTGAAGAACATATTGGTAAGACTGAAACGATTGTCTCTCATGCCCAAACGCAAAACCGAGAATTATTATTAGAACTTGATCATTTAAACCAAAGCTATGCTTTAACACATGATGAGTTAGTGACGGCTAAGAAATTAACGAAACAAATTAATGAACAAAAAGCAATTCTTGAAGGGCACCAAGGCAAGATTGCAAATCATGAAGCCGTCTATTCCGTTATTGCGGATGATTTAATGGCCATTGATGAACGATTGACTGATATTGAAACACAACAAAGAGATATCCATGAACGAGTTTCAGGCTTACATCAAGGTGAAGCAGTTGCTAATGAGAACTTGCAACAATTCGAATTAGAATTGCGGAACTTAAAACGAACCGTTGAAAAATTACATTTACCAGGTCTTGCGGACAGTTACCTTGATTTCTTCTTCGTTGTCACGGATGAGATTAAACGTTTAGATCATGATTTAAGTCAGATTAAGATTAATTTAGACGAAATTGCCAAACAAATGGTACTCATCCAAGATGATTTAGATAAATTGAAAGTGAAAACTAATAATTTAATCGATAGCGCGTTGATTACAGAACAACTATTGCAATATGCTAACCGCTACCGAATTGATTTCCCAGAAATTCAAGCGGCTTGTGAGGAAGCGCAAGCGGTCTTTAATCGTGAATTTGATTATCCTAAGGCAGTTGATATTTTAGCAACAGCTTTAGAACGAATTGATCCAGGGGCTTATACACAAGTTGAAAAGAACTATTATAATCAAAAACAAACGGATGCATTATAATCTTTAAAAAAGTGGGCTAAAAGATAGCGCTGATATTAATCAGGTGTTGTCTTTTGGCCCATTCTTGTGTTTAATGTAAGATAGAACACTGGTCTTTATAAAAGAATTTGTTATAATTAAAAAAGTTTAAATACTAATTTTTAGTAAGAAGGATCGATAATGATTTATTTTGATAATAGTGCGACTACCAAGATAGCGCCCGGCGCGCTTCAAACTTACCAGGCAGTCAGCGAACAGTTTTACGGTAATCCCTCAAGTTTACACGTTGTCGGCGAAAAAGCATTCCATCTACTAGAACAATCACGGCAGCAAATTGCCGATTTATTAGGGGTTCAATCAGATGAAATCTACTTCACCAGTGGCGGGACTGAAGGTGACAACTGGGTGTTAAAAGGCACTGCGATTGAAAAGAGTGCTTTTGGTAAGCATCTAATCACAACGTCCGTTGAACATCCAGCCATCATCAAATCAATGCAACAACTCGAAAAATTAGGTTTTGAAGTAACCTACTTACCAGTTGATAAGTTTGGGCGGATTAATCCGGCTGATTTAAAAGCAGCGATTCGTTCCGATACTATTTTGGTGTCAATCATGGCCGTTAATAATGAAATTGGGACCTGTCAACCATTAATGGCAGCGGCAGAAATCTTAAAAGATTATCCTAATATTCATTTCCACGTTGATGCGGTTCAAGGCATCGGTAAAGGTATCCAAAAAGAAATCTTTAACGACCGCGTTGATTTTGTAACACTTTCTGGGCATAAGTTCCATGGCCCACGGGGAACAGGGATTTTATACAAAAAACGGAGTCGGCATCTCGCACCGTTATTAACCGGTGGGGGGCAAGAACATGATTTGCGTTCTGGTACCGAAAATGTTCCGGCAATTGCCGCCATGGCGAAGGCGCTGCGGTTGTTGTTGACTGATGAAGCACAAAAGGTTCAAAAACAAGCAGCCATCCGTGAACGCATCTATCAACACGTCAGCCAAGCTGAAAAAACGGTGATGTTTTCACAATTGACGTCTGATTTTGCACCGCATATCTTATGCTTTGCAATCAAGGGTGTTCGGGGTGAAACGACGGTGCATGCTTTTGAAGAACATGAAATCTATATTTCAACGACGAGTGCTTGTTCTTCTAAGAAGGGCATGGAATCAAGTACGTTAAAAGCAATGCATGTTAATGAAAAGATTGCGACAAGTGCCATTCGGATTTCATTGGACGAATATAACACGTTAGCTGAAGCAGACGAATTCATCAAAGCTTTTGACCAAATTAACCACCGTTTCAAGAAAATTAATTCTTAAAATTAAACATTAAGGGAGATATTAATGCAATACACTGAAATTATGGTTCGCTATGGCGAGCTTTCAACAAAAGGTAAAAACCGTAATGACTTTATCGGTCGTTTGAACGGTAATGTGACCAAAGCGCTCCACGAATATAAACAGCTCCGCATTCATCCTAAACGTGACCGGATGCACATTGTTTTAAACGGTGACGATGCTGAAGGGGTTATCGAACGCTTACGCCACGTTTTCGGGATTCAAAACTTCTCACCAAGTATTCAAGTTAATCGCGATTTAGATTCGGTTAAAGAAACAGCTTTAGCGATGATGAAAGAAATCGGCAAGCCCGGTATGACTTTCAAGGTTAATACGCGGCGTTCGGATCATAACTTCTTCTTGGATACCAATGATATGAACCGTGAATTGGGCGGTTACTTATCAGACGAATTACCAGAACTAGAAGTTCAAATGAAAAAACCAGATATCACTTTGCGCGTTGAAATTCGCCAAGATGCGATTTATTTGACGAACCAAGTGATCCAAGGGGCCGGTGGTTTACCTGTTGGCTCAGCCGGTAAAGGGATGTTGATGTTGTCTGGTGGGATTGATTCACCAGTTGCGGGCTATTTAACGCTTAAACGGGGCGTGGATATTGAAATGGTTCATTTCTTCAGCCCACCATACACAAGTGATAATGCTTTAAATAAGGCGAAAGAATTAACGGCTAAATTGGTACCATACGTTGGCGGGATTAAGTTTATCGAAGTCCCATTCACGGAAATTCAAGAAGAAGTGAAACATTCTGTACCAGAAGGTTACTTGATGACGATTCAACGACGGATGATGTTGCGTTTAACGGATCAAATTCGGGCTAAACGTCAAGGATTAGCGATTTTTAATGGTGAATCAGTTGGCCAAGTGGCCTCACAAACGCTTGAAAGCATGTTGGCAATCAACGATGTCACAACAACGCCGATCGTCCGCCCAGTAGCAACGATGGATAAGAATGAAATCATCGAAATCGCTAAAGATATCGATACGTATGATTTATCAATTATGCCATTTGAAGATTGTTGTACGATTTTTGCACCACCAGCACCAAAAACGCGTCCTAATTTGGATAAAACACGTTTTTACGAACAACGAATTGATGTCGACGCTTTAATCGAACGCTCACTTGCCGGTGTTAAGGTAACGGAAATTAAAGCAGGCGATCAATTCTTAAATCAAGACGAAGAAATTATCGCTGAACTTTTATAGCATCGAAAGGTCCAACCAGAAATGGTTGGGCTTTTTTGTTTTAAAAGAATATGAAATATTTCACAAAAATGAAAGCGCTTATGTTATGATAAATTTATCAGGATTAATAAAGTGAGGTTAGCAAAATGAGAACGCCAAAGCATGATTTACCAGAAGCAGTTGCTAAACGGATTCCAATTTATTATCGTTACTTTAAACTGCTCGAAACAGATGGTATCGAGCGGATTAAATCGGAACAATTGGCAAAATTGGTGGCCATTCCTTCGGCGACGATTCGCCGCGACTTTTCTTATATTGGTGACTTAGGCCGGAGTGGTTATGGTTATGAAGTGAGTCACTTAATTCAAATTTTCTCGGCTGTTTTGAAAGCCGATATTTTAACTAAAATGGCCGTTATTGGGGTTGGCAATTTGGGGCGGGCCCTAATTGAAAATAACTTTAGACGCAACGCTAACTTACAGATTACGTGTGCGTTTGATACGAATCCCGCATTAGTCGGACAAAACTTAAATGGGGTTCCGATTTATCCCATTGACCAACTGGCAACTGTTATTCCCGCTGCTGGCATCACAACGGCGATTTCGACCGTGCCTAGTGAAGCCTCACAACAGTCAGCTGAGCAATTGATTGATGCCGGGATTACGTCGATTTTGAATTTTGCACCGACACGTCTGCAAGTGCCACGGCATATCAATGTGCGCTATTTAGATTTAACGGCAGAACTGCAAACTTTATTATTATTTGAGGAATGAAGGGCCTAGCCTATTGACCTTTGGCGTCGACTCAGCTAAACTATTAACAACGCGTTGAACAAGAGCGATTAATGTGGGGCTAGTTTAGAGAGAAGATGCATGGCTGAGACGTCTTCCAATGACCAATTAATCGGTAGCTTGTGAGCTGTTAACCTGAAATTCAGTAGGGCTAACCGGACCATTTCGTTCGTTAACAAATCATGAGTTGGGGACTAGTCTAGTCCTAATTTAGGTGGTACCGCGAAAAAGCATTCGTCCTATTGTGAGGAATGCTTTTTTGTTTGCCATTAAACGCAATATTCAAAAGGAGTGAAGCAGATGACTGATCACAAAGAAATGTCAACCAAATACGATCCTAATCAAGTCGAAGACGGTCGTTATCAAGATTGGTTAAAAGAAGATTTATTTAAACCAAATGCCAATCCAGATGCAAAACCATATTCAATTGTTATTCCACCGCCCAATGTTACAGGTAAACTACATTTAGGCCATGCTTGGGATACAACTTTACAAGATATGTTAATTCGCCAAAAACGGATGCAAGGTTACGATGTGTTATGGCTACCAGGAATGGATCACGCCGGTATCGCAACCCAAGCCAAAGTTGAAGCGAAATTAGCAGAACAAGGTATCTCACGTTATGACCTTGGCCGCGAAAAATTCATCGATCAAGTTTGGGAATGGAAAGATGAATACGCCGCAACAATTCATGATCAATGGGCCAAAATGGGCTTATCACTTGATTACTCACGTGAACGGTTCACATTAGACGATGGTTTATCAGACGCTGTTCGTAAAGTCTTTGTTAACTTATACAACAAGGGCTTAATCTATCGTGGCGAATATATCATCAATTGGGATCCAAAAGCGCGGACTGCTTTATCAGATATCGAAGTGCTTCATCAAGATGATGAAGGGGCCTTTTATCATGTCAGCTACCCATTGACAGACGGTTCTGGTAGCATCGAAATTGCCACAACACGTCCCGAAACATTACCTGGTGATACAGCAATTGCCGTTCACCCAGATGATGAACGTTACGCTGATCTTGTTGGTAAGACGGTCACATTGCCATTGATGAATCGTGAAATTCCCATTATTGCTGATTACTATGTTGATAAGGATTTTGGAACAGGGGCGCTTAAGATTACACCAGCGCACGACCCTAACGATTTTGAAGTTGGTAACCGTCATGACTTACCACGGATTAACGTGATGAATGAAGATGCAAGCATGAACGAAAGTGCCGGTAAGTATAACGGGATGGATCGTTTTGAAGCACGTAAAGCAATTGTTGCTGACTTGAAAGAACAAGGTTTCTTAATCAAAGTTGAGCCAATGACGCATAGTGTTGGTCATTCAGAACGGACTGGTGTTCAAGTTGAAGCCCGGCTTTCAACCCAATGGTTTGTTAAGATGAAGCCACTTGCTGAAATGGCTTTGAAGAATCAAGAAACAGATCAAAAGGTTAACTTTGTGCCAGAACGTTTCGAAAATACCTTCACACAATGGATGGAAAACGTTCATGATTGGGTTATTTCACGTCAATTATGGTGGGGACACCAAATTCCAGCTTGGTACCATAAACAAACTGGTGAAATGTATGTTGGCGAAGAAGCACCAGCAGATATTGAAAACTGGATCCAAGATTCTGACGTCTTAGACACATGGTTCAGTAGTGCCTTATGGCCATTTTCAACAATGGGTTGGCCTAACACCGAAGCACCTGATTTCAAACGCTATTTCCCAACCAATACGTTGGTAACTGGTTATGACATCATCTTCTTCTGGGTATCACGAATGATCTTCCAAAGTTTGGAATTCACGGAACAACGCCCATTCGAACACGTCCTCATTCATGGTTTAATCCGGGATGAACAAGGCCGTAAGATGAGTAAATCACTTGGCAACGGGATTGACCCAATGGAAGTCATTGAAAAATACGGTGCCGATGCATTACGTTGGTTCTTAACAATTGGTTCAACACCTGGTCAAGATGTGCGTTTCAGTTATACGAAGATGGATGCTGCCTGGAACTTCATTAATAAGATTTGGAACGCGAGTCGTTTCGTGATCATGAATCTTGAAGATACACCAGCACCAACTAAGGTTCCAGAAGCTGCTAACCTCGATTTAACGGATAAATGGATCTTAAGTCAATTAAACCAAACGGTTGCTGACGTGACCCGTTTATACGAAGGCTTTGAATTTGGTGAAGCTGGTCGGACATTGTATAACTTTATCTGGAATGATTTCTGTGATTGGTATATTGAAATGGCTAAAGAAGTGCTTTATGGTGATGATCAAGAAGCAATTGCCAATAAACGCTATAACTTAGCCTACGTATTGGACCAAACATTGCGTCTATTACACCCAGTAATGCCATTTGTAACGGAAGAAATTTGGCAAAGTATGCCACATACTGGCGCATCAATCATGACCGCTAGCTATCCTGAAGTACATGCTGCATTAGATGATCAAGAAGCAACAACTCAAATGAACGCCTTGATCGACTTAATCAGAAGTGTTCGGAATATCCGTTCAGAAGCAAATGCGCCATTAAGCAAGCCAATCGATATCTTAATCAACATCCAAGATACACCTTTGATGGCCATCTTTAAGCAAAATCAAGACTTTATCGAACGTTTCGTTCATCCTAAATCACTTGAAATTGCCGAAGGCCTAACAGCCCCTGCATTAGCGAAGACAGCCATTATCAGTGGTGCTGAAGTTTACGTGCCATTGGCAGAACTATTGGACCTAGACGAAGAAATTACGCGCTTAGAAGGCGAATTGAAACGTCTAAACGGCGAAATCAAACGCGCACAAGGTAAGTTAGCCAATAAAGGTTTCACTGACCGTGCCCCTGAAAAAGTCGTCCAAGAAGAACGCGATAAACAAGCTGATTATGAACAACAATATCAATCAGTTGAAAAACGGCTTGCAGAACTAAAAGCAGCCCGTTAAAGTACATCTCAAAACACCACCTTATTTTAAGGTGGTGTTTTTGTGTGCCATCAGTTTTTGGCAACCGATTAGCGGTCAATCTATGCTAGAATGGAAGGAGCATGTTAAAGGGGATTGAGCAATGTTGGTGACAGATTACGAAACAGCTTTGGCGTATATTCATTCACGGCCAAGATTACATAAAGAAGCAAATTTAAACCGAATGACCCAGTTATTAGCGGCACTCGGTAATCCACATCAGGGACAACAGTTTATTCATGTGACAGGCACCAATGGGAAAGGCTCAGTAGTCAATATGGTCAGTAGCTTGCTGGTCGAATTGGGTTTAAAAGTTGGTCGCTACACATCACCATTTATTACCCGTTTCAATGAACGGATTGCGATTGATCAACAACCGATTGCCGATGCTGATTTGGTTGCGATTACGCAATATGTTCAACAGACCATTGAAACAGTTCAACAAGCAGACGCGGACTTTGAAGTGACGGAATTTGAATTAATTACTGCAATTATGTTCACTTATTTCAAACAGCAAGCCGTTGATATTGCGGTTATTGAAGTTGGCATTGGCGGTTTATATGATTCTACTAACGTCTTAACACCGTTGATTTCGGTGATTACTTCGGTGGGGCTAGATCATCAAGCCTTGCTAGGCGATACGCTGGCAGCGATTGCCACCCAAAAAGCCGGCATTATCAAAGCCCAGCATCCGGTAGTGATTGGTAAATTACCAGCAGAAGCGCAAACGGTGATTGTTGAAACGGCCAAACGATTAGCTAGTCCGCTAGCAATTAGTGGGGTCGACTTTTCGACAACGGCAGTTAAAACCCTACCAACTTGGGGCCAACAGTTGAATTTTCAGAATCAAACGGTGACGCTTAAGCAACTTCAAATACCGTTGATGGGCGATTATCAGATTGAAAATGCCGCAGTCGCGTTAGAAACCTTTTGTCAGTATTTAGCGTTAACGCAGCAGCCACTTGATATTAAACCAATTAAGCGGGGTTTGGCTCACGTGAGTTGGCCGGGTCGGTTTGAAAAAGTAAATGATGAACCATTAATCATCTTGGATGGGGCGCATAATCCAGCCGGTGTTGAACAATTAGTTAAAACCGCCAAGCATCAATTTAAGCATCAAGATATTTACATTTTATTTGGGGCATTGGGTGATAAATCGCTGGCGGGAATGCTGCCTAAGCTAAATCGGCTAGCAACCCGCTTAGTATTAACAACGGTCCCGGATAACCCGCGGGCTGCCACTCAGACGCAATATGCGGCAGTTGATGACACGATTTCATTTGAAGCGGATTGGCCGGTGGCATTGACCACAATGATTAGCCATTTATCGGCGGATGACGTTTTATTAGTGACCGGTTCATTGTATTTGATTAGTACCATTCGTAGTTATTTTAAAGGAGTGTCGTAGTATGCAAACTAGAGGAATTATTTTTGACATGGACGGCTTATTAGTCGATTCAGAAAAAGTTTATTATCAAGCTAACCAATTAGCAGCGCAAAAAATGGGTTTTGAAATGACAGCAGAGGACCATCAAGCTATTCTGGGAACAACGGATACCTATTTACGTCAATATTTCTTACAAAAATTAGGTTCACCAGAATTAGTAAAACAGTTTATTGATTTATCTTATAAAACAGTAGATGAGATTATTCAAGACCAAGGGGTGGCCGTTAAGCCTGGTTTAGTAGAGTTGCTAGATTACTGTGATGAGCGCGGTATTAACCGCGTAATTGCTTCTAGTAATTTCAGAACCATGGTCGAAGATTTTATGCAAAGCACCGGATTAAAGCCACGCTTCAATCAGATTGTCTCAGGTGATGAAGTAATCCACGGTAAACCTCATCCAGAAATCTTTTTAAAGGCTTTAGATAAACTTGCGATTCCAGCGCCTAGCGCTTTAGTACTCGAAGATTCACCCAATGGTATTTTAGCAGCTAGCAAGGCTGATATTCCAGTGATTATGGTACCGGATTTGATTGCGCCAACTGCGGTGACTAAGCAACAAACATTGGCAACGGTTGATAATTTAGCAGCAGTTATTCCGTTTTTAGAAAAATAAGGGGCTAATTAACACGTATAGTTAAATGAATCAAAAAGGCGGTTAGAAATGCCTTTTGCAGGAGGCTATAGCGATGTTAACGAGTCAATCAAAACTACAACCCAGAGAACAAGTGGCACTGTATGGAGCGGCCAGTCTAAGTGATGAACAATTAGCAACTGTGATTTTACGTTCGGGGACTCAACATTTGCCCGTTGAAGCTGTTGCACAAAAGTTATTGCAACACTACCCCGACTTTCAAGACCTTGAGCAAGCTGATTTGGCGCAATTACGGCAAATCGAGGGGATTGGTCCAGTTAAGGCAATTGAACTCCAAGCGATTTGTGAGTTGAGTCGGCGGCTCCAAAATCAACGTACATTGCGTTTTGGCGTGGTGGCTTCCAGTCAGATGGTGGGCCAACGGATGATTGAATCCTTGGCGGGGGAGACGCAAGAACAGTTACTGGCAGTCTATTTAGATGTTAAAAATCAGATTATTCAGATTAAGCAACTCTATCTGGGCACACTCAATAGTTCTGTTGCACACCCCCGAGAGGTTTTTAAGTGGGCGGTTCAATATTCAGCCGCCAAGTTTATTCTGGTTCATAATCATCCAAGTGGCCAATTAACGCCATCGACGCAAGATATCAATTTTACAAAAAGAATTGTCAATTGCGGGCAGTTGATGGGTATTACTTGTTTGGACCATTTAATCATTGGCAGTGCACAGTATCTAAGTTTACGTGAGGAAGGGTATTTGATTGATTAGAAGTGTCTGGAATCTTGTTAAGAATCTATTAATTTTAAAGCAGACTTGAAAAATCTCCTGAAAATCAGGTACCATGAAGCTACATTGCGTTTTTTATTATTAAAAATTATGATATAATGCCAATGACTATAAAAACGTTTGGTTATTGAAGGAGAGAAAAATAGTGTTCGGATTAGGGACTAGAAATATTGGTATCGACTTAGGTACCGCAAACACACTTGTATATATGGACGGGAAAGACATTGTCTTAAGAGAACCCTCTGTTGTCGCCAAAAATACACAAACAGGTGAAGTCATCGCTGTCGGTTCCGAAGCACGCGACATGATCGGCCGGACACCTGGTAATATTGTAGCGATTCGTCCTATGAAAGACGGCGTTATTGCAGATTACGATACAACTGCGGCAATGCTTAAATATTTTATCGAAAAAACAATCGGCCATTCATCAAGCAAGCCGTTTGTAATGGTTTGTGTGCCTAGCGGGGTCACAGAAGTTGAAAAACGTGCTGTTATCGATGCCACTAAAGTTGCTGGTGCGCGTGATGCTTATGTGATTGAAGAACCTTTTGCAGCTGCAATCGGGGCCGGACTTCCTGTGATGGATCCAACTGGGAGCATGGTTGTTGATATCGGTGGTGGGACAACAGACGTTGCGACCATTTCTTTAGGTGGGATTGTCTCAAGTCGTTCAATTCGAATGGCTGGCGATAAGTTTGACGACGCAATTATTTCTTACATCCGTCAAAACAGTAACCTATTAATTGGTGAACGGACAGCTGAACAAATCAAATTAGCGATTGCTTCAGCATCACCAGAACGTGCTAAAGAAGTTGAATCAATGAGTGTTCGGGGCCGTGATTTAGTCACTGGGCTACCAAAGACGGTTGATATCAAAGCAAGTGATATTGCCGAAGCGATTAAAGAAATCGTGACAGCAATTATTGATGCAATCAAAGAAACCCTTGAAGAAACATCTCCTGAAATTGCAGCCGATGTGATTGATCACGGGATTGTTTTAACTGGTGGTGGGGCTTTATTAAAACATTTACCAGAAGTAATTTCGGATGCCACTAAAGTACCGGTCTTCATTGCGCAAGATCCATTGGACTGTGTTGCAGTTGGTACTGGTGAATCATTGAAGAATATCGAAGTCATGAAAAAAAATTAAGATTAGCGTAAAGTTGTGGGACAAAGAGCGGTTAGCGTTTAAGTAGGCCTAAATTAGTGATTGATTCAGGTTTTTTTGAATCAACCGCACAAGGCCCTTAATAACCGGTTTTTGTCCCATATTTACGATATTAAAGATGGATGGTGGCGAATAAACCATGCAAAAATTCTTTTCAAATAAAAAGTTAATTATTTTATTGGTGACATTAATCGTCTGCATGGGCTTTATTGCAATGTCAGTTGGCTTACGCAACAGCAAGAAGAGTCCCAGCTTTATCCGGCAATTTGGCAACGACGTGACCGGTATTACCAACCAAGTCATTAGTGTTCCTGCTAATGGGATTGGTAAGGGCGTCGATGCATTGACAGACTTGGTTAATACTTATCAAGAAAATAAAGCCTTAAAAGCGCAGTTAGATGACTTAGCCCAAACAAAGGTGCAAGCGCAGACCTTAAAAGAAGAAAATAAGAACTTGAAAAAAGAACTGAACTTAGCGGGCACTTTAACGGATTACACAACGCTTAACGCTTCTGTGTTGTCACGTAATCCGGATAATTGGCAGAATTCGTTGGTGATCAATAAAGGGGCTTTAGCCGGGCTTAAGAAAAACATGCCAGTGATGTCTGAATCCGGCATTATCGGGCGGATTTCGGAAGTTAATAAGACTAATGCTAAGGTAGAACTTGTTTCAAGTACTGGTCGTAATAGTAATGGTTTTGCCGCGGTGGTTAATACCAAAGATGGTAAACAAGTCAACGGGATTATGACAGGCTATAATTCAGATAAGAAACAATTAAAATTAGGCCAGATTAAAACCGACACCGCGATTGCTAAAGGTGACAAAGTCGTTACTTCTGGCCTCGGTGGTTTGACACCTAAGGGCCTTTACTTGGGTAAGGTGGCTTCAGTTAAGAAGGACGACTATGGTTTGGCGTTGACCGTTTATGTTACACCGGCCGCTGATTTAAATAACTTAACAGTTGTGACGGTTATCAAACGTTCGATTGAAGGTGAGTAATATGGGGACATTTCGCTTGAAACATCGCTATTTAATCCCAGTTTACTTGCTAGTTGCTTTTTACTTGGATGGTGCGATTAGTTCATTAGGATCGCAATGGTTATATACACCAGACCATACCTTAATTAGTCGATTGTTTATGTTAATGTTTATCATGGTTGCGTTTGTGCTACCGGAAGAGACGAATTTATCATGGTATGCAGTGGGGATTGGTCTTTTGTATGATTTATATTATACGGGAATGATTGGGATGTATCTTTTTGTACTGCCACTGATTATTTATATCGTGCGTTATTTAAAGCAATACATTCCAGATTCGCCGTTCTTTATTGGGTTAGTCGACGTTATTTGTTTAACGTTGTTGGAGACGCCCATTTATATTATGAATCGACTTGTTAATTTAACAAGTATGACACCAATTGATTTTATTAGTAACGTTTTAGCACCGACAATTGCATTAAACTTAGTCTTTTTTATCTTTTTGTATTTGCCTTTAAAGAAATTATTGCTAAAATTAAAATCAGAACGATGAGGGGTTTGATTTTTTTATGGATGCAGTCACGTTAAGAGGACGCAAAGAAGGATTCGAATTAAACATTGATGCTGGTGCCGATTTTGATCAAGCATTAGATTCAATTGTCGCATTATTAAGTAAAATTCGCTCAGAACAACCTAAGTTAGGTAATGACAAGATTGAACTCGAATTAACGACTGGGATGCGTTTATTGAGTGAACAACAAAAAAAGGCGTTGTATCAAACGCTAGAACCATTTTCTGAATTTGATATCATGAGTATTCAATCTTCAGTCATGACGATTGAACAAGCCCAAATCGAACGGCAAGAAAATAGTATTCATGTTGAACCGAATGTTATTCGGAGCGGACAAGAGGTTAACTATGTCGGTGATGTTTTATTTGTTGGTAATCTACATCAAGGTGCTGTGATTAAAGCTACCGGAAGTATTTTCATTTTAGGTTCTGTAGCAGGGATTGTGCATGCTGGGTTCCCAGATAATGCGGATGCCATTGTTGCGGGGAATTTAACGAAAGCAGTCCAACTTAGAATTGCTGATGCGGTTGAAATTATTGATCCAAAGAAAACGCCCTTTAATTCACAAAGTATTAGTTATATTAATGATTTACACGTCATCGATTACGGTGAGATAACGGATTTAAAACAAATCAATCCTAAATTATATCGTAAAATGGAGGAGCAATAAAATGGGAACAGCTTTGGTCATCACATCCGGTAAAGGCGGTGTTGGTAAAACAACTTCGAGCGCTAATATTGGAACGGCGCTTGCGCTTTTGGATAAAAAAGTTTGTTTGCTTGATTTAGATATCGGTTTAAGAAATTTAGACGTCGTATTGGGATTAAGTAATCGAATCATCTATGATATCGTGGATGTTGCCAAAGGCCGTGCCAAACTACATCAAGCGTTGATTAAAGATAAACGCTTTGATGAAAAACTCTATTTATTACCAGCTGCACAAAACACGGATAAAGAAGCACTTGTACCAGAAGACGTCACAGCGATTGTGACGGCGTTAAAAGAAGAATTTGATTTTGTGATTATTGATTGTCCAGCTGGGATCGAATCCGGCTTTAAAAACGCGATTGCTGGGGCAGATGGTGCGATTGTGGTCGCAACACCTGAAATTTCATCAGTTAGTGATGCTGATCGCGTTGTTGGCTTGCTTGAAGAAACTGAAATGCAAATTGCACCACGCTTGGTGATTAACCGAATTCGTCGGCACATGATGAACGATGGTGAAACAATGGATGTCGATGAAATTACGAAACATCTTTCGGTTTCATTATTGGGGATTGTTTTTGATGATGATGCGGTTATCAAGACATCCAATGCTGGCGAACCAATTGTCTTAGATCCTAAGAACTCGGCTAGCCAAGGTTATCGTAATATTGCGCGCCGTTTATTAGGCGAAACAGTCCCTTTGATGACGCTTAAAGAAAAGAAAATTGGCTTTTGGGGTCGACTTTTTGGTAAAAAATAGTTGACTTTTTGAGCGAGAATTACTAGAATAATGACAATACTTAAAACGTTGAACGGACCAAATTAGTTTTTAAGGCACAGAGAGCTGAGGTATGGTGTAAATCAGCCCTTCGAAACTAGTGGCACATCCGTGAGTTGATTATCTGAAATTAGTAAGATAATCCGTTAGCCCGTTATCGCTGTAGTTTTAGAAACTACATAAGTTTAAGCAATGTGAGTTGTTTATTAAACTGAGGTGGCACCGCGATAATATTCGTCCTCTTGGAGTAATCCGAGGGGACTTTTTTATTGGTCTAAAACTAGTAGAGTTGTTTGCTGTGAAGTAAACAAAAATCTGAGGTGGAACCGCGAATGATCGCCCTCTTGACGTGTAAACGTGAAGAGGGCTTTTTTTGTGGCAACGTTTAGCTAAAATATTTTGAAGGATATGTTTATATAAGGGAGATTTTATCATGCAATATAGTTTATCAATTTTACCAGCGCTTTTAAGTGGCGCTAAAATGACGTTAGCCATTTTTAGTTTAACTGTGATTGGTGCCATTCCACTGGGGTTATTATTAAGCCTCGGCTTGTTATCTAAGTTTAAGCCATTGCATTATTTACTCAATTTGTATGTTTGGTTAATGCGGGGGACGCCACTATTATTACAATTAATTTTTGTCTTTTACGGCTTACCGGTGATTGGGATTGTTTTTAATCGTTTCGACGCTGCATTAATTGCCTTTATCTTGAATTACGCCGCTTACTTTGCTGAAATCTTTAGAGGGGGCTTTCAAGCGGTTGATGATGGTCAAATCGAAGCCGCATCAGTTTTAGGATTAACCTATCCCCAAACCATTTTAAAAATTATTGTGCCTCAAACGATTAAAATTGTTTTACCATCTGTCGGTAATGAAGTCATTAATTTGATCAAGGATTCATCATTAGTTTATGTGATTGGGATTGGCGATTTATTACGGGCAGGAAACGTTGCCAGCGCGCGTGATGTTAATTTAGTGCCATTGTTGTTAGTGGGGGTCATTTATCTCGCGTTAACTGCCATTTGTACGTGGTTATTGGGTCGTTTAGAACAATATTATCGTTATTACCGTTAGGAGGACTTATCGATGTTTAAAGTAGAAAATATTAATCAGTCGTTCAAAGGGCGTCAAATTTTGAATGACTTAAATTTAGAAGTTGAAACGGGCAGTATTTTAGCAATCGTAGGGCCTAGTGGGGCGGGTAAATCAACATTGCTCCGTTTAATCAGTGGATTAGACCAACCGGATAGTGGCCGATTTGTGATTGATGGTGAAACATATGTCCCAAGTGCCGCTGAAAAAGGGGGCCGGATAGGCGTTGTTTTTCAAGATTTCCGGCTATTCCCGCATTTATCAGTGTTAGAAAACGTCACGTTAGCGCCTAAGATGGTTAAAAAATTAGCTAAGGATAAAGCTAACGTATTAGGACAGCAATTATTGCAACAATTAGGATTAAGCGCACAAGAAGCCGCTTATCCGTTTCAATTATCAGGTGGTCAACGGCAACGAGTGGCAATTGCGCGTGCACTAGCCATGCAACCGGATATTTTGTGTTATGACGAACCAACCAGTGCCTTAGATCCATCGTTAGTCGCTAATGTGGCAGAATTGATTCTGGGGCTTAAAGAAGACGGTATGACCCAGATTGTTGTGACCCATGATATTCAATTTGCAAATAAAATCGCTGATCAAGTTTTTGAATTACAACCAAACGAGGCCGAAAAATGATGAGATTAAAGAGATTAGCAACCGCCGGCTTATTATTAGGGCTATTAGTCAGCTTAGCGGGCTGTCATAGTCGGCAAAAAACTGATAGTTGGGCAACGATTGAACGCCGTCAAAAAGTGGTGGTCGGAATTGATGATAGCTTTGTGCCAATGACTTATCGTGAGAAAAACGGGCAATTGACGGGCTTTGATGTTGAATTAGCCAAGGCGATTTTTAAAGGCAGTGGTATTCAGGTTGATTTCCAATCGATTGATTGGGATATGAAAGAAACCGAATTGAACAATCAAACGATTGATTTAATTTGGAGTGGTTATTCTAAGACCGAAGAACGGGCTAAAAGAGTAGCCTTCAGTCAACCCTATCTCACGAATCACCAGATGATTGTCTCGATGAAACAGAACCCAGTGAATCGCTTAGCTGATTTAAAAGGTCAAAATTTGGGCGTTCAAACCGGTTCTTCTGGGATGGCGCAATTGGATCGGCAACCAGCTGTTTTGAAACAAAAAATTGCCAATCAAACGCCAATCCTATATGATACCTATAACAATGCTTTTATTGATTTACAAGCTAAGCGGATTAAGGGCATCTTAATTGATCAAGTTTATGCTGACTTTGAGATTAAAGCACGGACGAATGGGGCAGATTTTCAAGCCATTGAAAGTCCTTTTGCGGCCGAGAAGTTTGCGGTTGGCATGCGTCCCGAAGATCAAAAATTACGACGCTTTATTAATCGCCGGTATCAAGTCCTTAAACAAAATGGACAATTAGCGAAGATTCAAGCCAAGTGGTTTAAAGAATAGGACGCGACAGAGATGACGACGATGATTATCATAATTCTTAGTCTTATATTAGTAATTAATACAATCGGAGCGGTGATTACCGTTTTTCGGCAATCAAGAGATATTGCGGCAACTTGGGCCTGGCTACTCGTTTTAATTTTGTTGCCAGTGATTGGGTTTGGGTTTTATCTCTTTTTTGGTAAAAAATTATCAGCAGAGCATCTTTACGATTTGCGGACGCAAGCAAAACTAGGGATTGATGCACGGGTGACGCAACAAAAAGCGGAATTACGGCAACGACGCAAGCAAAACCATCATTCACCGACACCGGAGATTCAAAGCTTAATTAATCTCTTTTTAGTATCTAATACAGCTGTTTTGACGCAAGAAAATAAGGTGTCAGTCTTAACGGACACAACCACTGCCCAAGAACGACTACTGGCCGATATGAGCCGTGCTCGCGATCATATTCATCTAGAATACTATGCTTTTTTCGATGATCCTTTCGGGCACATCTTAATCAAGACGCTCGCTTATAAAGCGTATCAGGGGGTTAAGGTCCGCGTTATTTATGACGGCTTTGGCTCGCAAAAGGTGCCGCGTTCCTTTTTCAAACCGCTAGAAGAAGCGGGGGGACAAGTAACGCCCTTTTTCAGTTCACGGTTTCGATTCATTAATTTTCGATTGAATTTTAGAAACCACCGCCAATTGGTGGTCATCGATGGTAACACAGCCTATCTCGGCAACTTTAACCAACATAGTGTTGATACGCATTTACCGGTTCGAGATACGCGCTTACGGGTGAGTGGTGATGGTGTCTTGTCGTTTCAATCACGCTTTTTTATGGATTGGAATGCAGCGACACAACGCCAAAAAGTTTATTATAGCCAGCACTACTTTCCAAGTTCTGTTGAACATGGCAAAACTAGTATGCAACTTGTTTCGGGCGGTCCGGATCGTGATTTGCCTGAAATCAAACTGGGTTTCTTGAAGTTAATTGCGGCCGCTAAAAAACGATTGTGGATTCAAACGCCCTTTTTTATTCCGGATGATTCTGTTTTGGCAGCGTTAATACTCGCTATTAATTCTGGGGTAACCGTTAAAATTATGATACCTGAAAAGGCTAAACACAGCTTAGTCCAACATGCCAATCTCTATTATGCTAGGCAAATTGTTAAAGCAGGTGGCCAGATTTACTTATACAAAGCGAGTGCTTTTAGAGCGCGGACAATGATGGTCGATGGCCAGCTTTCGGCGGTGGGGACGGCTAATTTGGATATTCGGAGTTTTAAACTTAATTTTGAAACGACGAACTTTTTATATGATCCGGCCTTAACCAATACATTGGAATTGACCTTCCAAAAGGATCTCAAAGCCAGCGTGCCACTCACCAAACAACAGTTAAACGCACAAACAACTAATCAGCGCCTTTCGCAAGATTTAGCCCGGTTATTGGCTCCGATTTTATAAAAGTAGTCATAAAAAGGCCCTCGAAAATTTCGAGGGCCTTTTTTGATAGTGATTATTTGAAATAGTTTTGTAAACCGGCGTAAACGGCGTCGGCCACTTTTTCTTGATAACTACTACTACTGATGTAATTAAAGTCTTGATCAGAATTGATATAACCCATTTCCAATAGAACAGAAGGGCGTTCGTTATCGCGAAGTACTTGATAATTACCATATTCAACACCACGATTGGTAAGTGGTAATGATTTGATTTGATTATTCAGCGCGTTAGCTAAACTAGTATCCTTACTATTTGAGTAGTAATAAGTGGTTGTCCCACTTGCTTGGTTAGATTGCGCACTGGAATCAAAATGAATACTGATAAAGGCATCGGCACGTAATTTGTTAGAAAGGGCTGGTCGTGGTGCTAAATCGACGAATTTATCAGACGAACGGGTTAAGACCACGTTGGCCCCTGCAGCTTGTAACTTCTTGGCGATCGCATCGACGGTCTTAAGCGTATAAGTCTTTTCGTATTTATTACTATTTGATAGCGCCCCAACATCGTTACCACCGTGACCGGCATCTAAAACGATGGTTGCTTCAGAAAGAGAGGTAGCACTTGTTTTAACGACTTCGTTCTTAGCTGAAGGGGTGACGACCCAGCTGGCGACATAACCCGTATTGCCGTCTGAGTCTTTAACTTTGTACCAAGTGTCGCTCTTATCGAGATACGTTAGCTTCGTGTTGGCGGAATAGACTTGAGAATAGGCGTAGTTGACACCAGGACCGCTGCGCAACTTAGTATTATCCAATTGCGTTGTGACGGATTTAATATCAGAAGTGGATTGACTGCCACTATCATCTGTTTTCGTATCCGTTTGAACAGCTGTTGGTGCTTCGTTAGAAATACTAATCAGGTCACTTTGGACCCAGCCAACCGCTGAATTATATTTAACTTGGCTCCAACCGTTTTGTTGGTAGAGAACCGTTAATTTGTCGCCTTTATTGACTTTTCCTAACAGTGGGCTGCTAGCATTGCTGCTTTGGCGGACGTTAGCAAAAGAGTTGGTAACCGTTGCGACCCGGTTAGAGGTTGCGCTGACTTCTGTATTATTGACCAACCAACTGGCAACCCAGCCGATTTTGTCGCCACTCAAGCGGACTTGGTACCAGTTGTTTTTTTGGGAGATAACGTTCATCACTTCGCCTTTGCTTGCCTGGCCCATTGTATCGTAGGAAAGACCGGGTCCTTGGCGCACATTAACGACGTTGGCTTTAATAGTAATTTGTTGGTACGTTGCAAGGACGTGTGTCGCGAAGAGACCGACACCAACTAGAATGAATAATATGAGAACGGCAGGATACCGTTTTATCCAGTTCAAAGGTTTTTGCATATCTTCAACACCTTTGTCATTTATTTATAAGAGCTTCATATGGTTCATTATAGCAAAGATAGTGGATATCTAAAGGGGTTGACCCTTAAAAATTAGAAAAAATTCAGGAATTATTGACTTTTTTTTCAAATAACGTTAATCTAATAGCAACGAGAATATGAGATGACCAGTGATAAAGTATGGTAAACGCACCACTTAACAGAGACGATTTCAGAGCTGAAAGAAATTGACGGTGTCCACCTGACTGCTTTTGAGGTCTGCGTGTCTAACACGCCGTTGGCTAACAACGTTATGCTTAAGCAAAAATTAAGGTGGTACCGTGCATTCAAGCACCCTTGTTCAATAACAGGGGTGTTTTTTTATTGGGTATCTATTGGAGGAATGGAACATGGGTTATCAAAAGCCAAAAGGCACAGCCGATATTTTGCCAGGAGAATCAGATCAATGGCAACTTGTTGAAAAAACAGCGCGCGACGTTTTTGCGCGTTATCAATTTAAGGAAATCAGAACACCATTATTCGAAAGCTACGATGTCTTTTCACGAAGCTCAGGTGATACATCTGATATTGTCAGCAAAGAAATGTATGATTTCATGGATAAAGGGGATCGGCATATTGCGTTGCGCCCAGAAGGCACAGCCGGTGTTGTCCGCGCCTTTGTTGAAAATAAATTATACGGTCCTGAACATCAAAAACCTTACAAGGTGTATTACATGGGCCCTATGTTCCGTTATGAACGACCACAATCAGGTCGGCAACGTCAATTCCACCAAATCGGTGTCGAATCATTTGGTTCTGAAAGTCCAGCGGTGGATGTTGAAGTCATCAGCATGGCAATGCGGCTATTGCGTGAATTTAAGATCACCGATTTGAAATTAGCGATTAATACACTGGGCGATGCTGCTAGCCGGGCGGCTTATCATGAAGCCTTGGTTAACTACTTGGAACCACACTTTGATGAATTAAGTGACGATTCTAAGGTCCGGTTACATAAGAATCCATTGCGGGTTCTTGATAGTAAAGATGCGAAGGACCAAGAAATTGTTAAAGATGCACCCGTCATTCTTGATTATTTAACGGATGAAGCCAAAGTGCATTTCAATACAGTGAAGACTTTATTAGAATCATTAAACATTCCATACGAAGTTGATACTGAAATGGTTCGTGGTTTAGATTATTATAACCACACCATCTTTGAAATCATGACGAACAATAAAGTTTTAGGTCGTGGCTATACAACCGTCTTAGCTGGTGGCCGTTACAGTGGTTTAGTTGAACAACTGGGTGGCCCTGACATGCCGGGGGTTGGTTTTGGCCTAGGTGTTGAACGCTTATTATTATTAATGAACGCTCAAAATAGTGACCTAGTCGCGGCACCTGTTTTAGATGCCTATGTAGTTGGCATCGGTGTTGAAACGAGTGCAACCACGCTTCACTTGGTTGAAAGCTTGCGTGAAGCTGGTTTAACGGCTGATCGTGATTATTTAGATCGGAAACCAAAAGCCCAATTTAAGACCGCTAATAAGTTAAATGCCCAATTTGTGGTGACAATCGGTGAATCAGAATTAGCCGATAAGACGGCCCACGTGAAGGATATGACCAGTGGGGTTGAAATCACAGTGCCATTGACGACGTTGGAAGCTGATTTTGCAGCAGTTAAAAATGAACTAAAAGCACAAGAGGAGAATGCATAATGAAAACAAGAACAACTTACAGTGGTTTAGTTGATGAAACGTTTGTTGGTCAAACAGTCACATTACATGGCTGGGTTCAAAAACGTCGGAGTTTAGGTAATTTAATCTTCGTTGATTTACGTGATCGTGAAGGTTTAGTTCAATTAGTCTTTAACCAAGATAATGCTGACATCTTAACGCTTGCTAACACTTTACGTAATGAATACGTTATTGAAGTGACCGGGACGGTACAAGCGCGTGATGCAGCGGCTATTAACCCAGATATGAAGACGGGTAAGGTAGAAGTCATCGTGAGCGAATTAACGATTTTAAACGAAGCTAAAAACTTACCTTTTGAAATCAAAGATGGCATCACGACTTCTGAAGAAACCAAATTAAAGTATCGCTACCTTGATTTACGGCGGCCAGAAATGCAACAAGCAATTATTCGCCGTTCACAAATTACGCAAGCAGCCCACAAATATTTGGACAATAATGGTTTCTTAAACATCGAAACACCTGATTTAACCCGTTCAACACCAGAAGGCGCTCGTGATTACTTAGTGCCATCTCGTGTTTATCCTGGCAGTTTCTATGCCTTGCCACAATCACCACAAGTTTTCAAACAACTTTTGATGGATGCTGGTTTTGATCGTTACTACCAAATGGCCCGTTGTTTCCGTGATGAAGATTTACGGGGCGATCGTCAACCAGAATTTACACAAATCGATGTTGAAACATCATTTATGAGTGCCGAAGAAATTCAAGAACAAGCAGAAGGTATTATCAAACAAGTCATGCACGATGTTATGCAGATTGATGTGCCAACGCCATTCAAACGCATGAAATGGCAAGAAGCAATGGATCGTTACGGTTCAGATAAACCTGATATTCGTTTTGGCCTTGAAATCCAAGACTTAACTGAAATGATGAAAACTAGTTCATTTAAGGTCTTCAGTGACACTGCTAATAGTGGTAATCTGGTCCGCGCAATTGTCGTTCCAGAAGGTGCTGCTAAGTACTCACGGAAGATGTTGGACGAACAAACAGAATACATCAAACGTTACGGTGCTAAAGGGATGGCCTGGGTCAAAGTTGTTGATGGTGAATTGACAGGACCAGCTGCTAAATTCTTAAAAGAACAAGAAGCTGAATTACTTGGTGCCTTATCAGCTAAAGATGGTGATTTAGTACTCTTTGTCGCTGATAAATTCCAAGTAGTCTGCGATAGCTTAGGCTACTTACGGAAACACTTTGCACACGACATGGGCTTAGTCGATGAATCACAATTTGCCTATCTTTGGGTTGTTGATTGGCCATTATTTGAATACGATGAAGGTTTTGGTCGTTGGATTGCAGCACATCATCCATTCACCCGTCCAAACGATAGTGATATTGATTTATTGGAAACTGATCCGCATAAAGCACATGCGCAATCATATGATATTATCTTAAACGGTTATGAATTAGGTGGCGGTTCACTTCGTATCTACCAACGTGATATCCAAGAAAGAATGTTCAAAGCACTTGGTATCAGTCCTGAAACTTACGAAGAACAATTTGGTCACTTATTAAGTGCCATGGACTTCGGTTTCCCACCACATGGTGGTTTCGCGATTGGCCTTGATCGTTTCGCAATGCTACTTGCCGGCCGTGATAATATTCGCGACGTGATTGCCTTCCCTAAAAACTCACATGCTTCAGA
Source organism: Latilactobacillus sakei (assembly GCA_002953655.1). NCBI lineage: Bacteria > Bacillati > Bacillota > Bacilli > Lactobacillales > Lactobacillaceae > Latilactobacillus > Latilactobacillus sakei. Next base: position 1,028,383 of record CP025839.1, read on the forward strand.
ACCAATGACGAATGCTCCTAGTCGTGTTGCACCAGCACAATTAGATGAACTTGGCTTAGAAGTTGAACCAGAAGTTGAAAAAGATTAATAAAATACTAAACAAAAAGGACTTCCCAAATGGGGAGTCCTTTTTTGTGAGCATATTAATCGCTAATTGTGTGCATCCGACTATAATAATAACCACGAAGGAGTGATGGATAATGAGCGATGATTTACGACAACAATTAACACCGGAACAATATGCGGTGACACAGGAGAATGCAACTGAGATGCCATTTAGTGGTGAGTACGACCAATTTGATCAACCAGGCATCTATGTTGATGTTGTTAGTCATGAGCCGCTATTTAGTTCCTTAGATAAATATGACGCTGGGTGTGGTTGGCCTTCATTTACGCGCCCCATTGTTAAATTAAATGAAAAACGGGACCAATCACACGGAATGGAACGCGTTGAAGTTCGTAGTCAGAATGCTGATTCGCATTTAGGCCATGTCTTTACGGACGGTCCGCAAGAACAAGGTGGTCTGCGGTATTGTATCAATTCAGCAGCCTTGAAGTTTATTCCTAAAGATGATTTAAAAGCTGCAGGGTATGGCGAGTATCTTACCTTATTTGAAAAGGAGGGTCAATAATGGCAACTGAGACAGCAATTTTTGCAGGTGGGTGTTTCTGGTGTATGGTGCATCCGTTCGATCAACAACCAGGGATTCTTAAAGTGGTTTCTGGTTACACTGGTGGCCATGTCGCTAACCCAACCTATGAACAAGTTTGTTCACATACAACGGGGCATACCGAAGCAGTTGAAATTACGTTTGATCCCGCAGTGATTTCGTACGCTGAATTGGTCGAAATTTATTGGCGCCAAACAGATCCAACAGACGCCATGGGCCAATTCCAAGACCGCGGCGACAGTTATCGTCCAGTAATCTTTGTTAATTCAGCGCAACAACGGGCAATTGCGGAAGCATCCAAGGAAAAATTGATTGCCAGTGGTCGATTTGATGAGCCGATTGTGACACAAATCGAAGCAGCTAAACCCTTTTATCCTGCTGAAGAATATCATCAAGACTTCTATAAAAAGGAACCTTGGCGAGCAGAATTAGGAGAAGTCAAGCGAAAAGCCTTTATTCGAGAAAAATGGTCGGATTAATTCTAAAATAGCCTTTAGTATTAAGGGTTTGTGTGCTAGAATGGAAGACATTAAAACGAATGATAGGTGATTATTAAGTGGACGATCTAGCGCGAAAACATCAGAACATGGCCAAAGTTTCGGCGGCTATCTTATATGGGATTTGTGTATCAATTGCATTGAACTTTTTCTGGGAAGAAGGCGGCGTATACGCCTCGGGCATTACCGGGTTCGCGCAATTTATTCACACCGTGACGGCAAAGTTTATGCCGTTTCTACCATTTCCATTATCGACTTCTTTGATGTTATTCTTGCTAAACGTACCACTTTTTGTTTTAGCTTGGTTTAAAATTGGGCATCACTTTACAATTTACACGTTTATTGCTGTTATTTTCTCCAGTTTGATGGTTCAAATTATGCCGTTGACCCAATTGACGGATAACCCAATTATCTGTGCGATTTTTGGGGCTGTTATTAATGGCTTTGGGACTGGGATGGCCTTGAAAAATGATATCTCAACCGGTGGGTTAGATATTATCGGAATTGTTCTTCGGAAGAAGACCGGGCGTTCTGTTGGGACCATCAATATTATCTTTAACGTTGCGTTAGTCTTTGCGGCTGGCTTTATCTTCGGTTGGGAACATGCTTTATATAGTATTTTGAGCATTTTCGTCAATGGTAAGGTCATCGATATGGTCTATACACGTCAACAAAAGATGCAAGTCATGATCATTACGGACAACCCTAAAGTCGTGATTCAAATGATTCAAGACGAGATGCGTCGCGGGATTACGATTGTGCATGACGTTGAAGGGGCTTATAATCGCGAAGAAAAAACGATGTTATTCACTGTTATCTCACGGTTTGAAATGCATGACCTGGAGATGGTCATGAAAGAAGCTGATGACCACGCTTTTGTCAGCATTACAGAAGCGGTCAAGATCTTGGGGCATTTCTACGAACCAAAAATTAAATAACGATCAAAGAGCCGTCAATGTTAAATTGACGGCTCTTTTATTTTGGGAGCAAGCATCCGTTTCGAATGAGGGCTTAACGACTAATAAGCATACTCTTTTTCGCTTGCTTTTTATGCTGGTATCTGTGACAATCGAAGTAATTATGATAGGTGGAGGTACGCAATGTTATTAGGTAGTCACGTTAGTATGAAGGGGAAAGAAATGCTGCTAGGTTCAGCACAACAGGCGGCCGAATTTGGGGCAAATACATTCATGATTTATACTGGAGCCCCTCAAAATACCCGGCGTAAACCAATTGAAGAGTTAAACATTCCAGCAGCACAAGCATTAATTGCGGCCCAAAACTTAGGCCCAATTGTCGTCCATGCGCCTTATATCGTTAACTTAGGCAATACGGTGAAACCAGAAAACTTTAAATTTGCGATTGAATTTTTACAGCAAGAAGTCATTCGAGCGGAAGCGCTAGGCGCAAGTCAAATCGTTTTACATCCGGGTGCACATGTTGGTGCAGGCGCAGAGGCTGGTATTAAACAAATTATTAAAGGGTTAAATGAAATTTTACGACCAGATCAAACGGCTCAAATTGCCTTGGAAACAATGGCTGGCAAAGGAACAGAAGTTGGTCGTCGTTTTGAAGAAATCGCACAAATGATTGACGGTGTCACACTAAACGATAAGTTGTCAGTAACGTTTGATACGTGTCATACCAGTGATGCGGGTTACAATATTCGCGAGGATTTTGATGGTGTTTTAAATGAATTTGATCATATTATCGGTTTGGACCGGCTTAAGGTGATTCATTTAAACGATTCCAAGAATCCGCAAGGGGCGCATAAAGATCGGCACGCCAATATCGGATTTGGTGAAATTGGTTTTGACGCCCTACATGGTGTTGTAACCCATCCGCAGCTTGTTGATGTGCCTAAAATTATGGAAACACCATATGTCGGTGAGGACAAGAAGCATAATTTTGCACCATATGCATACGAAATTGCGATGCTCAAAAAGGGTCAGTTTGACCCAGAATTATTAACGAAGATTGAGCAGAATGAAGGTCGATTATGAGATTAAAACGTACTCACTATCTTTGGCTAACGCTAATTGTTTTACCGATTTTGTTATTACTGGTCAAACCGGTCCAAGCAGCCGATACGTACGATATTAGTCGCTATCACGTTCAGGTTAACGTCCAAAAAGACGGTAGCGCACAAGTAGAGCAAAACATGCATTTTGATATCCAAGATGATATTAACGGTATTTACCTCAATCAAAATTTACAAACAACAGCTGGTGAGCCTAAAAAGTTGGTGCAACCACAAGTGGCCGTTAATGGCCGGACTTTCCAAGCGAGTCAATCCGAGACGGCGGGAACGTATTCGCTAACCAATGATAATCAAAAGTATCGCTTTAAGCTCTACCAACCGGCGTCAGAAGATGATCGGTTAGCGGTCACTTTGAAATATCAATTGCAAAATCTGATTATCAATTATCAAGATACTGCTGAATTGAATTGGAAGGTGATTGGGGATGCTTGGGATAGCAGTCTGGGCGATGTGCAAGTCACGATTCAATTACCCACGGCATTGAAACCGTCCGAATTAAAGTCGTGGACCCATGGTGATTTAGATGGGCAGCAAATTGTTGATCCCGCAAAAGGGCGGGTTACTATCAAAATGACGAATAATCCCGCTAATCAATTTGTGGAATCGCATCTTATTTTTCCAACTGCTGTTACACCTAATAACCCCAATCGAGTGGCTAAAAAACAACGAGCAACAATTTTAGCGCAAGAAGCGAAATTGGCCAAGGAAGCTAATCAAGCACGTCAGGCACAACAACGCCGGTATTGGGTATTATCAGTGATTGCAGTGGTCTTAGCACCAGTTTTATTGCTAGGCGCTTGGTATCGGGTTAAACGGGCATTGCCCCGGATGCATTATCAGGGTCATGCGCCAGAACACGTCTACGAGTTACCAGATGATAATGGTCCAGCTGTTATCCGTTATTTATTAGCATTACCAATGACGGAAAAAGCAAAAGAAGCCAGTTTATCAGCTACGATTTTAGATTTGGTAGCCCGTAAAAACCTGACAATCGAGGTCCAAACGCCTGAAAAACAGGTTTTTAGAAAAGCAAAACCACAATTCACGTTAACGTTGTTAAATCGTAATCGATTATCACGGTCTGAGCAAAAATTAGTGACTTGGTTATTCGATGTCATTGGGAATGGACAACAGGTTAGTCTTTTTGAAATTGAAAAATATCCTAAACGCCATAGTGAAAAGGTCTTTAATCAACATTATCGCGGATGGCAAATGGCCGTTGAAGACGAAGCAAACCAAAGTGGCTGGCTACGCGAGCGCGTTTTCGCCGTTGCAACTAGTTTAAATTATTGGTTGATAGGACTTGGTACACTAACCGTGATCTTAATGTTAGCAGCGTTAATCGAAGTCGTCGCTTGGTGGACGATTTTACCAATGTTGTTCGCCTTTCTTCTGACGGGCTGGCAGAGGATGCGATTGCAATTATGGACGCAACATGGTTATGAAAAACGGGGCGAGTGGTTAGGTTTTAAACAGATGTTGAAAGATATTTCGACACTTGATATGGCCAACGTACCAGACGTCATGTTGTGGGATCGTTATTTGAGTTTTGCGACAGCCTTTGGAGTAGCCGATAAAGTGGTTAAAGCGTTGCAGATTAAATTGACTCCCGAGCAATTACAAACATTGCCACTAGGGTACTATTACTATTATGGCTATACTGGTGGCCTCAACATTGGGCAATCCTTTACAAGCGCCCTGAGCAGTAGTGTCAATAGTGCGGTCAGTGCGGCTAATCCAACTAGTGTCAGTGGTGGCTCTGGCGGATTCTCCGGCGGTTCATCAGGTGGTTTTGGTGGCGGTTCCGGCGGTGGTACGTTCTAGCAAACAAATGATGATGATATTTTTATTAAACGTGGTATGACTATTAAGAATAAGTGATACCAGGTAAGTTTGGGAGGTGCCCTCATGGAATTTAACGACGTTATCAATAGTAGAAAATCGATCCGCTCGTTTGATCCCCACAAAACAGTATCAGATGACTTGATTAAAAAAATTATTACATCAGCCCAACGAACACCGTCATGGACGAATTCACAACCTTGGCGAGTTTACGTGGCAACGGGTGAGACACTGGCTAATATCAAAGCAGATCATCTTGAACGGACGCAAAATAAGGTCAAGGGAAATTCTGATTTAGCAGTGATTCATCGTGCTGACTGGGGTCAGGCGATGGCTGAAAATAGTCGGGTTTGGAACACTGAAATCAGGGATTATTTGGGTGAGGCAGGTTTGACAGCATTTAGTGATTTGCAAATGCACCTTTTTAACGCACCAGCCGTTATCTATTTGACCGTTGAGCGCAAAGTCTCATCGTGGATGATTTATGATATGGGCGCCTTTAGCCAGTCGATTTTACTGGCGGCGGCCAATGAACAGGTCGATACGATTCCGGCTTATGAAACAGCTAAATATCCGGATGCCATTCGCAAAATTGTGGGTATTCCCGATAATGAAGTAATTATTGGGGGCATTGCGATGGGTTATCGCAGTGAGGGCAGGATCAACCAATTCCACGCTAAACGAAGTGCACTTGATCATTTCTTGACGATTAAACATTAAAAAAGGCCTCGGCAAATTAAATTTTGTCCGAGGTCTTTTATTTTGAGGTAGTTAATTAACGTGGTCTGTCGAGCTACTTGCAAAATCTAAACCAGTTTGTTCGAGAATGATAGCCGCTGTTTCTTCAATGGAACGGTTGGCGACATTGATGACTTGGCAACCGATTTTATCATATAAATCTTGGGCGAAGTCTAATTCAGCCTTGATTTCATCCATATCGGAATAGGTTGTGTCGGGATTTAAACCATAGGCAATCATCCGTTCACGACGAATGTTATTTAAAACTTCAGGTGTATTCATCAAGCCAATAATCTTCTTGGGATCAACATGCCATATTTCGTCTGGAATGTGCGCCTGTGGCACGATAGGTAAGTTGGCCACCTTGATGTTCCGATTCGCTAAAAATAGCGACAGGGGCGTTTTAGAGGTCCGAGAGACCCCTAATAAGACAATATCTGCCTCTAAGAAGCCGTGAGGATCCTTACCATCATCGTACATGACGGCAAATTCCATCGCTGAAATCCGGTCAAAGTACCGATCGTTTAAATGATGAAGTGCGCCGGCTTCACCGGATGGGGCTAAACTTGTTTTAGCAGTAATTAATTTAGTGAGTGGGCTCATCATATCAAATGACGCAATTTTTTTAGCATCACAATAATTTTGAGCGATTTCCGAAAGGCCGGTCGTTGCCAACGTATGAACGACAATTGTTTCTTCTGGAACAGCCTTACTTAAAACGTCGGTTAATTTATCAACGGAATGAACGAATGGAAAACGAATAATATCAGGTTTAACGTTAGGATATTGCGCTAAGGCTGCTTGCGCAAGTTGTAAAGCGGTCTGACCAACTGAATCTGAGAGGACAAAAACCGTTAAGGGGGTAGACTGTGACATAATAAAACTCCTTTTTGCACTTTTATAGCGCTATCATATCATATTTGGGCAAAAAACGGCGATATTTAAAAAAAGTTTTAATTAATTGCCCGTGGGTTATTGACCGTATTTTCAACATTCGCTATAATAGCAAAGAACAGTTTATGTGAAACCAATTTTTTGGCGCGCATAAACGGTTATACTTAGCACGCGAGGGGAGGGATATCATATGGGCAAGACAGTCGTTCGCAGTAACGAATCTCTAGATGATGCTCTTCGTCGCTTCAAGCGTTCCGTATCAAAAGCTGGTACAATACAAGAATATCGTAAACGTGAATTTTACGAGAAACCAAGTGTAAAACGTAAGTTGAAATCAGAAGCAGCAAGAAAACGTAAGAAATTCTAATTTCTTCATAAAGGAAATGATTGAATGAGTTTACTTGAACAATTGAGTTCTGATTTGAAAACGGCGATGAAGGCCAAGGATAAGTTGCGACTAACAGTTATTCGGAGTTTAAAGACCGCTTTAACTAACGCAAAAATTAGTGCAGGGCAAGACTTATCTTCTGACGAAGAACTAAGTGTATTATCATCACAAGTTAAGCAGCGTAAGGATTCTTTAGCTGAGTTTGAAAAGGGTGATCGTGCAGATCTCGCTGAACAAGCAAAAGCTGAAATTGAAATCATACAAGCTTATTTACCAGAACAGTTGGATGAAGCCGCTGTGATTGTAATTGTTGATGAAGCAATGCAGGCAACAGGAGCGACAGGCAAGGCTGACTTTGGTAAGGTGATGCAATATGTAATGCCTAAGGTCAAAGGACGAGCTGATGGCGCAATGGTCAATCAAGTCGTTAAATCAAAATTGAGTTAATTTTTGGTAGGACTTCCCGCGGGAGGTCCTACTTTTTTTGTGGCAAAGACGGGCTTAAACAAGGAAATCAGTTAATTTTTCCCCTTTGTGATTATAAAGTCGCTATAATTGGAGAAATAGCGCGGTTGTCTGCTTTTAAAACCGGGCTTGATTGTGATAGAATGAATGTAGTTTTCATCTTGAAAGGATGAATCGTGCTATTGAAAGTTGGTTTGGATACTTTCAAGGTAGTTTGATTTTGAAATGTGTTTAGATGAATAAACTCATCCGAACATTCTGAGAGGGGTTTACTTTTTGGTTGAGGTAGAAGAGCGTTTATTTCAATTAGCAACGCCTAATTTGGCGGCTGCTTTAATGGGTGCACATGATCACTTTTTAAAAATCATTGAAGAAAGTCTAACCGTTGAATTGATTGCGTTTGATGATCATATTACGATTCGGGGGACTCAACCGGGGTTAAGACAAGCAAACGCGGTTTTAGAGAGTCTAGTCGCGTTATTACAACACGGTGTGATCCTCAAGGAGACAGATGTGGTCAGTGCGACGAAAATGGCGCTCAAAGGGACGTTAAATCAATTCGAGGCCCTTTACACTGAACCGCTCATCAATGACCGCAAGGGCCAACCAATTCGCGTTAAAACGTTTGGTCAACGCCAATATATCGATGCGATTCGCCACAACGATGTGACGTTTGGCATTGGGCCTGCCGGAACTGGTAAAACCTTCCTAGCAGTTGTGATGGCGATTGCCGCTTTGAAAAAAGGAACGGTTGAACGCATTATTTTAACCCGGCCAGCGGTTGAAGCCGGTGAAAGTCTCGGCTTTTTACCAGGTGATCTAAAAGAAAAGGTTGATCCGTATTTACGGCCCATCTACGACGCACTTTATGCAGTCTTGGGCAAAGAACATACGGAGCGATTAATGGACCGTGGGGTTATTGAAATTGCGCCACTGGCTTATATGCGGGGGCGGACGTTGGAAGAAGCCTTCGTTATTTTAGATGAGGCCCAAAATACAACGCCAGCTCAAATGAAGATGTTTTTAACCCGGTTAGGCTTTAATTCTAAAATGATTGTTAATGGCGATATCAGCCAAATTGATTTACCCAATAAAACCCAAAGCGGGCTAGTACAAGCGGAACAGATTTTGCGCGACATTCCTAAAATTAGCTTTGTGCAATTTAGCGCGGAAGACGTTGTTCGGCACCCAGTTGTCGCGAGAATTATTAATGCCTATGCGGCAATGGATAAGACGAGAAAGTAGGACGAATGAATGGATATTCAAATCATCGATGAAACAAAAATTGTACCAGAAGCACAAATTAAATTGGTGGAAGATGTATTAGAGTTTGCTGGTCAAAAGCTTGAATTAGCTGAAGATACAGAAATGTCAGTAACGTTTGTAACTAACGAACGCATTCGCCAAATTAATCAAGAATATCGTAATACAGATCGCGCGACTGATGTCATCAGTTTTGCCATTGAAGAAGATCCTGAAGAAGAAGGCTTACCTGCCAATTTTGAAGAATTGTTTGATATTCCTAAGAATATTGGTGACTTATTTGTTTCGCTAGAAAAAGCTGCTGAACAAGCCAAAACTTATGGACATTCATTTGAACGTGAATTAGGCTATACAATGGTCCATGGCTTCCTTCATTTGAATGGTTATGATCACATTCATACTGAAGATGAAGTTAAAATGATTCCGTTACAGGAGACTATCTTAGATGAATTCGGACTCAAACGCTAAAAAGACGCAGACGGATAAAAATCGTAATTTTAATCAATCGACACACCACGCTTTAGACGGAATTATCACCGCTTTTAAGGAAGAAGCTAACCTGAGACGGGATTTCGTGATTGCAGTGGTTGTTTTGGGAGCGGGTTATTTTGCCCGGTTACACTATCTAGATTGGTTATTTTTGATCTTAGCGATTTTTATGGTGTTGCTGGCTGAATTTTGGAATACCGTGATGGAACACTTTGTTGACTTATTGGTCGATCGGCAATTTCATCCACTGGCTAAGAAGATTAAGGATATTAGTGCTGGTAGTGTTTTAATTGGTGCGTGTTTAGCCGTGATTATCGGTTGTGTTGTTTTTGGACACGCTTTGCTTTATTATTTTTAAAAGAGATTTAAAAAAGGGGACTATTATGTCAGATACTTATCGCTCAGGCTTTGTGGCCATTGTTGGCCGACCAAACGTTGGGAAATCAACATTTATGAATCGAATGATCGGTGAAAAAATCGCCATCATGTCATCAAAGGCACAAACAACTCGAAACAAGATTCAAGGAATTTATACAGATGACAACGCACAAATCGTGTTTGTTGATACACCGGGGATTCATAAACCACATAACGAATTAGACGAATACATGGATCAAGCAGCCCTTTCAACTTTTAATGAAGTGGATGCCATTTTATTCATGATTAGTGGCGTTGATAAGAAGGGCCCTGGTGATCAATACATCATGGACCAACTTAAGAACGTTAAGAAACCCGTTTATTTGGTTGTGAACAAAATTGATGCCATTCACCCAGATGATTTATTACCAATGATTGAACAATATCGTCATGAATTAGATTTTAAGGGTGTTTACCCAATTTCAGCATTAGAAGGCAATAACGTGCCAGAAATGTTGAAAGAACTTGAATTAACATTGCCAGAAGGCCCACAATACTATCCTGAAGATCAATTAACAGATCACCCAGAATATTTTGTTGTTGGTGAATTAATCCGTGAAAAAATTCTGGAATTAACCCACGAAGAAGTGCCACATTCAGTAGCCGTTGTGGTTGAACGAATGAAAGACCGTGTCAATGATAAACTTCAAATTGAAGCGAACATCATTGTTGAACGTGATGGTCAAAAACGGATTATCATCGGTCAAAAAGGCTCAATTATCAAAGAAATCGGGATTCGCTCACGTCGCGAAATCGAAGCCCTTTTAGGCGAAAAGGTTAACTTGAAGCTCTGGGTCAAGATTCAAAAGAACTGGCGTGATAATAACCAATATCTCCGTGAATTTGGTTACAATAAAAAGAGATTGTAGGCTTTAAAGATGGCGGAACATCGATTCGAAGACTTTAACGGTCTAGTGATGTATCGAAAGAATTACAAAGAAAAAGATATGTTGGTTAAGATTCTAACGGATCGTTTTGGCAAGAAAATGTTTTACTTGCGGGGGGCCAATAAACCTAAGTTTCGTCTGAGTGCGGCTATTTTGCCATTTACCCAGGCCGAATATGGTGGTGATATTCGCGATGAGGGCTTATCATTTTTGAATAATGTGAAGTCGGCCACGCAATTTAAAACGATCAGTCAGGATTTATTTTTAAATGCTTATGCGACTTATATCCTGAACTTAATTGATGTCGGCTTTCCAGACAGCGAACCATTAGGCATCTGGTATGATAAGGTTGAACAGGCGTTAAATCTGATTGATGAAGGCTTTGATGCCGCGATGATTACCCATATTATCGAAATTCAATTGCTACAGGTATTTGGTGTCCAGCCGCAATTGCAGGGGTGTGCCGTTTGTGGCCGAACCGATTTAGCGTTTGATTATTCTGAGAGTTATGGGGGACTGTTGTGTCAACGTCATTGGCATTTAGATCCCAATCGTTTCCACAGTAGTCAGCGGGCAATCTATTATCTCCGGTTGTTTTCCGTGATTGATCTGTTTAAGATTCAATCGGTGAACGTGAAGGAAGCCACGCAGGTCGAACTCAAAATGATTATTGACCGACTCTATCAAGATACCGTGGGCCTGTCATTGAAGAGTAAGCAATTCATCGACAAGATGTACAGTTTCGATAGTCAATTACCACAATTAAAAAAAGTGTCGTCAGAAATTGACAGCACACCAAAAGACGACTAAAATAGTAATCAACTTAATAGACGTTGAAGAAAAGGGTCTCTTAAAACGGTCAGACAGTGATTCTAGGTGAGTGAGAACTAGAACAAGTTTTAAGTGGATTGGCATTTCGGAGTCATACCAATGAAGCAGCAGCTCGCTTTGAGCTGAAGTAGGGTGGAACCGCGAGAAATCGTCCCTATGTGACTAACTGTCGCATAGGCTTTTTTTATGCGCAAATAACGGAAAAGAGGAATTGAAATGGTTAAAAAGTTGAATGTTCAAGAAATGATTTTAACCTTACAGCGTTTTTGGTCTGAAAAAGGCTGTATGTTGATGCAAGCTTATGATACAGAAAAAGGGGCCGGTACAATGAGCCCTTACACGTTCTTACGGGCAATTGGACCAGAACCATGGAACGCCGCTTACGTGGAACCTTCACGGCGTCCAGCAGATGGCCGGTATGGTGAAAATCCTAACCGTTTATTCCAACATCACCAATTCCAAGTGATTATGAAACCAGCGCCTTTAAACATCCAAGAATTTTATTTAGATAGTTTACGGGCCTTAGGAATCGATCCTTTAGAACATGATATTCGTTTTGTTGAAGATAACTGGGAAAACCCATCAATGGGCTGTGCCGGTGTTGGTTGGGAAGTTTGGTTAGACGGGATGGAAGTCACTCAATTCACATACTTCCAACAAGTTGGTGGTTTGCAATGTGACCCAGTCACAAGCGAAATCACATACGGTGTTGAACGCCTTGCTTCTTACATTCAAGATGTTGATAATGTTTTTGATCTTGAATGGGGTAACGGCGTTTTATATGGTGATATTTTCAAAGAACCAGAATATGAACACTCAAAATACGCCTTTGAAGATAGCAACCAAGAAATGCTTTTGAAATTCTTTGATGAATACGAAACAGAAGCCAAACGTTTAATCGATTTAGGCCTGGTTCATCCAGCTTACGATTACGTCTTGAAATGTAGCCATACCTTTAACTTATTGGATGCACACGGGGCGGTTTCCGTTACTGAACGGGCGGGTTACTTGTCACGCATTCGTCGAATGGCACATTCCATCGCGCAAGCATTCGTTGCTGAACGTGAAAAACGTGGATTCCCACTACTAAAACATGCACAAGAAGCAAAAACGGAGGTCGTAGATCATGACTAAACCATTCTTATTAGAAATTGGCTTGGAAGAAATGCCAGCCCACGTTGTGATGCCAAGTATCCAACAATTAGAAAAACGGGTGCGGGACTTCTTAGAAGAACAACATCTTGAATTTGGCCAATTAAAAACTTATGCCACACCACGGCGGCTTGCCATCTTGATTGAAGACCTAGCTGACAAGCAAGCCGACATTCACGAAGAAGCAAAGGGCCCTGCTAAAAAGATTGCCCTCGATGCTGAAGGTAACTGGAGTAAAGCAGCCCAAGGCTTCGTTCGGGGCCAAGGCTTAACAACCGACGACATTACTTTTAAAGCATTAAAAGGCGTGGAATACGTCTATGTTGAAAAATCAATTATCGGCAAACCCGTTGAAGCCATTTTACCCGAGTTAAAAGCCGTGATTATGGCGATGACCTTCCCAACCCGGATGCACTGGGCTGATTACGATTTCGAATACATTCGCCCAATTCACTGGATTATTGCGCTATTAGATGATGAAGTGATCGACTTTAGTATTCTAAACGTCACAACTGGCCGCACAACGCAAGGTCACCGTTTCTTAGGCCAAGAAGTGACTTTGGCCAAAGCAACTGACTATGAAGCTGCCCTTGAAGCACAATTCGTGATTGCTGATGAAGCTAAACGCCAAAACTTAATTCAAACGCAAATCGAAAAAATGGCCCAAGAAAACGACTGGCAAGTTGATTTAGACGCTAACTTGTTAGAAGAAGTGACGAACTTAGTTGAATGGCCAACCGCTTTTTACGGTCAATTTGATGCCAAATACCTTGAAATTCCAGAAGAAGTGCTCATCACGTCAATGAAGGATAACCAACGTTACTTCTACGCACGGAGCCAAGCTGGTGATTTATTACCAGTCTTTATCGGCGTTCGTAATGGGAATAATGATTTCATGGAAAACGTGATTGCTGGGAACGAAAAAGTCCTTACAGCACGTTTAGAAGATGCTGATTTCTTCTACCATGAAGATCAAAAAGTAACCATTGCTGAAAACGTCGCTAAGTTACAAAACGTTTCATTCCACGATAAAATTGGGAGTCTTGCTGAAAAGATGACCCGTGTTGGTTTAATCGCTCAATTCTTAGGCCAAAAATTCGGTTTATCTGAATCTGAACTAGTTGATTTACAACGTGCTAGCGACATCTATAAATTCGATTTAGTAACCGGCATGGTCGGCGAATTTGCTGAATTACAAGGTGTGATGGGTGAAAAATACGCGCTATTACAAGGCGAAACACCTGCTGTTGCGACTGCTGTTCGTGAACATTACATGCCAATCAGTGCAGAAGGCGCCTTACCTGCAACGAAAGTCGGTGCTGTTTTAGCAATTGCTGATAAGTTCGATAGTATGGCTGATTTCTTCGCTGTTGGGATGATTCCAAGTGGCTCAAATGATCCATACGCATTACGTCGTCAAGCTTACGGGATTGTCCGGATTCTAGAAAACCAAGACTGGCACTTCCCAATGGCTGATTTCCAAGCAGCTATGAGCGACATTGTTAAACAACAAGCTGACTTTGATCTTGATTGGTCAGCCAATGCAGCTGCCATCAGTGATTTCTTAACAGACCGTGTTCGTCAACGCTTTAACGGGATGCGTCCTAAGATTCGTCGGGATATCGTGGATGCTGTCTTGAAAAACCAAGGGCAAGACCCAGTTGTGATGTTTGAAGCCGCTCAAGTGCTCTCAGCACATCAGGATGATGCTGATTTCAAGGCGACAATTGAAGCTATCACACGTGTCTTACGTTTAGCTGAAAAAGTCGACTTTGAAACAACTGATTTAACGGTTGATCCAGCGTTATTTGAAAACGATGCTGAAAAAGCACTTTATACAGCAGTTGAAGATTTACGTGGGGCAACAGCGACAAATACGTTAGCTGAAAATTATGCTGCATTACAAACACTACGACCATTAATTGAAGCTTACTTCGATGCCACAATGGTAATGGCTGAAGATGAGGCTGTTCGTCGTAATCGTTTGACACAACTCATGATTATCGCTCAAATCGCGCTTAGCTTAGGTGATTTAAACGAATTGATTGTTAAATAAGCAATTCTAAAGGGGATAATAAACATGTTACAAATGAAACGGGTTTATGAATCCGCCGCTGATTCTGACGGTTATCGGATCTTGGTTGATCGGATTTGGCCACGGGGGATTTCAAAAGAACGCGCCGCGATTGAGACGTGGGCTAAAGAAATGACACCCACCACTGACTTGCGGAAGTGGTTTGGTCATGAACCAGCTAAGTTTCCCGTTTTTAAAGAAAAGTATCTCGCTGAAATTGCTACTAATCCGGCCTGGCCAGAATTCTGTCACTTAGTGCAGCATCAATTAGCGCTTGGTAATGTGACGCTCGTCTACGCGGCTAAAGATCCGCAATATAACCACGTTGTGATTTTAATGGCACTTTTAAAAAAGACGCTTGACAAGTAATAAAAATGTTTGTTATATTTATTTGCAACTACACCTAAATGGTGATATGATGTATAGTGTATTTTTGTGCTGATAATCCTAAGAGTCGCATTTCATTGTGAGGTGCGGCTTTTACAGTCTTAGTACAAATTGAAGTGAATTGTGAGGTGAGACCAATGGCGGGTAAGATTCCGAACGAAGTCATCGATGAGATTCGGAGCCAGACTAATATTGTTGATGTTGTTGGTCAATACGTTCAACTCAAGAAAGCCGGCAAGAACTTATTTGGTGTTTGTCCTTTTCATGATGAGAAGACACCATCGTTTTCCGTGAGTGAAGAGAAACAGATTTTTCATTGTTTTTCTTGCGGTCGCGGGGGGAACGTCTTCAAGTTCTTGATGGAATTGGAACAAATTAGTTTTCCAGAAGCACTGACGAAGGTCGCAGATTTTGCTGGAGTGACATTGGCGGATAGTTATAAGCCAACTGCTGTTCATCGCGAATCAAGCGAAGTTACGCAGTTTAAGCAACTCTATCAACAAGCCAACGAACTGTTTAAGCATATTTTAACTAGTACGGTGGCTGGGCAACCAGCACTTGATTATTTACACGAACGACAGATGACTGATGCGTTAATTGAGACCTTTAGTATTGGTTATTTACCGGATCAATCAGATCTATTGTTGACGTTTTTCCAGAATAAGGATATTCCTTATCAGGTATTGCGCCAATCTGGATTGTTTATTGAAACACAAACGGGTAAGTTACACGATCGTTTTTCTGGGCGGGTAATGTTCCCAATTCGAAATGCGCAAGGTGAGGTCATCGCCTTTTCCGGGCGGGTCTTAACCAAACAGCCGGATCAACCAAAATATTTAAATAGTCCTGAAACTGTGATTTTTAATAAGCGGAAGGTACTGTTTAACTATGATTTGGCTAAACAAACCATTCATCAATCCAAAAAAGTTTATCTTTTTGAAGGCTTTATGGATGTGATTGCGGCCTATTCGGCGGATGTCGTCAATGGTGTCGCGTCAATGGGGACGAGTTTGACCACCGAGCAGTTGAACCTATTGGCGCAACAAGCGCAGGAATTAGTGGTGTGTTATGATGGGGATCAACCCGGGATTGAAGCGATGAAACGGGCGATTAACCTATTGCAACAGCATACGACACTTGAATTGAGCGTCGTCGTCTTACCGGGCGGCGTCGATCCGGATGAGTATGTCCGCCAATATGGTGGCCCGCAATTTAAGGAAACCTTGCAAAATGGGACGGAAACACCGATTGCGTTTGAATTGCGTTACTTGAAACAAGGGTTAAACCTCGATAACGAGAAGGATCAGCTTGATTATGTTCAACAAGCATTAGAAGTTGTGGCACGTGTTGAGTCGCCTTTAGCAATCGAAGTTTACTTGAAACAGGTCGAAGCCGATAGCGGGATTACACTGGATACATTGAAGCGGCAGTTACAAACGGTGCGGGTTAAACATGCCACGCAAGTCCCCATCAATCAGGTGGGACAACCGGAAGCACCGCCATACTTTGATGATTTTCAGGCGCCACCGCTACCGCCAGAAGAAATGGCTGGGGCTTTTGGCGATCCACGGACGATTGCGCCCAAGCGACAACCTAAACGGTTAACGCGGATTGAGCATGCTGAGCAAGAAATTTTGCACATGCTGATTCATAACGAAGATGTGCGTTTACAACTCGAAAATAATGCCGATTTTAGCTTTGTGCATACCCCGTATCAACTCTTATATGAGTTATGGCGGTCCTTCATCGCAGAAGGGCAACCGGCTGATATAGCGGGTTTCACGAGTTATATTCCAGATGACTTGCAGGAACTAGTCGTTCAGATTGATCTTCTTGATTTACCTGAAGAGGCTAATCAAGAAGCGTTGAACGATTGTTTGGCGGTCATCGGGCAAAATTCGATTCAGGAACGTTTAAAAGAAGCAAAAATCGCCTTAAAAGAGGCAACTAAATTAGGCAATCATAGTGAGGAACTACGGTTAACTAATGAAGTGATACAACTTGTTTCGCAAATGAAATGAGATATTAACTAGGAGGTTTCTGAATGGCTGACAATAAAAAAGCTGATACGAAGAAATTAGACACTGCGGTTAAGGCCTTAATTAAGGAATACAAACCCAAAAAAGAAATCACCAATGATGAATTAGTGGCAAAAATCGTTAAACCATTTGCACTTGAAGCAGATGAAATCAATGAATTAATGCAACAAGTGGAAGATCACGGGATTGGGATCGTCGATGAAGATGGTAACCCAAGCGCTGCCACACTAAAAAAAGAAAAAGTTTCTGCTAAAGAATTAAAAGATATGTCTGCACCAACTGGGATCAAAATCAATGATCCTGTTCGGATGTATCTTAAGGAAATCGGCCGTGTTTCTCTTTTAAATGCGCAACAAGAAGTTGACTTAGCCTTGAGAATCGAACAAGGTGATCAAGAAGCTAAACAACGTCTTGCCGAAGCTAACTTACGTTTGGTGGTCTCAATCGCTAAACGGTATGTCGGCCGGGGCATGCAATTCTTGGATTTAATCCAAGAAGGGAACATGGGCTTGATGAAGGCTGTTGAAAAATTTGATCACCGTAAAGGGTTCAAGTTCTCAACTTACGCTACATGGTGGATTCGTCAAGCGATTACGCGTGCGATTGCCGATCAAGCTCGGACCATTCGGATTCCCGTTCACATGGTTGAAACGATTAACAAGTTAATCCGGATTCAACGTCAATTACTCCAAGATTTAGGGCGCGAACCAACGCCTGAAGAAATTGGGGCTGAAATGGATATGAACACGGATAAGGTTCGTGAAATCTTGAAGATTGCCCAAGAACCAGTTTCCCTTGAAACCCCAATCGGTGAAGAGGACGACTCACACTTAGGCGATTTTATCGAAGATCAAGATGCAACTAGTCCTGAAGAACATGCTTCTTATGAATTGTTGAAAGAACAATTAGAAAGTGTCCTAGACACCTTAACCGACCGGGAAGAAAACGTCTTACGTTTACGTTTTGGTCTTGACGATGGTCGGACACGGACGTTAGAAGAAGTGGGTAAGGTCTTTGGGGTTACGCGTGAACGGATTCGTCAAATCGAAGCCAAAGCATTGCGAAAACTACGCCATCCATCACGTTCAAAACAATTAAAAGACTTCTTAGAATAAATTCAAAAAAAGCGGCTATCTTTTTAGATGGCCGCTTTTTAATTCGGGAGATACTTCAAATAATAAATCTTATGTCAACTAGATGTATTTTTCACCATTAAAGACACCGATAGAGCGTTTGCTAAAGACTGAAAATGCCCCATAATCCAAAGCCAATCATTATGAGTGCCATTAAGCCGCCTGAGTACAGAGCAATCGGCATGAAGTATGAAACATTGCGATTGGCCTCTGTTTTTAAATACTTGAAAGTATTTAAAGTTGCGTAAACCTGATAGAGACCAAGCATTAAAAGGACAACACTTAAGAAGAGAGACATGGGATAACCTCCAAACTATTATTTAAAGCGCTTTCTTTTGCTTAACTAGAGTATAGAACGGATAGAATGATTATGCAACCGTTAACGACAATCAATATTTACAATGAGACGATGGACTGATGCAAGCTTAGTCTGCTTTGACGCTCAAAATTTGGTATACTAACTATAATAATCAAAGTTTCTAGAATGGAGTTTTATTTTTGTCACCAATTAATTTATCGAAACGTTTAGCGGCAGTTGCGCAGTTCGTCCCACAAGATAGTATCGTTGCTGATATCGGGTCAGATCATGCTTATTTACCAATCTGGCTGACGGAGCAAAAACGATTAAAGGGGGCCATCGCGGGTGAAGTGGTTGCTGGCCCTTTTGAATCAACCCAAACACATGTGAGCCAATGGCATTTAGAGGACCAAATTCAAGTCCGGTTAGGTGATGGCGTTGAAGTCCTTAACCCTGAAGAAGACCAAGTCACCTGTATTGTGATTGCGGGGATGGGTGGCTTATTGATTACTGAAATATTAGAACGTGGTTTAGCACATCTAAACGGGCACGAACGATTAGTTTTACAACCTAATATTATGGAACCGACCGTTCGGGAATGGTTAATGAAGCACCACTACGCCATTGTCGAAGAAGCAATCGTTGCCGAAGACGGGCACATTTACGAAGTCATCGTTGGTGAACCAAGTACTGAGGCTGTTGCACTCGATGAAGCTGACTTAGTATTCGGCCCAGTTTTACGACACCGTCAACCGGCGGACTTCCAATTGAAATGGTCAACTTTATTAAATAAGAAACGTCATTTATTGGTGCAACTTCAAGGGGCTCAAGTGACGCCAACTGAAAAAATTAATGCAGTGCAACATGAAATTCAATTAATTGAGGAGGTTCAAACATGGGACAATTAATCGCGAGTGACTTGATTGCGGCGATTGAAGCTTATGCGCCATTAGCGCTTAAAGAGGGTAATGATCCAACTGGCTTTCAAATTGGTCGCCGGGATAAGGTGGTTAAAAAAGTACTCGTCACATTAGATGTTCGGCCAGAAGTGGTGCAAGAAGCAATTGATAACGAGGTTGATTTTATTTTTGCCCACCACCCAGTGATGTTCCGACCAGCACGCAATCTTGATCTAAGTGATCCGCAAAATAAGATGTACGCTGATATACTGACGCATGATATGACGGTCTATGCAGCCCATACTAACCTTGATAAGGCCCAAGGTGGTATGAATGATTGGTTGGCAGCAGCGTTAGCACTTAAAAATGTGCAACCGTTCAATGTCACTGATTATGAGCCATTAATGAAACTAGCTGTTTTCGTCCCTGAAACACATGCGGATGTGGTACGCCAAGCTTTGGGACAAGCCGGGGCTGGTGAGCTTGGTGATTATCAAAACTGCAGTTTTAGTTCGACTGGTACCGGTCGTTTTGAACCACAGACTGGTGCTGATCCATTTATTGGACAAGCGGGCCAGGCAGAGGCGGTTACTGAGGTTAAGATCGAGGTTATTCTACCAGCCGCTAAAAAGAACCGCGTGTTAAAAGCGATGCTTGCGGTGCATCCTTATGAAGAACCAGCGTATGATTTAATCCCATTGGCTAATCAACAACAACCTATCGGCATCGGGCGCATTGGTCAAGTTGACCAACCAATGACAGTCCGGGACTACGCCCAATTTGTTTGCAAAACGTTTGATTTAACCGGTCTCCGCTTAATTTCAAATGAACCTGATAAATTAGTTAAAACAGTCGCAGTTGTTGGTGGTGATGGCGGTAAGTTCTTCCCAGCCGCTTTACAAGCCAAGGCTGATTTGTATATTACTGGTGACGTTTATTATCATACGGGCCATGACATGTTAGCGGCCGGATTATCCGTTATCGATCCTGGTCATCATATTGAAAGCATTGTGAAGACTAAGATGACCGTGTTATTTGAAGAATGGCGCCAAATAAACGATTGGCAGGTTACTTTTATTAAATCTCAGCAAAAAACTGATCCGTTTACATTTATTTTTAATGCGAAGTAGGTTAGAATAGAATTAGTATTAAATAATATCTAGGAGGCTTCACCATGGCTAAATATGAAAAATTAATTCCGCGTTTTCTAGAATATATCACAACAGAAACTCGTTCAGACGAAAATGCGACGACGATTCCATCAACACAAACGCAAGTTGATTTCTTGCACAAATTGATGGATGACTTGAAAGAAATCGGCTTAAGCGACGTTAAGTATAACGAAAAAAATGGCTATGTCACAGCGTTATTACCAAGTAATATTGATAAAAAAGTCCCAACAATGGGCTTCTTATCACACGTTGATACAGCAGATTTCAATGCCAAGGGTGTTAATCCCCAAACAATTGAAAATTATGATGGTGAATCAATTATCAAATTAGACGAAGCTGGTCAATTTGTTTTAGACCCTGAAGAATTCCCTAACATGAAAAACTACAAGGGCCAAACATTAATCACAACAGATGGCTCAACCTTATTAGGTTCAGATGATAAATCTGGGGTTGCTGAAATCATCACAGCGATGGATTACTTCATCCAACATCCTGAAATCAAACATGGCGACATTAAGATTGGTTTAGGACCAGATGAAGAAATCGGCACAGGTGCTGATCATTTCGATGCTGAAGATTTTGCAACAGACTTCGCTTATACAATGGATGGCGGTCCAATTGGACAACTTGAATATGAAACCTTTAATGCAGCTGCAATGAAAGTTGATATTCAAGGTAAAAATGTGCATCCTAGTGAAGCTAAAGACATCATGATCAACGCTTTACAAGTTGCTGTTGATTTCCAAGATGCTTTCCCACGCGATGAAGTGCCTGAAAAAACAGATGGTCGTCAAGGTTTCTATCACTTATTGAGCTTAGACGGTACTGTTGATGAAGCACACATGGCCTACATCATCCGTGATTTTGATCGCGATGGTTTAGAAGCACGTAAAGCATTCGCTGCTAAAGTGGCAGAAGACATGAACGCTAAATACGGCGAAGGTCGCGTTAAAGCAACGATTAAAGATCAATATTACAACATGGCTGAAGTTTTAAAAGATCACATGGATGTTGTTGATTTGGCTAAGGATGCGATGGAAGCAATCGATATCAAACCATTAATCGAACCCGTACGTGGTGGGACAGATGGTTCTAAGATTTCATTCATGGGAATTCCAACACCAAATATCTTTGCCGGTGCTGAAAATATGCACGGTCGCTACGAATTCGTTTCAGTTCAAACGATGGAAAAAGCGGTTGATACAATGATTAAGATGAACGAATTAAACGTTGAAAGAAACTAAAGTTATTAAAAAATAGCCCAACAATTCAATTTGTTGGGCTATTTTTGTGCTTGATTTAAGCTTGATTGGTGGTCAGTAAGCCTTTCAGTTGCTCGATTGGCAGTTGACCAGGCGCGCTAGGGGTTTCGAGATACCCAAAGCTGATTACTGAACCAAATTGGCCACCAAAGATTCGCGAGGCGACACCAAATTCAGACATTGCCATTGTCATCAATGGTTTATCGAATTGGTGTGTAAAACTTTGGGTAGCTGCTAACAAGCGGGTTGTATCTGCTGGTGATTGGGCCGTCGTTGCTAGTTTCAAGAGGTCTGCATCCGGATCGGCTTGCATGGTCAAGAGTTGCGTGCGTAAGGTGTCATTATCCGGTGTTTGGGCGGTGTCATGATGACTTAAAAGCACTTGATAATGCTGTTGATGCGCTAATTCGGCTAATTGATGGCGTTGCTCAGCTGCTAGTGACCACTCTAAATCAATTGCGTGACCAATATGCGCTTTGATCAAGGGGGCATAATAGGTGAGGTAATCTTCAGCTGATGCTAAGCCACCATCATTAGTAGTTCTAACCGTTAAAATTAGGGGTAAATCAAGCGCGGCAATTTTTTCAGCAGCTGTCAATAGTTGGTTAGGATCTTGCCAATAATCAAGGCGCCATTCGAGAATATCGATGGCGTCTTTTTTCTGGTTGATAAGGGTTAATTCGCGCAGGCAGTCATCTAAATGGCGTGGCATAAGCGAAACGGCCGTTTGAGGCTGCCCAGTAGTAAACTCGAGGTGCATTTCAAAAACTCACTTTCTTAAAGAGATTGATCGATGTGGTTGACAAGGTATTGCCCGTCAACTTGTTTAAATTCCCAGATTTCGCTGAAACGCTCGATATAAGTTGCTTCACGGCGTTTTTCATTATCTGCGTCTGATAAGCGGTCATTAGTAAAATAATCGCGCATTTGAGCCGTTACGAGGACTTTACGGACGTTGGGATTGTCCGACAAGATCAATTCCTCTGAAATGATGGTCAGACTTTCCAATTGATTGTGTTCATGTTGACGCTGATAGCGATTTAAAATGCGTTGTTGTTGTCGTTGGAAACGGGGCGTCATTAACGGTGCGACCAAACTGAGATCATTAGTCGTCCAAGCGGCTTCGATTTGGTAAAAGCACTCTTCAAAACGTTCGCGGGTTGCATCGTCAATGGTGACGGTTCGCGCTAGTGCCCGTTCATGACGCCGCGCCAGCCATTCACGTTTCTTGCGGATAATCATCAAGAATGCTGATACGATAAAAAAGATTGCAAAAACGAAGTTATTGAGAAAACTACGGGGCCCGTAGTAACCCCGACGACCATCATAATAGTTCGTCGTTCTGTCGGTGGTCGTGCTTGTACTGCTACCAAACGAACCACTAGCAGTTGAACCACCGCTACCCCCTGAGGCCCCACCAGCTCTTGCATAGGTAGTTGTTGGGGCTAGACAGATGAGACTTACTAATAAGAGATAACCAATAATCACTTTTTTCATATTTGACCTCGCTATTAAATAACATTAGTCACTATTTTAGAGGAATTGATGTGATTAGGCAATTTAAAGATTAATAAAGTTTAAGCTAACGTAAAAAAGAGTTGGGATAAAATCCCAACTCTTTTTTAATCGTCTAGTTTTTTAACGATGAGCAATATCAATTTCTGCAAGCCAAGTTAGCGCAAGTGGGAGCCACTGTGCGACTGGTTCGTTAATGTCTTGCGGTTTACCAGGGCGTTGCGTCACTTTATTGGCCAAAGATAAGCCGTGAACCCCATCGCTAAATAAATGGTACTCAGTTGTAATGTTTAAACGATTTAATTCAGTGACGTACAGCAATGAATTGATGGCTGGTACGAGTTCATCAGTTGCGGTTTGCCATACGAAACAAGGTTTGGCCCACTTGGTTAATGTATCCTGCGCGTGCCAGAGACGTTGATCGGTTGTAATCCGGTCTTTTTCACTTTCTTCTTTGGGAAAGCCAGCGTCTAAGTCAATCACTGGATAACTTAAAATAACAGCGGCATGGTGCCCGCGATAACAATCGAGTTGGTATTGTGCGTTGAGCTCAGGGTTAGTGGCGATACCGTTAAAAGTAGCCACTAGATGCCCACCAGCCGAGAATCCAACGAGTACGATCCGTTCGGGATCGACTTTTTGCACTTCTGATTGATCTGTAATCCACTCGATCGTTTTAGCGAGCTGTTGGAGCGCTGTGGGGTAAACCGTTTGGTTAGGTTCGATGAGTTGATAAGGTAAGACAACCGCGTGACAACTTTCAGCCAATGCCTTTAAGACAATTGGTTCTGTTTCGCGCGCTGAATGGTATCTGAAACCACCACCTGGACAGATGATCACGACCGGTTGATAGCGGGTGTTGTTAAAATCTTGATTAGAATCTAGCCAGTAGGCTGTAACTTGAAAGTCCTGGTGATTCGTTGAGAGTGTTTGATTCATAATTTGCATAGATGACAGCCTTTCCGTCTGAATAAGCGAAGCGCTTTCAGTTGATGCTTTTATTTTACTTTAAATAAATAACACCTGTCAATACGATAGCGTAAATATATTTCAGGCTATGAACAATATTACTGGTATGAATGTTCCTAAAAACGACTTTAAAAAGCCGATTATTTAAAGTATGATAGTTGCTAGAGGAAAAATGCAATGATATCAGGTTATACAGCACTTTATGGCTTGATTGCGCACCCAGCGCAACATAGCTTATCACCCTTTATTCATAATACCGGTTTTCACCAAATTCAAATGGACGCGCGTTATGCCGTTTTCGATAGTCAGGCGACACCAACAGCAATCGTCAGCGCAATTAAAACGCTTGGCATTCGGGGCGTCAACCTATCGATGCCTTATAAGCAATCGCTAGTGCCACTAGTGGACGATTTAACGCCCACGGCTAAATTAGTAGGGGCCATCAATACCATTAAAAACGAAGCTGGTCGCTTAACGGCTACCAATACTGATGGCGATGGTTTTTGGCGGGCGCTGCAAAAAGCACACCCCCAGCGCCGATATCGTTCTGTCGTTATGCTAGGTGCTGGTGGGGCGGCCCTAGCGGTAATTGAGGCAGCAGCACGATATGATGTGCAGCAGATGACCGTCTTTAAACGTACTAATGCGACTTATGATTCAGTTGCCCAACGACTGGCTCAAATCAGCATTGCCCATAGACTACAGATCACCGTTGAACCGTACGATGACCAGTTAGCCTTGGCAAACGCCTTGCAAAATGCTGATTGTTTAATTAATGCAACCAATATTGGCATGACCGCAACGCCGGGTAATCCCTTACCAATTAACTTACTGCAATATTTGCCCGAAGATAGCCTCGTCGCAGATCTAATTTACGCACCGCGAGAGACAGCCTTTTTAAAAGCAGCCAAAAAGGCGCATTTAAAAACGCAAAATGGTCTGGGCATGTTGATCGAACAGGCAGCCTTGAGTTTTGAATTTTGGACAAACCAACCAATGGCGACAACACCAATTTACCAACATCTAACTGGAGGCAATGATGCATCATGATTATTCAATTTAAGACAACAACGAGCGAAACACTGATCCAAGATTTTTGTGAACGACAACGCCAAGCTGGTGTCGTCGTTTATCAATCAGCACAACACGTCGCATTGATTGGACTTAAGAAAGTGACATTAAGCACCGGAGAACAAGCCGCTGTTGCGTCCATGACAACTGCTGAACCAAGTTATGTTTTAAGTAGTCGATTATTCCAACCTGAAAACACAGTGATTCAATTACCACACAGTACGATTGGTGGCGAGCAGTTCACGATGATGGCCGGGCCTTGTTCGGTGGAATCAGCTGACCATATCTTAGCGATGGCTAAAGTGGCCAAGGAAGGTGGCGCAACTTTACTGCGTGGGGGCGCCTATAAGCCACGGACTTCACCTTACTCATTCCAAGGAATGGGCGAAGCCGGGCTTAAAGCACTCCGCCAAGCAGCCGATGCAACGGGGATGGATGTCATTACAGAAGTCATGGACGAAACCCATGTCGCCCTAATTGCGCAGTACACGGACGTCTTTCAAATTGGGGCCCGGAATATGCAAAACTTTTCATTATTAAAAGCCGTTGGGCAGACGAATATTCCGGTCGCTTTAAAACGCGGTTTAGCAGCCACAGTTGATGATCTATTAAATGCTGCCGAGTATATCGCAGCCAACGGTAATCAACAGATTATGCTCTTAGAGCGTGGTATTCGGACTTTTGATAATCAATATACGCGTAACACATTTGATTTAAACGCAGTTCCAGTCCTTCAAAAATTATCCCACTATCCAGTGATCGTTGATCCAAGTCATGCGACGGGGGAATGGGACTTGGTGACACCAATGGCCAGAGCCGGCGTGGCAACTGGTGCCAGTGGGATGATGGTTGAAATTCATGATCATCCTGAAGTCGCCTTTTCCGATGGCCCACAAGCGTTGAAACCCGCGACCTATTTGGAAATGTGTCGCCAGGTCTGGGCAATTGATCAATTGATGCGGACGTGGTAAAAATGCCAACTATTTCGGTTAATTTAACGACGCAAGAATATCAAATTAAAATTGAAACTGGCTTAGCGACTGCAATCGGGCATGAGGTTCAACAAGTGTGGTCTGCACGTAAAATTGCATTGGTCACAGATACGAATGTCGGCCCATTGTATCAAACACAAATTACGGAGCAATTAACGCAAGCCGGTTTTCAGGTCACTGTTCTTACCGTCCCGGCCGGCGAATCCGCTAAGTCTCTCGAACAAGCGATGATTCTTTATCAGGCTTTGGTAACGGCCAACTTTAATCGCAGTGATGGTTTGATTGCCCTTGGTGGCGGAGTGGTTGGTGATTTGACGGGCTTTGTCGCCTCAACTTATATGCGCGGTTTACCATTTATTCAAATCCCCACTTCCTTATTGGCGCAAGTCGATAGTAGCGTCGGTGGCAAAACCGCGCTTGATTTACCGGCGGGAAAAAATTTAGTCGGGACTTTTTATCAACCGGGCCTCGTTTTAATTGATCCGCAAATGCTCGAGACATTACCGCAACGGCAGTTAGTCACTGGTTACGCTGAAGTGGTCAAAGTAGCGGCTTTAGTCGGTGCCGATTTTTGGAACCTCGTTCAACAAATCGCATCGCCGACTGCAATTTTGGATAAAGCACCAGAACTGATTACGCGTAGTATTGCCTATAAAGCACAGATTGTGATGGCGGATGTCCAAGAGAGTGGTCAACGACGGTTGTTGAATTTCGGTCATACAATTGGCCATGCTGTTGAGTCTTTGGCAAACGGTGAGCTAACGCATGGCGAAGCAGTTAGTATCGGGTTAGTTGCGATGAGCCGCCTTTTCGAACAACCGACTCAAATTGCGGCCCAACTACAAACCGTGCTGGAACGGGTTGGCTTACCGGTCACGCACCCGTTATTACAATCACCTGCATTATTTGAGAAAATTGCGCATGACAAGAAGAATCAAGGCGCTCTGATTAACATCGTTTATTTAAAAGCAATCGGACAGCCGACGATTTTACAACTACCATTAACCCAATTTAGTGCCCAATTAAAGATGAAACGGCGCTCGTTTTAGAAAATACTGGTAACCGGCAGGCAGATACTTTACAATTAGACTAGATTGAAACTGATTTACAGGGGTTGATTCACTAGATGCAGTTAATTTTAATTGGGTTTATGGGTTCTGGTAAAACAACCATTGCGCGTAAAGTCGCACATCATTTCAAGAGCGATTGGATTGATTTGGACAAATACATCATGCAGGAACAACAGATGACAATTAATGAAATTTTTGCCGTTAAAGGTCAATCCGCGTTTCGACAGATGGAATTTGAAGCACTTGCAAAATTGATTCAAGAAGATGTCGTCATTGCAACCGGTGGCGGGGTGGTTGATGACGCACAGACGCGCTATCTACTAGAACAAAGTGGCATCCCCATCTTTTACTTAAATGGGAGTTATGAGGCGCATTGGCGCCGCGTTTCGCGCAATGATCGCCGACCATTGGTCAATCAACTTGGCCACGATGGTTTACGCGAATTATATCACGAACGACGTCCTAAATATTATCGTTTGGCAGACTATACAATCTTCTTCCAACATAAAACACCAAACATGATGTTGACGGAAATTGAAGGTCAATTGCCGCGGATTCAAAAAAAACTGGCTAAGCGACATACTTAGCCAGTTTTTTGATGGGAAAAAGCATATCATTCGCTTTTTGAGAACGTTTACAGGTATGATGTAAGGAGAAAGAGGAGGGATACCCATGACTTTTAAATTACCAGCATTACCGTATGAGTATGTTGCTTTAGAACCATATATCGACTCCGAAACAATGCATCTGCATCATGATAAGCATCATAAGACTTATGTGACGAAGTTAAACGCGGCCTTGGCAAAACACCCCGATTTAGCTAGTAAATCGCTCCATGACTTATTAACACATATTGATGATCTTCCTGAGTCACTACAGACACCGGTCCGCAATAACGCAGGGGGCCACGCTAACCATAGCTTTTTCTGGCGGATTCTCACTGAAAATGCCCCACTGATGCCAACGGGTGAATTATTAGAAAAAATCGAAGCCCGGTTTGGTAAATTTAAAGACTTTCAAGCGGAATTCAATAAGGCCGCACTAGGCGTTTTTGGTTCTGGTTGGGCATGGTTAGTCGTTGATCATGATGGTGAACTGCAGATCATGACCACTCCTAACCAAGATTCACCAATTATGAGTGGTAATCGCCCATTGATCGGCCTCGATGTTTGGGAACATGCTTATTATTTGAAATATCAGAATAATCGCATTGACTATATCGAGAACTTTTGGAAAATAATTAATTGGCCGCTTGTGGCGGAATTAATCTAAGCAGTGGCCAATAGATGACAACAACCGGAGTGGTTTCGTGCGTTTCCGCTGGGCGGTTGTCATTTTTTTATAGATAATCAAAAAGAGCTGGGACAAAATTTTGTCCCAGCTCTTTTTTGAATATCCGATAACACACTTTTTTTATTTTAGAGATTACTATCCGTTGTAAAGTTCAATGGTGAGAGGTTCGCACTGTCCGTAATGAGCTTAGCGGTGAGGCGTTCCATTTCGTATTGGGCAAGTTGGGCGGCTTTAGCAGAACCTTTGGTCATCAACATCGTCCGTTGGTGTGCATCGGTTTCAGCTGCAACAAGCTTGTCAGTAGCAACGATATTTTGCACCATCAAACTGTTGATGTGTTTTTGGGTTTGTTCTAAGTCTTTAGCAAACTTAGCGTAGTGCGCATCGACTAGAATACCAGCTAATTTATAGGTCCAATAAATTGAGTCTTTCGAGTAATCTTTTGTCCCTTTTTGGTAGTTGACTGGGACATCATCAGCACCGGCGTAAAATGGCACGTAGACGCTCTGTGCAGTCACCCCCATCGCTAACCAGTGGATACCGCTGACATCAACAGGGCGGTTAGGGCGCATTTGAAGAATATGTGATTCTTGTGTCTTCGCTAAACTAATTGGGCGGAAAGCATGTTTTTCTTGTGGTGTGCCGTGACCAATTGGATCGTAGACGGTCCCTTCATAGTGCGAGCCTAGAATTTGCGCGACATCTTCAACTTGAATGGGGGCATCAGGTTGGCGTAAGAAGGGCAGGTTAAAGTCTTGTGGTTGTTGTTCAACAGACGGTGTTAACAATTTTTGGCCGTACCAAACCCGTGGTGTGTTGTAAACGAGGTCACTTTGATCTTGTGTCCCAAAGATGTTGCGGAAATTAAACGGTGTACCAGCTTGCCAGAGGTGGTTATCACGAGCAAAGTCTTGAAGTCCCTCAGAAGTCATGAAGGCCTCTGGTTGGTCAAAATCAACTTCTTGAATGGCGAGTTGGTTGGCCACGACAGCGTAACTATCATCAGGAATTCGTTGCGCGACCCAGTGATGACCACTACCGATTTCTAGGTACCACACTTCATCAACGTCTGAGAAAAGGATACCGTTACTTTCGGTGGTGCCGTATTCACTGACAATCGCACCTAATCGTGCCACCCCTTCGCGGGCCGTTTTCACGTATGGTAAAACCACAGTGATCATGGCTTCTTCAGCAATGCCGTTATCGATGTAGGGATCGAAGCCGAGCACGCGACTATTGCTATAGGCACTTTCGGTCCCACTCATAGCTACGCCATATTCATTGATACCATCTTCTTCGAATAAGCCGTATTCATCAGTCCATTCGGGGGTTGCGGTATATTTAGCGGCTTCTAGTGGTAGATCAAGCGTAAAGCCGGTGTCTTTTGAAACAAAGTGAGGAGCTTTCGTTAATTGTTGGTGGGGATGAATCACCATGTGTTTAGGCCAAGCAGCTTGGCTATCTTCGTTCCGGGCGATTAAGGTCGAGCCATCTGCGCTCGCTTTTTTACCAACCAGAACACTGGTACAGGCGGTTAATTGACGATAAAGGGGTTCACTCATAATAATGCCTCCAAATAAATTCGATATTAATGCTCATTATACAATCTTTTAGGGGAAAACACAGCAATTACCGTTGCCCAATTGCGCTAAAACAGGCATAATAATAGTATTCGAAAAAAGGAGGCTATTATTATGCCATTAGTACACATCGATCTGATTGCTGGTCGTAGTCAAGCACAATTAAAACAACTTTGTGCTGACGTGACCGAAGCAATCTCAAAAAACACAGGGGCCCCTGCAGAACACGTGCATGTTGTCTTAAATGAAATGCAACCAGACCGTTACTCAGTAGGCGGCGTTTTAAAAAGCGACGAAAAATAAAGTGCGACGTCAGATGGTCATACGCTGAGGATTAGTCTAATACCGTGAATGAGCGGCGTAGCCGATCGTTTGCGGTATGTAACTAACCGGAAGCGTATATCTGACGGAGCACGTTTAGAGTGCGTTTAAAGCGATTTGACTCTGAGCATTAGCACAGTGTTGCGAATGATCGACAAAGTCGATTGTTTGCAATACGAAACTAAGCACAAGAGTCAGCTTTAAAAAGCACGTTTCAGCCATCAAAAAAGCGATTCGACTAAACTGTCGAATCGCTTTTTGTTAGCCCATTTTAAAATATTGGCGTAAATAATTCGCCACACCATCTTGTGCGTTGGTTAGTGGGGTAATATCATCTGCGATTGCTTTGACTGGTGCGATCGCATTTTGCATCGCCACCCCAGTGCCGGCATAGGCCAACATGTCTAAGTCATTACTTTCATCACCAAAGGCGATAATGTCGGCTTGATCAATTTGGTAATGATTTGCTAAGCGTTCAAGACCCGTTGTCTTTTGGATGCCGTGGTGCACAATTTCTAAGACGCTGGCGGGGCCACCCCATGTATTAACGGAAACTTGGGGGAATTGGCGTAAAATTTCAGCCCGTAAAGCAGCTTGGTCCTCGCGTTCGACAAAGACCGTTACAGCTGCTGGATCTTGTTGCAGTGATTCCCGCGTTAGGATTTCATCTGATTTGAGCGTTGCTGGGAAAAATGAAAAAGTATTGCTGTAAGCTTGATCAGCTAAAAACATTGTTTTTCCTTCAGCAGCAATCATCTGAATTTTAAAACGTTCTTTTAATTGGAAGAGGCTAAAAACGACGTCCTTATTAATGGTATATTGATATTCGTCGGACCAATTTTGCCCAGGAATATGCATGAGGGCGCCGTTAAAATTGACCATCGGTGAAGTGAGTCCTAATTGATGATAGAAAGGTTCACTCAAGCGATTAGGCCGACCAGTCACAATGCTGACAATGTGGCCAGCTGATTGTAGTTGGGTGAGTGTTTCTTGTGTTTTAAGTGAAATTTTAGCTTCTGGATTTAAAGTCGTGCCATCCAGGTCTAGAGCGATTAATTTTTGGTGCATCATAGGGCCTCCTCTAAAGGGTACTTAAGCTATCATTCTAGGGATAAACGATTCAATTGTCAATCAACCTGTATTGTATCTAAAGCGGTTAAACAGTATAATAAAGCTATTGAAATAGCGTAGGAGGCAGTCAGATGGCAGATGAAGAAATGAACACGCAACAAGACGATTCAGCAATCGAAGATTTAAAAGAACGGATTTTAGCGGCGCTAGAAACCGTCATTGATCCTGAATTGGGGATTGATATTGTTAATCTAGGCCTTGTCTACGGTCTTAACCTAGATGAAAAGGGCCTATGTACAATCGATATGACGTTGACAACGATGGGCTGTCCTTTAACAGACGTCTTAACGGATTCAATTCATCAAGCACTTGCAAAGGTCCCAGAGGTCAAAGATGTGAAGGTTAATCTCGTTTGGTATCCGGCTTGGGACACCAGTAAGATGTCACGGTATGCACGAATTGCCTTAGGGATTCGTTAATCCGATTCGTATGAGCCGCCTCCTTTAACTTGAATGAGGCGGTTTTTTATGTTATTTAGTCTAAGAAATGAGTGGAATAATGACCCAAGAAACCTACCTAGCACAGTTAAAGCAAAGTGCCATCTTTTTTAAAAAGATACCGCAACTGACGGCACAGTTTCAAGCGATTGAAGCAAGTTTAGTACGCTTACAGCAAAAACAGTTACCACAACACAATCTCCCAGTGCTCGGGATTGACGAATCACTCTATCTAACGTTATTATTGGCAGCAGAGCAGGGCCAGTTCAAGGCGGTCTCTTCACAGCAATTACAAGCACAAATTCAAAAGACGGACCATTTACTTCGGAATTATCGCCAATATTTGCAAAATCAATTCGGTATGTGGGCTTATATTAGTCAGGATTTAACGGATAGTCTGGTGCAACAGTTTCCTAATTGGCGTTTTTTGGAAATCATGGCCGGTAACGGCTATCTGAGCGCCGGTTTAAAGGCGGCAGGTGCTCGGCAGGTTATTTGTACGGATAGTTTGGCCTGGACGAGCGAAAACCAAACAGGACGCCAATTATTGACGCAAGTAGCTCCCCTCGATGCACAAGCAGCGATTGAACAATATGGTAATCAAGTGGATGCCGTGTTAATGTCGTGGTCGCCCAATGGTGTGCCGATTGATTTGGCTGTCTTAAATCAACTGCGACAATTAGAAAAGGGACCCGTGCTTTTGTGTTTGGGTGAGCGCTATGGTGCCACGAATAGTACTGAGTTCTGGGATGCCGCTCATTTTCATAATGATCAACGCTTATCGCGAGTTAATCGCTATTTACGGCCATTTGATTTAATGCGTGATCGGTTTTATTGGATTCAATAACGTATCAAGGAGGAATCAGCGTTTGCGTTTAAAAAAATTAGTGCTTGATGTGCTATTTGTCGGGGTAGTCGTCTTAGGACTACTTGTCATTAGTCAGCGAGCCAAATCGATGTACAGTGAACGACTTAATCATAATAGTTTATCGCAAAAGGCGGTTATCTTTAAGACGAAAAGTCACCAATCGATTCAATCAACGATCCAAGCGATTGATCAGACAAAACTCAATAATTTTCAAGTGCAATTCAATGTTAATAATCATTTATCGTATGTTTATGCCAAGGGTAAACAAGCTAATGTGCCGCTTAAAGACGGCCGCTTCTTCTCAAATTATGATTTCAAATCACGAATTCCGGTAGTGGTCGTTGGCCAATCACGGGTCAACGAACTCTATCAACCAGCTAGTCAAGCGTATTATCAAACTAAGAATCGTTACTTGTCAGTAATTGGCGTTGTGGGTACCAATCAGACCACTTCGCTCGACCAACACGTCTTTATTTCGGCTTCACCAGAGTTCGTCTTGAACAACCGCGCCTTAAACCAGGTAACCGTGTTAGTCGATGATCAACAAATCGGGGCGCATCTTAAAGAATATCAAAAAATCTTTAAGACCAAATCAATTTCCAATTTAACGCCTAAGAACACGCCGATTATTGGGGTCAACTGGTTACGAGAAAATGGAACGGCGGCAATCATCTTGGTCTTATTAATCATGGTTGCTGGGGTGCTTAGTCATTTATTTGCACAATTAGTCAATGGCTATCACGCTCAAAAGAATTTAACCGCTAGTCTTTACCGTAAATATAGCGGAGGGCAAACGCAAATTTTCGCGGTGCATCTTTTAAGTATGACACTGATTGGTTTTATTATCGGCAGTTGGTTCTTCTACTTAACCCACTTGGGCCTTATCTTCAGTGGGTTAGTGGTAGTGGACTTGATTTTAATTGCTTATTTTTACTTTAGAATGACCCGCCTTAAATCAGCGCACTAAAAAAGCAAGTTAGTTGTGAGACAACTGACTTGCTTTTTTGTATTTAGAATGATAAATGCCGTTCGTTTAAATAATGTCGTAAATTAGGGCTTAAAATCATTGGAACTGATTGGAGTGCTGTTAAGTTTGCTGCACCCAACATCGCCATAATCGCTTGAATTTGAGCTTGCCAAGCTAATAATTGTTCGGCAGTTTCAGTAGGCCCCGTTTTGAGTAGCATGTGTAAAATCTGACCTGAAATCCCAACGGCCGAAGCGCCAAGCCGTAATGCTTTGACGATATCTAGTGGGTTACGAATCCCACCAGAGGCTAAAATCGTTAATTCATTTTGGAAGGCCTGTGATTCAAAAAGTGATTCAACCGTTGATTGACCCCAATCACTGAGATAATCATAAGCTTTGTCTCGGCGGCGTTCATTTTCGATTGTGACAAAGTTAGTGCCACCTTTTCCGGAAACATCGATATTGGTGACCCCAACACTTTGCAATTTAGCAATCGTTTCGGCACTCATTCCAAAGCCGACTTCCTTAATAATTACGGGGACATCTAAGTTGGCGACGATTTCGCCAATCTGGTCGAGCCAATAGAATTCACGATCGCCTTCTGGCATTACCACTTCTTGCGCGGTATTAACGTGGATCTCGAGGGCATTGGCTTGGGTCATGGCCACCGCTTTTTGCGCCACTGCTAAATCATTACCAGCACCGATATTAGCGAGGATGAAACCGGCTGGATTAAACTCACGGATGACACTAAATGTATCAACAAGTGTCGGGTCTTTAATGGCTACGGATTGTGATCCGGTCGCCATTGGTAACCCTGTAATCTGTGCCACTTGCGCTAATTGGGCATTTAGTTTTTTAGTTTGTTGGCTTCCGCCAGTCATCCCGTTAATGTAAAAGGGGCTTTGCCAAGTGGTCCCAGCAAATTGGGTACTGATATCAACGTCGGCAATGGCTATTTCAGGTAAACTTTGATGGATAAAACGAAGCCCGTCAAAATCATTTTGACGATCTTCTTGATGAAATTTTTCTGCTAAAAAGACATGTTCATCTTTACGATGCGATTGGATGGATTGTTTTGGTCTCACCATGTTGGTCAACTCCTAATCTACAAGGTGAACGGCAAGGTTTAACCGTTCGATTTGATTATCACGCCATTTTTCAAAGAGTGACGTTGTATCAATTGCCCGATCAATAATCACAATTCCACAATCACCGCCACCAGCACCAGATGTTTTAGCAGCACCGCCAGCTTCTTCAGCAAGGGCGCCCATTTTCTGGAGCACGGGGGTTTCAATTGCGACGTGACTAAAATCAGCCAATTCTTGTAATAGTGCGCGATTGTGGCGCAATTCAGTTTGGATTTGTTGTAAGTTGTTAGCTCGGAATCCAGCAACCATTTCTTCTAAGCAGGCTTTGCTAGCCTTTAAAAAGTTTTGGTAGTCGGCTTGGCGTTCCGTTTTTGCCAGGGCGATTTTATCAACCAAATGAGACGTTGAAGCAGGAGAGCCAGTCCAACCAATCAAGAGGGATAATTCAGCAGGCGGTGTCAATAACTCGATTGATAATGATGGCCAAGGAATCGCCAATAATTCGTTAAGCGTCATCGTTGGTCTAGTCTCTGCCAACCATTGCTTGTCAAAAGAGCGATAGGCAATCCAACCACCGTAAACGCTAGCTGCAATATCCCCTAAAGAACCGTTGCCTTGTACATCAAGATGGGCAATCGCCGCGAGTTTATAGAGTTGGTCGTTAGTTAATTCGAGTTCGTAAAAAGCACAGAGGGCTTTGACTGTCGCCACTGTGACGGCTGCCGAACTACCAAGACCGTATTTTTTACCATCAGCTGAGTCTAAATCGCTGTTAACCCGTAGATGATAGATGCTTAATTTTTTACCCGCTTGGCGGGCATATTGTTCCGTTAATTTAATGGCGGATAAAATATAATGAAAGGGATTATCACGGTTATCAAAAACCATTTCATCACCTTGTCGTTGCCAATATAAAGAATTTTCTTGGTATTGTTTTGAAACAATACTGCCGTATTCTTGACTCTCTTCAATTGAAACTGTTACAAATTGATTCAAAGCCACAATAATAGCCGGAAAACCAGTTTCTACTACTGCGTATTCGCCAGCAATATACAGCTTTCCGGGTGCTTTAGCCGTTATCAAACCATCAGAACCTTTCACATTTAACTTATTCATTATGCTCACAGATAGGTCACGCCCGGTCCTGGTTTAGCAACCAATAATTGTTCAGTTGTAAAGTAGGGCGCAAGAGCTGCCAAAATCTGTGGTGTTTCGCGACTCGTACAAATCACTTTCACGTTTGGACCTGCATCCATAGTATAATAGCAAGAAACCCCTTGTTGGCGCAAGCGCGCAACGACTTCTATTGCTTGAAGGGTTTCTGGTTCGAAATAGGTGAAAGGTGGGACGGCACTAAGGGTCGTTGCGTGCATCTGCATCGCACTCTTTTCCGCCAGTTGTCCTACTAAATTTATATCTTTCTTAACGATTGCATCTTTCATCTTAGGTAAATCCGCTTGGGCCGTTTCGACCCAACTGGGATAATAAGGTGAGGTTGCCACAACACTTGCCATGCCGGCCCGACTGGCAACCCGTTTTTGACGATCGTTTAAAACAATCGCAATCATTTGAATGTCCCAATCGATTTCTTCTTGGACAGGAATCGCGTATGAATCTTGATCGTTCGTACCCCGTTGCCATTCGACAAACCCGCCATAAATTGAACGCGTCGCAGAGCCTGAGCCCCGACGTGCAAGTCTTGATAAGTCACGGCGATTTAAATCCAAACCAGCCGCACGACTACCGGCTGCCGCTAAAGCCGCATAGCCAGAAGCTGAAGAGGCTAATCCAGCGGCATTTGGCACGTGATTAACGGTTTCAACATTGGCAAAAGTTGATCGGCCTGCTTGTTGGCGAATCAAGTCTAGAAATTGACTCATTTTAGCTTGGGTTTGTTCGTCGGCCTCTTGGCCATTAAAAATAATCTGATCACGCGTTAAGGTTTCTGAAAACGTGACAGTCGTATCGGTATAAAAATGATCTAACGTCAATGATAAACTGCTATTTTGCGGAATAATCAAGTTGGCGTCTTTTTTTCCCCAATATTTAATGAGCGCAATATTAGTGTGCGCTCTTGCTGTAGCTGATTGTCCCATAGTGATAACTCCCAATTGTTGTTTAATTAGTGTGTAGTGCATGTAATGGTTGAATCCAAGTCTTAATCGCACCAGCTTGGCGTAATTGTTGTGCAAGCCGTTTGGCATCTGTTTGTGTTTTAGCGAGGGCAATAATGCAACCACCACGTCCGCCACCGGTCAATTTAGTCCCCAAGCTACCG
Source organism: Latilactobacillus sakei (assembly GCA_002953655.1). Classification (NCBI taxonomy): domain Bacteria; kingdom Bacillati; phylum Bacillota; class Bacilli; order Lactobacillales; family Lactobacillaceae; genus Latilactobacillus; species Latilactobacillus sakei. Next base: position 1,065,807 of record CP025839.1, read on the forward strand.
GCTTGGTTGGCGGTTTCGATTAAAGCATCAATGCGTGAATTGCTGACCCCTAAAGCGCGTAAATCATTTTGCGCTAAGCTGAGATTGCGGCCCAGTGCCACTAACTGATTTTGAGCGATATTGGTTGCGACAGCTTGACTCAATTCCCCAATGTGGGTAATGAGCGGCTGAGTACGTTCAGGATTGGACATCATTTGATTTTGAACGCTTTTAACGGCCGGGCCGGTTTGCCCCTTTTGTCCACTGTCAGCGATTACCAAGTACCCTTGGAGGTCAATCGGTAATGGCTGTAGTGGTTGGCCTTTAACAAACCAAAGGGGGGTCGTTGCACCCGTCGTGGCTGCATCAATGCCACTTGGATTACCATGAATCATATTTTCTGAAAGAGCTGCTAGTTTAAGTAAGTCGCGTTGGTTTAATTCTTGATGATAAAAAGTAAAGAGGGCGCGAATAATCGCAATGGCGGTGGCTGCAGAAGAGCCCATTCCCCGTTCAGCTGGTAATTCACTTTCAATTGTCAGTTCAAAAGCGGTTTGCTGGTCGTCTAATTGTTGCCAGAGCTGTTCGATTAATCGACGAATACCTTGCATCTGACCAATCGCTTGACTTAAAGGGCCACTGTAATAAGGGCTGTTAATCAAGGGTTCGCTCAGTGTTGGTTGTGCCGTGACATGAACCGTTGTCTGGACTGCAAAAATAGGAAGCGCAATCGCGGGTTGCCCGTACACGACAGCGTGCTCTCCAATCAAAATAATCTTAGCGTGACTGTTTCCCACACTCGTTTGCATCGTATCACCCTTAATCATCAATTTCTGAACTTAATCATACTGTTACTACTATACTGCAATTTAAAAGTGACTGCCACAAACAGTCCGCAAATAGTGAAAACTATTTAAAACACTAGTAGCTAGTGATGATTGACCTCGAAGCTATCATTTTACCAGAACGATGCTTGAAATAGCCATCTTAATTGTGAACTTTAAAGTTTTTTATAGGTTGCTGTCATAATAAGTCACAGCATAAAACCAGGTGATTTTATGGTAAAATTAGCCCAAAGGAGTGGTAATAATGAGCTTAAAATTTATTCTAGGAACCGCAAGTTATGATCACCACCAAGCACTCGTCACTAACCTGAAGGCTACTTTTCAAGAAAAGCCACAAGAACGCTTTTTTTATTTAGTACCAAACCACATTAAATTCGAATCAGAAGTCTCGATTTTAGAAGCACTCAAGTCAGATGAAAATGATTACGTCGCAGCTTCTCAAATTCAAGTTTTTTCATTGACGCGATTAGCTTGGTATTTTATGAAAAACACGCCGTATTACCAAATTCCACGTATCTCGACGGCCGGCTTAAATATGTTAGTTTTTCGGCTACTGCAAGAACATCAAGACCAACTGCAATTATTCCGTGGTGAAGTCAGACATACCGGCTTTGTGGCCCAATTAACGAAACAATTACTTGAACTTAAGATTGGTTGTATCACCCCAGAAGATTTAACCGTGATGGCGGAAAAGCTCGGTGGCCAACAAGTTGAACTTGCTAAAAAATTACATGATTTAACCATTATTGCGACCGCTTTTGAAGCGGCCATGCAAAAACGGTTTATTGAAAATACCGCGTTAATTGATGCCTTGACCATCTTTTTGCAGCAACAATCACTAACAGATTGTCATTTTTATGTGGAAGGCTTTGCACAATTTACAGCACAAGAACAGGCATTATTAACCACCTTGATGCAACAAGCAGAAGTGCAAATTGCGCTTATCTTAGATCGGGCTTACCCTAATCAGCAACCTGATGGTCTAAATTTCTTCTTTCAAGCTGGGCGGACCTACTATAATTTATATCAACAAGCACGCTTGAATGCTGTACCAGTCATGGTGGATCAAATGGCGGCCAAGCAGCGATTATCGCCAGCTTTAGCAGCGCTTGATCAATTTTGGATTAATTCTGAAAGCTCCGGTAATCGAAAACTAAGCCCCGTGCCGGTTACTGAGCATTTGCACGTTGTGGCTGCTGAAAATCGCTATGCAGAGTTGCGCTATGTGGCTCGTGAAATCCGGCGCTTAGTCCAAACTGGCCGTTATCGCTACCAGGATTTCTTAATTTTGACGCGTCACTTAGCACCATATCAAACGATGATAGCCCCGATTTTAACGGAATATGAGATTCCGTACTTCTGTGATTTACCACAAACAATGGCAGCCCATCCCTTAGTATCACTATTGGAGAAATTATTGGATGTTAACCTGCATTTTTACCGGTACGAAGACGTCATGGCCTTATTAAAAACCGAATTGTTAATTCCTAAAGGGATGTCGATCACCGATTTTAGGGCTGATTTAGATCTCTGTGAAAATTTAATTCTAAAAAATGGCTATGAAGGTAAAGATTGGTTAAGTGATTTAGATTGGCAATTTTATCGTTTCGGTTCTTATCAAGAAGGCACGCGCACGACTCAAGATGAAGCCTTAACGGAACGCATTAATGGTATTCGGCGCTATGTACAGACAATTTTGCCCCCGTTTTATCGTGCACTGAAAGCAGCCAAAACGGGGCGCCAAGTGGCCCAAGTACTCTATCAATTTTTGATTGACCAAGGCGTTGATCGCCAACTATTAAATTGGCGGGACCAAGCATTGGCTGCCAATCATGTGGCGCAAGCCGGGCAACCGGAGCAGACGTGGTCGACCTTTATACAAATGCTTGATGACTATGTCACCTTGTTAGGAGACGTTTCGTTTGAAGAAGAAGATACCGACCGGTTAAATGAATTTAAGCAACTTCTTTCGGCCGGTTTTGCGGCAGCTCAATATGCACAGATTCCCTCAACACTTGACCAAGTGGTTCTCTCAGAATCCGGAATGGTCCAGACCAAGCAACGTCAGATCACCTTTATGATTGGGTCGACTGATCAAGTTATGCCTGATCAAATTGAGAATACGGCATTACTAACTGATCAGGATCGTCAGCGATTGTTGGATAATGAAGGGCAAGCCACGCCGTTATTAAACGAATCTAGTGTCGGTAAAATGAACGCTGAACCTTACTTGAACTACCTCGCTTTTTTAAGTAGTCAAACCGCGGTTTATTTTACGTATCCATTAGGCAATGGTGAGGGAACAACTTTCAAAATGTCACCTTATGTTGAACGCATTAGAAATTATTTTAATTTGACCGTTCAAAAGGTCACGGCTGAACCAGCATTACAAACCACAGAAATCCCCCGAGGATCATGGCGTAGCTTGTTAAGTGATCTCATTCAAGTCAGTCGACAAGCGCAAGAAAATCAAGCATTGATTCCGAAACAGTGGTTAACGACCTATCGACTCTTGCAACAAGCACCGCAAAGTCAGTTCTTAACAACGCAATTATTCCAAAGTCTCAATTATCGTAATGAGCCAGAGCGCTTGACACCGGAAATTGTCACTGGTTTATACGGCAATGAAATCCACACATCGATTTCAAAACTAGAAGAGTTCTATCAAAATCAGTACGCTTACTTCTTGAAATACGGTTTGAAATTACAAGAACGGCCTGTTTTTGAATTAACACCGGCTAATACCGGGAACTTTTACCACGAAGTGATGGATCGCTTTATTAAGCTGATTCAAGGCCAACAAATTGCCCTGCCAGAATTGGATGATCAGCAAATTGATAAGCTTGTCAGTGAAGTCTTGGCTAAAACCTATGAGCAACCCGAGTTTAAGATTCTCAATAAAACGGCGCGGATGGGCTATATTCGTCAGCAATTAACGCAAACTGTTAAACGCGTCAGCCTAGCGCTTCGTAATCAGAGTCTTTCAACTAACTTACGGCCGTTAGCGACCGAAGTCTTATTTGGCCAAGTCGGTGCCGAAAAAGGGCTCCAAGGGTTAAACTTCATGTTAGACAATCATCGTGAAGTAAAGGTCCGAGGAAAGATTGACCGGATTGATCAATTGACGATTAATAACCAACCTTACTTAGGGATTGTTGATTATAAATCTAGTCAACATAGTTTTAATTTCCGGGATGCTTATTACGGGTTGGCCCTGCAGATGTTGACCTATCTTGAAACAGTTTTGCAAGATCAACAGGCTATTTTGCCGGCCAATAGTGCGGTAAAACCGGCCGGCGCTTTTTACTTACATTTGAAGAATCCAACATTGACCCTCAAGCAACTAACTAAGAAAAAAATGGGGCAATTACAAAAGGGCGAGTTCGATCAAATGTTATTAGATCAATTTAAATACAATGGGCTCATTGTCAATGATGAGGAATTACTCGAAAATCTCGATACGACGCTTGTTAACGGGCAATCACCGTTATTTGCCTTCAGTAAGTTAAAGAGCGGTAAATTTAGTTCTAAACAACTGGTGACGCTAGATCAACTCGATTTATTGATGGCGCACAACGAAGAATTAATCAAAGAAGCGGGCCGAGCGATTTTTGCTGGGGAAACAGCATTAAATCCGATTATGCGTCCAGATCGAACGAATGCCTTAACCTTGTCGCCTTTTAAGTCGATTTTCCAATTTGATGCGATGTTACCGGAAAATAACTATCGCCAACTAGAAGCACTAGACGAAAAAGCAGTTCTTGAACGCTTAATGAGTAAAAAAGGAGATGGCAATCTTGAGTAACCCGCAATTTACACCTTCACAGCAAGCGGCTGTCAATCATGACGGCCACGATATTTTAGTATCCGCATCAGCTGGTTCAGGGAAGACATCCGTCTTGGTTGCCCGGGTCATCCAGAAAATCTTAAAAGGCACCGATGTCGACACCTTGCTTGTTGTGACTTTTACGGAAGCCGCTGCTACTGAAATGCGCCAACGGATTCAAGCCGCACTACGCGATGCTAGCGAGAAAGCGACCGAGCCAGCTGTTAAACAACGTTTACGGCAACAACTGAGTCTCGTGCCAACCGCACAAATCAGTACGCTGCATGCTTTTTGTTTAAAAGTCATTAAACAATTTTATTACGTGATTGACCGTGATCCTGTTTTTCGCTTATTAAGTGATACCGCAGAACGCCTTCTATTAGCGGATCAAGTATGGCAACGGGTGAGAGAAGCATTCTACAGCCACGAGTATGTTGAAAAGGGCACCCAAGACACCTTATTTTACGAATTGGCCCAAAATTTCTCGAACGATCGTAACGATGACGGTCTAACCGACATTGTTTTTGAGTTGCTCGATTTTGCAAATGCCAATCCGAACCCGGTTAAATGGTTAAACGAACTACCCAAAAGCTATGCTGTTGATGAGACTGGTTTGACTGCCAGTCGCTATTTCCAAGAAAAAATATTACCGATATTACAGCAAACACTCACCGAATGCTTAGAAGCTTTACAAGAAGCTGAACAGCTCAGTCAAACTAGCGAAAATCTGATGGTTTATGCGCCTCAAATTACCACTACGCAAGCAGCCTTAACACAAATCAAAGCAGATGCCAAAACGTTAAATTGGCAAGCATGGCGCCAACAACTAACGGATGCCCAGCTGGGGCCTGCTAAACGCACTAAGAAATTGGAGCCTGATGAACAAATTAATAAAGACCGGCTGAAAGCCGATTTAGATGATGTCAAAAAGAAAATCCAAACGTTATTAGACACTTATTTTGTGTTTGATGAAGCAACCACCACTAATATTCAGCGCCAAGCTGGCCAGTTGGTTCAAAAATTGGTGCGCGTCACGTTAACTTTCAGAGAAGCCTTTCAAGCCGAAAAAGAACGACGCCATTTATTGGACTTTAGTGATTTAGAACAACTCTGTCTGACAATTTTATCGGCAGAAGATTCACCAGCAAGGGCCTTTTATCAACAAAAATTTAGCGAAGTATTAGTCGATGAATACCAAGATACGAATCCGCTTCAAGAAACGATTATCCAAAAAGTCACTTCTGATCATCCGCGCAATCTCTTCATGGTCGGAGATGTTAAGCAGTCAATTTATGCTTTCCGATTGGCCGATCCGAGCTTATTTAAGAATAAGTATAACGAATTTGGTGTCACGGAAACTGAACGTGATAGTGAACGGATCATTTTAGCTGAAAATTTCCGTTCACGCCGTAATATCGATGACTTTACCAATCTGATTTTTAAACAATTGATGGACGAAAATCTTGGTGAGTTAGACTACGACGACAATGCCGCCTTGCAATATGGTGCTCGCTACTATCCTGATCAGCAGCCAACCGCACCAACCGAACTCTTGCTTTATGAGACTAAGCCAGAAACCGCAGTCGCCAAACCGCAATTGGATAAGAGTGAGGGGCAAATTGTTGCAGTGGCTAAACGGATTCAAGCCATGATAACTAATGGAGAAACGATTTGGGATAAGAAACTCGAAAAAATGCGGCCGATTGAATATCGGGATATCGTTTTACTAGCCCCCACTCGTGGTAATAATTTGTTTATCTTAGATTATTTTAAACGGTTCGGGTTACCAGTTGTAATTAAAGATGCGCAAAATTATTTCCAAACAACCGAAGTCCAAATTATGTTATCCCTGCTCCAGGTGATTGATAATCCCAACCAAGATATTCCACTGGTCAGTGTTTTACGCTCGCCAATTGTCGGGTTAACCGAAAATGAATTGGCATTAATTCGAATTAATGATAAGACGGATGATTATTATCAAGCAGTCTTTAACTTCATTAATCAGTATAACGAACAAAAAGTCGGTCACTTAGGCCAACAAGTCATGCAGAAGTTGACGCACTTTATGCAATTATTGACGTCATTTAGAACCATTGCGCGTCAACAACCGATTGTTGACTTAATTTGGACGATCTACCAAGAGACCGGCTTTTTAGATTATGTCGGGGGGATGCCAGCTGGGCGCCAACGCCAAGCTAACTTACACGCGCTTTATGAACGCGCCACAGCATATGAAGAAAATGGATTTAAAGGGCTTTTCCAATTCATTCAATTTATTGAACGCCTCCAAAAACAAGATAAAGATTTAGCACAACCAACAAGCTTAGAAAATCAAGACGCCATTTCGGTCATGACTATTCACGGGAGTAAGGGACTTGAATTTCCCGTCGTTTTTTTAATTGATACGAGTCGCCGCTTTAATCAACAGGATTTACAACGCTCATACGTTTTGGATAATCATGGTGGTTTAGGGGTCGTTTATTTAGATGACCAAAAGCGGTTGAAAGTGCCAACGTTACCAGAATTGGCCATTACCGCCCAAAAGCGAAAAAAATTACGAGCAGAAGAAATGCGAAAACTGTACGTTGCTTTGACACGCGCAGAACAACGGTTAATCATCGTCGGACACTGTGATAATCAGGCCCAACTGATGAAGCAGTGGCAAAAGGGACAAAACAGTACCCATCAAATATTAGATGATAATGTCCGGAATGATGCCACTAGTTTATTGGATTGGATTGGTCTCAGTTTAATTCGCCACCCACAAGCTAAAGACTGGACTGATGATTATGAGCCACTACTGGCTTTAGGTGGTGATCAAACTGAGTTTAAGTTAATCATGACTAATGAAACCTTACTTGGTGAAATACCAGGTAGCCTGCATAATGATCAAGACTGGGGACAACAACAGCAACAGGCGCTTCAAGCGATTGATTTAAACAATGAAACAGCAACTGCAATTGCTGAACAATTAACCTTTAAGTATCCCGCCAATGTTGCCACCCAAACGACGGCTTATCAATCGGTATCGGAAGTCAAACGTCTTTTTGAAGATCCTGATAATATGGGCTTAGGGCAATTAGATTTAGCTGCTGATCAGCCGCGTCAAGCTAATCGTTACGTGACGGATAGTTTAGCACAACCGCAATTTTTACAAACTGTGCAACAACCAACGGCGGCAGAAGTGGGGACGGCAACACATCTGGTCTTGCAAGAAATTGATTTAACGCAACCAGTCACACTAGCGAGTTTGCAAGCCCTTGTCGATCGGCTTGTTTTACAGCATAGTTTAACGGCCAATGTTGCGGCTAAAATTAATCTCAATCATCTATTGACCTTCTTTGAAAGCGACTTAGGTCAGCAATTATTAGCGCATCCTGAAGCGGTTAAGCGAGAAGTACCATTTTCGTTGTTATTACCGGCAGAAACGATTTTTGAAGGGATTCGTCCCATAGATGACGATCATGTCTTAATTCATGGGATTATGGATGGTTACTTATTGATTGACGACGATTGTTATTTATTTGATTACAAAACCGACTTTATTGACCCGAGTGATCAAGAAGCGGCGATTGAACGCGTTAAGACCCGCTATGCTGGCCAGATTAACCTCTATAGCGCTGCTTTAAATCAGATTGTCCAAAAGCCAGTGACGCATAAATATCTCTATTTATTGTCAATTGGGAAGCTGGTTGAGATTAACTAGACTGGTTTATCAGCGCCATTCATAGTATGATTAACATTAATTATGAGTAAAGTATTGGTGACAGCATGAACCGAGAGACTATTTATGCCGTTGTTGATTTGGAGACAACGGGAACGAACATTAAAGATGGGGACCGCATCATTCAATTTGGTTGTGCCCTTGTTCAAAACGGCAAAATTATTCAAACCATTTCACAAGATGTGAATCCACTACGCGATGTACCAACTAAAATTCAACATTTGACGCACATTACGGCTGATCAGTTAGAGTTAGCCCCAATCTTTGAAGATTTAGCGCCCACATTAGTTGAAATTTTATCTGGCACTGTTTTTGTGGCCCATAATATTAATTTTGATTTACCATTTTTAAATGGCGAATTAAAGCGCGTTGGCCTACAACCATTAGACTTAGCTGGGATTGATACAGTTGAATTGGCCCAAATTATCTTACCCGAAGCGCCTAGTTATCGATTACAAGATTTAACGCAACTCTTAGAGATTGAACATGATAATCCCCACCAAGCGGACAGTGATGCACTTGTAACGGCTAAACTCTTCTTGAAGTTGAGCGCCCGCTTGCAGGCTTTGCCATCTGTGACCCTCAATCGTCTAAGTGAACTCGGTGAGGGCTTATTACGGCAAACCGGTGATTTCTTTACCGATACAGCCCAACAGATGCGTGAAAAATCGCAGCCACTGCCTAACGAATTGTTAATTCAAGAGGAGATTGCACTTCGTAAACCAGCACCGGTTGATTTCGAAATTTATCCAGGTTCGAGCTATGCGGCCCAGTATCCCGTAACTGAAGCTGACAAGAAACGGCTTTTAAAGCCCCATTTGAAATGGCGTAAAGCACAGGCAACGATGATGGATTTAATCCATGCTAATTTCGAGTCTGAAACGCCGGAGCCATTATTGATTGAAGCAGCCACTGGGTTAGGAAAAACAATTGGTTATCTATTACCTTATAGTTATCGAATGTCGCGGGACCATAAATTAGTAGTTGCGACCTCAACGACGCTATTGCAAGAGCAAATCCTAACTCAGGCTAAACCACTATTAGAACGCTTGGTCGGTCGGCAAATCAATGCGGCGGTAGTCAAAAGTGCGAGTCATTACATTGATTTACATCGCTTTGAATTATCATTGCGGTTACCCCATAAAAATCGGATGATTCGGTTATTGCAGATGAAAATTTTAGTTTGGCTAACGCAAACAACAACTGGTGATTTAGATGAACTTAATTTGACGAGTTATCGAACCCCATTTTTTGTCAGCATTCAACATCGAGGCCTAGCTAGTTTGAATCCCCAAGCACCGTTTTATCACGAAGACTTCCTGAGACGATTGACACATCGGCAGCAGCAAGCCGAATTATTGGTGACCAATCATGCTTATTTGGCAAGTCACGCGGATGAACAACAAATTTGGGGACCGAAACCTTACTTGGTTTTAGATGAAGCTCAAAACATGGTGTTTAATGTGCAGACCATTTCACAAGAGACATGGTCGTTGTCCAGTTGGCAATTTTGGGCCCAAAAAGGACTGCAGTATACGACAAGTGCGCAAACCAATAATTTAGTCCGACTATTTCCGGCGGAAACACCACAAAATCGTTCATTGAAGTTATTGCATAAAACATTGGGTAAGCTAACCCGGACTTTAACACATTTAGAAACTTATCTAACGGAACAGTTTAAACCGGATGAACCGACAGACGGGCAAACCTTTAGTGAACGGTATTTGAATCCAGACGAAGTCATTCAATTCGTTAATGCTAGCCAGCGTGAGTTTGGCCAGTTAAATCGGGAATTGTTGACGATCCAAGATCATTTTTTGGCGTTACGCTATGCTCTTGAAGAGCAATTGGCACGTTATACCGAATCTGATTTAGTAATTTGGCAATCTTTTGAAAATGAACTCAATCTCCTATTAGCAGATGTTGATCATTATCAACGCTTTGAACAACTATTCATTGCGACGAAACCGCAGGAACGCCATGCGTTGGCGATCCAGATTACACGTCCTAGTCAACCAAGCCAGTTACCACAATTTAAATTGCACTGGCAATTAGTATCCGCGGGGCCCCAAATGCAACAAGTGTTAAGCCATTTTGAACCTGTTACATTAACCGGCGCCACGTTAGCGGTTAATGGTCATTTCGACTATTTAAAGCGTGAATTTGGTTTCACTGAAGAACAAGCCTTACAAACTAAGAAGTTAAGAAGTCCGTTCCGCTTTAAACAACAAGCCCGTTTTTATATTGCAGAAGACGGTCCGGTTCAAAAAGAATTAACTCCTAGCGAATACCATCAACAAGTAGCAATGCAAGTGATGACTTTAATTGCCGATAATCCGCATCAAACCCTTATTTTGTTTAATGCTAACCAAACATTGGAGCAGGTTTATTACGCGTTAGGTCGCGCTGGGTTATCTCTCGATCGTGAAGTATTGGCCCAAGGGATTACCGGCAGTGCCGAAAAAATTACTAAGCGGTTCATGTTGGGACATGATTCGGTCTTACTGGCAACTAGTAGCTTTGTCTCGGGGGTTGATTTCCCAGAGGCCGCCCTGGAAATGGTTATTTTAGTCCAATTACCGTTTGATGCACCTAATGCATTGCAGACACGTGTCCGTTATGCACAGTTATCAGCCCAAGGGATTAATCCTTTTAAGGCAGAAGCATTGCCTAAAGCAACGATTCGCTTGCGGCAATCATTTGGCCGCTTGATTCGAACGCCCAATGATCGAGGCTTGTTTATTTGTTTAGATCCACGCTTGTTGACAACGCAATATGGGCAACAGATGCGCCGCGCTTTACCAGCAAGTTTGCCGCAAAAAGCGGCCCCTGTGCAGACAATTCGAGAGCTTAGTGATTTATTTTGGTTAAATTCTGACTAAGTTCTATGATTTAACCGTAGCAAAACTTGTTTTTTGCTATAATAAAGCTATTCAATGTAGCAAGGAGAGAATGCGCCGTGCGTAAATATAAAAGATGGATATGGGTATTTTTATTAGTAGTCTTGATGGGCGCAATGTTTTTTGTCTACCACCAAGCGCGCTCACCGGAGGTCACCGCAGAAGCGAAGGCAACCAAGATTGCTAAGAAATACGCTAAACTAGAAAATCCAGATGGCTTCTACACGTACCATCGCAATGGCACGTACTATACAGTCAGTGGCCAAGATAAAAATCAAAACGGCATTTATGTGTTAATTAACGAAAAAGGCAACCATGTGACCATATATCGTCAATCAAAAGGGATGACTAAAAATGAAGCCCTTAAAAAGACTTGGGCCACTAAGAACCCCCAAAAGGTCCTCAATATTAACTTTGGTTTTTATAAGGGTAAACCTGTTTGGGAAGTTGTTTACCGCAGCGACAATGGCCGTCTTTGTTATTTAACACTTGATTTCAAAACAGGTAATACCACCCAATTAATTGAAAATATCTAGGACTTTTGCTAATTGGGGCTGTTGTCGTCAGTGTTTTGTTATATAATGATAATTATCAGTTATTTTGAACTGTTTAAGTTAAATTAAGTCAGCATAAGGAGACAGAGTATATGGTTAAAAAAATCAGTATTATTGACGCTAAAGACCATGTCGATGAAGAAGTCAAAATCGGCGTTTGGTTAACCGATAAGCGTTCAAGCGGTAAGATTTCATTCTTACAATTGCGCGATGGCACAGCCTTCTTCCAAGGGGTAGTTGTCAAGAGCCAAGTGAGTGAAGAAGTCTTCCAATTGGCTAAAGAGGTTAAACAAGAATCAAGTATGTGGATTACAGGTGTGATTCATGAAGATACCCGTTCACATTTTGGTTATGAAATTGAAGTCTCAGACATTGAATTAATTGGTGACAGTAGTGAATACCCAATTACACCTAAGGAACATGGGATCGAATTCTTATTAGATCATCGTCACTTATGGTTACGTTCAAAACGCCCATTTGCGATCATGAAGATTAGAAATGAAATCATCCGCGCTTCTTATGAATTCTTCAACCAAGAAGGCTTCATCAAGATGGATCCACCAATCTTGACGGGTAGCGCCCCTGAAGGTACCACCGAATTATTCCACATCGAATACTTCGACAACGATGCTTATTTGACCCAAAGTGGTCAATTATACGCAGAAGCTGGTGCAATGGCCTTTGGTAAAGTCTTTACCTTCGGACCTGTTTTCCGTGCTGAAAAATCAAAAACACGTCGTCATTTGACTGAATTCTGGATGATTGAACCAGAAATGGCCTTCATGGAACAAGATGAAAGTCTTGAAGTCCAAGAAAAATACGTGGCTTACCTTGTTCAAAACGTTATCGATCACTGTGCCTATGAATTAAAATTATTGGACCGTGATATTGACCAATTGAAGAAGTACACACAAACACCATACCCACGTATTTCATACGATAAGGCTGTTGAAATGTTACAAGCAGCTGACTTCGATATTAAATGGGGCGATGATTTCGGTGCACCAGATGAAACTTACTTATCTGATCAATTCGAACAACCAGTCTTCATTTTAAACTACCCTAAAGCCATCAAACCTTTCTACATGAAGCCACATCCAACACGTGATGATGTCTACTTATGTGCTGATTTACTAGCACCAGAAGGTTACGGTGAAATTATCGGTGGTAGTGAACGTGAAACTGACTTCGATAAATTAGAAGCTGAAATCAAAGCAATGGGCTTAGATATTGAAGAATATCAATGGTACCTAGATTTACGTCGTTACGGCTCAGTGCCACATTCTGGTTTCGGTTTAGGACTTGAACGCGCCATCACATGGATTTGTGGTATCGATCATTTACGTGAAGCTATTCCATTCCCACGAATGATTAACAGAATTAAACCATAAATTAAATTTTGAAAGCATGTCGTCAATTATTGACTGACATGCTTTTTTATTGTCACCAAACCCGTTACAATAGAAGTAATCATTTTTCAAAAAGAAGGCTAGTATATGAACGAATTAACGGCATTTATAGAGGGCGGCCAGCTTAGCGTGTCGCGCTTACTATTACAACACTACCAAACGCTCAGAATGTCTTCTGACGAACTGGTTGTTTATTTACAACTGAGTGATTTTGCCAGCCAAGGGGATACTTTTCCAGACTTAGCGGTGATTGGTGAACGGATGGGATTGGCACCAACGCAAATTTATGAGTTAATCCATCAATTACTTAAAAAGAAAATTATCACGTTGAACTCAACGGTTAATGAACAAGGCCAGCCAGTTGATCATTATGATCTAACACCAGCATTGTCCAAGCTCAGTGTCCTAGCTGTCCAACAAAATCAGGCAGCATTAAATTCGCAAGAAACAAATCAACGCCTGTCCGTCTTTAACCAAATTGAGCAAACCTTTGGGCGCCCATTGTCGCCACTTGAATCTGAAATTATCTCAAATTGGTTGGATTTAGATCATTATTCAGCTGAACTAATTCAGCTCGCAGTCCGCGAAGCAGTCTTAAACCAAGTTTATTCACTTAAATATGTCGATAAAATTCTATTGAATTGGCAAAAACAAAATATTCAGACTAAGGAAGATTTACAAGCGTATCAAAAGGCGCATCCACGACGTTAATTTAACAAGGGAGGTAGTTGAACATGTTATCAAAAGCAAAAACCAGATGGGCCATGACACAACTGTACGACCTGATTCCCGATGCCAAAGGGGCCTTAATTGCGGACAGTCCGTTTCAATTATTAATTGCGGTGATGTTAAGTGCGCAAGCGACCGATGTCTCAGTCAATAAAGTAACACCCCAACTATTTGAACATTTCCCAACCCCAGCCAGTTTTGCGGCCGCAGATCTAACCGCAATCGAAGCCGATATTCGTTCAATTGGGTTATATCACAATAAAGCGAAACATATCCGCACTTGTTGTCAGCAGTTAATCACGGATTTTGGTGGCGAAGTCCCACAAACCCACGCAGAACTCGAGCAATTAGCCGGTGTTGGTCGGAAGACCGCTAATGTTGTTTTAGGCGATGCATTTAATGTGCCATCGTTTGCTGTCGATACGCATGTTAGTCGAATTGCCAAGCGCTTAACGATTAGTGCTGAAAACGCCTCTGTACGCCAAATTGAAACTGACTTTCAAACCAAGCTCCCCCAAAAAGAGTGGGTGCAAGCGCACCACACATTAATTTTATTTGGTCGGCAAGTCTGTACAGCACGGAACCCCAAGTGTAATCAGTGTCCGTTATTAAGTATCTGTCCGGCAGGGCAACGAATACTTCAAGAACGTGGTTAACGGCGTTAGTAATTTTAAGAAAAAAATAGCCTGATTGTCCGAACTCTTAAGAGAGCGACAATCAGGCTATTTGATTAGTGCGAGGTTGTTATTGATGGTTGGCTCGTCGACTGACTTGTTGTCGGTGCACTTGACGAACTAGCGGGGGCTTCAGAAGAAGAACTTACTGTTGAAGATGGTTCACTTGGTGTCGATGACACACTTGAACTAGATTCAACAGAGCTACTACTTACTGATTCACTGCTTTCAGAAGAGGGAACACTTTGACTTGAGCTTTGTACCGAAATCGATGGTGTTGGTGTTTCGATGACACTATGGGTTGATGAATATGAGGAGCTCGTTGAAGCATCTGAAATTGCGGCGGTCGTACCTTTAACAAAGAGTTCTTTAACACCAGCAATCGTTTTAGCTTGAACTGAGCTAGGCATCGTCCAATCCGTATTCGAAACATTTTGTGAGAGGTAAACCATCATTGCGCGGTAAATGTAAGCCGCAATGTTTCGTTCTTCCATGGTTAACCCATTTTCGAGCGGCTTATCGTAACCTGTCCAAACGGTAATGGAGTAATGTTTCGTGTAGCCGGCAAACCAACTATCTTTCGCGAGGTCTGAACTGAGTCCTGATTTAGCTAATTCTTCGCTTGAATAATCAGTTGTCCCAGTCTTACCAGCTTGGTGTAATCCAGGAATCTGTGCTAATGTCCCTGAGCCATTCTTGATAACGTCTTTCATCATATCAGTCATCATGTAGGCCGTTGAGTCTTTCATTGCGTCCGAGCCTTCAGAATTATAATTATGGGTAACACCGTCCGCAGTTTCAACTTTATTGATGTAAGTTGGTTTGTAGTATGTCCCACCATTGGCAAAAGCACTGTAGGCAGCTGATTCTTCTAAGGTTGAAACATTGCCACCAATCCCGTAGGCAAGCCCGGTATCTTCAGGAATCGTAATGCCTAAGCCCTTAACAAACTTACGTGCACGGTTCATGCCAACATCTTCTAATAAGCGAATTGCGGGGACGTTTCGAGAATTAGCTAATGCATTACGCGCCGTAATTGTGCCCAGGTAACGATTATCAAAATCATGAAGTTGAATGTTAGTGCCTGGATAAATATAAGGTGTATCTTGTAATTTTTGCGCGGTTGAATAGTTTAGATATTCAATCGCTGGTGCAAAGTCCATCATCGGTTTCATAGAAGACCCATTACTACGACCGGAAGAAACCGCTCGGTTATAACCTAATTGGACATCACCAGTTTTACGACCACCAATCATGGCGACAATCTTACCATTGTTAGGATTAGTAATCGTGACAGCTGTTTGCATTTTATCATCTGGAAATTGGACGGTGGTATCGTCATTGACAGTCTCGTATAACTTCTTTTGCGCGTCCATATCCATATTTGTATAAACCTTCAAGCCGTCTTTGTAAGGATCATAACCTTTTTTCTTGAGATCTGTAATCACTTCTTTAACATAGGCATCAGTTGCTTTAGCGTTCGTTGATTCATTGGTTTCAGATTTTTGTGCGACTAAACCAGTGTTAATCGGAACAGCCTTAGCTTCAGTTGCTTCTGCTTCGGAAATCTTATTGTTTCGTTGCAAGGCATCGAGTACTAAATCACGACGCGTCTTGGCCTGATCTGGATGTGCATAGGGGTCATAATTAGCAGGGGACTGTGGCATACCAGCAATCAATGCTAATTGGGGGAGGCTCAATTGTTTTAATGTCTTATCGTAATAGTATTTAGCGGCAGTTTGCATACCATAAACGCCATTATTCAAGTAAACCTTATTCATATAGTATTCCAAAATCTGGTCTTTAGAATACTGCCGTTCAACTTGAACCGCCAACCAAGCTTCTTGTGCTTTTCGTTTGAGCGTTTGATCACTATTTTTCGTTGAAAAGACCGATAATTTAATTAATTGTTGTGTTAAGGTACTCCCACCTTGTAGCCCTAGCGAAGAGTGCCCCGTAATATTAGAAAAGGCCGCCGATGCAATTCGGACGGGATCAATCCCAAACTTTTCCTTATAAAAGCGCCGATCTTCGATTGAAACAACAGCATCTTTTAACGTTTGTGGGATTTGATCGCTGCTAGCATAAGTCTGGTTAGCAGCCCCTAATCGTTTGAAGGCTTTGTTGTTAGTGTCATAAAGGACACTTGCATTGCCGTTTTGCAATTTATCCTGTGTAATCTCCGGGGCATCTTTGGCATAATATGCAAATAAGCCAATCCCCGCGATAATTAGTGCTAAGAGGGCTAATAAGCCCCATTTGATAATACGGCCCAATAGCGACTTAGTACGCTTTTGGGTTGGTTTTTGGTGCCTTGTGACACGCGTGTTACCTGTTTGATTGGCAGACATGTTAATTTAAACTCCTTTGTGGTGGCGTGCGATTAATTGATCGACGGCCTCTAAATAGGGAATACTTGGGTTTAATTGGTATTGAATTTCAAACCCATCGGCAATAATCGCCGCTAGTGGAATTGATTTTCGACCACCTGTTGCTTGATTGTCCCATTGTGTAATCAATAAACTTGCCGGATACACAAATAAACGTTGCAAGGGGACGAACTTCATAATCACAAAACAAACCCCACCTTGTTGTAAGCAAGCTCTGAAATGATCAATTTGATGTTGGTGAAAGTTTTGGAATGGAAATGACGTTTTATTCTTAGTTTCCTTCGCTTCAAAATCCACATAGTGTCCCTGATAGATACCGTTATAATCGGTGGTTGAAGCTTGCTTAAAATAGGCTTCTTTAATAACGGCTTGACTACGCGCTGGGTAATCAACCTTAACAATTTGAATAGGGGTGGGTTTCTTATAGATCACTGCAGCATCACGCAATCGATAGTACTGATTGCTATCGTTGATTTCTTCTTCTAATGACATACCACGTTTACCATATAAAGTGGTGGGACTAGTATGTCGCCCTTGCTTTTTAGGCTGTTTTGTTTCATGATTTGAATAGGGCTGTCCGTTTGGATAATGAAAGGCCATCAAGAATCACACTCCTGTGAAACTATTATAGCAATATTCATTCAAATTTAAAATCATTAGGTGGAGGACTGACAATTGAAACGACTATGGTTAACTGGCTATCGAAGCTATGAACTCGGTGTTTTTGGCGAATCTGATGAGAAACTTAAAGTTATTAAATATTCTTTAAAAAAACAACTTAATAATTACCTCGATGATGGCTTAGAATGGCTTATTACCGGGGGTCAGATGGGTATCGAACAGTGGGGAATTCAAGTTGCACAAGAACTTAAAATAGATTATCCTGAGTTGAAGGTTGCGATGATGCTACCGTTTAGTGATTTTGGTCAACAGTGGAACGAACAAAATCAGGGCACGTTGATGACGTTAAAAGCCCAGGTCGACTTTTGCGAACCCGTCATTAAAGCCCCGTATTCTGGGCCCCAACAGTTGCGCCAATATCAACAGTTTATGCTGACCCATACGGATGGGGCATTATTGTACTATGATCGTGAGGCACCTGGTAAACCAGAATACGATGCTAAAGCAATTGAGACCTATCAAGAACAACATGAGTATCCCAATAATCAGGTCGATTTTTTTGAACTGCAAGATTTAGCAAACGAGTTGGCGGAGTTAGAGAATCAAGCTTTTTAAGGCTTTTAATTCTTTAATAACTTTAATAACTTTGCTATAATGGGATTTATGGTATATTTATTATAAATGAGGTGTCAAAATGGATAATCAATTAGAAATCGAATTAAACCCAACTGAAATTTTGAAAAAAGAATTCAAGTCAAAAATGCGCGGCTATGATCCTGAAGAAGTCGACGGTTATTTAGATTTAGTGATTAAAGATTACCAAACTTATCAAGAAAATATCGATCGTTTAACGGCCGATAATACCCGCTTATTTAACAAGGTTGAAGAACTTAATCGTCAACTGAGCGCTTCTGACAGTGTTAAAGAAGTCAAGCCACAACAGGCTTCAGCAGCAACTAACTATGATATTTTGAAACGTTTATCAAATCTTGAACGTCACGTATTTGGGGCTAAGTTAAGCGACCAAAATGGTGCCGCTCAAACAAGAGTTCAAAATCATTCACAATTTGATTAGACAAATCGCTTAAGATGTACTATAATAATATACATTGATTAACATTTGTAAATCTTGAGTAATCGCGGTCTACATCAGTAGGCTGAGGAAGGTCCATGCCCGCACAGGCTGAGATGCTTGTAGTGTTCGTGCCTGGCCCAATAAGCCAGGGTACCTTAACGGTAACGGCGGAAAAAGCGCTAAAACTTCGGTCATGCGTTAATATCCTTAAATAGTGCCACAGTGACGGAGCGTTTGGGGAAACCCAAACGATGGAACGAGGTAAACCCCGCGAGCGAGTAACCCAAACTTTGGTAGGGGCGTCTCATTTATGGAAATGAACTAAAAATGAGAGTTCGTAAGAACAGATAGATGATTACTGAAGGAACTTTCTTCCTGGGGAAGTTCTGGAACAAAACATGGCCTATAGAGGTTTACAAACAGGTGGCTTGGGCTTTTGCCCAAGCTCTTTTTATTTAAAAAATAATTTCCTAAGGGGATCTTTAAAAAATGACTTACCAACTATACGCTACAATGGCAAGTGGTATCGAATCCATTACGGCTAAAGAACTACAGAATTTAGGCTACGAAACGCGTTCAGATAACGGTCGGGTTTATTTCGAAGGGGATTTGGCAGATATCGCCAAGACCAACCTTTGGTTACGCAGTGCCGATCGGGTGAAGATTGCCATCGGTCAATTCGAAGCAAAGACGTTCGATGACCTTTTTGAACAAGTGAAAGCTTTGCCATGGGACCAATATTTACCACTGGATGCTGCTTTCCCAGTAGCTGGTCGTTCTGTGCGTTCAACACTCCATAGTGAACCAGATGTCCAAGCCATCACTAAAAAAGCGATTGTTGATAAGTTAAGTACTGTTTATCACCGTCGGACGCGTTTGGCTGAAACGGGTTCTGTCTATCCGCTAGAAGTCAGCATCTTAAAAGACATGGTGACAATTAGCTTAGATACAACTGGTCCTAGTTTATTCAAACGTGGTTACCGTCTTGAAAAAGGGGAAGCGCCATTGAAGGAAAACTTCGCGGCTTCATTAATTCTCCTCAGTCGTTGGCAACCAGATATGCCGTTTGTTGATCCAACGACCGGTTCAGGAACCATTGCGATTGAAGCGGCCTTAATTGGTCATAATATCGCGCCTGGTATGCACCGTAAGTTTGCCTTTGAAGACTTTGACTGGATTGACACTACTGTTTTAGCTGATGCGAAGGCTGATGCTAAAGCACAAGAAAAACCAGATCAAGAACTTGAAATCTTCGGCTATGATATTGACCAAAATATGGTCGATATTGCTAAGTTGAATGCTAACGAAGCCGGCGTCTTACATGATATCCAGTTCAAACAACTGGCTGTTAAAGATTTTAAAACCGATTTAACAAATGGTGTCATTATCGCTAATCCACCATACGGTAAACGTTTGAGTGATCAAACCCAAGCGCGAGTATTGTATAAAGAAATGGGCGATACTTATCGTTCGTTGAAGACTTGGAGTAAATACATTTTAACCAGTGATTTACAATTCCAAGAATCTTACGGTCAACGTGCAACAAAACGGCGTAAACTTTATAATGGTCGGATTCAGACCGATTTATTCCAATATTGGGGTCGTCCAGTCTGGCCACGTGCTGAAAAAGCCGAAAAATAAGAAATTTAAAGCATTTTCCCATTATCTTAGGGTAAATGCTTTTTTATTTGTCCAAAATCCATTATAATTAAGATTACTTCAATAATAAGGTGAGGGATCGACTTGACAGTCATATTAGCAGCAGAACCAATTCCTGAACAACACGTAGAAGATTTACAGCAACAAGGGTTAACCATTATCAATTTGGCTGACGTACAACCCGAACAATTCGCAACCATTGATATCATGTTTGGGTGGAATAAAATGGTCGGGCCTAAAATCTTGGCTACTCCTAACCACCGCTTGAAATGGATTCAAGCCGCTAGTTCTGGTGTTGACTATTTACCATTAGCAACATTGAGCGAACAAGGCATTATCGTTTCAAACGCCAAGGGTATGCACGCTGTTCCAATTGCACAAACCGTGATGAGTTATATTTTATATTTTACTCGCGGTATTCGCCAAAGCTTGCGTTCTCAAGCTAATAAAGAATGGCGTCACCATGAAATTGGCCGCGCAACTGAAACGCTTGAACACCGAACGGTCATGATTTTTGGCACTGGCCAAATTGGGCATCAAATTGCTGTTTACGCTAAGGCGTTGGGGTTGAGAACCATTGGAATTAATCGGCATGGTGAAAAGCGCGATGCGTTTGACGAAATTTTAACGGATCAAGATTATCAAACGAAATTGGCTGATGCAGATTTCGTCGTGAACGTAATGCCGTTAACGCCGGCAACCAAAAATTTCTTTGATGTAACGTTCTTCAACACAATGGGTGAAGGACATTACTTCTTCAACCTAGGACGGGGCGCTTCAATTGATGAGACAGCGCTCATGGCACAGTTGAACAACGGCCATCTAGCGGGGGCCGCAATTGACGTTGCGCAAACTGAGCCGTTACCAGCAACGTCACCACTTTGGACCACAACCAACTTAGTGATCACGCCACATATCTCAGGTTACATTCCAGATATTCATGAACGACTCTTTAGAATCTTCGAACAGAATTTACCGGTCTTCTTAACGGACGGGCAACTCGTTGTTAACCAAGTTGATTTATCAGCAGGTTACTAAAAAATAAGGCTTAACACTGATCAGGTGTTAAGTCTTATTTTTTTGATTTAAATTCTTAGGGTTAAAAATTAGGGTTGCACTTAGACCATAAATTTATCACACAATAATAACTCATTTTTGACAAGTAAAACGCCTTTTTTGAAATCCGTAATTTAAGACGTTTTAACGACCACTTATCCGTTAATCAATCTGAAATGCGCTTAAAATGCGCCTCTCGCGATTGATGTGTTCTAAACGTGATTAGACCGGTCTTGGGACCACTTCTAGTATTCAGTGGTATGAGCGCACGCTTTTGGTAGAAAGAATGCGGTCGGAATCCCTTTAAATCAACGATAGTTAGGGGTGCAAAATACGACCGCATGGTTTATAATGATATAAGTAAAAAGAATGCGGTCAAAAGGACGGAATTTTAATGCGAAAATCACGAACTAAAAAAGGCAAAAAATTAAACGTACAGCCTTTAAGGACCAAAGACGAGATTGAGGACATGAAAGTGATCTTACGACACTCCCAAATGGGTAGTCGGAATTATTTACTTTTTTTATTAGGCATCAATACCGGTTTACGTTGTTCTGATATTGTCCAATTAAAAGTGAAAGACGTGATCGAAGACAACCCGGTCATCGTCGAACAAAAAACAGGTAAGTGGCGCCAAATTAGTTTAACCAGTTTGCGACCTTACATTAGTTTATATATTCAAAATAATGAACTGACTGGTAACGACTGGTTATTCAAAAGTCGCGTCGGTGATAGTCACATTACAGTCAATGGTGTTTATCGTATGTTGACCGAGGCCGGCAAAAAACTCGGCCGGAACGATATCGGTACACATACAATGCGCAAAACTTATGGGTATTGGTTCTATAAACAATTTGGCGATGTGCGGTCATTGATGATTGATTTTGGCCATTCAACACAAGAAACAACTTTACACTATATCGGGATTACGCAAGATGAAGTTTTAAGCAAGAAACAACAATTAGCAATCGGCCTTTAAAAAAGGCTTGCCTTAAAGTGGGCTTCAAGGTGTATAGTAGAGGTATCAATTATATAAGCTGTAATTGTATTTAGAAATTTCGCTATATAATAGGAAGAAACACGTTCAAAAAAATTTGGGAGATGTTTTTATGAAAGCAGCAACTTTTATTGAACCAGGAAAAATGGTGATTACCGCGGTACCAAAACCAACCATCGAAAAGGAGACAGATGCCGTTATTCGGATTATCCGGGCTTGCGTTTGTGGTTCTGATTTATGGTGGTATCGTGGCCTTTCAAAACGCGAATCGGGATCACTAGTTGGACATGAAGCAATTGGGGTTGTGGAATCCGTTGGTGAAGCAGTTACCGATATTAAAGCCGGGGATTTTGTGATTGTGCCATTTACCCATGGTTGCGGACATTGTGCTGCTTGTTTAGCTGGCTTCGACGGAGACTGTACGACTAAAGACTCTAATCCTAGTGGATATCAAGCTGAGTACCTTCGTTACCATAATGCTAATTGGGGCTTGGTTAAAATTCCTGGCCAACCAGCTGATTATTCAGACGAGATGTTAAACAATCTTTTAACCCTTTCAGACGTCATGGCAACCGGCTATCACGCTGCTGTTTCTGCTGAAGTTAAACCTGGTGACACAGTGGTCGTCATGGGAGATGGTGCGGTTGGCTTATGCGGTGTGATCGGTGCTAAATTATTAGGGGCAAAACGGATTATCGCCATGAGTCGGCATGAAGACCGGCAAAAATTAGCACTAGCATTCGGTGCAACCGATATTGTTGCTGAACGTGGTGACGAAGCCGTTGCAAAAGTGATGGCACTAACTGACAACGCTGGGGCTAACGCCGTCTTAGAATGCGTTGGGACGGAACAATCCGTTGCAACTGCTGTAGCCGTGGCTGGTGCGGGTGCTGTTATTGGGCGCGTTGGGATTCCACAAAAGGCAGAAATGAATACCAATGTCTTATTCCGGAAGAACATCGGCCTCCGTGGTGGGATTGCGGCCGTCACAACCCATGATAAGACACGGTTACTCGACGCTGTTTTAAAGGGTGAAATCAATCCTGGTAAGGTCTTTACACAACGCTTTACCTTAGATGATATTCAAGCCGCTTATGAAGCAATGGATCAACGCCAAGCCATCAAATCGTTATTAGTGATTAGCGATTAGTTATTTGAAAGGAATGGTCTCATGATTTTTCGGTTAATTAGTTTAATTTTTGTCATTTTATTACTACTTAGCTTCTGGATAAAAATGCCATTTTTCAATGATTACCGGCCAATTATGATTCTCGTATATGGTCTTACTTACTATTTCGTTAATCGACATCAACGACTAACACGCTAATATAGCTCAAAAAAGCCGTTCGGGTATTATTATCCGAACGGCTTTTTTATGTGTTTTTAAATGAGTTTAAGTAAATAACCACCTAAGCAACCAAAGATAAGACTTAATAAACTACCGATTAAATAGTATTCTGCAAAGTGATGTTCATTGGCTTCAATGGCGCGAAACCGCGTCAGGGCTTTGATTGCGACGACAACTGCGATACTCGCAACGTTATTGGTATAGCATAGTAACAGGATCGCCAAACGTTCTAGACGACCGATATGCCGACCTAATTGTGCCCGGTCTGGTAGTCGTTCCACATTTAAATCTAAACTTTTTAAAAATAGGCTGATGAAATAATCAGCAAAATATAATGTCGCAATTATCACACTTGCGGCTAACAACCACCGACTAATCGTGGTTGATTGCCAATTTGTCCCCCAAAATTGACTAACAATGACAATCACAACTAAATGCAAAACCTGATCCAAAACGTAACTGATTAGAGGGACTTGATTGGGCTTTAAGCGTAAAGCACGTTTCAAAATGGGCTGGCAATTCTGCTTAGTGACGTCGATTAGCCAATGCGTTAGCACGACGATGATTAAGCTAATCCCGAACATTTTAAGCGAAGGCCAGTTTGCGACACGCAGTAGCGTGCCGATTAACCAGATACCAACCACCATTGGCACTTGCGTCAACGCATGTCCCAATAATGGGTACCATTTAACGGCCAATTTCGTTGAGCGCTTGTAACTGGCCATTCGATCGGATTGGATTAAAAAATCCGTCCAGAAATGGGCCAATAGCAAAATCGCAAATAATGTCATAGATTCACCTCCGCTAAGCTCATTAATTGCGCTCGAACCGATGTTAATGTCTGTTCAATGAGGGGATAATCCATCTGATTGAGTAGTCGACTGATCTTACTAGAGGCGACGGCCCGCTCTTTTTGTTGCGTATAATCCACTTGGTAAGTCAGATTACCGTATGCTTCCCATAAAATTTGAGCTAGCTGATAGCGCTTCAAGTTCGGTTGCGCATAAAGTAGGGCAAACGCCTCTTTTCGCAGTTTCGTATTTAATAGCCGTTCATAAATTAGATACAGAAGGGCACTGACCCCATTGGCGGTTTCTGCAGCCTGGTCAGTAACTAATTGCCATTTAAAAAGAGAGGTCGAAAACGGATAGCCGAGGGGTAAAGTTGCCCCTTTCATTAAGCGTTTCGCCTGGTCAACGGCCGTCAAGGCATTAACAATTGCCGAACCATTTACACGGTTAACGTCTTGATAATCTGTCTTTTCGACTGTGACTAAATTTCCTAAGCCAACGCCAAAATAAAATTCCGGCAGGTCTGTTGACCCAAAAAGCGGTTGCCAGAATTGTCTAAACGCCACACTTCGTAAATAGGCATTACAAAATACAAATAGATCTGCCAATTGCGATTGGTCTGCGGCTTGAAAACCACCTAATAGCCCATCACCATCTTTTACCATAAAAGGGGTGAGTAAATCCGGAAAACGGTCATTCAGTTTTTCCTGCAGATGCTGTAATAAGATTAAAATCTGAGTCTGATCGGTAAAATTTGTCCGACTACCAACTAAATCGATAAAACAATAAGCAGCTTGCATCATGAACCTCCCTAAAAACATTTGATTATAAGTACATAATAGCTAAATATATCCTTAAAATCAAATGTTTAATGTGGTGACTTGCGTTTTTCGAGGTTAGTGTTATAGTTAACTACATGAGTAACTAACCAATCAACTAACGGAAGTAGGTGATCCTTTGTTTTTTGAATTTAATAACGAAACGCCTATCTATCGACAGATTGCCGATCAAATTGAAGCAGGCATTTTTACAGGCGTTTTTCCACCAGAAAGTCAGGTACCTTCAACAACCGAGATTTCACGACAATTTAATATTAATCCGGCCACTGTTTTAAAGGGCATGAATCAGCTTGTCGAAAAAGGGTTAATTGAAAAGAAAAGAGGGCGCGGTATGTTTGTCACGACAACAGCACAAAAACAAATTAATCAACAGCGACAAGATGAATTTTTTGATCACTACGTCGCAGCGTTTATTACCGAAGCACAACAACTAAAATTATCGAAGGACGACTTAATTGCACTGATTGAAAGGGGCTATCAAAATGACTGAATTAACAACGGAACATCTGATCAAACAATTCGGTAACCACATTGTATTAGACGATATCAATTTAACTTTAAAACCAAACACGATCTACGGCTTACTGGGTCGAAACGGTGCTGGCAAGAGTACCCTATTGAGTATTCTAGCGAATCAAATTTCTGCTTCAAGTGGCACAATCAATTGGGATAAAACACCTTTAACCGGGCGAGATCATCCTGTACAAGCCATTTACCTTATGTCTGAACAAAATTTATTCAATAAGGAAAATCGGCTTAAAAAGATTATGAAAGATACCGCCCTATTACAAGGAGACTTCGATCAAACACTAGCTGATAAAATGTTAGCTGATTTTGAACTCAATCCCAAACAGAAACTCAATCAACTTTCAACCGGGTATCGGACAATTTTCAAAACAATTGTTGCGTTATGTGTGCCCGCGGATTACGTTTTTCTAGATGAACCAATCCTCGGATTAGATGCTAATCACCGCGTTTTATTATATCGCTATATTTTGGAAGCTTATGAAAATCGACCACGGACATTTGTCTTATCAACTCATATTATCGAAGAGATTGCTAATCTAATCGAACACGTGTTAATCCTCGACCAATCTCGGATCATTATTGATGATGATTTAGAAACAGTCCTCGACCACAGCTACCAAATTAGTGGCCCTAAAGAAGATGTCTTGGCCTATTGCCAGGAATTGCCAATTTTAGCGAGCGAACAAATTGGGACACTCTACACCAACTATCTCTACACTGAGTTACCCGCAGACCGGGTGATTCCCGATCGAGTATCAATCAAACATATCGATTTGCAAACAATCTTCATCAAATTAACTGAAAAGGGGCGTGAACAGCATGTTTAAAGCAATGTTACGCTATCGATTAACGGCTATTTGGAAAACGTTGCTAATTGCGTTAGCGATTGGCGCTGTTGTAACAACTGCCAGTGAATTAATTTTAAGCACACAAGCATTTAGTATCGGATTACTAGGCGCTAGTTTAGCAATGACCGGTTTAATCGTCACTCAACTTTGCCTCATCATCCTTTCATTTACAATGACCCGTCCCTATTTTGAGTTTGGGATTCTAAATGGGATTTCCAGAAAAACGAATTATGCAACGCATCTGGTAAGTCTATTAGGTAGTCAACTTGTGACCTTTATGCTTTTTTATCCCGCAACAGCTGCCATTTTCCAATCACATATCAAAGACGATACGAATCTATTTGATCCGTATCTCATGTTCATCCTGATTATTGGTACTTGGATTTTGATTGCTAGTGGCATTGAAATTAGCAGTTTTATCACTTTATTCGAACGTAAGATTTGGTGGATTGTGATTACCTTATGGGTAGTACTGGATATTCTTTTTGAACATTATGTTCATCCCGTTATTAATTCAATCTTACCAACTTGGATTAAGCTCACAGCGCTCAACCTCAATAACGCCAACATTATGACAGCTGCTAAAGTGGTAGTGATGAGTCCGTATTTCTGGCTAACGATCTTCACCAGTTTTGTTTTCCCATTGTTAGTCGCGTGGGTCTGTCAATACTTCATGCAAACCAAAAAAATCGCACTTAAATGGCGTCGTTCAGCTTAATTAAAAAAGTCGGTCAATGATTATTGACCGACTTTTTTGCTGGACGAATAAAGAAGCATCCGGCCATTGACGAATGCTTCTCAGCGTCTATTGCGCTAATAATTCTACTAATTCGGTTTTAGGAATGCCTGTAAAGTAAGGTGTTGTGTCAATTGGTTCGAGGGTGCTTGCTAAGTGTTCACGGTCATAAATCGTGCCGACTAATTTTTCTGCTAAATCATTAGCATCACCTGAACCGAAGAAATCGCCGTAGAATTTAACGTTGGCAATCTTCCCATTTTCGATCAATAAGCGGGCATCAATCGTCCCAAAATCAAAGTGTTTCCGCTTTTGAATTGTTGATTTAGGTGACTTGCCATAAACCCAGTCCCAGTTACTATAGAGATCATTGAAAATCTTGTCGATGGCTTGTTCATCTACCGCCGTTAATTGATATTCACGATCGGCAATTTCTGGTAAGCTTTTGGCATTAAACAGGTTCAAGAGTAAGACATCTCTAAATTCTTCGGTCGACATATTTTGATATTCAGGGTTCACATGGTCTTTTAAGTTGGTTACCCGCTGGCGAATGGACTTGATGCCTTTAGAAGCAATCTTATCAGCAGGGACGTTTAACGCTTGTGTGAGGACATCTAAATCGACGTCCCATGAAAGCGTACCGTGCGAGAACGTTTTGCCGTTTTTGGTATACATCGCATTCCCAGAGAATTTCTTACCAGCGACTAACATATCATTACGGCCAGAGACTTCAGCTGATGTGGCGCCCATTTCGTGAAGTGCATCGACGATTGGTTGCGTAAAGGATTTGAAATCCCCAAATTGTTCTGAATCAGCATCGACAACAAAGCTAAAGCAAAGATTGCCGAGATCTTGATAAATACCACCACCGCCAGATAAGCGACGGGTCACCGTAATGTGATGATCTTCAACGTATTTTTGATTAATTTCTTCATACGTATTTTGATTCCGACCCACAATAATACATGGTTTTTCAATATAGAAGAGCAATAATGGTTCATCAAAGTTCTTTTGGTTCATTAAATATTGTTCGGTGGCCAGATTACGGCGGATATCATTTGACTTCATAACAACGTAATACATCAGCATAAAACCCCTTTCATTTTCACTACTTTTTCATTATACTACAGATTTAAAAAAAGGGACTAACAAAAAGAAAGTTACTAAAAAACCCGGATAAATGACCATTATCCGGGTTTTCTTAATCATCTACATATTCTAATAGGTCGCCTGGCTGACAATCAAGCACTTGGCAAAGACGCTCTAGTGTGGAAAAACGAATCGCTTTTGCCTTTTCCGTCTTTAAATTTGAAAGGTTGGCAATCGTGATTTCAACTTTTTGTGAAAGTTCAGTGACACTCATCTTTCGTTGGGCCAGAATGACGTCTAAATTAACCCGAATTGGCATTTTAAATCCTCCTTAGACTGTGAGGTCGTTTTCCGTCTGAAGCGCGATAGCACTCTTAAATAGATCTTCAACGATCTGCATCAAAATGGTCAAAGCAAACGGAATGAAGATGAGGGCAATCCCGAGTAACAACAAGCCCGGCGCATCTTCTAGTTGCGTAATCCGATAGAAAAAGGGCAGTGATAATAAACTAGCAAAACTTGCGATTAAGACCGCCTTTCTAATTGATGATACGTAGCGCAATGTTTGTGGCGCAAACACTTGGTGTTGTTCAATCGTATTGAGAATGCGATGCAGCGCATATAAGGCAACCAACACGCAAATCGTCACGCTATAAGCAGCCAGGGCCAACGTGATAATTTCAAAAGGATAGTCTAATTTAGACGCCGTCACAATCTGGACGGTCACTAAAAAACTAAAAAGGAAGAAGACTGCGCCGATTCCTAAAAGTGCTAAACGTAAAAGCCATTTTTTCAACATATCAAACACCTCATTGACTAAATTAATAGCTTGATTATACCATTTTAATATCGATAAACAATTAATTTTTATCGTTTTTCGATAAATTTTAAAATTTGTAACTGTTTAAAAAAGCGTTAACTGTTATAATCAAAGGGATAAACTAATCTATGAAGGATTGACTCACATGAAAATGAGATACTTATTGTTGCCAATCATATTAGCGATTGCATTACTAGGGCTAACGGCTTGCCAGCAATCTCCCCAAAAAACAACAAGTTCGCAGCACAATTCACAAGCAGAAAGTATTAGCCGACAAAACCAACAGACCTACACCAAAAAAACGGTCCAGACCTATTGGTTGTATTATCGACACAAGACGTTCTTCGTGATTGCGCATCAACCGAATGAACAACTGAATACGAAAGATAAGCTCAAAACGTTTTTGAGTCAAACCACTACGCAAACACTAGCACATTCTGCTTATCAGAAGCTAGACGAAGACGGCTTCATTTTCATTGCTGATAATCACTTTAAACCACATAAGCATTTTGGTTATGGGGCAGTCACAGTGGGAATCCCACGCGACTACACATTGTATGACATCGTTGCCACGGCCAATTTAAACGACCCGTCCTATAATCGCTACAAAATTTATCAAATTCAATGAACGATTCATTATACTGACTTGCGAGACGCCAATAGTTTAATACTAACGTTTGATAATAATATTTAATTTATAGGAGGCAAGCTCATGAAAAACATCAAATCAAATCTGATTTTTCTCGTCATTTTCGTTGGGAGCGGTATCTTGGCACTAATTGAAAGTTTATATTTTAACTTAAATATGATACTGTTATTCTCACTCCTAATAGGAGTCGCTTTGAGTTTTGCAACTTATTCGATTTTAACCCATCATACAAATAGATAGAAATAGCACGCTATACTAACTTACTGGTATAACGTGCTATTTTAGTACGAAAATTTTATTGGCGGTGTTGATAAGCCAGCAGCGTCAATGGCATAAATAATGCGATAATCAGCGCACCACTGATGAGGACCATTGTTGCTGTATTGTTCCAACTGCCAGTATTTAAGATTGTCCGAATCGCGGTAATTGTTGTGCTGACCGGATTAACTCTGACGATTGGTTGTAAAAAGTGGGGCAGCGTTTTGATGGGAATAAAGGCGTTCGATAAGAATGTCAATATGAGGATAATCATCATCGATAAACTACTAATCAGTTCGGCATTTTTGACTATTAAACCCACTAAGGCAAAAATCCAAGAAGTTGACCAGCCGATAAAGACCGCCAGTAGTAATGCTCCGGCCAGTGCCCCCAGATTGACGGTGGGGCGCCAACCCATTATTACCGCGGTGAGAATTGCCATTCCGCCAGAAAGCACTAATCGCAAAATATCACCTACTAATTGGCCAGCTAGGGGTGCTATTGGAGAAATCGGTAATGTTTTAAAGCGGTCGAAGATGCCATTATTAATATCTTCCCGTAATTGTTGGCCAGACCCAGAAGCCGCATTTAAGATGCTTTGAACTAAAATACCAGAAACCAGCATCGGTAAGTAGGCGCGGACACTACCGGCGATAACCCCGCCGAATAGATAGCCAAACAATAGGGTAAAGATAATTGGTTGAATGAGCACATCACTGACGTTATCGGGATTGTGGCGCGTTTTTAATAAGTTACGGTGGGTTAAAGTGAGAATATCACGTAAAGTATGACGCTTTATTATATTTGTATTCATTATCGGAGCTCCTTAGTTTTTACCAACCGTCATTTTTAGGAAAACATCATCTAACGAAGGTGTTTCAAGTTTTAAATGACTAATTGTAATTTTAGCAATTTGTAATTGATTTAATATTGCGGTCACCGCTGGCAGAGCGTCGCCACCAAGTGGACTGATTAATGTTTGTTCACTAACGCTAATTGGCTGCTTTAAAACGTCCTGGACAATCGCGCGTGCTTGGGGTAATTGTGCTAACTCCGTGACGGCTAAAGCCAGTTGTAAGCCACCTAATTTTTGCTTTAATTCATTAGGTGTACCACTGGCGATAAGTTGACCGTGATCAATGAGCGCAATGTGATCGGCAAATTGGTCGGCTTCCTCTAAATATTGGGTGGTTAAAAAGACAGTTGATCCTTGGGCCACCAATGATTGAATGGCTTGCCACATTTGAATTCTTGTTCTAGGATCTAAACCGGTAGTCGGTTCATCCAAAAATAAAATCTTCGGATGCCCCACTAAACTGACTGCCAAGTCTAAACGGCGTCGCATGCCCCCGGAAAAAGTGGCCAAGGCTTGATTAGCTGATTGCGTTAAATCAAAAGCCATCAGTAACTCGTCAGCACGAATCCGACTGGCGCGGCTGCTAAGCCCATTTAGCCGTCCAAATAAACGGAGATTCTCATGTGCACTTAAATCTTGATCAATCGCTGCCGTTTGGTTCGTCACACTAAATTGTTGGCGTGCTTGGCGACTTTGGCTTAGCGTATTAAAACCATTCACCGTGATCTGCCCCTCATCAGGACGTAACAAAGTCGTCATCATTTTTAACAGAGTTGTTTTACCAGCGCCATTCGGGCCTAAGAGGCCAAATATTTCGCCTTTTTTTACAGTGAAAGAAACGTTTTGAACGACTTTCTTTTGACCGAACCTTTTTTGAATGTTGCTGACTTCAATGACATTTTCTTCACGCATATTAGCGCCTCCTCATATTTAATCAGGTGACCTGATTAAATAATATAGTAAGGCCCCCTTACTAAAATGTCAAGGATTGCTATTTTCAAATTTTAGAATGGTGTATACTGGATGAAAGACGAAGGGGAAGATGACACATGACAAATAGCGTCAAAGCAGAAATAGTCGCTGGTAAATTAGCCGAATATGAACAACTCAGTAAAATCTATGATGATATCGTCAAACAGGCACGGCCCCATCTGATTGTTGAAGGGCAGGGGAAAATCTTATTGGCGCTAGCTGATGAAGATCACTTATCCCAACGAGAACTCGCCACACGTTTAGGCATGTCACCACAATCTACCAGTGAATTTGTGGCGAAACTCGTTAAACGTGAATTAGTCACTTTGACCAAGTTACCGAGTGATCGGCGGATTAATTTAGTAAATCTGACCGCTGCTGGTCGCCAGGAAATCGAATCCGCTAGTCAAGAAGTGCCACCGTTTGTGAACGCACTTTCTGAAGCGGAACTAGATCAACTCGTACCGTTACTGACAAAAATCACAACAGCGATGTATGCTGATATCGACGCGTCTAATCCCACATTAGGCGTTAAATTCCATAAGTTACTGGCTAGTCGCTACTTAAACCAATTCAAAAAATAAATTACAATCAAAAAAGCGAGACTCACTAATTGCTTAGTGAAGCTCGCTTTTTTAGTTGGATTTATTATTAATCAAAATCATAATCGCTGTCGTTCATGGCTTCAACGTTCCCCAAGCGGTAACCATTCCCAACTTGTGAGAAGAAATCATGGTTCGCTGTTGATGTTGACATTCCGTTTAAGACAACTGGGTTCACATCTTCAGCAGTATCTGGGAAGAGGGCGCCTTGTCCTAAGTTCATTAGGGCCTTATTGGCGTTATAACGGAGATAAGTTAAGACTTCTTCCGTCCAGCCAGTGCCATCGTAAACTTCGTGGGTATACTTTTCTTCATTGGCATAGAGATCATAGAGTAAATCGTACATCCAGTTTTGTAGTTCTTCTTGTTCAGCTTTTGTTAATTCGTTAAAGCCGAGTTGGAATTTATAACCGATGTAAGTGCCATGAACAGATTCATCACGGATGATCAACTTAATGATTTCAGCAACGTTGGCCAATTTGTTGTTCCCTAAGTAATAAAGAGGGGTGTAGAAACCAGAATAGAAGAGGAATGTTTCTAAGAAAACACTGGCAATCTTTTGTTGGAGCGGTGAGCCATTTTGATAGATACTGTTAATTTTATTGGCTTTATATTGTAGGTATTCGTTAGTATTCGTCCAGTCAAAAATTTCATCAATTTCATTAGGCGTATTTAGCGTTGAAAAGATTGATGAATAACTCTTGGCATGCACTGATTCCATAAATTGGATGTTATTCAAAACAGCTTCTTCATGCGGTGTTCTGATATTGGCTTTTAAGCTCGCCATACCGTCTTGTGATTGCAGCGTATCAAGTAGCGTTAAGCCCCCGAAAACGTGACCCACAATCCATTTTTCATTGTCTGGTAAACTCCGCCAGTCATCTAAATCATTTGAAAGGGGAATTCGTGTATCTAACCAAAATTGTTCGGTTAGTTTTTCCCAAGTCGCTTTATCGATTTGATCTTCAACTTGATTCCAATTAATTGCATGATAATTTTCTGTCATCGTCTATGAACTCCTTTAAGGTATGTAGACCAGCTGAAGAACAGCTGGGGGAACGTGCTTTTAATTGGCAGCTTCCTGTACCTAGCCACATCAGTTAAATCACCGACTTTGGCGGTAATCCGCCTGACTGAACTAGTGCTCGGAAGCTAACCACCAATTAACGCACTCTTATTTTGAAACGTGCTTTTTCCGACATATTCTTCCGGTTAGCTACGCCCTGTGAATAATCGCCTTTGGCGCTCATTCACAGGCCTATGCTAATCCTCAGAATATCCCCGTCGGAAACGCACTCTAGATAACACAGCTTTCACATGCATTTGCGCCGACTTCGTTTTCGTCGTCCGTGTATGTGCGGATATAGTAGATTGATTTAATACCTTTGTGGTGTGCGTAGTTTCTGAGGATGTTAAGATCTCGAGTCGTCATCTTATCGGTACGACCATCTTTCCAGTCATATAAGCCAGCTGGAATCGTTGAACGCATGAAGAGCGTCATACTCATCCCTTGATCAACGTGTTTTTGTGCGGCCGCATAGATGTCGATCACTTTACGCATGTCAATGTCGTAAGCTGATTCATAATAAGGCATTGTTTCATTTGATAGGCCTGGTGCTGGATAGTAAATTGTCCCAATTTTCTTTTCTTGGCGATCTTCAACGCGATTGACGATTGGTTGGAGACTAGCTGAAGTATCGTTGATATATGAAATTGAGCCATTAGGCGCAACCGCGAGTCTATTTTGATGATATAACCCGTCTTGCATAACGGCTTCTTTCAAGGCGGCCCAGTCTGCTTGGGTTGGGATGAAGACACCGTCGAATAGTCCTTTGACTTTAGCCGTCTTAGGGGCCCATTCAGTATTCAAGTATTGATCAAAGTAACTACCGTCAGCATACTTACTGTTTTCAAAGTTGTCAAAAGTAATCCCACGTTCTTTCGCAATCTTATTTGAAGCAACTAATGTCCAGTAGTTCAATAACATAAAGTAATTGCTAGTAAAGTCGATTGATTCTTCTGAACCGTACATCATTTGGTTCTTAGCGAAGTAGGTATGCAAGCCCATGCCGCCTAAGCCGATTGTGTGGGCTAATTGGTTACCATGTGCCACCGAAGGGACCACATCGATATCAGAATGATCGGTCACATAAGTTAATGAACGAACCATCGTTTCAATTGAATGCCCGAAATCAGGAGCGGCCATCATGTTCGGGATATTAGTTGAACCTAAGTTACAGCTAATATCAGTTCCTAACACGTCATATTCTTGGCGATTGTTAATTTGAGAAGGCGTTTGTACTTGTAAGACTTCAGAACAAAGGTTACTCATGATAATTTTACCGTCAATTGGGTTGGCTTTATTAGCCGTATCGATATTCACGATATAAGGGTAGCCTGATTCTTGTTGGAGCTTACTAATTTCATTTTCTAAATCACGGGCTTTGATTTTCGTTTTCTTAATCGCATCGTTAGCCACTAAGTTGTCATATTCAGCCGTAATATCGATATATGAGAAAGGTTGGCCGTACTCACGTTCAACACTATATGGACTAAAGAGATACATATCAGCGTCTTCTTTGACTAATTCATAGTACTTATCTGGCACTGTTAAGCCGAGTGAGAGGGTCTTTAACCGATATTTTTCATCCGCATTCTCTTTTTTAGCGCCCAAGAAAGCCACAACGTCTGGATGGAAAACGTTCAGATAAACGACACCAGCGCCTTGACGTTGCCCTAATTGGTTAGAATAAGAGAATGAATCCTCTAATAATTTCATAACAGGTAAAACGCCACTTGCCGCACCGTCGATACCTTTAATTGGATCACCAGCACCACGCAAGTTAGACAAGCTAATCCCGACGCCACCGCCAATTCGTGATAATTGGAGGGCCGAGTTGATGGTCCGGCCAATGGCATTCATATCGTCGGTTGTTTGCAATAAGAAACATGATACTAATTCACCACGGCGTGAACGACCGGCATTTAAGAAGGTCGGCGTCGCTGGTTGGTAACGTTGGTGGATCATTTCATCAGCAACACTCATTGCGAGCTCTTCGTCACCATCCGCAAAATAAAGTGCGTTGGTGAAGACCCGGTCTTTAAAGTCTTCTAAGTAAAAGCCGTTATCATTTGTTTTAAGGGCGTATTGCGCATAAAACTTATAAGCCGCCATAAAAGATTTAAAATGAAAGTCTTGATCGATTAAATATTGATTCAAGCGTTCCATAAAGTCGATTGAGTAGGCCTTTAGAAAATCCGCTTCGTAATAGTTTTCAGCCACCATGTAATCCAAGCGATCTTGTAGTGATTTAAAAGTCACCATGTTGGGTTGCACATTTTGTTCTAAAAAGGCTTCTAGTGCTTCTTGATCCTTTTGAAGGGGGATTTGACCGTTAACCGGAATGTTAATTTGGTTATTCAATTCATAATAAGTTACGTTTTCAGTTTTAATCTCTTTTAAAGACATTAGCGCACCACTTTCTTAAAAAAATTAATAAAATGCCCGATTTTGGGTGTAAAAAAAGTGAAGACCAACTCTTCACGGAGTTGGTCCCACTCGTAGATGCCTATTTTAAGGACAGCACTTAAACTTAAAAGGCCAATTTTTGTAATTCGGCTGGTCTAAAACCGGAGAAACTTTCAACACCGTCAGCTTCAAGCACCGGAACAGCTTGGAACCCTTTTTCTTTTAAGTAATCAATATATTGGGGTTCATCGTTAATATTATGTTCGCTAAAAGTGATGTTATGTGTTTCTAAAAAATGCTTTGTCATACGGCATTGGGGGCAGCCGTTCTTCGTATATAGTGTAATGTTAGCCATTGTGATTAACTCCTTGTAGAACTTAATTAGTAATTTCAGTATACCGTTTAAAAAAGAATCATGCAATGTTTAAATACCAGATATGGTAGTTAAAAGTAAAACAGCCACTATAATTAGTGGCTGTTTGCGAATAATTCTAAATTCGACTTGTGTAGTGTTCCTGTTTTAAAGTTACCATTATCCAGGATAATGTCAATCCCCAATTCGATTGCAAACAATTTGAAACCGACACCGTTTCAGTTGTAGCAACGTTCTCAAAAAATATTAAAATTTCTGAGCCACCCCTGAAAAATTGGAGGACATTTTTTTAACGAACGATTTATAAAATGGGTGATAAGAGGCGCGAAAATTTTTGTTTAAAATGTAGCCAAGTCGATTGTTGAGCAATCATCTCATCTGTTAATAATACCGCGTTTTTAATATCTTCTAAATAAATTTGCTCAAGCTGGCGCGCTAATTTAGGATCATAGATAAAGGCATTGGCTTCAAAATTCAATTTGAAACTCCGGATATCCATGTTGGCAGAACCAATGGTGCTGATATGACTATCCATGACAACTGTTTTAGCATGTAAGAAACCGTCTTGATAAGCGTAAATCTTAACACCAGCTTCATGTAATAATTGACTATAGTATTGTGTGGCCCGGTAGATGAAAGGATGATCTGGCATATTGGGCGTCATAATCCGGACATCAACACCAGACATCGCTGCCGTGGTGAGCGCATCGATAATACTATCATCGGGTACCAAATAAGGGGTTTGAATCCATAATTTTTTCTTAGCCGAACTAATCATCTTTAAATAACCCAACTTAATTTGTTCGTCTAATTTATCAGGCCCACTCGAAACAATTTGCATTGCTGCCGTCCCACGGTTAGCTTCGGCGGCGATTGGAAAATGACTCTCAGAATAGGTTAAGCGAATCGCTTCTTCAACACTGGCATTCCAATCCATTAAAAAGCGTACTTGGAGCGCCAAAACGGCATTCCCGGTAATGCGCATGTGCGTATCACGCCAATTGCCAAACTTAGCGCTCCGGCCTAGATATTGATCACCAACATTAAAGCCACCAATATAGCCAATTGTGCCATCTAAAACGACGATTTTACGGTGATCTCTAAAATTCAAACGGAAATCAGTAATTGAATGCTTCGAACTAAAGAAGGTCCGAGCATGGCCACCGGCTTCTTCAAGCGGCCGCCACCATTTTTGCGTTGCGCCTTGTGAGCCCCAAGCATCGTATAAGACGTTTACTGCGACACCTTCTTGCGCCTTTTGAACTAATAGTGCTTGTAATTCATTACCGATTTGATCGTTGTAAATCGTGTAGTACTCGATATGAATACTCTTAGTTGCTTTTTTAATATCGGCAAATAAGGCAGCAAACTTCTCAGTCCCGTCAGTATATAATGTGACGTGATTATCCTTTAAAACGGGCGCGTTATTGATGTTTAAGAAAAGATTGACCATTTCAGTCGCTTCACTGGACAACACCTTCTTAGGTAATAACTCGTTACGTCGGTTTTCTTGACGTTGAATATCAACTAAGGCTAAAACCCCATCGTTGATTTGTGACTGACTTTGGAAAATCTTTTTCCGGGATAACCCCCGCCCTGTAAAAAGGTACAAAATAAAACCGACGACAGGCAGTAAGATTAAAACTAATAGCCACGCCCAAGTCGCCGCAATATCGCGCGGTTGACGTAAGACGGTAATGACCGCAAAAAGACCGTTAATTAAAATAATCGCGGAAATAATCTCCGTTAGTAATACCATATGCAACCAATCCTTCCAGAAACTAATTAAGTGTGTTTATAAACAGTCTACTAAAACCCATTCCGAAACACCATGTTTTTAATGACTATTTTTTTAAGCCTTGTTGTGCGAGGTGGTGCGCGCCTTTATTTTGCCGATCAGGTAGCCATTGATGCAAGACCAGGGCATAGTCCTGTTCCAAAGCAATAATCTGATCGACATATTGCTGATAATGCTTCGCATATTGTTTTTCGAGACTTTGACAAACAATTTTACTATCAACATTGATTTGAAGCAGCGATTCGGCTAAACCGAGTGTGGTAATCTTTTCTAAACCCAATTGAACCGCCATAAATTCAGCAACGTGATTATCAACCGGCGGTAAGGAAACACTAAATTGATATTGCTGTTTAGCGGTTACAATCAAAATTCCCGCGGCACTAGGACCGGGATTGCCAAGTGTGGCCGCATCCGTATAAAGTTTAATCATTCGTAAAGTTTCCACCTTTCCACTGACAGAGCCCCCTAGTTAATGGTAATATGGACTGCATAAGGAGTGTTTCTATTGCAAACTAACAAACGCCTATTTTATCAGCCAAACTACGCTTATTGCGTCACGATTTGGTCTTGGATTGGTTTTATTTATACGCTAGCTTTAATTCTGCAACTTGAACTCATTAATCTTAATTGGCAATCAATTACGGTGGGGGTCATCGCGGTTATTTTAACCATTATTAATCTATTTGGTCACCGTCTCGACATCTCTGCACAGACAATAACGCTTAAACGACCATTATTTAAATATAACCGAACAATTCAATTGGCACAAACGACAGCCGTAATTGTTCAAAAACACGGCTTATTAATTAAAACCACTGAGCTTGACTATCAACCAGAGCAATTATTACTATCACCAAAGGTCAAAAAACGACTAATTACCACATTACAAGCAAACAACTGGCCGGTTCAAAATGGACAGTAAAAAATAGAGGACTCGTGCAAAACGCAAAATCGTTTTGGCACGGGTCCTCTTTTTAAATGTCGTTAAGCTTCAATTTTTTGGACGTTGGCCGCTTGTAAACCGCGGGCGCCTTCTTTGACCTCAAATAAGACCTGATCATCTTTGTCTAATGTCTTATAGCCGTCAATTTGGATTGCGGTAAAGTGGACGAAAATTTCCTCATCATCTCGGTAATTGATGAAGCCATAACCTTTAGCATTGCTAAACCATTTCACGATTCCTCGTTCCATCACAATCCCTCCTCTAAAGAGTGGTGTGTCAACACACCATTGTCATTGTGCCAATTAAGTTGTAGGCCTTAACGGGTCACAATTACATCTTACCACTTTAGTTGAGACGTGTCGAAGATAAAATTTATCAGATTACTATCTGCCAATTCCGTACAAAATCAGCTATACTAGGTACTATCATAAACAAAAGGAGCTGGTCGTTATGTCAGATATTCAAATCGCACAAGCAAATGAAGCTACAGAAATGAAGCCCATTACAGCAATTGCCGAACAAATCGGGTTACAGGCCACCGATATTGAACAATATGGGCCTTACAAAGCAAAACTTAACTTTCAAGCTATCAATCGGTTAAAAGAAAAAGAAGATGGCAAACTCGTTTTAGTCACTTCGATTAATCCAACCCCAGCCGGCGAAGGGAAGTCGACCGTTACTGTTGGGTTAGGGGACGCCTTACGCCAACTTGATCAATCAGCAGTGATTGCCTTACGTGAACCTTCATTAGGCCCTGTCATGGGGATGAAGGGGGGCGCAACTGGTGGCGGTTATGCCCAAGTCGTACCAATGGCTGATATTAATCTGCATTTTACCGGTGACATGCACGCCTTAACGGCCGCTGTAAATACCCTAGCAGCCTTAATTGATAACCATCTACAACAAGGAAATGTTTTAAACATTGATCCTAGACGGATTATCTGGAAACGCGCACTTGATATTAACGATCGCGCTTTACGCCAAGTCGTGATTGGCTTAGGTGGGCCAGTACAAGGGATGCCAAGACAAGATGGCTTTGATATTACCGTTGCCAGTGAATTAATGGCGATTCTTTGTTTAGCAACCGACATTACCGACCTTAAAAACCGGATTAGTAAAATCGTGATTGGCTACAACTATGATCGCGAACCTGTAACTGTTGGCGACTTAGAAGTCACTGGGGCCATCGCCATGTTATTAAAAGATGCGCTCAAACCGAATATGGTTCAAACCTTAGAACATACCCCAGCACTCGTGCATGGTGGTCCATTTGCTAATATTGCCCACGGCTGTAACAGTATCTTAGCGACTCAAACAGCCTTGAAATTAGGCGATATTGCCATTACTGAAGCTGGTTTTGGCGCTGATTTAGGCGCTGAAAAATTCCTTGATATCAAGGTACCGCAATTAGGAAAAACACCAGATACCATCGTGATTGTCGCAACTATCCGTGCTTTGAAGTACAACGGTGGGATGGCCTTAGCTGATTTAACCACTGAAAACTTAACCGCTTTAAAAGCGGGTTTCAGTAATTTAGCCAAACATATTACTAATATGCAACGCTACGGTGTCCCCGTTGTGGTATCAGTTAACGAATTTACAAGCGATACGGCTGCCGAAGTCCAATTACTACAAGATCTTTGCCAAGCCATGGACGTCACTGCGGTCCCAACCAGTGTTTGGGCTAATGGTGGTCAAGGCGGGGTTGAACTCGCCAAAGCGGTCTTAGAAGCCTTACAACAACCTAAGGCCTTCAAACCACTATATGACCCACAAGCTGACATCAAGTCTAAGTTAACAACCGTTGTGACCGAAATTTACGGTGGCCGCGACGTTGTGTTCGAAGGCAAAGCGATCAATCAATTAAAACAAATTGAAAAAAATGGGTGGGCGCACTTACCCGTCTGCATCGCCAAAACGCAATATTCATTATCAGATGATCCTAAAGCACTTGGTGCACCCAGCAACTTCACTATCCACGTCCGCGAATTGATTCCAAAGCTCGGGGCCGGTTTTATCGTCGCAATGACTGGTGCTGTCTTAACGATGCCCGGACTCCCTAAGAAACCAGCCGCCCTCAACATGGATGTCACTGCAGATGGGCAAATTAGTGGCTTATTCTAACAAGCCGGTATCTAAATTATATAATCCTGCATCCCACCACGAAAACTGATTGACAAGCGCGCTCTTTTTAAGGACAATGTTAATCAGTATGAATAGGAGGCAACCATGCTACTTTATATTATTTTAGGCCTGTTAATCTTGGTAGGTGATCAACTCTTAAAAGGGTGGATTGTCGCCAATGTTAGCTATGGCGCATTGCATACTGTGATTCCCAACATTCTCGGCCTTACTTACGTCCAAAATGACGGCGCTGCTTGGAGTATGTTGGCTGGTCAGCAATGGTTCTTCTATATTGTAACCATCATCGCAGTAGGTGTTATCAGCTATTTATTTTATACTTCTGAACGCTCTGAAAAACTGTATCGCATTGGTTTAACGTTAATGTTAGCCGGTGCATTAGGGAATTTCATCGATCGTTTACATTTAAAATACGTGGTTGATATGTTCCAGTTAGAATTTATTAATTTCCCCATCTTTAATGTTGCAGATACCGCCCTCACTTGTGGTGTCATCTGCGTCTTTATTGCCATCTTGTTGAAAGAGAAAGTGACTCATGACTGAAAAAAAAGAATTTACAATTACAACCGAAACCGGCCGGATTGATAAGGTATTAAGCCAATTACTACCTGATTATTCGCGTTCCCAAATCCAACAATGGTTAAAAAAGGACCTCGTTGAAATCAATGGCCAAACTTCTAAAGGTAACCATAAAGTGGTTGCTGACGAAAAGATTAGCGTCACCATTCCGGATCCTGTCTCACTCGATTTAGTACCCGAAGATATTCCCTTAGACATTGTCTATGAAGATGACCAAGTCTTGGTGGTCAATAAACCACAAGGGATGGTTGTTCATCCTTCACCAGGCCATCCTAATGGGACTTTAGTGAATGCTTTATTAGCCCATACACCACTTTCTGAAATCAATGGTGTTTTCCGCCCCGGGATTGTGCACCGAATTGATAAGGATACTTCCGGCTTATTAATGGTCGCTAAGACTAACGAAGCCCACGAATCATTATCAGAACAATTAAAAGCGAAGTCTAATCTCCGTGAATACCTCGCATTAGTGCATGGTAATATCGAAGAAGATGAAGGCACAATCGACGCGCCAATTGGCCGTTCAAAACTAGACCGGATGAAACAAGCAATTGTCCCAGACGGTCGGCCAGCGGTCACTCATTTTGAAGTTGTCGAACGCTTTACGGATTACACTTTAATTCGGTGTCGCTTAGAAACGGGCCGGACACATCAAATTCGTGTCCATCTGGCTTATATTAACCGCCCAGTAGCCGGTGATCCAACTTATGGGCCTCGGAAGACATTGCCTGGTAAAGGGCAATTCTTACATGCGGCCGTTTTAGGCTTTAAGCACCCAACAACCGGTGAAAACATGCGTTTTGAAGCGCCATTACCAGCTATTTTTGAAAAAACGTTGCAGGAATTACGCGAAAACAATTGACAAACCGCGAGTTATCAACTATGATTATCACAACTTAATAGAAACCTTTAATTTCAGTCCCGTGAGGCTGAGAAGGCACGGTGAATTAATCCATTAGACTAGGACTCTAGGACTAGACTCAAACTGTAACCTCTCAACCAATATCGGTTGAGAGGTTTTTTGTTGGAAGGAGTGTCATGAACATGGTGAAAGAAGTTGTAGATAGCACAACCATGAAACGTGTTTTTACACGGATTACTTACGAGATTATCGAACAAAACAAGGGGATTTCAGACCTTGTCTTTGTCGGCATTAAAACCCGGGGTGTTTTTATCGCTGAACGCATCGCTAAACGTTTAGAACAACTCGAAGGCGTAACAGTACCAGTGGGGACGCTTGATATTACACTTTATCGTGACGATCAACATGATTTAAACAGTCATAACGAACCCCAACTAAATGGCAATGACATCCCTGTCGATATTACGGACAAACACGTCATCCTTATCGATGATGTCTTATATACTGGCCGGACAATTCGGGCCGCACTTGATGCCTTAATGGATCTTGGCCGCCCTAAAAAAATCTCACTTGCGGTTTTAGTGGATCGCGGTCACCGCGAACTACCAATTCGGCCGGATTTCGTTGGTAAAAACATTCCAACCGCCCTTAACGAACAAATTAAAGTCGCCATGCAAGAAATTGATGATCACGATGGCATTACTATTGAAAAATTGAATTAAAGCTAGAACCGTTTAATTGTCTCCAGAGAGAGCAAAAGGGTTTGCCCGCATAATTGGCGAAGACTGACTAGCATCAGTCCACCCACTATGCGTCCAAAGGACATACCCGCAGAGTAGGGATGTCCTTTTTTTATCGCCATTATCACTTAATGATTAATTATCGGAGGTCTTCATATGACAAAATCAACTTACCGCAATCCCGATGCGGTGTTAGACGTAAACGAGCGTCCAACAACCGGGAAATGGATCGGCTTATCGATCCAACACATGTTCGCCATGTTTGGGTCAACCGTCTTAGTCCCCATCTTAGTCGGCTTAAACCCTGGGATCGCACTCTTTAGTTCCGGCGTTGGTACCCTGATGTACTTATTAATCACTAAAGGAAAGATTCCAGCTTACATGGGCTCAAGCTTCTCATTCATCGTCCCAATGCTGGCTTTAATGAAAACAACTGGTTATCCTGGGATTGCGCAAGGGACGATGGCCGTCGGTGCAGTTTACCTCATCGTTTCTGTCTTGGTGAGTCTGATTGGTTCCGGCTGGATCGACAAAGCCTTG
The DNA here is from genome assembly GCA_002953655.1 of Latilactobacillus sakei. Classification (NCBI taxonomy): domain Bacteria; kingdom Bacillati; phylum Bacillota; class Bacilli; order Lactobacillales; family Lactobacillaceae; genus Latilactobacillus; species Latilactobacillus sakei. The sequence goes on from CP025839.1 coordinate 1,110,027, forward strand.
CCACCAATTGTTGTCGGCCCAATCGTCATGGTTATCGGCCTTTCATTAGCGGGGACGGCCGCTAAACAAGCGACCATCAATGCCGCTGGTAACTACGATTTGAAGTTTTTCGCGGTCGCTATCTTAACTTTACTAATTACAATCGCCTTTAACATGTATCTCAAAGGCTTCATGAGTTTGATTCCGGTCTTACTCGGGATTGTCTCAGGTTACATCATCGCCGTTTTATTCGGCATCGTCGATTTCCAACCAGTCTTAAACGCCCCTTGGTTCAAGGTGCCGGATTTCCAAGTGCCATTTGTCACCTATAAACCCGGTCTTTACTGGGGTGCAATTCTCAGTATGGCACCGATTGCCTTTGTCACAATGACGGAACACATGGGCCACATCATGGTCTTAAATAAATTAACAAAACGTAACTTCTTCAAAAATCCTGGTCTCCACCGGACTTTAGCAGGGGACGGGACAGCTTCAATCATCGCCGCTTTTGTTGGAGGTCCTCCGGTCACCAGTTATGGTGAAAACATCGGTGTCTTAGCCATTACTAAAGTCCACAGTGTCTGGGTATTAGGTGGCGCTGCATTCTTTGCCATCATCTTCGGTTTCATCGGTAAACTGAGCGCACTCATCCAAAGCATCCCAGCCCCCGTTATCGGCGGGATCAGCTTCTTACTCTTCGGCGTTATCGCTTCAAGTGGACTGCGGGTCTTGATCGACAACCAAGTCGACTTCGATAAAAAACGGAACTTAATGATTGGCTCCTCAATCTTAGTAATTGGGATTGGGAATGCCTACTTACAACTTGGTCAATATCAATTCTCAGGCTTAGCGATTGCGACAGTCTTAGGCATCGCAATGAACCTTGTTTTACCACAAAAATCAAAGAGTGAAATCGAATTGGAGGCACAACAAAATGACTAAGCAAGCGGCGATCGTATCGGTTGAACAACTAACGAATGCATCTGTTTTAGATTTAATTGAACGGGCGGAAGCCTTTAAACAAGGCGCGACTTGCGAATTAACGCGTCCCGTATACGCGATGAACCTCTTCTTTGAAAATAGCACCCGGACCAAAACGAGTTTTGAAATGGCTGAACGCAAGCTCGGGTTATCCGTAATGTCTTTTGAAGCCGAAACGAGCTCAGTCTCAAAAGGGGAGACACTCAGCGATACACTCAAGACGGTCCAAGCAATCGGCGTCGATTTTGTCGCTGTGCGCCATCCGCAAAACAACTACTACGATGATTTGCTGGCTGATCCAGCCTTCCACTTAGCCTTGGCTAACGGCGGAGACGGCAGCGGTCAACATCCATCCCAATGTCTACTCGATATGATGACCATTCATGAAGAGTTCGGACACTTCGCCGGTTTAAAAATTGTCATCTGTGGCGATTTACGCCACTCACGAGTTGCTAAATCCAATATGCAACTTTTAAAACGACTGGGTGCCCAACTGTATTTCGCCGGTCCTGAAGAATGGTTTACCGCTGAATTCAACGATTACGGTCAACACGTCGCCCTCGATAGCATCTTAGATCAAGTCGATGTGGTTATGTTACTCAGAATCCAATACGAACGCTTTGATTCCGCTGAAACAATGACTGATGAAGCTTTCCACGTTAAATACGGCCTGACAGCACAGCGGGCCGTCCAATTAAAAGCAAGTGCCATCTGGTTACACCCAGCACCGGTTAACCGAGACGTTGAAATCGCCGATGAATTAGTTGAAGCACCCCAATCACGAATTTTTAAGCAGATGCATAACGGGGTCTTCATGCGCATGGCCATGATTGAACATTTATTAAAGCAAAAAAATCTCATTAAAGATTAGGGGTCTGCAGTATGTATCGACTTATCCAAAATGGTCAACTATTAATTGACGATCAACTCGTCAAAAGAGACATCGCGATTGATGAAAAAGGACGGATCACTGCGATTGAAGCGCATATCACACCGAGCGACGAGCCAGCCGAAACCATTTTTGACGCGCAAGGTGCACTTGTAAGTGCCGGGTTAATTGATGGACATGTCCATTTCAGAGATCCAGGTTTCACCGATAAAGAAACCCTCCAAACAGGTAGTCGGGCTGCGGCTCACGGGGGTTATACGAGTGTCATTGCAATGCCGAACCTCAACCCAGTACCTGATAAGCTAGCTGATTTCAAAACGTTAGTTGCCCGGAACCAAACGGAAACCACCGTCCATACGTATCAATTCGCGCCAATCACCGGCGATTTAGTCAATAACAATCTGGTTGATATGCCGGCTTTCAAAGCAGCCGGTGCCGCCGGTTTTACCAATGATGGTCACGGTGTGCAAGACGCCCAAACAATGTACCTCGCCATGCAACAAGCAGCCGCAATTAAGGCGCCAATTGTCGCACACGTTGAAGATATCTCGCTAGTCAACGGGGGTGTTATTCACGACGGTAACGCAGCCAAACGTTTAAACGTTCCTGGTATTCCAAGTGTGAGTGAATCCGCTCAAGTGGCGCGCGATATCGAACTCGCTCGTGCAACCGGCGTTCACTATCATATCTGCCACATTTCAACTAAGGAAACCGTGGCACTTGTCCGCCGCGCTAAAGCAGATGGTGTCAATATCACCTGCGAAGTCACCCCACATCATCTTTTACTCGACGATCGTTCAATCATCAGTGACGATGCCCTGTTAAAAATGAATCCGCCCCTCAGAACGTTAGCAGACCGTCAAAGCCTCTGGGCAGGTCTGATGGATGGCACAATCGACGTGATTGCGACCGATCACGCACCACATACCGCGGCTGAGAAAAGTCAGTCGTTATTACAAGCACCATTTGGTATAGTAGGGAGTGAAACAGCCTTCAGTTTACTCTATACACACCTAGTCGTTAATGGCCCCTTTAGCTTAGCGCAATTATTAGCTAAAATGACGACCGTTCCGGCGCAGGTTTTCAATCTACCCGCAGCCGGTCAACTACGCGTTGGCGACCAAGCCGATATCGCTGTTTTTAACCTGACACAACCCACTACTATTCAAGCAACCGACTTCCAATCTAAGGGCCACAACACACCATTCATCGGTGAAACGGTACTTGGCGGTACAGAATTAACCCTAGTTGCCGGTCAAGTTGCTTATCAAAGGAGTAAATAGCTTATGAAACGTTATCTCATTTTAGAAGACGGCACCGTCTTTAGCGGTTTTGGCTTTGGTGCACCTACCATCTCAACTGGTGAAATTGTCTTTAACACCGGTATGAGTGGTTATCAAGAAACCATTACAGATCAATCCTACAACGGCCAAATTATTGCTTTTACATACCCATTAATCGGCAATTATGGCGTTAACCGCGATGATTTTGAATCAATTAAACCCACCTGTAAAGGGGTGGTCGTTCATGAAGTCCCACGCTTAGCTAATAACTGGCGGATGAACATGAGCCTTGACGACTTTTTAAAACAAAAGAAAATACCCGGTATTTGGGGCATTGATACGCGGGCTTTAACGCGCCGCTTACGGGATAAAGGCACGATGAAAGCCAGCATCGTGGATGCCGCCGACGATCATGCTTTTGATCAATTAAAAGCTTTGGTATTACCTAAAAATCAAGTCCAGCAAGTATCAACGGCTAAACCATATCCTAGTCCTGCGACTGGTCGCAATATCGTGGTGATTGACTTCGGCTTGAAGCATAGTATTTTACGCGAATTATCAAAACGTAACTGTAATTTAACCGTCCTACCTTATAATGCGACTGCTGAAGAAATTCTCAGTCTCGATCCAGACGGCGTCATGTTAACCAACGGCCCTGGGGATCCAGAAGACGTCCCCGAAGCAATCGAAATGATTCGGGGCATTCAAGGCAAATTACCAATCTTTGGGATTTGTCTGGGCCACCAGTTATTCGCACTCGCTAACGGGGCTAAAACCTACAAAATGAAATTTGGTCACCGCGGTTTCAACCATCCCGTTCGTGAAATTGCCACTAACCGGATCGATTTCACATCACAAAATCACGGTTTCGCCGTTGATGCGGACTCAATCGACCCCCAACAACTATTAGTGACCCATATTGAAATTAATGACCACACTGTCGAAGGACTCCGTCATCGTCAGTACCCAGCATTTTCCGTTCAATTCCATCCAGATGCAGCACCTGGTCCACACGATGCTGTCCACCTATTTGATGAATTCATTGACATGATTGATGATTTTAATCGCCGCCAAAAATAGAAAAAGGGGATTTAGTGATGCCAAAAAGAACCGATATTCGTAAAATTTTAGTCATTGGCTCCGGTCCAATCGTGATTGGTCAAGCTGCCGAATTTGATTACTCAGGAACCCAAGCCTGTCTTGCACTTAAAGAAGAAGGGTACCAAGTGGTGCTCATCAACTCAAACCCTGCGACGATTATGACTGATAAAACAGTTGCTGACACGGTTTATATCGAACCAATCACGCTTGATTTTGTCACGCAAATTTTAAGAAAAGAACTGCCCGATGCAATCTTACCAACCCTTGGGGGTCAAACCGGCTTAAACATGGCCTTAGAACTCGCTAATTGTGGGATTCTTGCTGAACTCGATATCGAATTACTTGGGACAAAATTAAGTGCCATCGATCAAGCAGAAGATCGGGAATTATTCAAGAACTTGATGAACCAACTCAATGAACCCATCCCGGAATCAGCGATTGCGCACTCATTAGCTGATGCACAAGAATTTGTAAAACAAAATGGCTTCCCCGTCATTATTCGCCCGGCCTTCACACTTGGTGGGACAGGCGGTGGGATTGCCGAAAACGCGGGCCAACTTAAAATAATCGTCAAAAACGGGATTGCATTATCCCCAGTTGGTCAAGTCCTTGTTGAACAAAGCATTGCGGGTTACAAAGAAATCGAATTTGAAGTGATGCGTGATCGCAACGACAACGCCTTAGTCGTCTGCAACATGGAAAACTTCGACCCCGTCGGTATCCATACTGGTGATTCAATTGTCTTTGCCCCAGTTCAAACATTAAGTGACCGCGAAGTGCAAATGCTTCGGGACGCTTCATTAAAAATTATCCGGGCTTTGAAGATTGAAGGGGGCTGTAACGTTCAATTAGCCCTTGATCCTAACAGCGAGCGCTACTTCATTATCGAAGTTAATCCTCGGGTGAGTCGCTCATCAGCTTTAGCCTCAAAAGCAACCGGTTATCCGATTGCTAAGATGGCCGCTAAAATTGCGGTTGGTTTAACACTCGACGAAATCTATAACCCAATTACCGGGACCACTTACGCGCAATTCGAACCGATGTTAGATTACGTCGTTGCCAAGATTCCCCGTTGGCCTTTTGATAAGTTCAATAAGGGTGACCGTCAATTAGGTACCCAGATGAAAGCGACTGGCGAAGTCATGGCGATTGGCCGGAACATCGAAGAATCACTCCTAAAAGCCGTTCGCTCACTTGAAATCGGCACAGCCCACCTTGAATTAGCAGGTTTAACCAGCGTCAGCGACAACGATTTGGTCCAACGGATTATTCATCCGCAAGATGACCGCCTTTTCTACCTCGCAGAAGCATTACGACGAGGCTATCTCATTCAGGAATTAGCTGAATTAACGAAAATTGATTTATTCTTCTTAGATAAGATCAGCCACATCGTTGAACTAGAAGAACAACTCCGTAGTCAAAAAGGCGACGTCGAATTACTCGAAATCGTTAAGAAAAACGGCTTTTCAGACGAAAAGATTGCTAAGACTTGGCAAATCACGCCAATCCAAGTGCGCCAAATGCGCCAAGAAAGTGGCATTCAACCCGTCTATAAGATGGTTGACACTTGTGCCGCCGAGTTTGAATCACAAACCCCTTATTACTACGCGACCTACGAACAAGAGAATGAAAGTTTAGTGTCCGTTAAACCATCAATCTTAGTCATCGGTTCTGGCCCCATTCGGATCGGTCAAGGGGTCGAGTTCGATTACGCAACCGTCCACTGTGTACAGGCCATTCAAAAGGCTGGTTACGAAGCAATCATCATGAATAGTAATCCAGAGACGGTTTCTACCGATTTTTCAATCTCCGACAAGCTTTACTTTGAACCATTAACACTCGAAGATGTTTTAAACGTCGTCGAACTAGAAAAACCAGAAGGCGTTATCGTTCAATTCGGGGGTCAAACAGCGATTAACTTAGCTGCACCACTTGAAGAAAACGGCGTTAAGATCTTAGGGACGAGCGTTGCCAACTTAGACCGCGCTGAAGACCGTGATTTATTCGACCAATTAATTCAAGAATTGAATATTCCTCAACCTGTTGGTAAAACAGCAACCAACGCCCCTGATGCATTAACGATTGCAAGTGAGATTGGTTATCCCGTCTTAATTCGGCCTAGTTTCGTCTTAGGCGGCCGGGCAATGGAAATTGTGCATACGCCAGAAGACTTAACTCACTATATGCAAGAAGCCGTTAAGGTCTCAGACGAACATCCAGTCTTAATCGATCGTTACTTAATGGGTAAAGAATGTGAAGTCGATGCTATCTGTGACGGTCAAGAGGTCTTAATTCCAGGCATCATGGAACATATCGAACGGGCCGGCGTCCATTCAGGCGATTCAATGGCCGTTTATCCACCACAAAACCTCACAGAAGATCAAAAAGCAGCAATTATCGACTACACCACTAAACTCTGTCTTGCACTCGATTGTCATGGTTTGTTGAATATCCAATTCATCATTCAAAATGACGAAGTTTACGTCATCGAAGTCAACCCGCGTGCTAGCCGGACAGTGCCATTCTTAAGTAAAGTTACTCAAATCCCAATGGCACAACTTGCAACCCAATTAATCTTAGGTAGCACCTTAGCTGAATTGAAGAGCCCAACTGGTTTATTACCCGCCGGGCCACTCATCCACGTGAAAGCACCAGTTTTCTCATTTTCAAAACTAACCCGCGTTGATAGTCTCTTAGGACCTGAAATGAAATCAACCGGGGAAGTGATGGGCACAGATGTCACGATGCAAAAAGCACTTTATAAAGCCTTCGAAGCTAGTGGCATGCATTTGCCCAGTCACGGTAACGTCTTAATGACAGTCACGAACCAAGATAAAGCCCAAGCACTTGCTTTAACAAAACGCTTTAGAGAAGTCGGTTACCAAATCATTGCAACACCCGGAACGACACAACAATTTAAAGCAGCGGGCATTCCAGTCCAACAAGTCGACAAGATCAACGCCACTTCAGGCGACTTACTCGACAAGATTAAGGCCGGCCATATCCAACTGGTCATCAATACAACCGGTTTAAACGAAGCACCCCAAGTGGCTAAAGACAGTATTGTCATTCGCCAAACCGCTATTGAACACGGCATTCCATTATTAACATCGCTCGATACAACGGATGCCATTTTGACAGTCCTAGAATCCCAATCACTCCTCACAAAACCACTATAAAGGAAGTGCGTTCAAACTGATTATATTCTGAGCATTAGCCTAATACTGTGAATGAGCGACAGAGTCGATTATTTACGGTATGTTGCTAAGCACAGAAGTTAGTTTCAAAAAGCACGTTACAAAGAAGTGCGTTCATACTGATTGTATTCTGAACATTATTAAAGCGCCAAGGGCCGCCTTGGTCTTGGCGCTTTTATTACATAAAAATTCAAAGGAGTCACGCTTATGTTGCCACTAGAATGGCTATTAACGATTCAAGATCAAACTGAAATTGCGCCTGGTATTTTCGAACTCCGCTTATCAGGTGACTTAGCCCAAGAAAAGGTACAACCCGGACAATTCGTCGATGTCAAAATTCCTAGCGATGCGCTCTTATTGAGGCGCCCATTTGGGATCGCCAATGTCGATGCCGCACATAACACCATTACCTTACTCTATCGGACGGTTGGCGAAGGCACTCAAATCCTCAGTGAGTGTTCACAAGGGACTGAATTATCCGTCTTAGGCCCATTAGGCGGTCATGGTTATCCAATCGACCAACTTAAGCCGCATCAGAAAGCTTTAATCATCGGTGGCGGAACCGGCATTCCACCATTACACGAATTATCCCGGCAATTAGTCGCTAAAGGCGTTCAAGTTCAACACGTTTTTGGCTTTGCCAATCAAGAGGCCATCTTTTATCAAGCCGAGTTTGAAAAATTAGGACCAACCGCCTATGCAACTAATGATGGCTCTTACGGTTACAAAGGCCATGTCGGCTTATTACTCGACGCACAATTTGCAGATGCCGCCACCACCTATGACGCAATCTATGCCTGTGGGCCTAAAGGGTTGTTAATGGCTGTCGATAATCGCTTTAGCGCACATCCAAACGCTTATATCTCATTAGAAGAGCGGATGGCCTGCGGAATCGGTGCTTGTTACGCCTGTGTTACGAAACTAAAAGTCGACCCAACCATCCAGCTAAAAATCTGTGATGACGGACCAGTCTTTAAAACAAACGAGGTGTTACTCTAATGACTAGCGATTTACGCGTTTCTTTACCCGGCTTAGAACTGAAGAACCCCATTATGCCAGCATCGGGTTGTTTTGGCTTTGGCCAAGAGTACGGCCGTTATTACGATCTTAATTTACTCGGCGCAATTATTATTAAAGCCGCGACAAAAGAACCCCGCTTAGGGAATGCTACGCCACGAGTGGCCGAAACACCTAGTGGGATGTTAAACGCAATCGGCTTACAAAACCCAGGGATTGAAGCTATCATGGCTGAAAAGTTGCCTTGGTTAGCAGAATGTTACCCAGACCTGCCAATTATCGCCAACGTTGCGGACAATACCGAAGCAGACTATGTCGCTGTCTGTGAACGAATTAGCCAAGCACCGAACGTTCACGCGATTGAATTAAACATCTCTTGCCCCAATGTCGCACACGGCGGCTTAGAATTCGGAACTTCACCAGAGGCCGCCGCGACTTTAACGAAAGCCTGTGTGGCGGTTAGCCAGGTCCCAGTCTACGTCAAACTCTCACCTAATGTCACTGACATTCGTCCAATAGCTAAGGCAGTCGAAGCAGCGGGGGCAGCCGGCTTCTCACTAATCAATACCTTAGTTGGGATGCGCATTGATCCAAAAACCCGGCAACCAATTCTGGCTAATCAAACCGGTGGGCTGTCAGGCCCAGCCATCAAACCAGTCGCAATCCGCCTAGTTCATCAAGTGCGTTCGATTTCCAACCTGCCGATTATTGGGATGGGCGGGGTCGCAACAGCCGGGGATGCACTCGAATTGATGGCAGCCGGTGCTAACGCGGTTGCTGTTGGTACCGCTAATTTCAGTGAGCCATTTGCTTGTCCCAATATCATCAAGGCGCTCCCCGATGAACTTGCTAAGTACGATTTACATGACTTTAAAACATTCGCCGTTAACCAGGAGGTTCTATAATTAATGACAAATCCCGTAATTATCGCGCTAGACTTTCCCAATTGGCAAAAAACAGACCAATTTCTCCAACAATTCCCCAAAGATGAAACGCTATTCGTAAAAATCGGCATGGAACTTTTCTATCAAGAAGGGCCGCAACTCATTAAAACGCTCAAAGCACGTGGCTATCGGATTTTCCTCGATTTAAAGCTCTATGACATTCCTAATACGGTTCAAAGCGCAATGACCGTCATCGGCCAATTAGGCGTCGATTACACGACCATTCACGCCGCGGGTGGACAAACAATGCTACAAGCCGGCGCTGCGGGATTAAAAGCGGGTGCTAAACAAGCCAACGTCAAACCCGCTAAGTTATTAGCCATCACGCAATTAACGTCAACCAATGAGGCTCAAATGCAACAGGAACAACTCGTTTCTGTCAGCCTGCCTGAGTCAGTAGCACATTACGCACAACTCGCGCAACAATCCGCCTGTGACGGGGTGATCTGTTCTGCACAAGAGATTACCACTATTAAAAGTAAGACGGCTACAGATTTTCTCTGCGTCACACCGGGTATTCGTCCCGCAACGAGCCAAAATAACGACCAAAAACGGGCGGTTACACCACTTGAGGCCGCTCAGATGCATAGTAACGGCATCGTTGTTGGGCGCCCAATTACGCAAGCCAGTAATCCTTATCAAGCTTACCAAGCTATTAAATCAGAATGGGAGTCTTTCAAATGACAACAATTGCCGAACAAGTCGCACAAGCCTTAATCGATATCAAAGCGGTAAGCCTCAGCCCAAATCAACCCTTTACCTGGGCCAGTGGCCTCAAAAGCCCCATTTACTGTGACAACCGCCTTACAATTGGTTATCCTCAGGTCCGCAAGCTAATTGCCAGTCAATTAGCTGCTGCTATCAAAGCCCAATTCCCAGAAGTGGCAGTCATCGGTGGCACCGCAACCGCTGGGATACCACATGCTGCCTGGATTGCAGCTGAACTCGATCTACCCATGGTTTATATTCGCTCTAAACCAAAGGATCATGGTCAAGGTCGTCAAATTGAAGGCCCATTTACGGCTGGGCAAAAAATGGTCTTGATTGATGACCTAATTTCAACTGGCGGTAGCGTACTACAAGCTGCTCAAGCTGCTCAAAAAGAAGGCGCTGAAATTTTAGGTGTCTTCGGGATTTTCTCATACGAATTGGCCGCTGGTCGCAAGAACTTCGAACAAGCCGGCTTTCCATTGATGACCCTTTCTAACTTTTCAGCACTATTAGCGGTTGAACAAGCGGCTGATAATCTGACACCAGAACAAGCGTCATCTTTAAATGAATGGCGCCAAGACCCACAAGCATGGTCAGACGCACATTAAAAAAAGAGTATGACACCAGTCGGCTATGCTTTGCGGATTAACACAGAATAGCCAATAAAAAAGCGTTCCGTCAAAATTTAATTTGGCGGAACGCTTTTTTATTAGGCTTGCACTGGTTTATTACGTAACTTTTGAACGAGTGCTTCGTCCGGTGTCGTATAGAGGGTTTGTTGTCCTTCGTAAATGACAAAACCTGGTCTGGCACCGTTGGGTTTTTTAATTTTCTTAACTTGAATGTAATCAACTGGCACAGCGGCTGACAAACGGGCCTTCGAGAAGTAGGCCGCTAAGTTGCCGGCTTCTTGAATCGTTTGTTCAGACGGTGTCGGACTATCAATAATCACATGGGAACCCGGAATATTCTTAACATGCAACCAGATATCGGTTTTATGCGCTTTTTTCAAGGTTAACTGATCATTTTGGTAGTTATTCTTCCCAACAAAGATTCGCGTGCCATCGGTCGCATAGAAGACTTCTGGTTCACTAATCTTATAGCGTTTTTGTTTCTTAGCGCCTGTTTTCTTAAGCTTAAGATAGCCTTCAGCCTGTAATTCGGCCTTAATATCTTCCAAATCCTTAGGTTCGGCAATCTCAATTTGGGCCATAATTGTGTAGAAATACTGTAACTCAGCTTCGGTCTTAGCCATTTGGTCATTGACGTAGGCAATTGAGTTTCTTAGTTTTTGATATTTCGAGAAGTACTTCTGCGCATTTTTGGAAGGACTAATCTGATTGGATAACGTGATTTTAATGGGCTCATTGTTATCGTAAAAATTAGGGAGCGTCACTTCGGTCATACCCCGTTCAACTTGTCGTAAGTAGGTGGTTAAAATTTCACCTTTGATTCGATAATCATCGGCACTATCGGCTGCTTTGAGTGTTTTTTGTAGTTTTTTTAGTTTCTTTTCATCCTTTTGAATCTCATTGCGAATGAAATGGATGAGGGCCCCACCTTGTTGTTGCACACGGTCGCGCTGAGCCTTATGCAGATAGTATTGGTCTAACAGTTCACTCAGCGTTTCAAAATGGCTCTGAGTCCCTATGAGGCTCTGATAAGGGAAGGCGGTAAACCATGATTTCTTTTCACCAATTGTTAACGTCGGTTGTGCTTGGTCAAATTGCTTGAAGAAATCAGTCACGACTGCTAAATAGTTATCGTGATCTACTAAACGGGTTTGCAATTCAAGGGCACTTTCGCGGCTCATGCCTTGGAATTGTTGTTGTAGCCAGTGAATCTGTTCATCGGCGTCCTCATTATAATAACTTAACCAATCAAGCGTGTCTAAATCAGTCGTAAAGGCGTTCAAGCCAGTAGGTGCTGGGGGGTTAACGTAATCAGCCCCGGGCATTAAAAAGCGGAACCGATTTTGTGAAACCCCAACATGCCGAATTAAATCGAGGATCTTTTGAGTTTCAAGGTTAATCAAGATGACATTACTATGCCGACCCATTAATTCGACAATCAAACATAATTTTTGCATGTCGCCTAATTCATTGCGGGATTTAAAAGTTAATCGTAAGATGCGGTCACTTTCAACTTGTTCAATCTGTTCTAAAATGGCACCGTCTAAATATTTCCGAAGCGTCATCGCAAAATTCGGCGGTGTAGCAGGGTTTGCATAGGGCACCCGGGTTACTTGCACTCGTGCGTAAGACGGGTGAGCAGATAACAAAAGAGGGTATGTTTTACGATTTGCCCGGATCGTTAAGATTACCTCATTGGCATAAGGCTGTTGGATTTTAGTAATTTTACCGTCGGCAAGCGTCGTATTGAGCTCGTTGACAACGGCGTGAGTCATTAAACCGTCAAAGGTCATTATTGGTCACACTTTCTGTAATAGAATTATCTTACTTATTGTAACTGTTTTGGCACAGAACCTCAAAGAAATTAACGTATCCGATTGCTAACCATCAACACACGAAATTTACACGCTGAGGTAAACCGTTATCATCGCCGTTATACCGATGAACTAAAAGAAGAGGGCCTATACAACTTTTTGAAAAAAGCGATTAATAGGGGAATTAGCCCGTCATTTATGATATAGTTATTACCGAATAATAAAAAAGTAGGTGTCAACATGAAAATTGCTGTAGTCACTGATAGTACTGCTTATCTCACAGAACAGCAAGTGAAAGACCATCATCTCTACGTTGTTCCAATCCCAGTAATTCTCGATGGACAAGTGTACGATGAAGGCGTCGACATTACATCTGAAGAGTTCTATCAAAAATTAAAAACAGCCGAAACATTTCCAAGCACCTCACAGCCTCCACTAGGCGAGATGTTAAAATTATACGAGGATCTAGGTAACGAAGGTTACGATGCCGTCATCAGTATCCACCTTGCCAGCACGATCTCCGGATTTGTGACAACTTTGAAAAATGCAGCCAGCACCATCGATAACATCCAAGTCGTGCCTTACGATTCTGGGATTACCGTGATGTTGATGGGCTATTTAGCAATGGAAGCAGCCCGAATGGCCCGCGACCCAGAAGTCACTGTTGAACAAATTATTGCTCGACTCGATGATTTAAAAAGCACAATGGATGAGTGCTTTATCGTCAACGACTTACAAAACTTAGTCCGTGGTGGCCGTCTATCAAATGCCTCTGCCTTTATCGGTAGTATGTTAAAAATCAAGCCATTATTAACATTTGATGATGAAACTAACAAGATTACCGCTTTTGAAAAGGTGCGTTCATTGAAGAAGGCTTACGCCCGCGCTGAACAAATCTTTGAAGAAACACAAGAACGTGTTGATTACCCATTACGCGCATTGATTATCCATGCCAATGATGAGGCAGCAGCCCTATCCTGGCGTGACAAGCTCCGCGAAAAACACCCTGATTTACCGATTGATATCAGCTATTTTGGCCCCGTTATCGGTGCCCACTTAGGTGAAAAAGCAATTGCCTTAGCTTGGATTAAGGATTTCACGAAAGAATAATATTAAATAATGCTTTAAAAAAATGGTTTACAGCAATTAAGTTTGCTGTAAACCATTTTTTAGTTATATAATCATGTAAGCGGTTAGCTGATTTCGACTAATTTTGTGCCGATCAGTTTATAAATCACGGATTTAACGGCTACTTTTTGCACAATGGCCAATGATGACTCGCTGAGGTCGAATTCGTTGACGCTAGCAGGGGCATTGATATTGGCCATTTCATCGTTAAAAAGCGCCACAAACTGGTCATAAGCTTCACCGGCACTGGCGTTATCTAAGGCTTGTTGAATCCCTTTTTTACAAACATCCAACGGAAAAACAAGCTTCATAATGCTGACAATAATCAATTCCGCTAGATGATCGCGGTTATAGCGTTTCTTGACTGGCCGCTCAATAATAGCCATCTTAACGTAGCTATTAATCATTGTTTTCGTAATCTTAACGTGCAAGAGTGGCTCTAGTTGCTTATTGACTTCATTAATCACTTGGTCCATATATAACTCTAGATCCGGAAAATCTTCCCATTGTGGCAAGCGCAGGGCTTGAAAATCACTAAGCCACTGCTTAAATTCTTGAGATTGCATTTCAATACTCCTTAACGACCGACTTGTTTGTGCTTTTATTATGCCATAGCATTAATCATTTGTCACGTATGTAGAATGTAATTCTATTTTTAGTTGACTTATATTCTATATCAATCTATAATACTCGACAAATAGAGAAAAAAGAGGCGATCATTTACAAATGATGACTAATAAACGACAACAAATTATCTACGAAGTTTGGAATGCCATTACACACGGTGTGGGCTTTTTCGGGAGCCTAGCATTGGTAAGCCTCCTGATTATCAAGAGTGTTCAAAAATCGCTATCCCCAGTAGCAATCGCTAGTTTAATCGTTTATGGTGCCACCTTACTAGCGCTGTATCTCGCATCAACGTTATTCCATTGTTTAGCCTTTACTAAGGCCAAGCGGGTTTTCCAAATATTTGATCATAGTAATATTTTCTTGTTAATCGCCGGCACCTATACACCATACTGTTTGATTTTTATCGGGCATACGGCGGGCATTAGTCTATTGATTGCGATTTGGACGCTTGCAATTGCGGGGATTTTAACGCATATTTTTAGCCACGGTCGCTACCAACGGCTAGAAACCAGCATTTACGTTATTATGGGCTGGTTATGCTTATTGGCGGGCAAAACGTTATATACTAACTTATCACCTTCAGGCTTTTGGTTACTCGTCAGCGGTGGGGTCGTCTTCACGGTTGGCGCCTTGATTTACAGTTTTCCTAAAATTCCTGGTTTACATCTGATTTGGCACTTTTTCGTAATGCTCGGAACGACATTAATGTTCTTTTCAATTTATCTGAACATCTAAATTATTGACTCAAAGGAGTACAACTCATATGACAATTAAAATAGTGACCGACTCATCGATTCAACTAACTACAGCAGAACAAGAACGGTATGATATCCATATTGTGCCACTAACTATTCAACAGGGGGCTGAATCTTTCGTTGACGGTCAAACGATTACCCGTGCCGAATTTTTGAGCCGTTTGCAAAATGCAACGACTGAGTTTCCAACAACGAGCCAACCAACAGTTGGTAGCTTTGTTGAACTATACGATCAATTGGGGGCTGATGGCAGTACGATTTTGTCAATCCACTGTACAGGGTTACTCAGTGGGACTATCGAAGGCGCACACACAGCGGCCCAACAATCAACAAGTGACGTCCACGTCATCGATAGTAAAGAAATTGACCGTGGCTTGGCTTATCAAGTCGTCGCAGCCGCTCAAGATGTTGAAGCGGGGAAGACACTTACTGAAATCATTGCCCATCTTGATGAGATCCGTAGCAAGACAGAAACCTATGTTTTCTTAGATTCACTAGATGCACTCCAACGCGGCGGGCGTATCAGCCGGATGGCAGGGCTCTTAACAAAACTGATTAAACTCAAGGTGATCGTCCGCTTAACAGATACGGAATTAGAAGTGATTGCTAAGGGACGCGGGCTAAAAGCCTTCACCAAAGAAATCAATAATATTCGCGAACACTTGGCCACTCAAGATGTTGCTGAAATTGGTATTTCACATGTCGGCATCACTGACGAATTATCCGCTAAAATCCAAGCAACACTAGCAGAAACCCAACCCCATGTCCCTTATACAGTCGCTTTAACCAGCCCCGTTATTATGAGTCACGTT
Source organism: Latilactobacillus sakei (assembly GCA_002953655.1). Taxonomy (NCBI): domain Bacteria; kingdom Bacillati; phylum Bacillota; class Bacilli; order Lactobacillales; family Lactobacillaceae; genus Latilactobacillus; species Latilactobacillus sakei. The sequence continues at coordinate 1,125,900 of CP025839.1, forward strand.
GGTCTGGGGGCCTTCGGGATTTTTTACCTTACGAAATAGCATCACCAAAGAACGTCTTCATGAGACGTTCTTTTTTTGTCTTTGAAATTGCGCAAAATCTAGTTGTGTTATTCAGAGTCATCATCTATACTAGAATGAACGTTCTAATAAAAGGAGATCATCAGATGCGCACGAAAGAATTTGAAACAACAGCCGTCTTAGACAAAGCAATGCTCGTTTTTTGGCGCCAGGGATATGAACAAACGTCGATGCAAAACCTAGTCGACGAAATGGGCATCCATCGCCGCAGTATTTATGATACGTTTGGGGATAAGCACCAGCTATTTATCGCAGTCCTAGCGCGTTACCACAATCAAATCACCGCGACATTTAAGCAAATCATCAATGAGCATCGCGACCTTAGTAGTCGTTTAACAGCCATTTTTGAGGCGTTCATTAAACACCCAACGCAACAACCAGACGGCTGTTTAATCGTTAATACAGCAACCACGTTACCAACGTTAGAAGGCGACATCCAACAGCTCGTTAAACGCTATTTGCAACAGGAACAAGCAATGCTGCAGCAATTACTGCTTGCAGGACAAGCTGAGTTGCAGACCCCCATTAAGTACGAGCTACTAGCCGCAACACTTCAAAATGCATTAGTTGGTATCCGTATCATGGCTAAAGTAAATCCTGATTCAGAGGCGCTAATCGCAATAGCACACCAAACACTTCAAATACTCCCATGGAAAGAGGCACTTTAAAATGAAAGCAGCTCAAATTACAAAATATAGTAAAGATCTTAATGTGACAGTGAAGGAAATTACCACCCCCAAACCCCAAGCGAACGAAGTACTCATCAAAGTTAGCTATGCCGCAGTCAATCCGTTAGATTTAATGAATATTCACGGCAGCGTTAAGTTGATTCAAGACTATTCGATGCCACTAACCCTTGGCAATGAAGTTGTTGGTGAAATTACCGCTATCGGCACTAACGTAACACCTTTTAAACCGGGTGACCTGGTTTACACCCGGCTACCACTTGCTAAAATTGGTGGTTTTGCAGAATATGTTGTCGTTGATGCCAAGGCTATCTGGTATACACCTTCCAATTTGTCAGCTAAAGAGGCCGTGGCTGTCCCCTTGACTGGTTTAACTGCTTATCAAGGCCTCACAGAAGAATTGGCTGTTGAAGCAGGGAAGACGCTTTTCATTCCTGGTGGTTCTGGTAGTTTTGGCCAATTAGCCGTGCCAGTCGCTAAATCTTTAGGCTTAACAGTCATTGTCTCGGGAAATGCGGCAGCACGTGAGCATATTTTAAAATTAGGCGCTGATCAATACCTTGATTACCGGACAACCGATTATTGGAAAGTATTAAACGATGTCGATTACGTTATCGATACTCGTGGCGCTCAAGATATCGAACGTGAACTTGCAATTATGAAACCCGGTGGTCGCTTATTAAGTTTGGTGGCAGGCCCTAACAAACACTTTGCCATCGCGCATCAATTACCTGCTTGGAAACGGCTCTTGTTTAGTTTAGTGGGTAAGAAATGGGATAAACTCGCTGCTAAAGCCCAAGTTGACTACCGCTTCATCTTTGTGCGTTCAGACGGTCAACAACTAAAAAAAGTTACTGAATTAGTTGAAAAACATCACATTACACCAGCTATCGATCCACAAGATTTTGATCTTGATCACGTTCAAGATGCACTGGAATTGGTTGCTAATGGTAAGTTAGCCGGTAAAGTTGTGATTCGACTAACTGACTAAAATTAATCTAAAAAGCCCAACGATTGGTATTTAACCAGTAGCTGGGCTTTTAAAATGGCCTGCAATAAATTTTAAGTTACTGTTTGGTGGCATTTTCGGCTGGTTCAAATAACCAGGAGCGCAATTATATTTGAGTGAGTTTGCAACATAGAAATAACCGATTGCGGTGTTTAAAGACGGTGTGGGGGACCTATTAAATAAAAAAACATATTCTAGTTTACATAATATATATTATAGGAAGTATATATTTATTTTAAAAGAGTGGCTGATTTTAACTTATTAAGTTGTATTTAAGTCTTTAATTTAGCAAATCCTTTTAGCAACGTTTTAAAATACTTTCCCTAAAGTAGCAATCGTTAAAAAAACTCAACTACGATTAACAAATCTCAATGCTAAAATATTGATGTGACCGCAGATTAAAACCATTTTCTAATCATTAATGATCAATAACCACATGAAATTCATTAAATAACTCAAGATTGATTTATACAGCTGTAAAATCCGTAATTTTAAGGCTCAAATTGCTAATCATTAACCATAATCCGAGTTCAATAAAACGCTAATTTGATGCTCAAATCGGCCTAAAAATGCTATAAACGCTGTTATATCAACATTTTAAAAAGACAAAAGGCTGTTAACCATGCATTTTTAACGTTTTAAATGGCTGCTACAGGTGGCCTGAAATTTGATTTTTCGGGTTAGTGGTCAAAATTCGCCAAACAAGTGTTGTTAAAATTATGGTTTTAACAACACTTGTGGTATTCTCGCCGCTTTTTTGTTAAACTAACTATAATTCTTTATTAAGGTGGTTTCAATCATGGACCAACAACGTTATCTCGAACTATGTGAACAACGCTTAGCAGATTTTCCCGATTACGTCCGTAAATTCTATATTAATCGGCAAGCCAACGCATACTCCTCTGCAACGCTCTACCAATACCTCCAAGAATACGTCCGCTTCTTCTCCTGGTTAATTGACGAACAAATCGTGGCTGTTCAAACGACCAAGGAGATCCCCCTCATTGCGCTTGATAAGATGAAGTTAGAAGATATCGAACTCTACAAGATTTTTTTAATGAATAAACGGAAAGCAAATAATCATAAACTCTCCTTCCAGGCAGTTAATCGCTCTATCAATGCTTTGAATGCGCTCTGGTACTTCCTGACAATTGAAGCTGAACAAGCTGATGGCGAGCCTTATTTTTACCGGAACGTCATGAAAAAAGTTAAACTCCTGAAATCTTCCGAGACAATGGCCACTCGGTCCCGCCATATCGGTCAAAAGTTGCTCACCGGCGATAAAAAACACGACTTCATTACCTTTATGCAAGTCGACTATCCCAGTGCGCTCTCTAATCGCCAACTCGCTTCTTATAAGCAAAATTGTGAACGTGATATTGCGATTTGCGTATTGGCACTCACTACCGGCATTCGTCTTTCCGAACTCGCCCAAGCTAACGTTTCTGATTTAAACCTTGAACAACTAACAATTACGGTTATTCGCAAAGGCGGTCAACAAGATACCGTGCCGATCGCACCTTGGGGTTTACCTTATCTGCAAGATTACGTTCAAATCCGGCAACAGCGCTATTTAGCCGCTAACGAACGGGCCTTATTTGTCACAAAGTATCGCGGCCAAGCCAAACGAATCAGTAACTATGCCATTGAAAAACTGGTAGCTAAGTACTCTGAAGCTTTTGGCGTTCGACTAACGCCGCATAAATTCCGTCATACACTCGCAACCGATCTGATGTCAGCGACCCACAGCGAAACGATCGTAGCGACCCAATTGGGCCAAACCACCACGCAGGCCACCCATTTGTATACGCACGTGGTTGATGACGAACAGCGCTCGGCAATGGATAAGCTCGAATGAAGCTTGATTGCTTGACATCTTTGTTGTATCCGGTATACTGAAAACGTTCTTAAAATTTAAATATTAACCATCGCAAAGGGGAGCCATTGGCTGAGAGTGATTAGATGATCAGACCCTTCGAACCTGTTTGTTAAGACAAGCGTAGGAATTGTGATGGAGTTGAGACTTTAACTCCTTTTTTGTGTTGGTTAACCAAGAAAAGGGGTTATTTTTATGCAACATCAACGGTTATTGATTCAAATTGAAGGGGCCATTATCGCGGCATTTGCGATGGCTCTGGAATATATTCCGCATACTGTAGGGCCATCAGCGATTGAGGTTTCCTTTGGGATTATCCCCATTATTATCTATAGTCTCCGTCGCGGCGCCGCGGCTGGGATGGTTTCGGGTTTAATCTGGGGCCTTTTAGACCTCGTCTTACGCGGACTTGGTAACGGGAGTGTTCTCAACGTTTGGCAAGGATTACTAGAATTTACGATTGCCTTCATGGTCGTTGGCCTAGCTGGCGTTTTACAAAAACCAGTTCAAGCAAGTATCCAACAAAATACCAAAGTAAAAACGATTGCGCTCCTTTGGTCCGCAGCTTTCATTGGTACTTTCGCCAAATACTTCTGCCACTTCTTAGCTGGGGCCATCTACTGGGGCTCATACGCACCTAAAGGAATGAATGCTTGGCTCTATTCGTTAACCGTAAATGGCGGCAGTTTCGTTGCCGGCTTCATCTTAAATGGTATCGTCTTTGGGATTTTATTGGCGATGATTCCGAAATTATATCTCCCAAAAGATATGTTTTTAAAAGTCCAATCTGAAAAATAATTAACAATACAAAAAAGAGGCCCTCAGCGGCCTCTTTTTTTAATGGTCATTTCTAGCACGTAATGCGTATAAAATCGAAACTGTGTCGACAACTTCTTGGAATAAGGCCCCAATTAAAGCTGGCACGACACCGGTACTAGCAATCAACATCAATCCGATACAGATGAAGATCCCAATCAAAACGGACTGGCGCGCCACCCGCATTGTATCCCGTGCAATCGTGATGGCGCCACTAACCCGACTCAAATCATCCTTTAAAATGACGACATCTGCGGATTCGCTCGCTGCTGTGGCACCGTGAGCACCCATCGCAATTCCGACATCGGCACTCGCTAAGGATGGTGCGTCGTTAACACCATCGCCAACCATGATTATCGGCCGCTGCTCCGGCGTGACATTATTGATGAGTCGAATCTTATCGGCAGGCAAACATCCAGCGTGAACTTCATCAATGCCGACTTGAGCCGCAATCTCTTTAGCGGTTGTCGCCTGATCCCCTGTGAGCATCATTAAGCGCTGTAAACCGAGCTGATGGAGCGTTGACATCGTTTGAGGCGCTTCCTGGCGAAGATGGTCGATAAATGTGATATAGCCCGCATAACGCCCGTCAATGCCAATGTAGACAGTTGTCTGTGTCTGGGATTGTTTAGCTTGGTCAGGCGCCACAAATTCAAATTTACCGACTTGAACCGTCTGTCCAGATGCTAATTGGGCAGTCACACCAGCACCTGTCATTTCTTTTAAACTAATAATTTCTAATAATTGCGCTGTTGGGACGACTTGTAGTAAGGAACGAGCCAGAATATGGGCCGAAGCCTGTTCAGCACTGGCTGCTAAACGACATAACTCCGATGGTTCAATATCAATCACTGGTACAACTTGATCCACGGTTAATTGGCCATTCGTAATCGTGCCGGTTTTATCAAAAGCAGCTGATTTGGCCAACGCCAATTTTTCAATTGTCGTCCCCGTTTTGACGATAATCCCATTCCGGCTGGCACGACTCATACCTGAGATAAGTGCAATCGGTGCCGCGAGAATCAACGGGCATGGCGACGCGACCACCAAGACCTCGGCAAAGCGCACAGGGTCTTTTGAGAGCCACCATGCCACCCCTGCAATCAAATACGCCACTAATGTAAATGGTACGGCATAACGATCCGCTAAACGAACAAAATGGGCAGGTTGTGCTGCTGAGCTTTCAACCAGTTTAACAATTGCTTGATACTGACTGTTAATAGCTAATTGATCGACCACCATCGTGATTGATGTCTCACCATTTACTGACCCTGACATAATTGGCTCATTGATTGTTCTTTCAACTGGGCGTGATTCACCAGTTAGAGACGATTCATCAAACAGCGATGACCCCTCAATGATATGACCGTCAACCGGAACCAGTTCCCCTGGCTTCACAACAACTTGATCATTGACTTGGAGTTCGTCGACAGCAACATCGACAAGTCCGTCACCACGCATTAAATGCGCGACTTGTGGCGAGTTGTCCAATAACGATTTTAATTCCCGCCCTGCTTTATGCGCGGCGTAATCTTCCAGGGAATCGCCGCCTGTTAACATTACGAGGACCATCAAGGCAGCCCAATATTCACCAACAGCGAGTGTTGCAATGATTGCCGTAATGGCTAGTAAATCAACACCATATCGACCTGATTTTAAAGTGCGAATCATCTCAATCAGCATCGATAATGCGACTAACCCCCCAGCTAGACTAACTAATACTTGGGCCCACAGTGGTTGTTGACATAAAAAGGCTAATATTAATGCGGTAATCCCAACCACAATTGTGAGCACTAATTTCAACGTATGTTTCATCATTATCGGCCTCCTTGTGAATTCTATTACATTATAACATGTTCATTGTCAGATTAGAATTATTATCATCTGTAAAAAAGACACAAAAAAACCCATCATATTATTGATGGGTCTCATTTACAGAAAGTTGTGCCATAATAGCTGTCCGAATGGATGTCATTGCTGCTATTAATGTTGTCATCCGCTTAATTGCAGGCGATGTCTTTTTTTGGTTAGCCAACGCTTTTTCGGTTTTATGGATGATTGACTCAATCGGTGCCTGTGCTCTGACCAATGCTTCAGCAGTTATATCTGTGCGCCCATTCAATAAATCACGACCAACTTCCAATGCGTGAATTCTATTTTTTAATAAAGTAAATTGGGCGGACCCTTCTCCAAATTTTAGCTGACTCTTTTGACAATTTCGAATTGTCGCTTCAATCACTTGAATTGCCTTTGTTACTTCCTCAGTCATCTGTTGCTCCTAACAAAAAAATAAAGCCCCGCAGGACTTTATCTTCTTAATTGCTATTAAAATGCTGCTGTTAATTGTGGGACAACTTGTTTCTTACGTGACACAACACCGGCTAATTGGGCACGATGGTTGTTTAAGGTCACATCAAAAGCCTTTTCGAAGGCTTCAGCTGGTTCGCCGATAACAAGCGCTTCTGAGTTACTGTTTAAGATGTCAGTAATCAAAAGTACGAATAAGTCGTAACCGTTAGCTTTGTTGTCTGCTTCGATAGCAGCTTCAAAAGCAGCTTGGCGTTTGAAGACCGCTTCGATATCAACTGTGTTAACTTGATCGATACGAACTTTTTTACCAGCCATATCGAATGTTTTAGCATCAGCTTCAATTAATTCAGCTTCGCTCTTATCATCTAAGTTAGTACCAGCTTTTAACATTTCAAGACCATATGATTCAAAATCAACATCTGCAATTTCTGCTAATGTCTTGATAGCAATCCGATCTTTTTCAGTTGTTGTTGGTGATTTCATCAACAATGTATCTGAAATGATGGCACTCATCATTAAACCAGCTAGTTGTGCAGGGATTTCAATCTTATTTTCGTTGAACATTGATAAAAGAATCGTGCTGGTACAGCCAACTGGTTCCGCACGGTAGAATAATGGGCTCACTGTTTCAAAATTAGCAATCCGATGATGATCGACAACATCAGTCACTGTTAAATCTTTGATATCAGCAACACTTTGTTGGGCTTCGTTGTGGTCAACTAGCATAACACTTTGTACTTCACTACCAGCTTCTTTAATCACACGTGGTGTGCTTGCAGCAAAGTGGCGCAATGCAAAGCTTGTTTCTTCATTTGGTTCGCCTAAAGCAACAGCTTCAACGTCCTTACCAAGTTGTTGTTGAAGATAAGCAAACGCCATTGCCGCAACAATTGCGTCTGTATCTGGGTTTTGGTGACCAAAAACTAATTCTTTACTCATATTTATACAGACCCTTCTTTTCAAAATTACATTATCGATTATACCAGAAATATTAAACGATTTTACGGTTTTGTTCTTTAATTCGCGTTAAATAGTCTTTTTCTTCTAGGTAAAGATTGAATTCACGGAAGAAACTGTCAATCCGAGGAATATCTTCCTTTTCTTTACGGAATACGAAGGCTAGTTCAAATTGAATCGCTGGATCAAATTGTACCGCGTTCGATTCAATGCCAACATTATGGGCATCGTAAAAACTCTTTGGCAATGCGGTACTTAACCCAGTTGCTTCTGCGAAACGTAAGATTTCAAATGGTGATGTAAATTGTGCGGCACTGATTGGTCGATCGACCATCTGATTCTTATAAGCTTCACTAATAAATTGGTTGAGATAGTATTCATCAGGATAAGTAACCCATTTTTCAGTTAAGGTATCTTCAAAATGAATCTTCTTACGTTTTTTCAATAACGGATTACTGCTCAAGAAAACAAGGCTTTCATCCGCAATCTTCTTAGAACGGTAAGGCTTCCAATTTTTGATACTGTCATCTGGCAAGTACATAATAGCCAAATCAATTTTATTATTTTCGAGGCGATCCCAAATCTCCTTACGTGTCAATAAGTGAACACTAACTTCGATGTTAGGAAATTGTTGATAATATTTGATTAAGAAACTTTGAATAACACTAAGTTCCATTGAGGCCAAAATTCCGATATTAATTTTACCGCGGCTAGCGCTAGTCGCACTTTGGATTTCATCCGTTGCCGTATTTAATAAATCATAGATTTGATGGGTCGCATCTAACATTGTCCGGCCAGCATCAGAAATGTGTAATTTCTTACCCACGGAATAAAAAAGTGGTGCCCCAACTGTGCGTTCTAATTTCTTAATTTGTTGGGTTAGTGCAGGTTGTGTAATCCCTAATAGCTGAGCGGCCTGCGTATAGTTCATTGTTTCCGCTAATTGCAAAAAATAAGTTAACGTTTTAGAAGAAAATATGTTTTCTTGTCTCGTCTTCATGCTCAATCCTCATTTCTTTGGGTTATCCCTTATCATTATAATAATAAAAAAATAAAAAAAGAGCAACCTTTTTCGTCGCCCTTTCTTATTATTCACTTAAAAATTTCTTATGCTACCGCTTTATACCATTTATTTTGAATAATCAGCGGTATGCAACAGCCGTTCAGCATTGACAACGCGATCATGAGTTGGGGGTTCGATACCTTCAAGTGGGTACTTAATCCCCATTTTCTCATATTTAACAATTCCCATTGTATGATAAGGCAATACCTCAACCCGGTCAACATTATTCAAGGTCTTAATATAATCACCAAGACGTTCTAAGTAACAGTCATAATCAGTCCGTTCTGGAATGAGGACGTGCCGAATCCACATATGATGGCCGTGATTAGACATATATTCAATCATTTCTAAAATATGTTCATTTGAAAAACCAGTTAACTTCTTATGGCCTTCTGGATCAATATGTTTGATATCAACCATCGATAAATCCGTATACTTCATCAATTCTTTAAACTTACTAAAGAATGGTTCTTTGTATGTGAAAGGTTGACCGCACGTATCAAGACATGTATTAATCCCTTGTGCTTTGCATTTTTTAAATAGATCAATTAAGAAATCAATTTGAATCAGTGATTCACCACCACTACAGGTAATACCGCCTTCTTTACCCCAAAACGCTTTGTAAGGTAATGCTTTTGCAATTAATTCATCAGCAGTATATGGCTCACCACTACCAATATTCCAAGTATCGGGATTATGACAGAATTCACACCGCATGCGACACCCCTGTAAAAAGGCCACAAAACGAATGCCAGGACCATCTACAGATCCAAAAGACTCAATTGAATGGACATAGCCAATTGGGGCTTCTGTTGTTTCCGGTACGACTGTTTCTGCTGGTTCCGTTGATAAACGGGTTGTAAAGTTAATTGCCATTTCTTCCACCTCTTATAAAAGACACTCTTCCTAGCAAAACTGCTAAGTCTAAATTAGCAGCTTTACAAGAAAGCGGATAGGGTTAGCTATCCGCTGCCTCGTTTATTTTATAAATGACTACATTTCATCGAAGAATGTTCTTGAAATAACATCATCTTGTTGTTCCTTGGTTAAATCTGCGAAGTAGACACAGTAACCAGAAACACGAACCGTTAATGTTGGGTATTCTTCAGGATGTTGTTGGGCATCCATTAATGTTTGTTTGTTGAAGACGTTGATATTCAAATGCATACCATGATTGATCATATAACCGTCGACCATGTTGACTAAGGCATCTTTACGTGCGTTATCGTCATGACCTAAAGTATTAGGTGTCACACCAAATGTATTTGAAATCCCATCAGTTGCATAACGATAAGGAATCTTAGCTGTTGAAAGTAATGATGCTAAAGCACCGTTCTTTTCAGCACCGTATGCTGGGTTAGCACCAGGTGAGAATGGTTCGCCGGCTTGACGGCCGTTAGGGGTTGTCCCTGTATTCTTACCATAAACAACGTTTGATGTGATTGTTAAAACAGATGTTGATAATTTTGAACCACGATATAAATGGTGTGTATTCATCTTGTTGTAGAAAGTCTTAACTAACCATTTAGCAATATCATCAGCACGGTCATCATTGTTACCGTAACGTGGGTAATCAGGATTTTGAGCTTCAAAATCGACTGCCATACCGTCTTCATCACGAATAACTTTAACTTGACCATATTTAATAGCTGAAATTGAATCAACCGCATGTGATAAACCAGAAATACCAGTCGCAAATGTCCGGTCTAAACGACTATTCTTCAATGCTAATTGTGCTGATTCATAGTAATACTTGTCATGCATGTAGTGGATTGTGTTTAAAGCATTAACGTAAACGTCTGCTAACCAATCTAACATCTTATCGTATTTACCCATGAATTCTTTGTAATCGATGATTTCGCTTGTAATTGGTTGATAAGCTGGACCAACTTGGGCTTTACCTAATTCATCAATCCCACCGTTAATTGCGTAAAGGATTGTCTTAGCCAAGTTAGCACGAGCACCGAAGTATTGTACGCCATCTGCAATTGGTTGTGCAGAAACACAACAAGCAATCCCATAATAATCGCTACCCCATTCGTTGCGCATCAAGTCGTCATTTTCGTATTGAATGGTTGAACTCTTAATTGATACTTCAGTTGCATAGCGTTTAAAGCCGTCTGGTAAGCGATCTGACCAGAGCAATGTGATATTAGGTTCTGGTGCAGCCCCCATGTTTTCCAAGGTCTTCAAGACACGGAAGGCTGTCTTAGTAACATGATGGCGGCCATCCATGCCAATCCCACACATTGATAAGGTTGCCCAGATTGGATCACCTGAGAATAATGAGTTGTAATCTTCTGTCCGAATGAAGCGCACCATCCGTAATTTCATGACAAAATGATCAACCATTTCTTGTGCTTCAGCTTCTGTAATTAAGCCACGATCTAAATCACGTTGGATAAAGATATCCATCGTTGTATCAATTCGGCCAACTGACATTGCAGCTCCGTTTTGTGTCTTGATCGCTGCTAAGTAGCCAAAGTAAATCCATTGAATAGCTTCTTGCGCATTTTTAGCAGGTTTTGAAATATCAAAACCATAGCTAGCAGCCATTTTCTTCATGTCTTGTAAAGCACGATATTGTTCATTGATTTCTTCACGAAGGCGAATAACATCATCTGTCATTTCACCGTCACCAATGCCGTTAAAGTCGCGGACTTTTTCTTCGGCTAAACGGTCAATCCCATAGACAGCAATCCGTGGTAAATCAGGGATAATCCGGCCACGTGCATAAGCATCAGGAAGTCCTGTGATAATCTTGTAGTGACGTGCTTTACGCATGTCTGGTGTATAAGCATCGAAAACCCCTTGGTTATGAGTCTTACGATATTCGTTAAAGATTTTGTGTTGTTCTGGATCTGTCTTAAAACCATAAGCTTCTAAGGCATCTTCGGCCATCCGAATCCCACCAAAAGGCATGAATGCTCGTTTGAGTGGTGCGTCAGTTTGTAACCCAACGATTTTTTCAAGATCCTTATTTAAATAACCAGGACCATGTGATGTAACAGTTGCAGGATTGTCGTTATCAGCATCTAAAACACCGCCTGCTTCACGTTCTTTTTTCTTAAGTGCCATTAATTGGTCGTTTAAAGTTGTTGTCGCTTCAGTAGGACCAGCTAAGAAACTTTCATCACCATCATAGGCTGTAAAGTTTTGTTGGATGAAATCGCGAATATCGATTTCATCTTGCCAATCACCCTTATTAAAACCGTCCCAATAATCGGCTAAGTTGATTTTTTCAGTTTTTACCATGTGGATTGCCTCCATTTATTTAAAATTCAATCATACAGTTTTTACACATTTAGTATAACACGTCACAAGCTTTTTGCAAACCCTTTCTTTTCGAAAATATCCACGAGTCCTTATATACCATAAAACATTGGTGTGTAAGCGTTCGTAGCTTATTTGAGAACTAGTTATCCGTCTAATTTAGATTGTGCAAAACCTTTTAAGTGTTATGGTACAGATTCGATTTTTCAGCTTCTTTTATATAACAGAAAAGGATGCTAATCAGCCTGATTAGCATCCTTTTGATTAATCTTTATGATTTGAAATTGGTTCGCTGGATTGCGCTAAAACAAATACCGGTTGACCAACTTCTTCAACATCCATGACAAAGCTCCCGTTTGAATATCGGTCACCTGTTGCATGTGCTTGTGGGTCAATTGTTAATAATGCCTGCTCAGTTTTCACTAATAATGCGATCTTAGGTGCAACACGAATCATAGCGGCCACCCGATGCGGATCGCGTTTTAATTCACGCAAGATTAAGACCCCACGCCGTGCACGGCTTGTTAAGCCGACTTCGCTTAAGAACATGCGCTTAAAGGCCCCACGTTGCGTGATAATTGCGACAGCAGCGTGCTTTTCAGCGGGGTCAAAGAGCGTAAAGTTAGCGACATGATCGCCATCTTTAAGATCCATCAGTTTCACACCACCGGCTTTGGCACCAGAGACTGATACTTCGCTTAAAGCAAAGCTTAAGCCATAACCGTTATAACTAGCACTAAAAACAGCCTGTTGTTGGGCATCTGCTTCCGAGACCCAATAAACATTCGTCACGTTCGCCCCAGCATGTAGCTTAATAAAGTCTTGGGCTTTTGAACGATAGGTCCGACTTGGCAACAAGTCTTGGAAAGCCGTTTGCTTAATGTAACCATCGGTCGTTCCGATAACAAAATAGCCACTTTGTTCGTTTGGCGTAAAGCTAAAGGCCGCAATAATCGCTTCATCGGCCGCTAAGCCAATCGATTGCGAAATATGTTCGCCCATTTCTTTCCACTTCAAATCGGCAATTTCATGCACTGGTCGTTGAATCAAATGCCCATAGTTGGTAAATAACATCAATTGATCGAGTGTCTGCATAGGTTGTTGTAAGATGGCAAAATCGCCTTCTTTCAGACCACCATCAGCCCCTTCTGAGGCTTGATAAGAACGGAGACTACTCCGTTTAAGGTAGCCGTCATGACTAACTGCAACCATAACGGTTTCATCAATCACTGTCACGCTCGTATCAATCTCAAGGGTTTCAATTTCGGCTTCAATTTCTGTCTTCCGATCGTTCCGGTAAGCTTTAACCACCGATTTTAATTCAGCCTTAATGACCCGTGCAAGTTCTTTAGGATTACCCAAGATTGCTTGATAACCTGCAACCGCTGTTTTTAATTCAGCCGCTTCGGCTTCTAAGGCCGTCACATCGGTATTCGTTAAACGATACAATTGTAAGGAAACAATTGCTTCGGCTTGTGCTTCGGTAAAATCGTATTGTGCCACTAAGTTTGTCTTAGCGTCTTTTTTATTCTTACTTGCGCGAATCGTACTGATTACTTGGTCAAGAATCGATAGGGCTTTAACAAGACCTGCAACAATATGCAACCGATCCTGTGCTTTTTGTAAGCTGTATTGTGTCCGCCGCGTAACGACTTCTTCTTGATGCTTTAAGTAGGCATGTAAAATCTCAAGTAAGCCAACCTGTTTAGGTTGCATATCAGAGATGGCGACCATATTGAAATTATACGTAATTTGTAAATCGGTATTTTTAAAGAGATAATTCAAAATCCCTTGACTATCCGCTTGTTTCTTTAATTCGATGACCACTGATAAACCCATCCGATCACTTTCATCACGGACTTCAGAAATACCATCAACCTTCTTCAAGACTCGTAATTCATCAATCTTTTTGACCATTTGGGCCTTATTGACTTCGTATGGAATCTCGCTGATAACGATTTGTTCCCGATTACCACGGAGTTGTTGAATGCTGGTTTTAGCCCGCACAACAACGCGACCACGGCCTGTTTCGTAAGCTTTCTTAATCCCGTCCAGGCCTTGTAGAATCCCACCAGTCGGGAAATCAGGGCCTTTAACAAAGGTCATCATCTTTTCTAGTGTTGCGTCTGGATGATCGATTAAATAAACTAACCCATCTGTGACTTCACCTAAGTTATGGGGTGGAATCTCAGTTGCATACCCAGCGGAAATACCAGTCGCCCCGTTGACCAAGAGGTTCGGGAAGCGGGCTGGTAAAACAGTTGGTTCTTCAGCCGTATCATCAAAGTTTAAGACAAAATCAACTGTCTTTTTATCGATATCTTTTAACATCTCACTGGCAATTTTGCTGAGTCGCGCTTCTGTATAACGCATAGCAGCTGGTGGATCGCCATCCATCGACCCATTATTCCCGTGCATTTCAATTAATGGTTCCCGTAATTTCCAGTCTTGGCTTAGGCGGACCATTGCTTCATAAATCGAGCTATCACCATGCGGATGAAAATTACCCATGACGTTCCCAACAGACTTCGCTGATTTACGGAATCCTTTGTCATAAGTATTACCATCAATTGCCATTGCGTACAAAATTCGCCGTTGAACAGGTTTTAATCCATCCCGAATATCCGGTAATGCCCGTTCTTGAATGATGTATTTGGAATACCGGCCAAAGCGGTCGCCCATGACTTCTTCAAGGGTTAACTCTTGAATTTTTTGTGCTTCATCAGCCAAATTAATCACTCACTTTTCTAATCGTCTAATTATTCTACTGCGTTATCCTCGGTGACTGGCGTTGTTGCTTGCCCCGTCGTCTCTAAAATGCTACCTTCTTCAGCGAGCGTGAACTTCACATTTTCTTCGATCCACTTCCGTCGCGGTTCAACTTTATCACCCATCAAGGTTGTGACCCGGCGTTCTGCTAAAGCAGCATCGTCAATCCGAACACGAATTAAGGTCCGACTTGTTGGATCCATGGTTGTGTCCCAAAGTTGATCGGCATTCATTTCACCTAACCCTTTGAAGCGTTGTTGGCTATAACCTTTACCCATTTCCTTCGCGACAACTTTTAATTCATCGTCCGTCCAAGCATAAGCAATCTTCGTTTTAGCGCCGGCACCTTTTTGAAGCTTGTACAAAGGTGGTAAGGCGATATACACTTTACCGGCTTCGATTAATGGTCGCATGTAACGGTAGAAGAAGGTTAAGAGTAAGATTTGAATATGAGCCCCATCGGTATCCGCATCGGTCATGATAATAATCTTATCGTAATTGCTATCTTCAATTTTGAATTCAGCGCCAACACCGGCCCCGATTGTGTAGATCATTGTGTTAATTTCTTCATTTTTTAGAATTTCTTGTAATTTTGCCTTTTGGGTATTCAATACCTTCCCACGTAATGGCAAGATTGCTTGGAACTTCCGATCACGGCCCTGTTTAGCTGAACCGCCAGCGGAATCGCCTTCGACCAAGTACAATTCGTTTTTAGCCGCGTTCTTAGATTGCGCGGGTGTCAACTTACCAGAGAGTAAACCGTCTGATTTTTTCTTTTTCTTACCGTTTCGGCTTTGTTCACGCGCTTTACGGGCTGCCTCACGGGCTTCACGGGCCTTGAGTGACTTTCTAACCAAGGCTTGGGCAAATTCCCCATTCTCTAGTAAAAAGAAGCTCATTTGCTCGTAAACGAGGTTGTCGACCGCGGTTCTAGCCTGTGGTGAGCCTAACTTACCTTTGGTCTGACCTTCAAATTGTAGTAACTCTTCTGGGATCCGTACAGATAAGACGGCACTGAGTCCTTCACGAACATCTGAGCCTTCCATGTTCTTATCCCGTTCTTTTAATAAGTTAACCTTGCGCGCATAATCGTTAAATGCTTTGGTTAATCCGGCTTTCATCCCGGCTTCATGCGTACCACCATCACCAGTCCGCACGTTATTAACAAATGACATGATGTTTTCGGAATAGCCGTCGTTATATTGACCAGCGAATTCAACTTCGATGTCTTCTTTAGTGCCTTCAAAATAGAGTTTATTCCCAATCGTGTCTTTATCCTCATTTAGATAATCAACGAATGATTGAATCCCCTCTGGATAATGAAAGACATCTTCCTTAGCAGGATCAGCACGTAAGTCCGTTAACGTAATCTTAACGTCCTTTAACAAAAAGGCTGATTCCCGTAACCGTTCTGCTAACGTATTGTAATTATACGTTGTGACTTGGAAAATTGATGCATCCGGTTTAAAGGTAATTAGTGTCCCGTTAGGTTCGTTGGCTTTACCAACCTTTTTTAAAGTGCCCACTGGATGGCCGCCGTTTTCAAAGCGTTCTTCATAAGCCACGCCGTCTCGAACCACCCGAACGGTTAACCATTCAGATAACGCATTAACAACACTGGCCCCAACACCATGGAGCCCCCCAGACGTTTTATAACTATTCTGAGTGAACTTACCACCGGCATGGAGGACCGTTAAGATGACTTCAATCGTTGGAATCCCTGATTGATGCATCCCCGTTGGCATCCCCCGCCCATGATCACGAACACTAATACTATTGTCCGCACCGATTGTGACGTTAATTTCGGCACCAAAACCGGCGAGTGCTTCATCGACTGCATTGTCGACAATTTCGTATACTAAATGATGTAACCCACGCCCATCGGTTGAGCCAATATACATGCCAGGCCGTTTTCGAACTGCTTCCAAGCCCTCTAAGACTTGAATCGAATTATCATTATAATCTTGTTTTTGATTTGGCATTCAACAATGACTCCTTTGTCTAAAAATGAACAGATAAGTTATATTATCAACAAATTTGAACGATTTTACAATCCCTAAATTTAAAATAACCACTTATCCAAATGTATGTTCGCATTCATCTATTCTAACATACAATATTCCTTTTCCCTTGTCAAAATGCTAGAATAGATTAATCAAATGTTGTGAATAGGAGTTCTGACAATGAAATTAAGTCTTATTTTTATCTTGGCCTACCTGATTGGCTCGTTTCCCTCAGGCGTCATTATCGGCCGGGTCTTTTGTCATAAAGATCCCCGGGATGCTGGCAGTCATAATATTGGAACAACCAATTCTTACCGGGTATTAGGCCCAATCGCTGGGACGGCTGTTTTGTTCCTCGATATTTTAAAGGGTACTTTAGCAGCCAGTCTACCAATGATTTTTCACATCCCTAATCATTCATTGGTCTTAGTCGTTGGTTTAGCTGCAGTTGTTGGCCATGCCTACTCTATCTTTTTACGCTTTACAGGTGGCAAAGCCGTTGCAACCAGCGCTGGGATCTTACTGGCCTACAACCCGCTTTTCTTCGTGATTGCTAGTACGATTTTTATTAGTGTCATTTTAATCACGAGTATGGTCAGCATGGCCAGTATCATCGGCCCCTTGCTAATTGCTATCTTGTCATTTTACACACACGACTGGTTACTCGGTACGATTGCGACGTTAGTTCTAATCTTTTTAACCTACCGCCATCGCGAGAACATCAGTCGCATTAAAAATGGTACGGAAAACCTAGTCCCATTCGGGTTATATTACCGTTATAAACAAAAAAAACGCCAATAAAGGCGTTTTTTTGTGCAATCATTTAAAGATCGATTAATTGTTCGCGGTCATTATAAAATGAATGATAGGCTAAATAACAGGCAATAACTGACCCGAGACTCGTCGCCGACAATAGCATGAAGGTGACTAATATTTGATACATAATGGCTTTAACCGGATCAACACCGGCAAAGATTAACCCCGACATCATCCCTGGGAGACTGACCAGGCCGACCGTCTTGGCTGAATCGATTGTCGGTGACATCCCCGTTTTAATACTTTCTCTCACAATTGCAATTGAGGCTTGTTTCAAGCTAGCGCCGAGTGCCAAGCGTTCCAATACGGCTTGGCGTTGATCCTTAAACTGTGTCAACATACTCCGATAGCTCAGGCCAATGGCGACCATCGAATTGGAAGCAATCATCCCCGTAATCGGGATAATCTGCGATGGCACGAATTTAATCGCACCAGATAAGACTAATAACCCGAGTGTAACACCGGTACTCGTTAAAATCGCAATTAATGAAATGCCAAACGCGTGCTGTAACGTACTAGCACGTTTACGAGCGTTAGCCGCCGCGTTAAAGATAATGATCAACATCATCGCTAGCGTTATCCAAACATGGTTAATTTGAAAAATAAATTTCAATAAATAACCCACGATAATTAATTGGACAATCGCTCGCCCGACACTGATCAACATATCTTTTTCGAGACCAATTTTTTCGTGAAAACTGATGATTAACGCGACAAAAACTAACGAAACAGCAAAGGTTAATGATAACCCATTAACGGCTAGATTCATCTGCATGTACCAAACGACCAGCTACAATTTGAAGCTGACGCCCTTTCCGTTGTTGTTCTTGTGTATCATGGGTAATCGACAAGACCGTAATCCCATCTTCTTGATTCAATTGTGTGATTAGCCCATTAACCAAGGATTTAGTCTGCTCATCTAGGCCGGTCGTAATTTCATCCAGTAGCAGGATTTCCGGTTTAAACATCAGGTTACGAATTAAAGCAATTCGTTGCTTTTCGCCCCCCGAGAGCGTTGTAATCTTTTTAGTCAAGGGCATCTCCGCTAACCCAACTCGGGCTAATTGCGTCTGAACTAGCGTCTCATCCACTGGTAATTCGCGAATTTCAAACGGAAATACTAGATTATCACCAACTGTCGTCCCAAATAACGTTGGTTGTTGGAAGCAATAAGACACGCGTTGCCGATATTGCGTCGGTTTATAGTCGCTAATGGCCTGTCCTGCCAACAAAATCTCCCCACTCGTTGGTGTCAATAAATCGGCTAATAGCCGTAACAACGTACTCTTACCACTCCCTGATGGTCCCACAATCGTATTATAAGACCCTTGTTCAATTGTGATATTAATATCGCTCAATATTGCTTGGCCATCAACGCTATAATTAAGGCCCTTTGTCTCTAGCTGAAGCATGATACCCTCCCTTAAATCTGTCATTACTTCTAGTATACGCGAATTTTTAATTTTTAGGGTAAACGATGATTGATAAGTAGCACGAGTAACGCTTATACTAGCAATAGGGACTCTTAGTTGATATCGCCAATTAAGCTGACCACAAACTTAAGAAAAGAGATGGTTACAATGTTAAACAGCTTTCCCCAAGTCATGACAATCGCCGGTTCCGACTCTGATGGTAGCGCTGGCGCCCAAGCTGATTTAAACACTTTCTTCGCCCGCGGTGTTTATGGCATGAGCGTTTTGACCGCCTGTGTCGCTGGTAATTCATTTGGAATCCACGCGAGCCAAGCGCTGACCCCTGAATTTATCAACGCCGAATTTGAAGCAATTGCCGCCGATTTTAAGGTCCGGGCTTGCAAGACCGGGATGCTCACCGATAGTGAGACGATTATGACCGTTGCCAAGCAACTCAAGCAACACGATTTTGGCCCCTTGGTTTTAGACCCGGTCATTATCACAAAACACGGCGCACTATTACTTGCTGATGAAGCCTACCAGACGCTAAAAACCGAATTGATTCCAATGGCGACCGTTTTAACCCCTAATTTCTATGAAGCCCAAAAACTAACCGGCATTTCTTTGAATGAACCGGCTGATTTCCAAGCAGCTGCTGAAAAGCTACTGGCGCTAGGCGCTAAGAATGTAATAATCAAAGGCCACCACGCTGCTGGTCAATCAAGCGTTACTGATTATGTGCGACTAGCCGATGGTCAAGAATTCTGGTTATCAGAACCCTATATCGAAACGACCCATATTAATGGGACAGGTGATTCACTCTCTGCATGTATCTGCGCTGAAATTGCTAAGGGGCACTCGATCGAAGAAGCCATTAAAACGGCTAAAAAATTCGTACACGCCGCCATTGCTAATCCTATCGACGTCGGCCACAAATACGGTCCCATCAATCATCACGCGCAATAAAGTTTAGCATTTTCCCTTATTAGCCGCTGCATAACGACTGATAAGGTTGTCCTAAAGCTTAATCGGCAACACGATTATTAATCGTAGCTACTTTTCTTAAATCAGTGCGTACAGGCCACTTAAGGCGATAAGAATAGCAAAAGACCCGTCAAACGTTACTTAAAACGTCGGCCGGGTCTTTTTTTAGTGTTCTGCTTCTTCAATATCGGCGTTAATTGCCTTCAAATCGAAATCGCTATTTAAAAAGTCAGGATCTTGACTTGGGAAATGTTGCTCAAAAGTCTCAAACGGTTGTACCGTTAATTGAGCGTCTTCAATCACATAATCTAAGACGTGGCCCCCAAAATCATGCGCCGTGTTTAAAAAGTGCACGTGATAACCGGCAACTGCGGCCCCTTGATAGAGCGCTGGTGCGTAGTAACCAACTAGCGTGCCAGTCACTCCATCTTGCTCAAACTCGGGCTGCACGCGCGTTGCGTCCGTCAAATTGGGATAGGGTTGTTCTTGGGCCTCAACGGCACGCGTATGCATTTTCTTAAAGCGACCAGTCACCTTAACGGCAAAAAAGAGATTCTTCAGCGGCTGTTGCGCTAAGATCTGATCTTCAAGTTCCGCCTTAGTCACTGTCCCTAACGCTTGGCTTGACAGTTCAGGGGCTTGAAAATGAACTGTCGCAAAAGGCACCATGTCAGTGGAGGCAAGTTGATTAACTTGGCCCTCACCGGTTACTTGGTAGGCTTGACCATCCAAGATGATCATTTCGCCTGCTAAACCATGTGCCGTGCCAATGCCAAAATCACCATGGGTTAATAAATCGGCGACCGACAAAGTCCCGGTAAATAAACCGGGGACCAATAGGGCCAAGGTGCCGTGTTGATAGACGCGTTGATAATCAAATGTCATTTTATGCTTCCTCCTTCACACCAATCAAAAAAATTAAACAAGTTGATCTGGTAATAAAGCTTGACCAAGTAGCTTATTATCACTGTAATCGACTGGAATATCGACAATGACTGGGCCTTCAGTGGCAAAAGCTTGGTCTAGGACTTGGCCTAGATCGGCTGCTTTTTCAACACGTAAGCCAGTAGCGCCGAAACTTTCAGCATATTTGACGAAATCGACTGGGCCAAATTGAACGGCTGCTGATTCGCCATATTTCATTTCTTCCTGGAATTTAACCATGTCATAGTAACCATCATTCCAAATGATATGCACAATGTTTAAATTCAAACGAACGGCTGTTTCTAAATCTTGGCTTGAGAATAAGAAGCCACCATCACCAGAAACAGAGACAATTTGGGTATTAGGACGGACTAAAGCGGCACTAATGGCCCATGGTAAAGCGACCCCTAATGTTTGCATCCCGTTACTAAAGAGTAAATGACGCGGTTCGTAACTTCTAAAGTGACGCGCCATCCAGATATAATGACTCCCAACATCAACCGTGACTGTCATTTCATCAGTCACGCGTTCTTGCAACTCAGACACAATGTTCAATGGGTGGTTGAGCGTCTTGTCGGCTGACATTTCAGGTGCTGTATCGCGTTGGTGTAATTCTGCGTGGAGTTCCTTGAGGTAGTCGCGAACGTCATCAGCTAATTGATAGCCCTTCATGTATGGCAACAAGAAATCGAGCGTTTGTGCGATATCACCGACTAATTCCTTTTCAGGTTGGAAATTATGATCGATTTCAGCACGCATATCATCGATGACCATGATGTGCGCATCACTTTCAGCATTCCAGTTACGTGGTTCGTATTCAATTGGGTCATAGCCAATTGCAATCACCAAATCGCTGCGTTTTAAGATCCGATCGCCTGGTTGATTACGGAATAAGCCCACCCGGCCGTAAAAATCAGTTTCCAATTCACGTGAGACCACCCCCGCGGCTTGGAAAGTTTCAACGACTGGAATGTGGGTTTCGGCAATTAAATTTCGAATAGCGGCGGTTACTTCTGGTGAAGATGCTCGCATCCCAACTAATAATACGGGAAGTTTCGCTTCTTTAATCCGTTGGGCTAACAAGGTTGTTTCAACCGGACTAGCAGGCCCTAATTTAGGTGCAATTAGAGGCTTAATTACTTTAGATTGAACCTTAGCATCCGTCACATCTTGAGGGACACTGACAAAGCTAGCCCCTTGTTTAGCTGATTCCGCTTCTTGATAGGCATTGGCAATCACTTCTGATAAATTTTCAGGTTCTTGCACTTCTGCACTAAACTTAGTAATTGGTGCAAAGAGCGCTGCATTCCGCATACTCTGATGGGTTAACCGGAGTAAATCAGCTCGTTTCACTTGTCCAGCGATTGCTAAGACCGGATCACCTTCAGCAGTGGCAGTGACCACCCCGGTTGCTAGGTTACTAGCGCCAGGACCAGATGTGGCCATCACAACGCCGGGTTTACCAGTAATTCGGCCGATACCAGCGGCCATAAATGCCGCATTTTGTTCATGGCGTGCTAAAATCAATTGGGGTGTTTTAGGATTGACGGGGTGTTCTAGTCGTTCAAATACTCGGTCAATTTTGGCGCCTGGAATACCAAAAACATATTCTACTTCATGATTTACTAAGCTATCGATAATTGCATCTGCACCATAGTACTCTTTTTTGTCAGTCATGATTTCCCTCACTTATTGTTTAATAATTCTTATCTTAGCATGCAATCTATTTAAAAACTAGCACGTTTGCTTCGTGTAATACCGAGCAAAAAAGCGCTTCTCTACGAGAAACGCTTTATATTAACTATTTAACTGTAATTTCGTAACTGGCATTAAATACTTCGCCGGGTGCTAATTGATTGACACCAAATTTTTCTGAAAGTTCACCAGAAGCGTCAACATCATCTGCAATCCCCCACCAAGGTTCAAGACAAACTAATTCGCCTTCCGTTGGGTAAGGTGACCAAACACCGATAAATGGGGCGCCTGATACTTTCAAACTAATCGCATGATCCGTTTTTTCAGAACGAATGCTAAATTTATTTTCTTTACCCTTTAATTCGTAAATTAAGGCATCATCTTTGAAGAGTGAGTGATTAATATCAGTCGCCACATCCGTTGGTGCTAATGTGCGTTCATTTAGATTGATGAATGCCCCTTGCAATGGAATCTTGACGCGTGATTTTTGTGGTCGGTAGTCTAAAAAGTAGTCTTCAAATTGGGTATCGTCCGTTAATGGGACTTTAAAGCCGGGGTGGCCCCCAACAGAAAAGTACATTGGGCCAGATTGTGCTGTATTTTTAACATCATAGCCCACTTTTAAGTGCATGTCGTTTACTTGGTAAGAAACGCGTAGTTCAAATTCAAATGGATAAATTTTTAAACTTTCTTCATCTGATTTCAATAAGAATGTCACCGCCGTATCAGTTTGGCTTTCTACTTCAAATTGACGATCACGGGCAAAGCCGTGTTGGCCCATTGGGTAAGTTTTACCTTGATACGTATATTGATCATCCTTAGAACGCCCAACAAACGGGAATAAAACGGGTGCGTGGCGCCCCCAAACTTTGGGATCTGCTTGCCAGAGATATTCTAAGCCTGAAACAGCCCCTTTAACACTCTGTAATTCCGCACCTTGTGGACTAAGTGTCACTGTTAAAAATTCATTTGCAATTTGGATCATTTTTAAAACCACCTTTAGAAATTTATAGAATAAAGCGGGTTAAATCTTTATCGGCTACAATCTTACCAATTTTATCATTAACATATTGTTCAGTGATGGTGATATCACCCATCTGCATATCTGGTCCTTCAAAGAGAATATCTTCCAACAATTTCTCCAAGATGGTTGCCAAGCGTCGCGCACCAATGTTTTCGGTGTCGTGGTTTACTTGGAAGGCAATTGCAGCAATTCGGCCAATGGCTTCCATGGTGAAGGTGACGTGGACCCCATCTGCACCGATTAAAGCCATATATTGCTTAACAAGCGCGTTGTTAGGTTCCGTTAAGATCCGGACAAAGTCGGCTTCAGTTAAGTCTTCTAATTCCACTCGAATTGGAAAACGACCTTGTAACTCAGCGATTAAATCACTTGGTTTAGATTCCGCAAAAGCCCCAGAACCAATGAAGAGGATATGGTCTGTTTTAAGTACCCCGTATTTGGTATTAACTTGTGAGCCTTCAACGATTGGTAAAATATCGCGTTGTACCCCTTCACGTGAGACTTCGCCAGATTGTTTCTTACCACCGGCAGCAATCTTATCGATTTCATCGATAAAGATAATCCCGGTATTTTCGGCTCTTTGAAGGGCATCATGATAAATATCGGCATGATTAACCAACTTGTCTGATTCTTCTTGAATGAAGATTTCACGCGCTTCTTTAACGGTAACGGTTCTGACCATCTTCTTTTTAGGCATGATTGAGCCTAATGTATCGTTCAAGTCAATTCCCATTTGACCCATCATATCGTTCATTGGTGCGGCCTTTTTAGGTTCGTCAACTTGAATTTCAATTTCGCGATCATCCAAAAGCCCCTTATCAAGTTGCTCCTTAACAGATAACCGTTGATCGCGTACTTCGTCGGTGACTTCTTCAGTTTCAGCTTGGTTTAAACCAGCTGGTGTTTCACCATTTTGAAGGGCCGTGAACATCGACATTAAGTCGTTCATGCTATTATTATTTTTACGTTGTTCCTTCTTGATACCAGGGACTAATAATTTTACTAAGCGTTTGTCTGCTTGACGAGCCGCTTTACCACGCACATTCTTGAATTGTTCTGATTCTTCCATGTGAACAGCAACATCCGCTAAGTCTCGGACCATTGATTCAACATCACGACCAACATAGCCGACTTCTGTAAATTTAGTGGCTTCAACCTTGATTAAAGGCGCATCAACGACTTTCGCTAACCGGCGAGCGATTTCTGTCTTACCGACCCCGGTTGGTCCGATCATCAATAAGTTTTTAGGTGTTATTTCTTGTTGCATCTTAGTGCTTAATTGCATCCGACGATAACGATTATACAAGGCTACCGCTACGGCTTTTTTAGCTTTATCTTGGCCAATTACAAACTTGTCTAATTCAGCGACAATTGATTTAGGTGTTTTATTCATCAAATCCATTGGGGCCACCTCCTAAAATGATTCCACAATCACGTTGTGGTTCGTATAAACGTCGATGCCACCAGCAATATTCACGCCAGTTTCAACGATTTTTTCGGCTGTTAATTCAGGCTTACCTTCTAAAATCAAGGCCGTTGCAGCCGCTTGGGCGAAATTACCACCTGAACCAACCGCAATCACTTGATCCCCTGATTCAGCAAGTGTATCCGGGGTAATGACTTCACCGTTACCTGAGATCAAAAGAATATCTGTTTCGTTAATGGCAATCAACATTGCTTCTAATTTTTGAAGTGTTGGATCTTTACGCCAATCCTGTGCCAAAGCAACAGCCGCGTGTTGTAAATCGCCTGAGTATTTTTCTAATTTTTGTTCAAACCATTCTTGTAACGTAAATGCATCTGCAACGCCACCGGCAAAACCAATTGCGACTTTATTGCCGTAAATCCGGCGAATTTTCTTCGCTGAATCTTTTGTGACGAATTTTTCGCCCATCGTTACTTGTCCGTCGCCAGCAATCGCTGTTCGACCATTATGTTTTACTGCACAAATTGTTGTCATTTGATTTGCTCCTTTAAATAGCGTTAATCACATTTTAGCAGTCTTTATGACTGTGTGCTAATCTTATCGCTCTTTTTTGCTAAAAAAATCGTTCTTTAGTCCTAGTTTTTAAGCCCGTGGGAAGAACTGCCGGTAATCCTTTTGTAAATGGGCCGTTGTCACGTGGGTGTAGATCTGAGTCGTCGATAAGCTACTGTGGCCTAATAACTCCTGAACCGTTCGTAAATCTGCCCCATGGTCTAGCAAGTGGGTTGCAAAAGTATGGCGAATCATGTGGGGATGAATGCCACTGGTTAAACTGGTCTTTTTAACCACTTGATCCAATGCGTATTCAATCCCCCGACTGGTAATTGGATTCCCTAAATGGTTGACAAAAACCACATCGTGTTCTTGTTGGCGTTTAGCCATCAATTGTACCCGGCCATTGTTTAAATAATCCTGCAAAGCCTTAGTCGCATGATTGCCAAAAGGGACGTAACGATCCTTATTTCCTTTACCATGCACTAAAATAACCCGTAAACCAAAGTCAATCTGGCCAATCGTTAGCTGGGCACACTCGCTAACCCGCATCCCTGTTGCATATAATAACTCAAGAATGGCCCGATTACGTTGGGTTAGCGGTTCTTGTCCGACAATCGCGGCAAATAACGCATCCATCTCTTTTTCATAGAAAAAGCGGGGTAACTTGTGGCGTTGTTTTTTGAGTTGAACCGTTTCAAACGGATCAGTCTGTAAAAATTCGTTGCGTACCAAGTAGCGATAAAACGACCGCAGACTTGAAATCCGCCGGGCAATTGTCTCGCCACTATATTGTTTTTGGTCCATTTCATTCAAATAAGTTTGTACTTCAAGGGTGCCGACCTGCTTAAAGGAAGTCAGACCACCATTAGCCGTCAAAAAATTAACAAACGCTTTAATATCGGCTTGATAGGCCTTTTGCGTTTCTGGTGAATAGTGTCGATCAACGATTAAGTATTGTAAAAATAAATTAATCCAATCTTGTTCAAGCGCCAAAAAAATCCCTCCAAGCTTGGTTAATAATACTTTACCACAAGCTTAGCGGGATTTAAAAGGTGTTTACCTAGAGTGTTTCTTTAAACGTGTCAATACTTGCTAACGCACGGTCGGCAAGGGCTTGATTCCGTTCTTTTTTATCACGAATCCGTTGTTTTAAAGGTTCGAAAATCCCGAAGTTCGCATTCATTGGTTGGAAATGTTTGGCACTGGTATGCGTAATGTAATGTGCCATTGAACCCATTGCCGTGGTTGTTGGGAAAGCAACGGGTTCTGTTGCTAGTGCTAAACGGGCAGCGTTAATCCCAGCGACTAAGCCAGAAGCCGCACTTTCAACGTACCCTTCAACCCCTGTCATTTGACCGGCGAAGAATAAATCAGCACGTTGTTTTGATTGGTAAGTGGGTAATAACACGTCGGGTGACTTCATGAAAGTATTCCGATGCATGACACCGTAACGGACAAATTCAGCGTTTTCTAAACCCGGAATCATCCGGAAAACACGTTTTTGTTCGCCCCACTTTAAATGAGTTTGGAAACCAACGATATTATAAAGACTGGCAGCAGCATTATCCTGACGTAATTGAACAACCGCGTAAGGTTGTTCACCGGTCTTAGGATTTTCAAGCCCAACTGGTTTTAAAGGACCGAATAACATGGTTTTGATACCGCGTTTTGCCATGACTTCAATTGGCATGCAACCGTCGAAGAATTTTTCATCTTCAAAGTCGTGCATTTCAGCAACTTCTGCTGAAATCAAAGCCTTATAAAAGGCTTCAAATTCGGCCTCAGTCATTGGGCAATTCAAGTAAGCTGCTTCACCCTTGTCATACCGTGACTTAAGATAAACTTTATCAAAATCGATACTGTTTTTATCCAGGATTGGTGCAGCGGCGTCGTAGAAATACAAACCTTCACTACCGTTTAACGCGCTGATTTGCTCTGCTAAACCAGGTGATGTTAATGGACCAGTAGCAACTACTGTCGGGCCTTCTGGGAAAGCCGTCAGTTCTTCGTGATGCACGGTTACTCGTTCATGATTAGCAAGTTTATCGGTGACCGTTTGTGAAAATGGTGTCCGATCGACAGCTAACGCCCCACCAGCAGGAACGGCATTTTCGTCCGCTGCAGCGATGATAATTGAATCTAAACGGCGCATCTCTTCTTTAATCAAACCAGCCGCATTCGTGACTTGGTTTGCGCGGAGTGAATTGGTACAAACTAATTCCGCAAATTGTTCCGTGTGATGGGCGGGCGTCATTTTAACTGGCCGCATTTCATATAAATGAACATCAACACCGCGTTTGGCGATTTGCCAAGCTGCTTCAGAACCAGCTAAGCCGGCACCAATCACATTTACAAAAGGTTTTGTCGTCATCTAATTACCTCAAATTTTCTCTTATTTTTGAACGGCTTCTTCATAATCACCATTAGGACAGATGACTTGTTTGCCGCCTTTAATTTTCTTTTCAACTAAGTAGTGTTCACACTTAGGACAGTTTCTGCCGACTGGTTTATCCCAGGTGACAAAATCACAGTCTGGATAACGATCACAGCCGTAGAATAACCGGTTTTTCTTAGATTTACGTTCAATGACTTGCCCCTTGCCACATTTAGGACAGGTCACACCGATTTCTTTAACAATTGCCTTGGTATTGCGACAATCTGGGAAGCGACTGCAGGCAAAGAACTTACCATAACGGCCCATCTTAACCACCATTGGTGCCCCACAGATATCACAATCAAAACCAGCCGGTTCATCTTTAATCTGAACCTTTTCGATTTGAACGCTAGCTTTTTCAACTTCTTTTTCAAAAGGTTGGTAGAAATTATCAATAATCTTGATCCAATTTTCTTGGCCTGTTTCAACTTCATCCAAACGATGTTCAAGATCGGCAGTAAAGTCGATGCTGACAATATCTGGGAAGAATTCGACGATTAAATTATTGACGATTTCACCTAGTTCCGTTGGTTCAAATCGTTTGGCGTTCAACTTCACGTAATAGCGTCGTTGAATCGTTTCAATCGTTGGTGAATAGGTTGACGGACGTCCAACGCCGTTTTCTTCGAGCGCTTTAACTAAGTTAGCTTCAGAATAACGTGCCGGTGGTTGTGTGAAATGTTGCGCTGGATCAGTTTTAGCTAATTTAACCTCATCGCCAATCGCTAATTCAGGTAATAAATTATCCTTCGCTGAATCTTCGGTATCACGGGATGAAACGTATAGTTTAGTAAACCCTGGAAAGCGCATTTGTGACCCATTAGCCTTAAATAAGACGTTGTTTTGGTTAATCTTAACCGCCACTGTGTCAAAGACCGCCGGTGTCATCTGACTGGCGACAAACCGGGACCAAATCAAGTTGTAAATCTTATATTGATCGTTTGTTAAAACATCTTTTAAGCTCTTAGGTGTCCGCATCACAGAAGTTGGGCGGATTGCTTCATGGGCATCTTGTGCGCCTTCTGGATTTTTCGTCTTATGGGCTTTAACAGCCGCGTATTCTTCACCATAATTATCGTGAATGAATTGGGATGCTTCGTGTTTGGCCCCCGTTGAAATCCGGGTTGAATCGGTACGCATATACGTAATCAACCCAACCGTGCCTTCTTTACCCCCGAGATTAATCCCTTCATATAACTGTTGGGCTTGCATCATCGTTTTACGGGTTCTGAAGTTTAACTTCCGGTTGGCTTCTTGTTGCAATGAACTGGTGGTAAAAGGTGCCGCCGCAAAACGTTTGCGTTCACGCTTTTTGACATCTTCAATTGTAAAAGGTTGCGTCTTGTCAATTTGCTTTAAGACGTCTTGAACCGCATCGTTATTGCCTAAGGCTGTTTTCTTACCGTTTAAACCGTAAAAACTAGCTTTAAACTTACTGCGGCCCTTCTTGAATTCAGCATCTAATGACCAATATTCTTCCGGTTTGAAAGCTTTAATTTCTTGTTCACGATCAATCACGAGTTTTAACGCCACTGATTGCACCCGACCGGCACTCAAGCCCTTTTTAACTTTTTGCCAAAGGAGCGGACTAATTGAATAGCCCACAATCCGGTCTAAAACCCGGCGTGCTTGTTGGGCATCGACTAATTTCATATCGATACTACGTGGATTTTTAAAGGCACTCTTAACAGTGTCTTTGGTAATTTCATTGAAGACCACCCGATTTTTATCGTTTGGATCTAATTTTAAAATATGCGAAACATGCCATGCAATTGCTTCCCCTTCACGATCGGGATCGGCTGCTAGATAGATATGATCCGCTTTTTTAGCGTGTTTCTTTAATTCTTTAATTGTTTCGCCTTTACCGCGAATTGAAATATATTTAGGTTCATAATTATTTTCGAAATCCACACCCATTTGACTCTTAGGTAAATCGCGGATATGACCCTTACTTGCAACGACTTTATAGTTGCGTCCAAGATATTTCTCAATTGTTTTGGCCTTTGCAGGTGATTCTACAATGACTAAATTTTTGCCTGCCATGGACAAACCCCTTTCAACAGAACGCTTTGTTCAAAATCGTACATAATGATATGTGACGTGGCACCGTTTGTCAAATCTAACGGGCACTAGTGATTATCAGATTAAAGCATAGCATAGGTTTCCCAGTATTCAAAGGAAACTTATCAGAAAAACGACGGATTATAATAAATTCATAACCAATCCTACCGCATTAAACCACAAAAAAACAAGGTGCGATAAAAAATAATTTTTATCCTTACCTTGTTTTCTTGAAAACTATACTCGTGCATTATTAACCAAAATATCAGCAATAATATCAGCCAACTTAATCTGAGCCATCTGATTTTCCGCCGCTTGTTGAACCTGATCATAAGCGTCATTCAAAGCAGATTGGATGTTAGCACCGACCAGACATTTTGGATTGGTCTTATCATCAACATGCAATAGGCGTTGATCAGCATCTAATGCCTGATAGACATCCAAAACACTAATTTGTTCAGCTGGTCGAGCCAATTTAGGGGCAATCGTACCTGGACGACTTTCCAATAAATCAGCTTTAACTAAAATCGACATCAGGCGGCGAACCAAACTTGGATTAGATTCAATACTGCCTGCAATCGCCTGACTCGATAAATCACCATCCTGACAAATTTCGACATAAGCTAAGATATGAATCGCATCACTTAGTTTGTGGGAATATTTCATCGTTTAACCTCAATTTCAAACTTGTTCTCTACTATGATTGTGCTGATAATAACTCTTGAAGAGCCGCCGTTAATGATGGCAATGGCCGCCCTAAGACATCCGGTAAGTCACTTGAAACTTCATCTAGTTCCCCATCACGGATCAGGCCTTGAATCATGGTAATAACCCCAGCAACTTCAGTAGGTAAGCCGCTTGCTTCCAGCCCTTTTTGATAATCAGCGATACTTAATGATGATACCGCAAATTCTTGATTAGTCAATTGTGCAACACTTTTGGCTAAATCAGCGTAAGTGGCGGGTGCACCAGCGAATTCATAAATATCTTTCGTGTCAGTCATGGCCAATACTTTAGCAGCTGCTTCAGCATAAAGACGTTCAAGTGTCCAACCAACATGACTGTCACCAGCGCCATAAACGAATGGTTGCCCCGCGATAGCGCCTTTAATTGTATCGAGTTCGTTTTCAAGATACCAATTATTACGTAAGAAAGAATGCGCAATACCAGATTCGATAATAGCCGCTTCTGTTTTACGGTGGTCTTCAGCTAAACCAGAAGTTGTTTGGTCAGCATGGGGGAAGCTTGTATAACCAATCCAGTTAACCCCGGCTTTTTTAGCTGCCCGGACAACAGCCAGATGTTGTTGATCACGTGGCACTTCTGCGCCTGGTTGAGAGGAAATAAATAGTAGACGATCAACACCTTGTAATGAGTCGACTAATGTTGCTTCTTGTGTATAATCGCCAGGGCGAACGATAACACCTGCTGGTACCATCTTTTGCGCTTTTTCCACGTTCCGTGCCAAACCAATAATATCTGAAGCAGGTACTAATTTTGCTAATTCGTGAACGGCTACTTGACCAAAACGTCCTGTTACAGCTGTGATTGCATATTTCATATTTAAAATCCCCTTAGTGGTTTATTTGTTACTTTATAAGTAACTTGTTGTTTTAACAATAACAGGTAAGCTGATGGATGTCAAACAAAACGGTTTTGCCTAGTCAAAATAACGTAATTCTTCTATTAACATGTTTTTATCTAGCAATGGTGTCGCTCCCGCGGCGATTAATTGGTTGCACCCTTGCGACAGGGATTGATCAATGCGCCCCGGAATTGCATAGACATTGCGATTAGCTTGAAGGGCCAAGTTAGCGGTAATCAAGCTACCACTCTTATGGCGGGCCTCCGTCACAATTAAGCTATGACATAACCCCGCAATAATTTTATTCCGGGCTGGAAATTGATAGCGCCGGGCCGGTGTATCGAGGGCATATTCAGATAGTAACAAGCCTTTTTCAGCAACTGTCTGTTGTAAATGCTCATTTTGTGGTGGGTAACTGCAATTAATGCCCGTGCCAATCACCCCAATTGGTGCTAACCCACGCTGCAAGGCAACTTCGTGGGCCATCGCATCTGCTCCTTGCGCTAACCCACTAATAATCGTAGTGGCAGTTAGTCCTTGTAATAACAGTTCAAGTGATTGTTTAGAATAATGAGTTGCTTGACGCGCCCCGACTACCGCGAGACATGGCCGTTTTAACACTGTTAAATCCCCACGATAAAATAACAAAACGGGCGGCAAATAGGTTTCCAATAAACGCTGGGGGTAGTCGCTATCTAAGATGGTTAAATAAGTGGTTCGAACGTCATGTTCGATGCATTGGCGTTGTAAGGTTGTACTTTGAAAACTTGCTTGAAAAGTCGGCCAATAACGTTCCGGCAAGCGCGCAATCTGCGCAATTTCTAACGCCGATAACGCCCAATGATGACTGGTTGCCAGCCACGCCGCCAAGCGTAATTCACTAATAGGCCCAAACCCCGCCGCTAAATGTACTTTTAAGAGTAATTGATTTTTAGTTAACACAAAAACAGCTCCTTTACGTTAATTAATAATCCGTAAAAGAGCTGTTTTATTTTTCTATAAAGCATCTTGAACTGGGGAAAAACTGCGACGATGAATTGGTGTAACCCCGAGTTCAGCAAGCCCCGCTAAATGCTTAGCTGTCCCGTACCCCATATTGTTAGCTAAATCATAGCCCGGATATTGTTGATCATAATTAATCATCAATTGATCCCGAATGACTTTCGCGACAATGCTGGCTGAGGCAATACTAATACTGCGGGCATCGCCCTTAATTAATTTTTCTTGCGGAATATCAGTGGGCACGGTCATCGCATCCACTAATAAGTAGTCCGGTTGCTTATCCAGACCGGCAACCGCTTCGCCCATTGCCAATTCTGTTGCGTGGTAGATGTTTTCGGTATCGATCCGTTCAGGGGACGCAATTCCGATACTGACACTGACTGCCTGAGCCATAATCTTCCGATACAACGCTTGTTTGAGTTTAAATGACAGTTGCTTAGAATCATTGACCTGCCAAAGATCAAAATCATGGGGCAAAATCACAGCAGCCGTTACAACGGGGCCGGCTAGTGGCCCCCGACCCACCTCATCAATTCCGGCGACTAGCGGATAATCAGGCCAGAGCGCTTTTTCCATTTGGCGCCGTTCTTCAAAAGCCGCTTTTTGGGCCGCTAATTTTGCCGCTCGCTTATGATATTGAACTACCAATTTCTGAACACCCGCCCGCGAATCAGCCGCAAAAGTGGCTAACTGCTCTTCAGTCACTGGTGCTTGTAATAATTGCTTAATTTCAGCAATCGATTGTGCTTTGGTCATCTTATGACGCCTCCACTGGGACAACGTCTAAAGTGAAGCGTCCTAATTTACCTTGGCGCGCATCATTAATGAACTTCACACAAAAACGATCATAGTCTTCTTTGAAACCTAATCGCTTGGTCAAAGTCATGATTAATTCTGCAGCGGGTTCTTCAAGCTCCGCATCTGTTACCTTATAAACTTTTTGAAGTTGACTTGGATAATATGCTTTGAAGTAGTCTAAGGCAAAAATAACGACATCATCGGGATGATAGATGGCATCTGAAATCGCACCGGTAAGCGCTAATTTACTACCGACCGTTGGATCTTCAAACTTAGGCCATAAAACCCCTGGTGTATCGAGCAATTCAAGTGTTTGTCCGGCTTTCAACCATTGTTGGTTCTTCGTCACACCGGGACGATTACCGGTTACGGCGATGTTCTTTTGCACTAAACGGTTTAAAATCGTCGATTTACCAACGTTCGGCACGCCGACACACATCGCCCGGATGACCGGGTTACGAATGCCTTTAGCACGTTTTTTAGCCAATTTTTCAGCTAAAATTTCTTGTGCTACTTTTTCGATCATGGGTAACTTAGCCTTATGCTGGGCATCAAGGGCAATTGCGGTTATGCCGCGTTTCTTGAACGTTTCAATCCATTGTTGCGTCCGTCGTGGATCAGCCATATCGGCCTTATTCATAATTAATAAAATGGGTTTATTTTGACCCAGTTCTTGAATCATGGGATTAATTGAAGCTTCCGGTACACGGGCGTCCACAATTTCTAAAATTAAATCAACTGCCTTGAGCCGTTCTTTAATTTGTTTTTGTGCTTTGGCCATGTGACCTGGGTACCATTGTATTGTCATAATAACTCCTTTATTACTGTTTAAGATGAATACATCTCTTACCGATAGTATTATTCTTAATTCTATCATACCTCAGCGCGAACTTGCTGGCTTAAATTAAAAAGGTTACGACCCGCAGCCGTAACCTTTTTCGTTTATTTAAAATAATTAATCTCTTCAAACGGCCAATAAACGCCCACTGCGCGACCAATAATCATTTCACGTTCGATTGTACCAAACGTGCGACTATCCTTGCTAATTCGGCGATTATCACCAAGAACAAAGTATTGATTAGCCGGAATTCGATCATGATCGGTTAATGTTTTTAAATCAAAATCAGAAGTTAAGACCGTCTTTTGCCGTGATTGCTTCAAAAAAGGTTCCGCAACTGGCCGGTCATTCACGTATAATTGGCCCTCCCGATAAGCAATATGCTCCCCTGGTAACCCAATCACTCGCTTCACATAAGTGGTCCCATTGGCTAAGCGAAAGACGACGATTTCAAAGCGGTGGACCGGCCCAAACTTTTTCAACAAGAGTTGGTCACCCGATTCAAGGGTTGGTTGCATCGAATTACCGGCCACCGTCGCTGGCACCAAAAAGAAGGACCGAATGACAAAGGCAACCAGTCCGGCCACGAGAATTGCTAAAAACCAATTACCTGCGATTGCTAGTTTCCGTCTCATTAAATCGCCTCAATCACTCTTTTACTATGCCTCTTCGCTTTCTTGATACAGCTGATAGGCCTCATCAAAAATTAGCATGCTCGGTAAATAACTACCGTTTAACTCCAAATATTGGGATAACGGTTCATAGTCCCCTTCATGTTTAGGGAATGATTGATCAAAGAAAGCATTGTTAGCAAATTGCGCAACTGGTTCGTAGTTATTCGGATCGCGCTGTGTCATGAGATACCGATAGAAACTCTGCTTCATTTTGCACACCTTATTTCTTATTTTTTAGTGGCACGTATACGGCTAAATCAATCTTATCGTTCTTCAAATCAATATGGCGGGCCTTGACTTGCATCCCGTTAGCTAACTTAAATTCATTCAAGCGCAAGGTAATGCGACTCTTATGCGCATTTAAAACCACCCATTTAGGGAATTTATATTGGCGTTGGATGTAATTAAAAACAAATGACATCGGTACTTTCAACTGACCAACAGCCAATTGCTTAGCACGTAGTTGAATATCACCATTTTCAAGCACATACGGTTTGAAAAAGAGGTTGAATTCGACCGGAAAACCTAAGAACTTAAATTGACCGGAAAGAATCGCTTGTTGGTCTAAAGTAAAATTATACTTCACTTTTGAGTTCTCAAGATAGTTTTCGAGATAATAGGCCACTACACTATTAATTTGCTTCTTGTGCATCTGAATATCAAAGGTACTGTCAGCCTTAATCATTTTTTCAGTCTGAACTTGCTTGGTTTGCGGTGCACTAACGTTATAGGCGATAAAACCCAGTGTGCCAATCACTAACGCTAGTAAAACAATAAAGCTATATTTCCAATAATTAATCGTTCGTTTGGGGCTAACTTGTTCCTTTTTTTTATCTTGTCTAGTTTGCATGAACTAACTTCCTTACTTGGCCCAATCTTTTTGGTGTTGCGCCATCTGTTGCCAAAAAGCGTTGGTAATGAGTTGATACCCTTTTTGGTTAGGATGGAAATGATCGTCGTCGCTAATATAGGGATTAAGATGCTCGTTTGCTGCTAGTGTCTTTTGTAATTGACTACTATCCATCTTAGCGAGCGATTTCGTTTGTTTTACATAGTGACCATCACCATGCGTTAAAAGACGGTCGCTATTGATATAATAGGCCGACTCAAAGTCATTGGCAACTTCTTTGACTGTCTTATTCCAGGCCGTTACAGCCGTTGACATCCCGGTAATCTCTGGAAAGTAAACGTAAAATGGGTTATAGACCCCCATTACGAAAATGGGTGCCGTTAGATTTTGTTGCCGAATTTGTCTAAACAACGTCATCAAATGTGTTTGATAGGCCTTTTGACCGGCTGCAATCTGTTTTTGATTTAAATCTAAAAAGTTGTTCTGCAAGACCGCCATTAAGTCATTACCCCCAACGGTCAAGGTGATGATGTCCGCTTTTTTCAAATTGGCTTGTAAGGTTGGTTGCGTACGCACGCGTTTTTCAATCTGCACGCTGGTATCCCCGGTGACACCATAATTTTCAGTCACCACAGGATGACCCGTTTCGGTTTTAATTTTAGTGGCAATCCGCGAAACATAACCTTCTTTATTTTGCTCATCACCCACCCCGTGGGTCAATGAATCGCCGACTGCTACTAAGTGCAATGTTTTCTTAACTTTTTTTGGTTGAACGACTTTTGTTTTTTGAATACTTTCTTGATGACTACGAACTTTGACTTTCATTGGACGTGGTGTCAATAACTGCCAAACGATAAAGACGACGAGTAACACCCCGGTAAATATCCCTAGGTCAATCAATAATTGTCGTATTTTTTTCATATCTGACACCCTCATATCTCTTTAGATAATAGTTAAGGCTGGGACAAATAAATGTCAACCAGCCTTAGTCATAAACTTCTTAGTTTTCAGTATAATACATCACTGCAAAAGCCCCAGCGCCCGCGTGGGTTGCAATGACTGGATCAGTGGTTCGTACTAAAATTTCGATTGCTGGAAAGGCTGCTTGTAATTGCGCCTTGATTTTTTCACTGAGTTCCAACCCATCGGCGTGTGAAATACCGATTGCTTTAACATTTTTTAACTTTCTGAGGTCATCATCCATTTCATCAATGAACTTCGTAATCGTCTTCATACCACGCCCCTTACGGAGGACCTTAAGCTCACTGTCAGCAACTTCAAGAATTACTTTGATGTTTAATAAACTTGAAATCACACCGGCTGCATGACTTAAACGGCCACCTTTAACAAGGTTAGTTAAGTCAGTCACACCCATATATAGTTTCGTATTATCATGGACTGCTTGAATAGCTGCTAAGGCATCTTCTAATGAGCCGCCTGCTTCAATCACTTCCGCTGCTTTTAAAACTTGGAAGGCCATTGCACGATCTGTAAAGTCACTATCAATAACAGTGACGTCAGCTTTCGCCATTTCGCCAGCTTGACGCGCAGTATCAACTGTCCCGCTAATCGCACGTAACATATGAATTGATAGAATTTGACTACCGTCAGCTGCTAGTTGTTCGTATGTTTCGATAAAATTACCGATGGCTGGTTGACTCGTCTTAGGAAGCGCACTAGCACTAGCCATTTCAGTCATAAATTGATCACGTGTGATTGTTTCACCATCAATATAGACGGTATTGTCAATCATGATGGTCAACGGAATCACCGTAATATGATGTTGTTTAATTTCTTCTGGTGTTAATTGAATTGATGAATCCGTTACGATTTTAATATTAGCCACTACTACTTCAGCCACACTTTCTATCTCGAAACAGGCCCATATGCGGACCGCTATTTCTATGATTATATCTATAAGACAGTATATCAAACTACGCCCATTTTTTCAGCAAAAGTTACTGAGAAAAAATGACAGTCTAACTAAAAAGGATCACGCCGTTCGTTTTTAAACGAATAACGTAATCCTTTTTAACACCGTTTATTTCTAATATCAACAGCCACTAATCTTTGCGTCAACTGCAAGCACAAACAGACTAGCTGCCAATAAATCTGCACTACCACCTGGCGAAATATGGTGTGCTTGGCAGTATTGGATCAACGCCGTAAAACGATCATTGGGAAGCGCGTTTTGACCAGCTTGAATGGCTAGTTGTTGCATCTTAATAAGCGTTTGTTGATCACTGCGGTGTAATACGCAAGTATCTGCAACTGAGCCCATTAACGACAATAACATCTGGAGTTGGGCTTGCTGCGGTGCACTTGTTTGCCATTTTTGATAAGTCTGAATGGCTAGCAAGATATGCGGGTACCCTAAGACCGCCTCTTCATAAGCACCATTCACCCGATACCGTTTTTTTACAACGGCGCCATGTGTAACATTTTGAGGTGTATAACGTTCATCTGGGAATTGCGCTAATTGGCTCACTGTTTTTAAAACGGTCTCAATTTGCGTAGACTTGTGCATACTAATTTGGTGCGCATAAACGCTTACCAAAAGACCCATCACCCAAATAGCGCCTTTATGCGTGTTAACCCCATTGGTGGCTTCAAACATAGCTTGCTCAGCGGCTCGACCAATCTGCGCAATTGTCTCTCGCAATGTCTGATCGACAGGATGATTCCAAGCAGCTTGTGCCATTTGTTCAAAAAAAGGTGTCAAAGCCTGTGCCGACTTGATAAATAAAGATGCATCCATATCCGTATGCGCACCATTATTGTACGCATCAACTAAACCTGGTTTAGGACTCAACTGAACCTCATCGACTAAAGCTTGCTCGACTAAACCAGCTAATTGTTTAATCATCATTTGGTGTGCCTCATTATTTATCAAAGTCTAAACACTCCTTAACTAAATTGCTTTTTAATTCCTGACCATCCTAAATGGAGGAGCCAGCTGAGCATAAACGCGCCGGTTGCCGTGCTCAAGTAGGCAACCACAATCATCGTCCCCATTGGTAATCGTAACCAAGTTGACTTAAAAACTAGCAATAAGGCTTGAAAAACAAAAACATTAGCTAAATACGTCCGATAAGCATAAACCGCTAGCCATTTGAACCAGGGTAACTTAGGTGATTGATTAACAATCATTCTTGAGGCAAACGTAAAGACTGTCAGAATAATCATCAAACTGTATAAGCTTTGCAAGGTATTCAAATAAGGCGCGTGGCCAAAGTTAACATCACCAGGATAAGCTAATAAGGCGCGTACTGATAAACCGCCCACTACTAAGCCAACAGGTAGTAATGCAAAGCGAATTCGATTTAACTGCTTAAAAATTGCTTCATGATAGACAAAACCGGCAACGCCATAAATCCCATAAATTAGAAAACTGACGACCAAGCGGTCTAATAAATACCAGCTTTCAGCTAATGGGCCGTTTAAAACCTGCATACTATAAAAAGAGTACCATCCGATATAAAAAACAGTAGCCCCGATGAGTACCGGCCAAACGAGTTTACGGTTGGCAAAAACGCGATAGCCCAACCAAATAAAGAACGGCATCAATAATTGAATTTGTAACATCATGACCGTATACCATAGATGCGGTGCACCATCACCTGTGACAA
Organism: Latilactobacillus sakei; assembly: GCA_002953655.1. NCBI lineage: Bacteria > Bacillati > Bacillota > Bacilli > Lactobacillales > Lactobacillaceae > Latilactobacillus > Latilactobacillus sakei. The sequence continues at coordinate 1,165,447 of CP025839.1, forward strand.
CTTTCAATAAAAAGGTTCCCACATTAGTGTATGGTGTTTTTTGTTGCACACCTGGGAATACCAATAAATAAGCGATTGTCCATAGTAAATATGGTACAACGAGTTCAAAAAATTTATCCTTTAAAAATTCAAAATAAGATGTTTTCTCACTGGTTTTAACCATATTGTAGACAATGGCAAAAATAAACATCGGTGCTGTGTACTTAGCAAATACATAAAGTGTTCCAACAAAAGCCGCCGTCGTCTGATTATGACAATTAGCCAATGCGAAACTTAATATGGTTTGTAACATGACCGCCGTCACGGCTGATACTTTTTGAAAATCACTAACGTTTATTTTAGTCTTTTGATCTTCGAACATTTTTTCCACCCTCATTTATGACCAAAGTTCTTTGGTTAATAGCGGGCCTGCATCGGTTTTTAATAAAATCTTTTTAGCCGGTGTTCGCAAATATTCCTTTAATGCAAAACCACCCTTGGCGGTTATCACTTGCGTATCAAACTGTTCGAAAAAAGAATGATTGGCAGCAATTACCGTAAGCGGTAACTCTGCCGGCGCGTTAGCATATAGCAATAAATCAAAATCACTCGTCGGCTTAATGGCACTAATACCAGATGATAATTCAAACCCTAAGCTGCCACCAACACCCCATTTGAACCCTGATAATATTTTTCTAGCAGCATGATATTGTGCATAAACCGGAAATTGTGCGACTTCAGTGACTCTGAAAGATTCACGCGTCGTAATTTCCCAGGGATGAATAACAGCTTGAATTGCATCAGCAGGAATTTCGAGAGCAAACCGCTGATTCCGAGCTACTCCGCGAAGGCCGACTGGTACGAGATCTGACTGACTAGCAATTCCCCGTCGAATAACGCCGAAAACCTGTTTAGTCAGCGCTAATTGGGCCACTAAAGCTGGTTGTTGAATAATTTCACGATCAAAGCGAACAATATCATGTGCAGATTTCATTTAATTAAGCATCCCATTCTTCGTCCATTTTTGCTTGGACCTTATTAGTTTCAACACGGCCCATTTTGACAGCAATGTCATTTGTATAGCGATTCGTCAACATCGTATCGTTTGTATGACGAACATCTTCAATGGCATCATTAACGGCTTCAATCACAGTTGCAACGTTATCAGTCGTCGTTTTTTGATCTGTCACACCATCTAAGAAACAATACAAGGCACCTAATTTATTATAATTACGGATATCGTAGGCAATTGAAGGTACTTTTTCCGCTGCTGCTTCAATTTCAGCAATTGATCGTTTAGTAATTCGGCTAGCACTTGCTTTAGACATCGCTTGAACAGTAATTGCGTCACTGTTTAAAGCAATTAACCGACTAGATTGTAACCCATGCGCCAAGAAAGCACCTGAAATAGCATTACCAACAACCACCCCAATTACCGGGTGCCCTGCTTGCCGTAATTTGGCATAAGCCGCTGCACTATTTGCTAACGCCACATGAATCCCGATTAATTCTTCGTTATAACCGTAAGCTTGACTAGGGACATCAATGACGACAACGATTGGTCGTTTAACGATCTTATTTTGATCTTCTTCATAGACGTGATTTAAGATTTGTGCCATCCGGAAGCCTTCTACTAAGCCAACTTCACCATCTCGGACGCGATACATTGGATTTTTACCATCCGGTACAATTGTCGTTACGACAGCATCTTCATTAAAACGATCTGAATCACCGTAATAAACAGTACTAATTGTTGAACTTGGATTCTTTAACCCAGTTAGCGCTTGGAACCAGTCGTACCCAACACTGGCGGTTGCCGGTGTTGCTTGTTCAGTAATCACTGGTAGCTCAACTACTTGTGTTTGGTGTTTGGCAAGTATTTGATTATAGTCTTCAATGGCCATTGGTTTTGAAAGATCGAGTTTTGCCAATAATGACAAGTAAAAGTCAGCATTTTCACTACGGTGGCTATCTTTACGTTCAACCATTGCCGCCACGATTGCATCCTTAACATTTTCGACACTATCAGTCACCAATTCATCAATAATTTGAGCTTCAACGCGTTGACGGGCACCAATTGTATTCCAAATTAAATCTTTGTCGCTGGAATCAAATTCGCGGACACCGGCTTCTTGTTCGATTACTTCTGGGCCATTCAAGCCAACCCGCGCTTTTTTAGTCGTAATTAAATAACTCATTAAAGCTGAAGTAATGGACATCCCACCAAATGAACCAACTCGTCCAGGGACAACCCCAATGACGGGCACGTATTTTTTAAGCGCCACAATTAAGTTGCTAATTTCAGAAATTGAAAGTAGACCATAGTTGGCTTCTTGTAGCCGCACGCCACCAGTATCTAACACGATGATTGGGAAAATTTCATTACCATTTTGATTTTCAGTTAGGGCATGTGTTAGTGCAGCGATAATCTTTGCACCTGAAACTTCGCCAATCCCACCACCTTGGAAACTACCTTCCATTGCGATTACGACAACTTCTTTATTACCAATCGTCCCACGTGACACAATAATGCCATCATCACTTTCTGGGACAATTCCTTGGGCAATCAAGTTAGGGGCTGTCATTTGGTCAAAAGGACCAACTAATTCGCGACCAGTCGGTGTGTCTAATAAAGCATTCACCCGTTCGCGGGCCTTTAATTCTACAAAACTATTTTTCATCAGCTAGTTCCTCCATTGCTTGTGTTAATCGGAGATAAACGACACCTGGTGTTGCACCAAAGTCATTAATCACAATGTCGGCCGAAATTGGATAGCGATCAAAGAAACGGGTTAAAACATTTCCCCATACCTCGTCAAAACCGTCACTACCGGTGCAGACTTTAACTGTTGATTCAGCTTTAGTGGTTGGAAACATTAAAATTTCCAAATCTCCTGATCCAACGACCCCGACGTGTACTCGTTTATTAATGGGTTGGCTTGTTTGATATTGATAAGCTAATTGTTCCATGATAATCTCCCTTTCCTATGACCAAGTTCTGAACTTCATTGGTGGTTGATATAGGCCATCTGACCATTCAACCAAATCATCAATTGTTTGCGCTGCTAATAATGAACGTTTTGCATCGCTTCGTTTGATACCCAAGTCTTCAGGCAGTTTAACAATCCCAGCTCGGCGTAATTGATCCAATGATTCTTTAGTACTTGTCATGCCAAGTGGTGTTACGCCACCAATTGCGGCAATTGCGGCTTGACGCTGTTCTTTGCTAGTTGTCTTGTAAAGATAGGCAATCCCTTCTTCAGTCACAATATGCGTTGTATCTTCGCTATAAATCATAACGGGAGCATTTGCTAGGCTCGCTTGTTTTTGAACAGCAAGCGCATCTAAGGTTTCAACAAAAACTGGCTTCTTATTAGAACCGTATGTTTCAACCATTTGGACGACTAGTTTTTGGCCTTTGCCTAAAGGATTTTCTTCATCACGTAATGATTGCCATGCCGGTGTTGAATGACGACGCCCACCAGGATTATGACCCATGTTAGGTGCACCACCAAAACCAGATAGACGACCTTTGGTAACAGTTGAAGAATTACCATCATAATCTAATTGCAGTGTTGAACCGATAAACATATCAACCGCATATTGCCCAGCCACTTGGCCTAGGACCCGGTTACTGCGCATCGTGCCATCTTGGCCTACGAAGAAAATATCAGGACGAGCAGCGATATATTTTTCCATCCCAACTTCGCCACCAAAACTATGGATACTTTCAACCCAACCAGATTCAATCGCTGGAATAATTGTTGGATGTGGATTTAAAGCCCAATTTTTAGCAATTTTCCCCTTAAGACCTAATGCTTCACCGTAAGTTGGTAAGAGGAGTTCAATGGCAGCTGTGTTGAAACCAATCCCATGATTAAGTGATTGGACACCATGTTCTGCATAAATCCCTTTAATCGCCATCATTGCCATTAGAATCTGAAGTTCCGTAATATTTTGTGGATCACGGGTAAAGAGCGCTTCTAATTCATAAGGTTTGTCCGCTGGAACAACAACATCCACCCAGCCAGCAGGAATATCAATCCGTGGTAATTCATCAACAACTTCATTGACTTGAACGATCACAATCCCGTCTTTAAAAGCGGCTGCTTCAACAATCGTTGGTGTTTCTTCGGTATTAAAGCCGGTATATAAATTTCCTGCTTTGTCCGCTTTATCCGCAGCCACCAATACGACATTAGGAATTAAATCAATGAATAAGCGACCATATAGTTCTAAATAAGTATGAATGTCGCCTAATTTCATTTTGCCGTCTTCGATCATTTGCGCAACACGAACACTTTGTGCCCCTGCATATGAAAAATCAATTTTTGAAGCAATTTGGCGTTCAAAGATATTCAAATGTTCAGGACGTGAAATACTCGACATAATCATGTGTAAATTGTTTACTTTTTCAGGGTTAACTTGTTCTAAACTTTGTGACAAGAAACTGGCTTGCTTTTGATTATCCCCTTCTAAAACGACCTTATCACCAGGGGCGATTAAGGCCTCTAGAACTGTGATAATTTGGTCTGTTTCGACATACTTACCAGTCATTAACTGACTAATTTTCGCTAATCGTTGTGCTTTTTGAACTCGTTTCGTGTCCCAATTGCGTTGTGGTTTTTCCATCTAGTTCATCTCCATTTTCGATATAGAAACGTTGCATCATCAATGCCATGTTGGCTGATATTAATCGTCCGGATTAACTGCTCTCCAAAATTAGCATGAATCAACTTTGTTAACGTATTGCCTGGCGGAAATTCAATCGTCAGATCCATTCCCATTTCCTTAGCAACGGCCATCATTTGTCGCCATTGTACTGGTTGTTCAATATTGGCTAATAAATCTTGACGAATGGCTTCTGCATCCTGTGTGAGCCGCCCATCCGTATTCTTCAAGTACGGACAAGTTGCCGGCTGCAAAGTCAACTGGTTAATGTAAGGTCTTAATTGTTCAACGGTTGCTTGCATCAACTTACAATGTGATGGCACCGGAACCTTCAATAACTTAGCAGTTCGTGCTTGACGCTGCTTAGCTAGTGCCAAAGTCTTCTCAAGGCCAATTATGGCACCCGAGATTGTATGCTGCATTGGGCAGTTCTCGTTTGAAAGATAGACCGGATAATCAGGATCAAATGTTTCTTGAACTACTTGAGCCGCCTCATCCCGGGTCAATCCAACCATAACACCCATCGCATAACCGCTTGGATAAGCAGCCTTCATTAACATTGCTCGTTGATAGACCAACCACACGGCATCATCAAACGATAACGTTTGACAAGCGACAGCAGCGGCAAAAGCCCCCAACGAATGTCCAGCAACCAAATCCGGCACGATGTCATTCTTTTGGATTTCGTCTAAAGCAAATAATGCCTTCACTAACAACGCCAATTGGATAAAGACGGTATCCTCATAATTCTGAGGGACATCAATTAATTGATAGCCCGTCACTTTAGCGACCCGCTCAAGGTATTCAGCGGGAATATCTTGTAACATACCAACTTGTTGACTACCTTGCCCTGGAAATAAAAATGCTGTACTCATTAAATCTCCTCCTTTCGCAATTACCGATTACTCTTTAATCTTAAGGGAGTTCTGTTATAATAAAAAATACTTAAAAAATGGAGAACGATAACTAATAGGTATCAATTAAGGTGGTCAATAATGAAATTAATTCATTTACAATACTTTAAAAAGGTCTTTGAAACTCAAAATATTACGCAGGCAGCCAAGGCACTCTATATTTCACAGCCGGCACTTAGCCGCGCCATTAAACATCTAGAATCTGAGTTAGGGGTAACACTGTTTTATCACACCGGTCGTAATATTGAAGCAACACCATATGCCCATACCTTCTACCCCTACGTTACCAAGACACTAGCCATTCTTGATGACGGATTTCGCGCAGTTACTGCCTTAAATAAGGAGATTATTACCTCAGTGACACTTTGTTTAGAAGTCGCCTCTGTGTCGGTGCCAAACCTAATTCGAATTTTTTCAGAAAAACATCCTGATATTAAATTAACAATTATCCAACATCATCTCCCAGAAAATATTAATGAATCGGTTTTATTTATTACATCGGATTCAAAGCCGGATTTAAATAATGTCCCGATTATAAGAGAGCCCGTCTTAGTCGCTATCCCGAAATCACATCCATTAGCTCACAAAGCAATTTTGCAAACAAGTGATATTGAACAAACACCCATTATTATGTTAAGTCCCAGCAATGCTTTTCGTAATACGATTGATATGGCGCTTGAAGCTAATCATATTCACCCTAAAATTAGTTCAACCACGGATGATCCTGGCACATTGCGCTCCATCATCAATCAGGGATTAGGAATCACCTTCTTCCCGCAAATTTCTTGGTCATATCGAGCTAACGATCACTTCGTCCTCAAAGAAATTGCGGATGTCTCAATTGAACGAACTATCTATCTTTCTTCAACACTGCGAAAAGATCACCCGCTTGTTGAAACAATTGTGACGACACTCCGAGAATGGTTCATCTGCCACAATTAAAAAAGGAACGGTTACTATCATTGATTGATAGTAACCGTTCCTTTTTGTTGTTTATTCAGTTATTCTTTGATAAATCTCAAAAATATGCGGGTATTGATTACGTTCATCAACCGTCCCTGCTTTTTGCGAGATTAATTTAAATTGCGTGTAGTCAATTGTGGGCATATAAACATCACCTTGGAACTTGGCGGCAATCTTCGTGACGTATAGATAATCGACATCGGCCGCAAAAAGTTTAAAGATATCAGCACCGCCGATAATGAACAACTTTTGCGTGGGATGTTCTTTTTGATAATCAAGCAGTTGTATGCGCTCATTAAAAACTAAAACGTCTTTGGCAACTGTCAAACCACTTTGGCGTGTAATTACGATGTTTTGTCGGCCGGGTAACGGCTTTTTAGGCAAGCTGTCATACGTTTTGCGCCCCATAATGACTGCTTCGTTAATCGTTTCGCGTTTAAAATTAGCTAGATCATTGGGTAAGCGCCAAGGTAAATGCCCATCTTGACCGATTAAGCCATTTTGATCTTCAGCCCATAAAAATGCTATCATCTGCTACCTCCTAAACCGCAACGGGTGCTTTAATTGCGGGTTCTGATTCATAATTTTCCACTTTAATATCAGCAACATCAAAATCAAAGATACTCTGCTTGTCTGGATTTAACCACAATTTGGGGGCAGCATGCATTGGCCGTGCCAATTGAGTCTTCACTTGGGTCACGTGGTTACTGTAAATATGCGCATCTCCCAGCGTATGGATGAATTCACCGACTTCAAGCCCCGTTTCATGGGCAATCAAATGCGTTAATAACGCATAGCTAGCGATGTTAAACGGTACACCGAGGAAGACATCGCCACTTCGTTGATAGAGTTGACATGAGAGTTTACCATCGTTGACGTAAAATTGGAACATGGTATGACAAGGTGGTAAAGCCATACTAGGCACATCTTCTGGATTCCAAGCAGACACAATTAAGCGGCGTGAGTCAGGATTTTTTTTAATCATTTCGATGACATTTTTAATTTGATCGATGGTTTCGCCGGAACGTGTTTGCCAAGCGCGCCATTGCTTACCGTAAATATCACCTAATTCGCCATATTGTTTCGCAAATGCTTCGTCGGCTAAGATCCGTTCGTTAAATAGACGCATTTGTTCTTGATAAACGGCTTTGAAATCAGCATCATCTTGGGCCCGATGACTGAAATCGGTCATGTCAGGGCCGCTGTAATCAGCACTTTTAACAAAGCGTTCAAACGCCCATTCATCCCAGATATGATTATTGTGTTGTAATAAATAACGAATATTAGAATCCCCTTTTAAAAACCACAAGAGTTCGCTCTTGATTAAGCCAAAGGGCACCTTCTTGGTTGTTAATAAAGGAAATCCCTCTTGTAAATTAAAACGCATTTGGTAGCCAAAGAGGCTGTAGGTACCGGTATTAGTCCGATCTTCCTTGTAGTGCCCCTCTGCTAAGATTGTCCGTGCTAAATCGAGGTATACTTGTTCTGACATGGTAATCTCCCTTTTGGATAGTTGTGGTAACGTGCTTTTCAAGCTAACTTTCTGCGCTTAGCTTCGTACGCCAAATAATCGACACCGTCGGTTATTCGCCCCACTGTGCTAATGCTCGAAAGTTGACCAAACTTGAACGCACTTCTTTCTTTAATGTGCTTTTTGAAACTGACTCCTGCGCTTAACCATATTTGTCAAATCAGCGATTACATCGCTAATCTGCCAAATCCAGTTAATGCTCAGAGTCAAACCGTTTCAAACGCACTTCTTTCTTTAACGTGTTTTTCAAACCATATTCCTGTGCCTAGCGCCATAAGTCAAACGATTCCTTCCAGTAATCATTCGCCTTATTATGCTAGTGCTCGGAACATAACCGGGCTGAACGCACTTCCCTTCTTTAACGTGCTTTTCAGCCCATACTTCTGCGGCTAGCCACGTCCCGCAAATGCCCGACTTTGTCGGCCATTCACTGGACTACGCTAGTCCTCAAAGTATAACCGGGCTGAGCGCACTTCTTTAGTCTGCGTATTCGCTTAGGTAGTCCCAGCGCGCCATTTTTTCATCTAGTTCTTGGTTTAAACGATCTAACTCAGCTTGCCATTCGGCTAATTTACCGTAATCAGCACCATTTTGATTCATCTCAGTCTTGATTGTTTCGATTTGTTCATCTAGTTTTTCAAGATCTGTTTCAATATGGGCGTATTCCTTTTGTTCGTTATACGTTAACTTATGTTTAGCGGCTGGTTCCTTAACCGTTTCGACAGTGACTTCAGGTGTGGGCTTAGGTGCTGCAGCCTTTGTTGTCGCTGTTTTTTGTTTAGCCAAGTAATCACTGAATAGGCCGACTTCTGTCGTAATGTTGCCGTGGCCATCAAGCACCAATAATTTATCGGCGACTTGATCTAGGAAATACCGGTCATGGGAAACGGTAATGACGGTCCCATTAAAGTTTTCAAGATAGTTTTCAAGAATCGTCAATGTTCCAATATCAAGGTCATTAGTTGGTTCATCCAATAATAAAACGTTCGGTTGTTGCATCAATAATTTCAAGAGATACAACCGGCGTTTTTCACCACCAGATAATTTCTTAATTAACGTCCCATGTGTTGACCGGTCAAAGAGGAACTGTTCCAATAATTGCGTGACACTAATCCGGTCCCCATTTTTACCGATAACTTCTTCGCCGGCTTCTTGGAGGTAAGCAATCACCCGTTTATCAAGATCTAAATCTTCATTTTGTTGCGTGTAATAACCCAAGTTAACCGTCTCACCGACGACCAATTCACCACTATCTAGCGGGATCCGTTCAGCTAAAACATTTAGTAGTGAGGACTTACCAGCACCGTTCACCCCAGTAATCCCAATTCGATCATTAGCTTGCACTAACAAGCTGAAATCTTTCAGGATAGGATGCGCATCAAGTGTTAAGTTAGCGTCTTTGAGTTCTAAGACCTTCTTGCCTAAACGTGATTGGCCCATTTGAATATCAACTTCGGCAGTATCCGGCCCAGTTGTCAGATTGCCCTTCAAATCGTTAAACCGATTGATTCGCGCTTGTTGTTTTGTCGTCCGAGCTTTAGCCCCGGCGCGCATCCACGTCAACTCTTGCTTATAGAGTTGTTGTTGTTTGTGGGCGGCTTGTTGTTCGCGTTCAAGCCGGTCCGCTTTTTGTGTTAAGAATTGTTCGTAGTTCCCGGTATACGTATAGAGTTGACCGGCGTCCAATTCAAAAATTTGATTTGCGACCCGATCCAAGAAATAGCGATCATGCGTCACGATTAAAAGTGCGCCCTTATATTGTGCTAAGCGTTTTTCCAACCATTCGATAGAATCAAAATCAAGGTGGTTAGTCGGTTCGTCTAAGATTAATAAATCGGGGCTTTCAATCAAGGCTTGTGCCAAACCAACCCGTTTTTGTTGGCCCCCCGAGAGCGTATTAATCGGTTGATCTAAGTCAGTTAAATGCAATTGCGTCAAAATTGTTTTGATATCGGTATCCACGGTCCAAGCATCTTGTTGCGTCATCTGCGCATCAGCTTGTTCATATTGCGTTTGCAACTTAGGATTCGTTGGATCGGCCGTATAAGCTGCCAGGACACGTTCGTAATTCTGAATCGTCTTAAACACTGGATTTTGGCCGGCAAAAATAGCGGCCATGATACTCAAATTAGTATCAAAGACCGGTTTTTGCGCTAAATAACTCATCGCGTATTGATTAGGTGTTTCAATCTGGCCACTATCATAAGAGTCAGTGCCTGTTAACGCGTTTAATAATGTCGTCTTCCCAGTCCCGTTAATCCCAACGAGGCCAATTCGATCACCTTCGCGAATTAAAAATGAGATATCTTTAAAGAGCGTTTTTTCGCCATAAGTCTTCGTTAAGTTCGTCGCTGTTAATGTTTGCAATATTTTTCACCTTTTACTTTCATTCTCTCAATCATAGCGAATAATCCGGCGGGTGACAATTAAAAATCACTAAAAAAACCGATTCATAATCGAATCGGTTTTAATGCAGTCATTAAATTTCAGGATATTCATCGGCAATTGAGCTTGTAGCATCAATGACGATGTATAAATGACCATTTTTTTGTGAGATTTGGCTGGTTTGATAAATGTTATCTAAACCGCTTGTATCCTTATTCTTGAATGGGAAGTAAATTTGAAGTGGTTTTTTATCTTGTTCGTCTTCAAAGATAAGGTCTAACTTCTCAATATCTTGATACTTCGTTGCGCGGCCAAACATCCCCATTTCAAGTGAGCCAGTGTTAATGTCTTCACTCTTAACATGATCAGCTTCTGGCAAGATTTCAGCTTTAAAACTCTTACATGGATGAATTTCTTGCATTGGGCCACCATTAATGCGGCCATAGCTCGTTGTTACCCGGCTAATCCAAATATCGTTCAATTCCTTGTGGTTGATTGTCCATGCGTCACCATTTCTAAAATACAATTTCAATTCTTTAAAAACGTGTTGTGCCATCAATGTCACCCTTTCTGAATGTGCTTACATGCTTATTTTAACACAAGTCTTGAAAAAGTGGTTCATTTTTATTTAGCAGCCTTTAGTAACGCTTCCGTGTCATTTGGTAACTCGGCTAGGACCACTTTCCGTTCTAAAATAGCCAGCGTTTTACCTAAAATGGGTCCGGGCTGGAAGCCATTTTGCATCAATATTTGGCCATTAATCGCTAAATCGGCTTTTTGTTTAATTTGTAACCGGTCATAACGCGTGAACCAGTCGGCAGTCGGAATTGTCGCAGTTGTCACTAATTCTGCGATTTGCAAACTGATCACTAAAACTGCTTGGCCAGCTTGATAAAGGTCCCATTGATCGGCAGTTGCCGTCAATAATTTAGGCAGTAAGACTAAGCCCGCTTTAACCGCATCAATCACATCATTAGCACTCTTCCAATGCTTCAAAAAACGCCCAGCTTGTGCGGGGGTTTGCCCAAGTAAATAGGTCACCACTAACCAAACCGTACTTTCGTCATGCAGCTGCTTCGTGGGCAAGGCCGTCAATTGTTCCAAAGCCGGTAATTGATCAGCCAAATCTGGACAATATCGATATAAGCCCGTGTCAATAAACGTCCGTAACCCATTTTGCCGTTCAATCCCTTGCATCAACTTCATAAATTCAACGTGAATGCGTTCAACTGCAATTTTTTCAAGTAAGGCAGCGTGTTTTTCAATCGCGGCTTGCGTGTTTTCAGTCACTGAAAAACCGAGTTGGCTCTCAAACCGAACTGCCCGCATCATCCGAAGTGCATCTTCGTGGAAGCGTTCATCGGCGACACCGACCGCTCGAATTTTATGCGCCTTCAAATCAGCAATGCCGTCAAAAAGATCGATAATTTCACCATCTGCGCGCATCGCTAAGGCGTTAATGGTAAAATCACGCCGTTTCAAGTCCTCTTCCAATGAGCGGACAAACGTTACTGAATCAGGCCGCCGAAAATCTTGGTATCCGGTTTCCGTTCTAAAAGTTGTCACTTCGTAGCCATTCCCATGATCTAAAATCATGACCGTACCATGTTGAATCCCAGTATCGACGGTCCGTTTAAAAATTTGTTTGATTTCAGCTGGATAGGCAGATGTCGCAATGTCAACATCATGAATTGGTAAGCCCAATAAATTATCACGGACACTCCCCCCAACAAAGTAAGCCTCAAAACCAGCTGCTTCAATTTGTTCTAGGATTGGCAGTGCTTCTGCAAATTCGGGCGCAAAAGTCGTTAATTTCATTTATTCAACCTCTTATCTGACCACTATTGGTACATCATTTTATCCATTTATCATACCACAATCCTTTGCTAAACTTAATTGGCTTAGTCATGACAGCGATTCCGTGCTATATTTAATAGTAGGTACCACAGTAAGGGGGAATGACAAATGACACAAAAAACAAATTTGACCACCACTTTCCGTGATTTAATCGCGATTGCCATTGGTTGTGCGATTTACGCCTTTGGTTTGATTACGATTAACATTCAAAACCACTTAGCTGAAGGTGGGTTAACCGGGATTACCTTAATTGTGCGCTATTGGCTTCATATTGATCCAGCATATACAACTTTAATTTTAAATATCCCATTAGTAATTCTTGGGTACAAATTTTTAGGCAAACGCGCCTTAGCGTATACAATTTACGGCACCGTCATGATGTCCGTCTTCTTATGGATTTGGCAACGCGTCCCGGTCACCATTAATTTAAATCACGATATTTTCATTGCCGCGCTACTGGCTGGTTTATGTGGTGGTTTTGGTAGTGGTATCATCTACCGCTACGGTGGTACGACAGGCGGTAGTGATGTCATCGCCCGAATTATTGAAAAACGACGGGGAGTCCAAATGGGGCGTTCCCTATTAATTTTTGATATCTTTGTTTTAACAGCTTCCCTCAGTTACCTCGATATCGAGCACATGATGTATACCTTAATTGCATCATACGTTTTCTCCCGCGTCGTTAACTTTACACTCGAAGGGGCGTATGCGGCCAAAGGTTTGTTAGTCGTCAGCGATCACTATCAAAAGATTGCCAATCAAATCATGTCTCAAACCGGTCGGGGCGTGACTTTCTTACACGCTGAAGGGGGTTATTCACACCAATCGCGTCAAATGATTTATTGTGTAGTCGGTGCTAGCGAAGTGGCCCACCTCAAAAGAATTATTGAACACCAAGACCCAAAAGCCTTCATTTCAATTATTGACGTCCACGAAGCACTAGGAGAAGGCTTTACGTATGAGACGCCCATGAAGGATTAAATAGCATAACCGAAAAAAGGCTGAACAGATATTTGTTCAGCCTTTTTTGATTTCTTGTTTTAAACAATCGTCATGCTTCATTCTTAATAATCCCAATTTCTTTACTTCGTAATATTTAAATCCACCGCTTGATAGAAGGCATTTGCCGTATCCGAAATATTCCAAACACCTAGCAACACATTATAGCCACTTCGGTCGGTTGGAATATTAATCGTCTGTGCAACGTCTTTGGCTGGTAACTTTCCTTGATCATCAATCGAAGAAATCTTTTCAAAGTTTAAAATACTTAGCGGTTGATTTGGATTCCAACCTGGGCGGGTTAAGTAATAGTCCCACGTACTTGTTTTATGTTGTGCCGTTAAGTGCCACTTAATCGTTAATGCGCCTGATTTAACTTGATTTTGATGCCATCTCGTACTCGTTTGTTCATCAAGATTCGAAAATGAACTGATATTAGCACTCGCTAATTTGCCATCGATAAATGTATTCTTAGGGGCTTCAATACTTTGTGGCTCGTATTGAACTTGACCAACATTGGTGTTCAATGGTTTTTGACCGGTATCATTTGTGAACGCATTACTACCTAAATACGCGCGACTACCTGGGGATGTGATATACCCGTGTGCGCTAACTTGTCCGGCACCTAATGCTGTCACACCTAATACTGAACAAAAGCCAACGATGGTCCATTTCAATAATTGCTTCTTCATCATATCCACTCCTTATCATTTATATTACATTTTAATGTTATCAAGCTCGAGAAAGCGTTGTCAAAAAATTACGCTTCATTCTTTCTGCCTTTTTAAAATCAATACCGCTTGCACACTAAAAAAGACCCTTCAGTTAGATAACACTAACTGAAGGGTCTTCAATTTATAGTAATTCTTTACCGTCGATCATTTCAATTTCTTTTTCTTCTTCCTCCGCCGTTATGAAATACTGTTGATTGCGAAGAACGAATAAAATCCCAATTAGAATCATCAAGCCGGCGAAGTAAAATGTCCAGTGAGCTGACCATTTTTCAGCAATTTTACCAGCGACAAAAGGCGCAATGGCCCCCGGTAAACCGAATGAAACTGTAGGCAGACGATGCAACACTGCGTTCAATCGTCTTATTTTCCATTGCAACCGTTGTTAAGAGCGTATTGACTAAGCCTTGGAAGAAGCCGGCGATGATCACGCCAAAGGCCACTAGGACTGGTTGATCAGCATTAATCCCAATCACTACTAAGCAAACGAGGAAAAAGCCCAACCCAATCAACAATGTCATTAACGTGTTCGTCTTTTGTTCCAAGCGAGGTGCTACAAAAACGGACGCAATGGCGAGTAAGATTCCCCAGCCAAAGAAAACAAACCCGACTTGCATTTCAGTGAGCCCAACTAATAAAAAGGGTGCGTACGCTAAAATTGTAAAGAAGCCAAAGTTATACAACAATGCAATAATTCCGATTGAGCGGAGGCGATGATTTTTTAAGGCAACCGCGCCGGCAAAAAAGCGCGCTTTTTTAACGGGTTTGGCAATCGGTTCTAATAAAAATACAATCGTCATCGCAGCGATAAACATTAAGATTGCTACGCCATAAAACGGAAAACGCCAAGAAAAACTCCCCAGCGCCCCACCGACTAACGGACCAACTGCCATTCCGATTCCCATTGAACCTTCGTATAACATAATGGCTTGTTCCGTTTTTTCGGGCATCACACTAACAATTGCCGTTAACGCTGTCGATAAGAACAATGCGTTCCCAAAGCCCCAACCGGCCCGCAACGAAATTAATTGTGAGATTGTCTGTGAACGACCTGCTAAAGCGGCAAATAATACAATAATGATTAAACCGATACTAATTGTTCTTTTGGCACCAATTCTAGTCGAAATGAAACCAGTAAATAACATAATAATCCCTGTCACCAACATATAACTCGTAAATAATAGCGTCGTTTGCGCTGGTGTTGCATTCAATTTAACCGCGATGGTTTTTAAAATTGGATCAACTAAGCCAATCCCCATAAAAGCGACCATACACGTAAAAGCCAAGGCATACGCTGATCGCAGCCCTTTATTTTGATTCTCCATTAACATATCACTCTCTTTCTCTTTATATAAAGTACACTAGATTTTAAAACGTGTCAATTTTGACACTAATTTTTGACATGAATTAATGACATGTTTGTGAAAGGAAAGTATGTTATACTGAGCAATAATTAATCGATTAAAGGGTGAAACAAGATGAGTACACTCAGCTATATTTTATTATGTATGTTAGTTCGTAAACCTTGCAGTGGTTATGAGTTAAAGCAGTATATTAATTTATTTTGGGAAGCACACCATAGCCAAATTTATACAGCTTTGAATAAACTTCATGAACAAGGCTACGTATCAGTCGAAACCGATGCCATTCACAAGCAAAAAAAAATTTATCACTTAACGCCTGAGGGACAACTCGTGGTTGCTGACTGGTTCCAAGAAGAAACCAATGTCCCTACTCAACGTGACGAATTTTTAGCTAAAGTGTATGTCATTGCTTTATTCAACCAAGAACAGGCAACCTCTTTACTCCAAGATCGCCGTCACCATTACCAAAAAACACAAAAACAATATCAACATAAGATGCAAGAATACGACGCGATTACGGACCCCATTGAAAAACAGAAAAATTTAGGCCGCTACCTCATCTTGAAACGGCGCTTAATGGTCTGTGCCACCGAATTAGAATGGTGCGATTGGGCACAGGAAACACTTAATCAAACCTATTTAACTGACTAATCATTATGCATTACACAAAAAAAGCGTTAAGGCCAACTATATCGTTGGTCTTAACGCTTTTTTTAATTACCTAATGTTTGATAATCATCATAAAGAGTCTGCATATCAAGGTCATTGGGCACTAATTGTAGGTATTGTTTCAAAGCCGCTAATAATTCTGGGACTTGCGCCATTTCTTGGAAGAATAAGATTAAGTCGTGTAAAAATTCTGGATTATCCTTTAATTCCGGATAAGCAAGTAAATAATTCTCACGTGCATCGTCGAATGCTTCAAGCGCAAATTGCGATTGTGCCAATGACCAATAAAGTTCAGCCGTTGGTTTATGATTGGCAATTGCTTCTTGCACAAAGGCCACGTTTTCCGCATGGCGGTTTTGACGGCGATAAACTTGACTCAAGGCACTGATTTCACCCATATTATCCGGGTTAATTTCCAAGGCCTTGTTTAACATTTGTTCGGCCACTTGGTCGTCACCTAATTGGAGGGCTAAATCGCTCCCCTTTTGATAGAGGACCTCACTATACATATCGTAGCCAATCCCGGTTTGAACGGTCGTGAGCGCCTCTTGAAGCTCATTTTGAGCCTCTTGGGCTGTCGCTAGGTAAACGTAAAGCGATGTGTATTGTGGATCAGCTAATTGAAGTTTCGTGAGA
Source organism: Latilactobacillus sakei (assembly GCA_002953655.1). Taxonomy (NCBI): domain Bacteria; kingdom Bacillati; phylum Bacillota; class Bacilli; order Lactobacillales; family Lactobacillaceae; genus Latilactobacillus; species Latilactobacillus sakei. Next base: position 1,182,146 of record CP025839.1, read on the forward strand.
ATTTCAATTGCCTTTTGATAATCCTTGATTTGTAGGTATAAAAAGCCCATTTGGAATTGATCGTCTTCCGTTAAAAATTCGACGGTCATTGTTTCGTAAATTTGGAGTGCTTCTTCAAAGGCCCCACTGCTGGCATAACTTGTTGCCAAGCGTTTTTGAATATTAACTTGGCCCAATTCCAGCACATCTTGGTCAATCAAAGCTTCGTAGTAGTTAGCTGCCTTACCGTATTCACCCATTTCAAAGTACAATTCGGCTAGTGCAAACTGCATCACTGGTTCATCAGGATAAAGACGTAGCGCCGTTAATAGTTTCTGTTCGCTGACTTCTGGCAAGCCCATCGTCTGGTACACGTCAGCGGCCGTTAATAGGCTTTCTGCGTACGCATTAGATTCCGGCGTAATATCCGTCAATAAATTGAGTGCGTCGTCGTATTGGCCGTTGCTGACCGCAATATCGGCCAACGTCGTCCGAATTTGATCTTCATCTGGGAATTGCGCTAATAATTGTTGATAGATTGTCGACGCTTGTTCCAAAAAACCCATTGCGTAGAGTTCTTCGGCCAAACTGTACAACGTTTCTGGATCGTCTTCTTTTAAAGCCTTTTGGAAAAGCTCATCGGCTTGTTTTAAATCATTATCTTCTAATGCTGATAGCATTTGTTCTGAATTCGTCATTTAACCACCCTTTTTCGATTTATCTATTCTACCATAAAATGACTTTTAACCAATCAAAAAGGACTGGGAAAATCCCAGCCCTTTCATGAATTCTTATTTAACAGAATCCTTTAAAGCTTTACCTGGCTTGAATGCAGGTACTTTGCTTGCAGGAATCTTGATTTCTGCACCAGTTTGTGGGTTACGGCCCTTACGAGCTGCACGTTCACGTACTTCGAATGTACCAAAGCCGATTAGTTGAACTTTGTCACCTTGTTTCAAAGTGTCTTGGATTGAACCAAATACTGCATCTACTGCAGCAGTTGCATCTTTCTTAGTTAAACCAGTTTTTGATGCAACGTTTTCGATCAATTGTGCTTTGTTTGCCATGTTTTTCACCTCCTGCTCATCACAGATAATCAGTAATAAATACCGAAACCATTTTTGAGTGGTCAAAAATGACGAAACAATGAGTTGATCACCATTTCATTTTTAAATTTATCACACAAACCTAGTGATAGCAAGGATTTTCGCTAAAAAAAGGGCTTTCTTTCCAATTTAGTTAATCATATTAGCTTATCAACTTCGAAATTTGTTTATTTCCGTTGACGAGGGATCAAATGAATTGGTGTACCAGTAAAGTCAAACGTTTTGCGCAGTTGATTTTTCAAGAAACGTTGGTATGAGAAATGTAATAGATTAATATCATTAACGAAGACGACAAATGTCGGTGGTTGAACCGCCACTTGGGTCATGTAATAAATTCTCAAACGTTTCCCGTTAATCGCTGGCGTTGGTGTCACCGTTGTGGCTTCCATCAAGACGTCATTTAATAAGGCTGATTGAATTCGTCTGTTTTGGTTTTCACTGACTAATTCGATCATTGCTGGTAAGTTTTGGAGACGAACACCCGTCTTAGCTGAAACAAAGATGATTGGTGCGTAGTCTAAGTATTGGAATTGATTCCGAATATGGTCTTCGAATTCCTTCATCGTATGGTTATCTTTTTCAAGCGTATCCCACTTATTAACGACGATGATAATCCCACGACCGGCTTCATGTGCGTAGCCAGCCACTTTCTTATCTTGTTCCCGAATACCTTCTTCAGCATTCAAGACGACTAATACGACATCTGAACGGTCAATCGCGCGTAAAGCCCGCATAACCGCGTACTTTTCAGTATTTTCGTAGACCTTACCACGTTTACGAATCCCGGCAGTATCAATCATTGTAAATTCTTGATTATTTTCCGCCATGAACTTCGTATCGATGGCATCACGCGTTGTGCCTTCAATTTGAGAAACAATCACCCGATCTTCTTTTAACATCGCATTTACTAATGATGATTTACCAACGTTGGGACGACCGATTAAACTAAATTTAATACTATCGTCTTCTTCTTCTTCAAGATCCGTTGGGAATTTAGCAACAGCGGCATCTAATAAATCCCCGACCCCTTGTCCATGCGCACCAGAAACGGGAATTGGATCGCCAAAGCCTAAGCTGTAGAAATCAAAGATATCTTGACGTTGTTCTGGATTATCAGCCTTATTAACCCCTAATAGGATTGGCTTGTCAGCGCGATAAAGAATCTGTGCAACACGTTCATCAGCATCTGTCACACCTTCTCTGGCACTCACTAAGAAGATAATAACATCTGCTTCATCAATTGCGATTTCTGCTTGTTGTTTAATTTGTTCCATAAATGGTGCATCACTAATTTCAATCCCACCGGTATCGATTAGACTGAATTCATGACCTAACCATTCACTTGCTGTATAAATCCGGTCACGTGTAACACCTGGCGTATCTTCAACGATTGAGATCCGTTCGCCCGCGATCCGGTTAAAAATTGTTGATTTACCGACGTTCGGCCGGCCAACAATTGCGATAACTGGTTTTGACATTGTATTCATTCCCTTCATTGTTCAGTTTACCTTGTCCATCAATTGACGACAAGCACGTTCTTGCGAAAAAAGGCCGCAAAATAACACAAGGACAAAAAGTGCTTTAAGCAAAGCGACCCCTTGTCCCGCGATTAGTCTATTTAGCGACTATCAGGAAAGGGTCTGGGACAAAAACCTAGTTTCGTCCCAGACCCTACCTTAAGCCTATTAAGCATTCAATACGATTTTACAAACTATTTTTCGTCTAATGCTTTACCAAGCATATCACCGATACTAAAGCCAGTTTCTTCTTCTGGCATTTCGTAATCTGATGGTGCAACGTCTTCTGGTTCAGAATCCTTAGCACCTGCTGGTTTTTCTTGTAAAGCTTTGATTGATAAACCTAAACGTTGTTGTTCAGGATCAACTGACAAGACTTTCACTTGAACAGTTTGACCTTCTTCTAAAACATCGTTTGGTGTTGCAATATGTTGATGTGAGATTTGTGAAATGTGCACAAGGCCTTCAACACCAGGGAAGACTTCAACAAACGCACCAAAAGTAGTTAAACGTTTAACAGTCCCTTCTAATGTGCTGCCGACAGGTGCTTTTTCAGCGATATCATCCCAAGGACCAGGTTGTGTATCTTTGATTGATAATGAAATCCGGCCTTTTTCTTGGTCTAAGCTAAGAATCTTAACTTTCACTTTTTGACCCACTTCTAATACGTCTGAAGGTTGGTTAATGTGATCGTATGAGATTTCTGAAACGTGAACCAACCCATCAACGCCGCCTAAGTCAACAAAGGCCCCGAAGTTAGTTAAACGTGCAACTTCGCCTTCAACAATATCACCAGGCAATAGTTTTTCAAAAACGGCTTTAAGTTGTGCTTGACGTTCTTGTTCTACTAAAGCTTTACGTGATAAGATTAAGCGGTTTTCGCTTGGTTCAATTTCAATGATTTGTAATTCTAATTCTTGACCCTTAAAGCTATTAAGATCACGAACGAAACGATCTGAAAGCATTGAAGCGGGAATAAAGCCACGCACGCCAGCATCAACGACTAAGCCGCCTTTGACAACGTTTAGAACAGTTGCTTTAATTGTTTCTTTATTTTCAAATTTTTGTTCGATTTCTGCCCAAACTTTACGGGCTTCTAAACGGCGCTTAGATAATAAGTAGCTACCATTTTCCTTGTCGTTACCGATTGTCGCAATAACAACTAAATCAAATTGATCACCAACTTTAACAGCGTCCGTTAATGTTTCAATTGGTTGACTTGATAATTCTTTTTGAGGAACAACGCCTTCAACGCCAGTTCCTTCAATACCAACAATGACTTGTCGGTCTTCAATTACTAAAACTTCACCCTTAACAACGTCCCCAATTTTGACTTCATGGACACTATCTAAAGCAGCTGCCATTGTTTCACTGCTTTGGGTGTCATTCAAATTAGCATCATTCATAGCTAAAATCCTCCTTAACGACTATCTATACATCTTTTATTTTAGTTGATATGGCAACGGATTACCAGTTATTTTATCTGATTAACCCATAAAATTACATATTTTGTTTTGCAATCGTTAAAATTTCAGCAACAACTTCGTCAATTGAGAGCTTTGTTGTGTCAATTTCGATTGCATCGTCAGCTTTTCTAAGCGGTGAAACTGCCCGTGTACTATCTTTTTGATCACGTAATTCGATTTCTGCTTGTAACGTTGCTAATGGGGTCATAATCCCTTTAGCCGTATTTTCAGCATAGCGCCGTTTAGCACGTTCCTTTGCACTAGCCACCATAAAAATTTTAACTTTTGCATCTGGTAAAACAGTCGTGCCAATATCGCGACCATCCATGACAACTTGTCCTTGTTCGGCAATTTGGCGTTGACGATCAACCATTTCTGTTCGAACGGCTGGTAACGCTGAAACTTGCGAAACGTTATTCGTAATTTCTGGTGTCCGGATTGCTAAAGTAATGTCTAAACCATTTAAGAAGACTTTTTGACCCGCTTCATCTGGTTGGAATTGAATATCAGCTTTAGCCAATTCAGCCATTAAACCGGCTTCATCACCATAATCAAGGCCTAATTGTTGTGCCAAGACGGTTGCTGAACGGTACATTGCACCCGTATCAACATAAACGAATCCTAATTTAGTGGCAACAATCTTCGCCACGGTACTTTTACCAGACGATGCTGGTCCATCAATTGCAATTTGCATGTAAATCCTCCTAAAAAAATCATTAAAAAAGGCTGGGAGAATCCCCAGACCTTCTGTTTAGCATTATTATTTAACCTTGAGTGCGGTTCCTGGTGCAACACTTGAGTTAGCTGTTAATCCCGGATTCAATGCTAATAATTCACTCAATGACATGCCATTATTGGCAGCAGCCCGGTAAAGACCTTCCCCTTGTTTAAGGGTATACGTGCCACCTGCTGTTTCTGACGAGCTACTTGTTGAAGTAGCTTGTTCACTTGATGAACTAGCAGCAGATTCTAAGGCAGCTTGTTGACTAGCGCTATCAGCAGCAGCTTGTTGTTGGCTAGCAGCTTGTTCACTCGCTGCTTGTGCTTTAGCACTTTCGCTAGCCGACTTGGCACTCGCTGCTTCACTATCAGCCTTAGCCTTACTTTCACTCGCTGCTTTACTTTCAGCGCGTTCTTGGCTTTCACTGGCTTCTTTAGCCTTCTTAGCGGTTGATTTACTCTTACTCTTCTCGCTATCAGCGGTTTTAACGACAATCTTAGAATCCTCTAAACCGGGGCGGTTGGCACGACTAGAATGAACGGTGTAAGCGATAATTGGAAATGCGATCATCAAAACTAATAATACAGCTAGAATAATAGCGAAATATGTATTTCCTTTTTCCTTACTCTTGGCAGCAACACGAGATAAATTCCCTTTGTCATCCCGATCATCGTCGAACTGGCTTTCCCAGGGTTTTTCTTCCGTCGGATTATCTTGTTTTTTCTTATCATCTTTGAGCATTGACGGCCCTCCCTATTGGTATTCTTTGATATTGTACCACAGACTTTTCTAAAAAACTTTAAATTTATCTAAAATAATTGGTCCAGGATTCCCGTCCAACCAGTTAGAACACCGGTTTCAGCCGTTTTACAATTAATAGCCTGTTCTAAGTCTAACTGGGCCAAAAACGCGGTGGTATCCTGCTCGCCACAACATGTTTCACTGTGTTCAATCGTCTTTGGTGCCTGGTCAAAGTAGTTCACAATAAATTGACGCCGGCAGCCCTTGAGCGTCAAATAATCTAACATTGTTTGTAATGAAAATTGTTTTTCAGTTTGGCGATTATCCAATAGGGCAATCACCTCTTCTTCGGTCATCCCCAGTTGTTGGTAACGACGCAACAGTTCAAATTCATTGCCTTGACTTTGTTTAAATAATTGCGGTTCCTGATAATAGCGCCGAATGAGTCCGGGTTCCGGAATCCCAAATGATACGAGTGATTGTTGTAAATATAAATCTTGCGGGGTTGTTAGGACTAAAGCATACGCTGCTTGCCCATCTCGACCTGCTCGTCCAATTTCTTGTAGATAACTTTCGATATTTTGTGGCAAGTGATAATGAATCACAAAGCGAATATCCGCTTTGTTAATCCCCATCCCAAAAGCATTAGTGGTACAAATTAAATCGAGTTGTCCTTGCATAAATTGTTGTTGAATTAAATACCGCTCCTGGGTTGATAACGCTGCGTGGTAATAAGCAATTTTTAGATCAGTCTCCTGCTGTAAAAAGGCTGCAATCGCCATTGTCTTTTGCCGACTTGAAAAATAAACAATCCCGGGACCTTGGCTTTTTTGCACTAAGCTGGCTAAAAATTGATTCTTCGCTTGTTCATCAGGTTGTTGGCTCACGCCCAAATAGATATTAGGTCGATCAACAGAGGTCATAATTTGGGCCGCATTTTTTAACGCCAACTTATTCAAAATATCCTGGCGCACACGGTCATTGGCAGTCGCCGTCAGAGCCAGCGTTGCGGTTGGCTGTAATTGATCTTTAATGGTTGCTAAAACTAAATAGTCCGGTCTAAAATCAATCCCCCATTGTGAAATACAATGGGCCTCATCAACTACAAACAAATCGATTTGACAACGTTGAAGCGCCTGAATAACCTCGGGTTGACTGATAGTCTCTGGTGCCATAAAGATAAAGCGGTAATCCGCTAAATGCGTCAACAACTGATGTTTTTGCTGAGGTACTAAGTTAGAATTAATCGCGACAGCTCGTTTTTCCCCCTGGTAGTTAAGTTGGGCGACTTGATCTTGCATTAACGCAATCAACGGTGAGACGATCACCGTCGTATGTCCCAAAATATAAGCAGGTAATTGGTAACACAACGACTTCCCGGTCCCAGTTGGTAAAACGGCTAATGTCTCCTGCCCAGCAAGTACCGACTGAATAACCGCTAACTGGCCCGGTTTAAAGGTTGAATAACCAAAACGTTGCGCTAACTGATCATAAATGAGTTGTTCAGAAATCATGCAGCCACCACCTTGGTTTTAATTTGATATAACCGATAACTGAAAAAATCCAGCGTCGGTAACTGCTCATGTGCAGCATTAAACGTTAAATCGGGTACTTCAGCCATCAAGGCCGCCAAAGCCGCCTCTAAATCTGAGCTAATAAACCGGTCAAACGGAAACTGCGGCTGCAAAATTGCCGTCTCTAAAATATGCTCCCTAATTGTGCCTAACTTGACCCGCCGTCTTTGACTAATCGTTTCAATCGACTGCCCTTGTTGCAACAGTGCCCAGGTTTGCGCTGTACTTAAACTTAAAGTGGCATCTAGCGGCGATAATAAGCCCGCCAATAATGGATAGTCGGTGGCCTGCTGGCTAAGAATTGCAAAAAACTGAGCTTGCGCATCTAACAGCCGAATCGTTACGGTCAGTGGCTCTAATGTCAATTTTTGCGCTAATTGCTGTTGACTCTGTCCGATTATTTGGTGACCAACTAACCGATTGGCTAGTAAATCAGCTTGAGTAGCTGTTAACTGTGTTAAAATTTGTTGTAATTCTCCTCTAAACTGAGCGACCATCTCTGAGTCATGTTTATGTTGTTTAAACCAACTGACAACTTGCACCCGATCACGCATACTGGTTTCAATTGGATAATACTGTGTATTATGGTGACTATATTCTGATATAATTTGAATCGCCAAAAATAAGCGACTTTGAAACTGCTGTAAGTGCCCCATCTCTGGCCCATAATAATGCGTTGGCCATTCTAACGTCGTCATTAAAGCTGTCTTCTGATTATCACCAGCCGGGGTCAACCAAGCTTGGCGATCTTCAATCACTAACCAACCTTTTTCTTGTAGTTGTGCTAATTCAGCTTGAAATTGCGCCAATTCTAGATTAGGATAAATCTGAAGCCACTTTAATAAACCATACGCTAAACCAGCATACAGGTTAGATGTGGTACGCTTACCAACCAATGTATAATAAATCGCTTGATAGCGGCGGGGTTCCGTCGCAAATAAACAGAGTAAATAATCTGTTAACATCTTAATAATTCCTCTAATCTAGAAAGTGTGAAAATAATGTTCTATAGTAAAGTTATCCCTGAACGGTGTATTGCATGCGGGTTATGTCAGTTAAAAGCACCCGAGCTCTTTGACTACGACCACGAAGGCGTTGCTTTTTTTAAACCAGACAATAATGCCGGCCAAACACCCATCGAAAATCCGCATGATTTAATTGCTTTTAAAGCCGCTTATACCGCTTGTCCAACCCGCGCCATCGTCCGTCAAGATGGCCCATTTTCATCGTAGCATATTCAACCCAATAATACACGTTTTGTCACTAAACTAATAAAAGCCTATCGCTATTTTGCGGTAGGCTTTTATACTAGATTGCTGTTTTCATATGTTGTTTTAACCATGGTAAAATCCTGAGATATAAGACCGCAAAGACAACTGTGATTAAAGCGCCTTTAATCAAGTTAAAGGGCACTAATCCGATAAAAATATATTTAGTCATCGACATCCCCAAATTAAAGTTCAATAGTTTAATATACATCGGTAAGATAAATAACCAATTGGCTAAGCACAATACGATTGTCATACAGATTGAACTGATTGTTCCGGCAATCACTTGCCCCCATATCACACTCTTTTGACGGTTAAAGAGATAGTAGAATGGTAATAGATAAAAAATGGACGCCATCACACCAGATAAATCACCAACCAAACTAGGTAAACTGGCGCCAGTCATAATGAAATGGAGTAACGAACGAATTACCGCCACGCCGATTCCGCCGATTGGTCCGTAGATAAACGTTCCCAATAAGACAATTACATCACTGAAATCAATCTTCAGAAATGGAAAAGCTAAGATAATGGGAAACTCGAAAAACATGACAATAAATGAAATCGCCCCTAACATCGCGACCCCGACCATTGTCCGTACTTTTGAAACACGCATTGCAAACACCCTCCGTATGAGGTTGCCTTCGTCAGCGGACCCGCTGAGTCGATTGTACCTAAAAAGGCCTGCTAATCAGGGTGATTAACAGACCTTAGTTGAATACGTTCATACTCAAATAAGCCCTATCTTCTTCCATCTAGACTTTCACTATCGGTACTGGGATCACACCAGTTCAGCCACCACAAGAATCGACATTGCAGCAGGTCGCGGACTTTTACCGCCGGTCGGGAATTACACCCTGCCCCTGAAGACGAACCATAATATTTTATTACGAGATAAGCATAGCAAATCAATATTAGAAAAGCAACTAATTAGTCATGCCGTGATAATTTTGGTCGGTTTTTATGCTTGGGTTTTTCATTGAGTTCTGCAATCTTCTTGAATTCAGCCACTTCAATTGGTTTTAACGCCCGGTATTCGCCAGAAACTAAACCATCCAACGTTAAGAAACCATATGTTTCCCGTTTTAACTTAGAAACAGGTAAGCCAACAGCGGCTAACATATTCTTAACTTGATGATTCATCCCTTCATGAATCGTAATACTTAAGATGGCTGTATTCTTACGACGATCCGTTGAAATGATTTTCACTTTAGCAGGGGCTGTCTTACGTTTTTCAAGCATGATCCCCTTCCGTAATTGACGGAGCATTTCAGCGGTGGGTAAGCCTGATACTTTCGCGACATAGGTTTTATCAACCTTATATTTCGGATGCATCATCATGTTGGCAAAATCGCCGTCATTAGTTAATAGCAATAAACCTGATGTATCATAATCAAGCCGGCCAATTGGGTAAACACGTTCTTGAATATCTTCAAGGTATTCTGTGACCACGCGGCGCTTTTTATCATCGGTGACAGCTGAAATCACTTGGCGCGGTTTATAAAGGGCATAATAAACCTTTTTTTCACGCGTTAATGGCACACCATCTACTTCGATATGCGCAGAAGTGCTATCAACCTTAATCCCCATTTCCTTAACCACTTTACCGTTTAAAGTAACGTGACCAGTCGCAATTAGCGTTTCAGCCTTCCGCCGTGAGGCAACGCCCGCATTTGCGATGACTTTTTGTAGTCGTTCCATAGTTATTGTTCTCCTTTAGGGGCCGTCTCTGGTCCCGTTTCATTTAATGTCTGTTCAAACTGACGATAGTATAAATCCGCGGAATCATTCTCAGGTTCTGCTGTATCGTCTGTTAATGTCATTTGTTCTAATTCTGGTAATTCTTTCAACGAGCGTAAGCCAAAGTAATCTAAGAAATAATCACTAGTGCCATATAAAATCGGCCGACCAGGTGCATCCTTACGTCCTTTTTCAACGATTAATTGTCTGGCAAGTAGCGTTTGAATCGCACCACTACTCTGAACACCGCGTACTTCGTCAATTTCAATTCGCGTTAGTGGTTGCCGATAGACGATGATTGCCAATACTTCAAGGGCTGCTTGACTAATACTCGTCGAAACGGGACCGTCAAAATAAGCCTTCAATAAACCCGCGTAAGCCTTCTTAGTCACCAACTTATAACAATCAGCCGCCTGAATTAAGCTAAGACCGGATTGTTCATCTGTCTGATACCGTTCAGCCAATTTCGTTAGTAACTGTCGTACTGCAGCCTCGTCTAACATAATGAGTCGCGCGATGTGTGGCAACGTAATGCCTTCATCGCCGGCAACATAGAGTAAACTTTCAATTTCAGCGAGATGGTTCATCTGCAATACCTTCTTTCAATGTCACAAATATCTGGTCATCATAATCTGCTTGATCACAATTAATCAGCCGTTCTTTCATCAATTCTAAAACCGCTAAAAAGGTGGTGACAATTTCTTCACGATCAAAGCGGTTGATGACCAACTGTTCAAAAGTCGTTGTTGCTCGCGTTTTTAAGCGCTCGATAATCCAATCCATCTTTTCAGCAATTGTAATTTCATCATTTTGAACCGTCTTAAAATCTGGTTGTTGAACTGCCGCCTCAACCAACATTTTAGATACAGCAGCCGCTAAGTCACGGGGCTTGATTACACCGCGTGCCAGTGGGACCACCTTTTCAGCAGGATTAGCACTTGCCGGTTTCGCAAATAATAATTGCCTTTCCGATTCTCGTTCCTGCAAGACCGTTGCAATTTTTTGAAAAGCTTGGTAGGCCAACAATTGATCCACCAACTCTTGGCGCGGATCGACATAATCTGCTTCTAAGGTTTCGGCCATTGCCGGCGGTGCTGGTAAAAGTAGCTTGCTCTTGATTTTCATTAAGGTCGCCGCCATTACTAAATAATCACCCGCAATATCTAACTTCAGTTCTTGCATCTGGTGCAAGTAGTCTAGATATTGCGTGGTGATTTCAGCAATTGGAATATCATAAATATCAATTTTAGTCTGATTAATCAAATGTAATAATAAATCTAATGGTCCTTCAAAGTCCGTCAAAATTAACGTTAATTGTTCAGTCATGCGTTACTCTAATCCATTTCTTTAGTCTGCTGCTCCCATTTAGCAATTAAAGGCGCTGTCTCTAATGATCCCATGACCCGATTATCAGGATAAATTGCCGCCAGCTCATTCAAGACCCGGAATAGATTAGCATCATTTCTTTCAGATGGGCTAAGTGAAATATGGCGCACTAAAATAAAATCGGTCCCAATTTCAATTCCCACGATACCAGCAAAGTCACCTTCATCATTGCGCCAAAGGTATAAGACATGTTGGTCATCTTGGTTGTAAAAAGCAAGTTCTGATTGTACATGACTCACTTCTTTTAAATCCGGAATAAACGATAAAAAACCCATCGCAATTTTTTCATAATCATTCTTGTACTTAAATAACATGTTGACCTCCAATGATCAAACAAAGTTCTATTAGCAATACTCTACCATAAATTAGAAAACACGACAAATCAGTCTAATCTCTTGGATGGCTTCTTTGATAAACTTCCGTGAGATGTTTCTTACTGATATGCGTATAAATCTGAGTGGTCGAAATATCAGAATGGCCCAATAATTCCTGCACAATTCGTAGATCGGCGCCATTTTCAAGCAAGACGGTTGCAAAAGAATGCCGTAATGTATGTGGTGTCACATCTTTTTCGATTCCAGCGGCCTGGACAATGGCTTTTAAATTCTTCCAAATCCCCTGTCTGGTTAGCCCATTTCCGTGAAAATTAACAAATAAATAAGGCGAATTCTTCCCCTTAGTTAACTGATTGCGACTACGTTCTAAATATTGATTAATCCAGTCGACTGCAACATCGCCAATTGGGATAATCCGTTCCTTATCCCCTTTGCCTAAAGTCTGAATCAACCCTAGGGATAAATGTAAGTCCGTCAATTTCAGATGAACTAGTTCACTAACCCGCAGACCAGTCGCATACAAGACTTCAAGGATTGCCCGGTCCCGCAGGCCTAAAGGCGTACTCGTATCTGGTGTCTTTAACAAACGTTCGATTTCTTCTGATGACAAAACCGCCGGTAAATGCCGGCCTTGTTTCGGGGAATCAATCTGTAACATTGGATCTTTTTGAATATGCCCTTCACGCGTTAAGTATTGATAAAATTTACGCAGCGTCGAAATACTCCGCGTAATACTGCTTTGTGCCTTGTGGGCCGCCGTTTGCGCCTGTAGAAAATTTAAGACAACAAATCGATCTTCCGTAAAAGTTGTCAATTTTTGTGACTCTAAAAACTGTTGATACTGTTTTAAATCCTGACGATAACTCTGACGCGTATTTTCAGAAAGACCACGTTCAATCTTCAGATAATGTAAATAATCTTGAATTAAATCATCCAAGTGAACTCCTCCTACAATTGACTAATATCCACTTGCTTGCTTGGATCGAGCTGATTAGCTGGTAATCCGTTGGCTAAATTAGTCGCTTGACAGTTTGCGCAAATTCCCTGAAGCGTTAACCGGTGATCTAAGACGGCAAATGAGAACCGCTCAGCAACTGTCTGTTCAACATTTACCAATAAGTCTTCATGAATTTCTTCGATGGCCCCACATTGCAAGCATAACAAATGATGATGGAAATGCTGACTGGCATTTTCTTCGCATAAATCATAATGCGTCACACCATCTTCTACAAAGCTAATCTTATTCAAAACATGTAACTCAGTCAACATTTCCAACGTGCGATAAACTGTTGCTAAGCCTATCTCTGGCACTTCAGCTTTAGTCTTAATAAAGATTTGTTCAGCACTTAAATGCGCCTGCGAGTACTCTAGAATCACCGCTACAGTTGCTTCTCGTTGGGCGGTTAGCTTGTAGCCTGCTTCTTGCAATTGTTTTCTGATTTGTTCTAACTGCTCAGCCTTACTCATCAATAGAGACTTCCTTTTTAAATAAATCCCGACATTACTGTCGGCAATTCAAATTAATCTTGGTCTTGATCGTTATCAACAATTGGTTCAATATCTTTTTGCCCCTTGGCCGTTAAAATTGTTTCGCCCTCTTCTTGAACGATTAAGCCGTTTTTCATTAGCCGCCCTAAAGCACGCTTAAAACTGCCCTTGCTAATTCCGAAATAACTCTTAATTAATTCTGGGTTGCTACGGTCAGTATATGGCATTGCGTAGCCAGGTTGGCGTTTTAAGACCGCCATAATCATTTCGGCATCGTCCCCAATTTCTTCATAAGCTCTTGGTTTCAAGCTAACATTTAAGCTACCTTCTGGACGGACCCCAATGACCCGGCCTTTAACCCGTTGGCCAAGACGTGGTTCTGCTTCTCGTTCTGAAGGATGAATAAAACCGATGTAGAAATCATCTGTTAATAAGAAAGTCCCCGCCATCTTCAATCGGTAGACGGTCCCTTCAATATCTTGGTTCTTCATTTCTTGTTTAGCACCCTTAGAAATAGCTCTAAAGATATTTTCGTCGGCTAATTGGCCCCACATCCGACCTTTTTGATCAACTTCGATGGCAATCATCAAGCGATCGCCAACCTTAGGCCATAATTTCATGATAGTTGGTAACACATCAAGCGAAACCACAATATCCTTATCAGGTAAGCCGATATTAACAAAAACACCGAGATCACGACGGGTTTCAACGACTTCACCAAAAGCAAAGTGACCGACACGTGATTTAGGAATAACCGTTGATAAAACTAATTCCCGGCTTGAATTTTCATATGCAAAACCGGTAACTGTTGCCCCGATTGCTAATTCTTCTTCTAAATATTCTTTCTTAAGTTCAAACGTGACACCGTCTTTTTGGGCGAAGTACGCTTCTTCATTTTCATCTGTTACAAGTGCTGTAATCACTTGTCCGATTAATTCGTTCATAGTTAACCTCTTTATTCTTCTTAATGGATTGGTACTAAATTGAAAATTGTTAAAATGGTGTAGGTGATACCTGCAGCAATCACCGGTCCAGCCGCGATTCCCTTAAGGAAAACGACGCCCATAATTGTTCCAAATACAAGTGCCACTGTCATTTCGGGACTAGCGGCTAACAAGCCCACGCCCTTTGCCGACAAAACAGCGACCAGCACACCACAACCAACGGCAATAAAACCTGCCGGCGTCTTAAAAGCACTGATTAATTCTTTAAAGCCGATTTGCCCGGTCGCAATTGGGACCAAAATAGCCACTGAAATGACCGTTACGCCCCAATTAATCCCTTTAGCCTGGATCACCGGCAATACTTTTTCAGAAATTGGTAATGCTTTTAAGACTAAAACAACTGCGGTGGCAATGATTAAAGATTGATTTTTTGCTAATAAGGCAACGATTAAAATCGCTGCTAAAAATAACCAACTTTCCATGTGAACCTCCAATAAAGTCTCCCTACCATTGTACCGATAATTAGCCAGCTTGTCAGTATTTTCATAAAAGTAATTTCGGAAAACAAAATTTCCAAAGCAAAAAGCCACTTTGACTACAAAAAAACACCCTCAAAATTTGAGGGTGTTTTCTTTCTTAATCAGCGTTTGATTAAAGAGCGTTTGTTGCACCGCGGTAAACAATACCACGACGTGAATCAACAGTAACAACTTCGCCATCTTTGATAGCTTCTGTTGCGTCTTTAGCACCAACAACAACTGGGATACCCATAGCGATACCCACAACAGCAGCGTGTGATGTTAAACCACCGTTTTCAACAACGATAGCACTTGATTTTTCGATTGCTGGTAAGTAATCTTTGTCAGTTGCTTTAACAACTAAGATACCACCATCAACAGCTTTTTCAGCTGCTTCTTTAGCATTTGAAGCAACAACAGCCTTGCCAACGATTGTTTCATCGCCAACACCTTGGCCTTGTGTTAATTTTGAACCAATTAATTGGATCTTCATAACGTTTGTTGTGCCACGTTCGCCAACAGGAACACCAGCAGTGATCAAGATTAGGTCGCCTTCTTTAGCAAAACCATGTTCTTGAGCTGTTTGTGTAGCTAAGTTGAACATATCATCTGTATTAGCAGGTTTCTTAGCCATAACTGGGTATACACCATAGTTAACTGTTAAACCACGACGTGTACGTTCGTCAAATGTAACAGCCAAGATATCAGCTTGTGGACGGTATTTAGAAATCATACGTGCTGTAGAACCTGATTCTGTAGCAGCAACGATTGTCTTAATACCTAAGTTACGTGCAGTATGTGCAACAGCTTGGCCAATTGATTCTGTCAAGTTAGTCTTGCTGTATGCTTTTAATGCATATGCATCGCGGTCTGTTAATGATTTTTCTGTTCTTTCATCAATGCGGGCCATTGTTGCAACAGCTTCTACTGGGTAGTCACCGTTAGCACTTTCACCTGAAAGCATTGTTGCGTCAGTACCATCAATAACAGCGTTAGCAACGTCATTAACTTCAGCACGTGTAGGACGTGGGTTTTCTTGCATTGAGTCCAACATTTGTGTTGCTGTGATAACTGGTTTGCCAATAGCGTTACATTTCTTGATCAAGTTCTTTTGTACGAAAGGAACGTTTTCAAATGGAATTTCAACACCCATGTCACCACGAGCAATCATTAAACCATCTGAAACTTTCATGATATCGTCAATGTTGTCGATACCTTCTTGTGATTCAATCTTAGGGAAGATTTGAACATGTTCCATGTGTTTTTCTTCTAATAATTCACGGATATCTAAAACGTCTTGAGGTTTACGAACAAAACTTGCAGCGATAAAGTTGATATCGTTGTCTAAACCAAAACGGATGTCACTAGCATCTTTTTCTGTGATACCAGGTAAGTTGATTGAAACACCAGGTGCGTTAACACCTTTACGTGAACCAACCATCCCATCGTTTTGAACTTCAGTAACAAGTTCTTTGTTTGCTTCGTCTTTTTCAATAATCTTAAGATCCACTAAACCATCATCGATTAAAACGTGGCCACCAACGTGAGTATCGTCGTATAGACCTGGGTAAGTAACGGCAATTTTTTCAGGTGTTCCTTCAAGTGTATCGTCCATTGAAATACGTACCACTTCACCAGTGTGTAATTCAAATTTCTTACCTTGTTGAACAGTTGTCCGGATTTCAGCACCCTTAGTATCTAACATGATACCAACAGTTTTGCCTGTAGCTTTTTCAGCTTCGCGAACCATATTCATACGGCTTAAATGTTCTTCATGATCACCATGAGAGAAGTTAAAGCGGAATACGTTAGCACCTGCTTCAATTAATTTTGTGATGATTTCTACACTGTTACTTGCGGGTCCAAGTGTACTTACGATTTTGGTTTTTTTCATAAGTGGAATCTCTCCTTTTATGTCTGTTTTTTTAAAAGACTTTACAGTCATTTTAACGAATTTTGGGTGGAACTATATACTAGTATGCTAAATCTTCATTTAAATCATAAAGACCTAATTGCGCATGGTGTTTGTGGTTGAATAAGTCTGTAATATCATGTGCGATAATTTCATTCTTTTCAATTCCAAGTGCCAAACCGCCTTTGCCTTCAAGCAATAATTCAACTGCTTTTGAGCCTAAGCGACTAGCTAACACACGATCACTAGCTGTTGGTGAGCCACCACGAACAACGTGTCCTAAAACAGTTGAACGTAAGTGGAAGTCGCCGTATTCAGAAAGTTTTTCTGAGAATTCATCGGCGTGCATAACACCTTCAGCTAAAACAATAATAGCATGTTTTTGACCATGTTCACGTGAAGCACGTAGCTTATCTGCAACGGCCTTAACATCGAAATCATGTTCTGGAATAATAATATCTTGTGCGCCACCGGCAACACCAGCCCATAAAGCGATGTCGCCAGCGCCACGGCCCATTACTTCCACAACAAAAGTTCTTTCGTGACTTGCAGCCGTATCGCGAATACGGTCAATTGATTCAAGAACTGTATTAACAGCTGTATCAAATCCAATTGTTTGGTCTGTAAATGGAATATCATTGTCAATCGTTCCTGGTAGACCGATTGTGTTATAACCATGTTCAGTCAAACGTAGTGCACCGTGATAAGAACCATCACCACCGATAACAACTAAAGCTTCGATACCGAACTTGTTGAGTTGTTCAATACCTTTCAATTGTCCTTCGACTTGTGCAAATTCTGGATAACGAGCTGAATACAAGAAAGTACCACCACGTTGAACCTTATCACCAACCGTAATTGGATCCATCTTGAAGATATCACCGGCAACTAAACCAGCAAAACCATAATTGATACCATAGACTTCAAGGCCTTCATGCATTGCTTTTCTTGCAACGGCACGGATAGCAGCGTTCATACCAGGTGCATCCCCACCACTTGTCAAAATACCTATGCGTTTCATCTTTTCACCCCAGGCAAATATTTTACTTAAAAAACCGTTTTGGTCTTTCAAAGTCACTAATATATTATCACTTTTCTGAAAAGAAGTCTTGTCTTTTCAGAAGTTTTTAACAAACTTATTTTCAAAACTAAACTAACTAAAGCCCTTTAAAATAACGTTTGTAGGCCCCAGTAAGGTTGTAAGCGCCGTCGTTAGTTTTTCATCGTTCGCAATCCAATAGCGTTCGTTTAAAAGAATTGACTTCTTCGTTGCTGAATTATAGAGAATGACCGGGATTGGACCCCGACTTTTTTCGAGTAACTGATACATCTTTTGTTGCTGTTCGCGCGTTAAATCTGCTGATAAGCGCAAGTAAAGTGTCGCTTTAGGCAGACCTGTTTGGGCTTGTTCCGCTAACATAATCTGATTGCCAATAAGTTGCAACTCTTGGCGCTGTTCCGTCTTCCCCGTGACGAGGATCACTTGTTCTTTGGCCAACCAGTCCGCTACTTGCCGATAGACTGATGCAAACAATGTGACACTAATTTCGCCAGTGGCGTCTTGTCCTGTTACAAAAGCCATTTGCTCGCCTTTTTTCGTCCGAATCACCTTAATGCGACGGACAAATAAGACCAACCGAACATTTTGGTTGGGTGCTAAGTCACTGACTTCTGGCACATGGTAGTACCGCCGAACACGGTCGTACTTTTCAACCGGATGCCCTGAAAGATAAGCCCCGAGGTACTCTGCTTCTTTATCTAAGCGCTCTGTTAACGTCAAGTTGGGCACCGTTTTTTCTTTAGGCGCTAGAATTTCAAACAACGACATGTTATCACCCGCTAACTTGACACTATCCAATAAATCATCCAGATTCATCAAAAGCGCATTGCGGTTGGGATTAAACTGATCAAAAGCCCCACTGTAAATTAGCGCTACTAACGCGTCTTTTTTGAGATACTTCGCCGCTAGTCGTTGTAGAAACTGTAACACAGATTTGAACGGACCACCCGTTTGGCGCTCATCCAAAATCGCCGCGACAAAATCCCGACGTAAGCCCTTGATGCTGTATAACCCAAAAATAATCCCGGCATCTGTCACCTTAAAATAACGCTGACTGAGATTAATATCGGGTGGTAAAACTGCTAATTTCCGTTTTTTAGCTTCCGCTAAATACGTTTTGGTCTTCGTCCCTTGGTTCAAGACAGCATTTAAAACTGCAGCGAAAAAAGCTTCTGGATGATGAACCTTTAAATAAGCTAACCAAAAGGCAATTTTGCTGTAAGCGACCGCATGCGAACGGTTAAAACCATAATTGGCAAACTGCTCGATGTAGTCGTAGACTGTTGTCGCTGCTTGCTCAGTATGGCCTAAAGCCAGTGCACCCTCGATAAACTTGGTACGACTTGCATCAATGACTGCTTTTTTCTTCTTACTCATTGCCCGCCGTAAGATGTCGGCTTCCCCTAAAGTAAAGCCCCCCATTTTAGAAGCCGCCTGCATAACCTGTTCTTGGTATACTAAAATACCGTAAGTTGGTTGCAAAATCTCAGCTAAGGAGTCATCCGGATAAGTCACGGGAACCTTGCCATTTTTACGGTCGATAAAGGTATCGATATTTTCCATTGGACCTGGTCGATAAAGTGCATCAGTTGCGACAATATCTTCAAAAGAAGTTGGCTTCAAGCGCCGTAAAACATTTTTGATGCCTGTCGATTCAAACTGGAAAATACCGTTTGTATCGCCTTGTTGAAATAGCGCTAGCGTTGCTGGATCATCTAACGGAATATTTTGCGGATTAAAAGGCTGGCCTGTTTGTTGACTGACTAATTTAACAATATTCGCTAAAATTCCCAGATTTCTCAGGCCCAAGAAGTCAATTTTCAATAGGCCTAACTCTTCAACATTACCCATTGGTAGTTGAGTTAATTCAATTTCTTCACCACCACTTTGCAGCGCAACGGTCTCGGTTAATGGTGCTTGACTCAATACAATGCCTGCTGCATGGGTTGAATAATGGCGTGGTAAGCCTTCAATTCGCTGCGCAGTTTCAAATAATAAGCGATTTTGTTGAGAATCCGCTACAAGGTTCTTCAAAGCTTGTGATTGCTCGTAAGCTTCTTGGAGCGTAATTTTTAAAACGTTGGGAATTGCTTTGGACCAAGCGCTCATTTCAAACTGACTGAGTCCAAAGACCCGTCCAACATCTTTTAACGCCATCTTGGCAGCCAAAGTACCAAACGTAATGATTTGGGCCATATGATTTTGACCGTATTTTTGATAAACGTAATCTAAAACTTCATCCCGCCGATTATCCGGGATATCCAAATCAATATCTGGCATATTGGCGCGATTGGGATTTAAGAACCGTTCAAATAGTAACTGATACTGAATTGGATCAACATCTGTAATCCGTAGCGCGTAGGCCACTAACGATCCGGCAGCCGAACCCCGCCCTGGTCCCGTCATGATGTTTTGTTGATGAGCGTATTGCATCACATCGGCAACAATCAAGAAATAATCAGCAAAACCCATTTCGTTGATAACCTGTAACTCGTAGTCTAAGCGTGCCTGGTAAGTCTCTGGAATAGCTTTTGTCCTAAAACGCGCTTGTAAACCCGCTTGACTCTGTTGCTTTAAATAAGTGGCGGCTGATTGGCCGGCGGGAGTCTCAAATTGGGGAAGCTGGGCCCGTTTGAAAGATAAATCAACCTGACATTGAGCCGCAATTTTTTGCGTATTAGCAATCGCTTCTGTTAGTTGTAACGTCTCAAAGGCAGCCGTTACCTGCTGCGCGTCTTCTAAATAATAGCCACCTGGCGCTTGTGGTGTTTGGAGATTAACCTGCGTCCCTGCCTTAATATGCTGTAGGACTTGAACCGCAAATGCGTCTTCCGGCTCTAAATACCGCACGTCACCTAAAGCAACTAACGGTACTGCCGTTTGCTGACTTAATTGTCCCAGCGGCACTCGCTGTTGGCTAGCCGCTTGTTTAGCACTAATCCCTAGATAAAGGCTATCTGCATCAGCAACCGCCTTTAACTGCTCAAGATAGGCCTGTGCTGTCGTTGTATCATTTTGCAATAATAGGCGCACTAACTCACCATCTTGACTGGGTGTAATAACCACTAATTGCCCTAATAGTGATTGAACCGTTTCAAACGGCACCAATCCTGATTGCGTCATAATTTCCGTTGAAATTTTTAAAATATTTTGATAACCCGTTAAATTTTTAGCCAATAAAATTAATGGAAACCGTTCGTCGGTTTGTAAGATCCCACCGACTTCAATTGTGATCCCCAATAACGGCTTAATCCCGGCCGCTTTGGCCGCCTTGTAAAAATCCACTAACCCGTAGACAACGTTCTTATCAGTTAACGCTAAACTCTGATAGCCCCGCGCTTTGGCGGCTGTTACTAAATCCGTAATTTTAGTGGTACTTTCTAAGAGCGTATAGGTACTCTTAACCTGGAGTTGCACAAATGCCAAGAACGCCCCTTCTTTCTGATGACAGATTCTAATAATTCCAGTATAACAAATTATTTCAAATGAATCTCGTTGTAAAACGTGTTACAATATCATAGAATTGCATGAAAGAAAGAAGGTCAATCATGAAATACGTTATGACGCTTTTTTGGACACTAATCTTCGGATTTGTCGTTGGCTTCATCGGTTCTAAGTTAGTTAAAATGGACTTTAATGTTCAAGCAACGTTGACTGTCTCAGTCATCTTTGGGATTTTACTCAACCTAGTACCCCTTGTTTTACCTAAAGACCCAGCTGCATAAGACTTAAAAAAGGACGGCCCAACATTTTGTTGGGTCGTCCTTTTTGTTTTATTTTGTAATGTAGATGTATAAATGGCTTGCGGAAAAGCCGGTATTAAACTTAACGCCGTTTGAAGTAATGGTCTTCATTGTCGTTTGATTACTCTTTTTGTTTTTCTTCGTAAACTTACTGAATTCAGACATCACTTTCTTAGAATCTGCACCAGTTGATTGTGCCAGTAAGGCAAAACTCGTTCCGAATTCCTTCAAAGCGGCTTTATCTTTCAGTGCTTTAATCGGTGCAATTAAAGTGAGTCCCATCATATCTTGATCAGCAACTGCCCCCCGAATCACAACATTATCAGTTTTCACCAGTTGATGAACGCCATTCGCTGGTTTGGCTGGTAATAATTGTGCCTTCTTAGCAGTTTTAGCTTGTTGCATAGCTGCTTGAACATCTTTTTGCGTTTGTTGGAGTGCCATTAATTGAGCTGGTGCCAATTGACCGGCTTTAGCTGCTGCCGCTTGTTTTTGTAAACTTTGCGCTTTGGCTTGGTCTGCCTTTGATAAAGCCATCCCAATGACCGCTTGATTATACTTGTCGGCAATTGTCTGATATTGACCAACAGCGGTGCCGGCTGCTACCGTGACTTTCTTTTCAATCGTCTTTGAGCCCGTTTTAGCCTTCAACGTGACCGTTTGTTGTTTGGTTGTTGTTGGCACTTGAACCACGTATGTGCCTTCTCTAACACTCGTTTTATGGGTTGCACCTTGATCAATTTGATAGCTTAAGTGTGCCTTTTTGTTCGTAGTGCCTTTGACAACTGCTACCATCCCATTTTGATGGTAATTTGTTTTAGAAGTCGTTAACTTTGCTTGACCACAGCCCGCTAGTAAACTGACCAATCCCAAACTCACGACTAATCCAACTACTGTTTTTTTCATTTTTCGTCACCTTTTCATAAAAAATTATCGTTAATGAGCTTTTAGCGTAACCCTTTTAGACCAACATTTCAAGTTAAAACGACGAGGTGTCACAAATATTTCGGCCATACAAAAAGGCCACCGCAAATCCGGCGACCTTCATTAGTCTTTTTATTTTAAACCTGTTTTCTTTTCGTAACGATTGAACATAATCAATGCAACAATTGTAAAGAAGACTGGACCGGCAATTGACCAGAATGTTTGGCCAAGGTTACCGTCGATTGCAGGTTGAATAATGGTGAAGACATTGGCGAAACCAACTGTAAACATCACCATCCAAACACAGAATTTATAGAAAGTTTTACCCTTATAAATCGTGAATGGTTTTTCGATACTGTTATCCTTCTTAAAGCCAAAGAAGGCAAAAGCAACGAATAAGTATGGTAATGTCATTGAAACGTTTGTCATTGCTGTTAAAATTTCGAAGAACTTAGCAGCACTCTTACCACCAAAGGCAACAAAAGCGATAATCACGATGACAATCGCAGCTTGCACAATCATTGCGTTAACTGGCATGTTGTGTTTGTTCTTCTTAGCGAATGACTTAGGCCATAATTCGGCTGGTGTGCCTTCGATAATCGTCTTAAGAGGTGAGAAAATCAATGTAAAGAATGCACCACTAAGTGCAAGGAACATTGAAAGACCCATGTAACGACTCAACCAAACCCCAACTTCAATAGCAGCATGTTGACTCATATGAAGCGCAAGTCCTAATTGGTAACCCATGTTGTTCATCGCAATATAAGCAACGTTCCCTAAAGTAACTTCGGCATTTGAGCCAGTTGCTTTGGCAAAACCGCCACCTGTTTTGAAGACGAAGTCCCAGTTAGTAAAGGTCCCCATCATGAAAATCCCAACGGCATAACCAATTGCAATTACGATTGCTGAAATTGCTAAGCCTTTAGGGAAGTTGACTTTAGCATTTTCTGTTTCATCAACTAACCCACCAACAACTTCCAAACCACCATATGCGAAGATTGCAAATACAACGAAACTAAAAACTTGAATCATTGATGTGTAACTTTCATTAGGTGATTGGAAAAAGGCCTTAGCCGTAATTGGTTGCGCTGTAACACCCTTGTTTAGGATCAGGATTAATAACCCACCTAAGAATAAGATCACATTAATCAATGTGATGGCTGAACCACCGATGCTTGTTACTTTTTTGACTTTATCAAGCCCTTTGGATGTGACAAAAGTAATCACAATAATCCAAATAATAGCAAGAATTCCTAATGTTTGCACACCATTGGTTAACCCAAAGAATGTCCAACTTTGCGTCTTATCAACTCCGAAAATAGCATTTGATAATGGAATCCAAATCCCGTTCCCAACGTTAACCATCCAAATGATGTATGACGCAAACCACATGAAAGTCCCAATAAAGGCAAATTTAGCATTGACGGATTTTTCCATCCAAGAATAAATCCCACCCTTAGCTTCACCAAAGGCAGCGCCCATTTCCCCGAGCATAAATGCATAAGGAATAAAGAAGGTTACAGCCGCTAAAACGTACCAAAAAATTGATGCATATCCCATTAAGAAAAACGCTCGTGGAATATTTGTAAACCCAAAGACTGACGTGAAAATCATCAGAATAAGTGCCCCTAAGGTCAACTTACTCGTCTTTTTCTTTTCTGCCACCCCAAACACCTCTTTCAAATAGTTTAATGGTCTAAGAATAAGAGCCATTTGCCTAATATTGTTTATTATTAGATTAATAACAAACTAACTAGTCATCTTCATTTTACGGTGTAAACCAATTTAGGTAAACGCTCTATTTTGTTTTCTAATCTAATTATTTTATTCTTTAATCTAAATTTAATAATCTTTCTAATTACTTATTTTTTATCAGCCGTTTTTAACGTTGTAGTTTGCTCTTTTTTGACCGTAATCCGAATTGCGATTTTATAAACGACACTCTGACACGCTAACTTCAATAATGTTTTTTGCGTTTCAGTCACTAAACCATTAGCCGGCTTGGTTCCTTGTTCAAACGGACTGTATTCTTCATCTAACTGGTGAACTGCATCTAGAAACGTCAAAATGAAGTAATCGTAGAGTTGTTTTTCGTTACGATCAGTTGCCGTTTCCACTGAGAGCAACCGGCCGATTTCTTCAATTGAAAAATTAGTCTTTAATAACGCAATAATCAAGACTTGTGAGATTTGTTGTTTAGCATAGCGTTTCTTGTCCGGCGCAACGACTAGCCCCTTTTTCACGTAATTATTGATCATTGCAGCCGTGATTTCATCTAAATCGAGGACTTCTAAATATTGATTGATATAACTGACCACTTGGTCCATATATAGATTCAAACCCGGTAGATCCGTCCAACGGGGTAATTGTAATAGTTGTAATTGATTTAAGTCTCGTTTTAATAGCTCATTATTCATAATAATCAGCCTCCTTATATTTAATTACAATTATATCATCATCTAGTTTCAAAAACTAGTATAAGGCATAAAAAAAGAGCTTCCCGAAGGAACCTCTTAACTAAGACTAGTCGTTAGCTTTTGGTGTAACAACTTGTTCGCCTTTGTAGAAACCTTTTGGTGAAACACGGTGACTTACACGGTATTCGCCATTAGTTGCATCGAATTGTACGTTTGGTGTGTTCAATTTGATATGTCCACGACGCATACGTTTCTTCGTCTTTGATGTTCTTCTTGCTGGAACTGCCATTATTTTCAGACTCCTTTATATCTTAGATTCATTAATGATATACCGAACTCAGGGAACTTAGCAAGGATTAAATCAATCTTTGCTAAATTGATTTAAAATCAATTAGACGTCCCACTACTTTTGTCCGCGACTTCTATAATACTATGTTTACGTAACAAGAGCAAGTTATTTCATAAAAAACAATCTACTCAACGAATTCAATCAAAACAAAATTCGAGATTGAAACTCATCATTTCAATCTCGAATTCATGTTTAATCTTATTCTCAATAAACACAAAGTCAATCACTGATTACTCGTAATTGTATAATACCAATCTTGATAAATCAATCATAATCCGACTATTTTGAAAAAGCTTCTTACAAAAATTAGTCAGTTGCTTTGTTTTCGAATACTAATTGATCTTCTTTTAGACCAATTTCAACTGTTGTGTTAGGTAAAACGTTTCCGGCAATGATTTCTTTGGCCAATGGCGTTTCAATCCGGTTGGTAATATAGCGCCGTAATGGTCGTGCCCCAAACGCTGGATCATACCCTTCTTTGGCAACCCACAACTTGGCATCTTCAGAAATCGTCAATGTAATTTCTTGATCTGCTAAACGATGTGATAAATCTGCCAACATCTTAACTACGATTTGTTCGACATCTTGTAAGCTCAATGGCGTAAACATAATCGTATCATCAATTCGGTTCAAGAATTCTGGCTTGAATTTTGTTTGAATCAAGGCTTGAACGCTGTTGGCTGCTTCTTTTGAAATTTGACCGTGCTCATCAACACCATCCAAGAGGATTTCAGAGCCCAGGTTAGAGGTCATAATGATAATCGTATTCTTAAAATCGATCGTCCGACCTTGTGAATCGGTTAATCGACCATCATCTAAGACTTGTAAAAGAATATTGAAGACATCTGGATGGGCCTTTTCAATTTCATCTAACAAGACAATTGTATAGGGGTTACGACGAACAGCTTCCGTCAATTGGCCGCCTTCTTCATAACCGACATACCCCGGTGCTGCCCCCACAAGTCGTGATACCGAGTATTTCTCCATGTATTCACTCATATCGATTCGGACCATGTGTCGTTCAGAATCGAAGAGGTCTTCCGCTAAAGCTTTAGCTAATTCCGTTTTACCAACCCCAGTAGGGCCTAAGAACAAGAATGAGCCCAAAGGTCTATTAGGGTCTTGCAAGCCAGCACGCGCTCTTAAAACGGCATCTGTGACCGCATCAACAGCTTGGTCTTGGCCGATTACCCGTTCGTGTAAATGATCAGCTAATTGTAATAGTTTCTGCCGATCGCCGGCCACTAATTTAGCGACTGGAATCCCGGTTTGCGAACTAACAACGGTCGCAATTTCATTTTCAGTAACTGATTCTTGAACCATCCAATCCTCTGGCTTTTCAGCCTTTTCAAGGTCCGCCAGATCTTGTTCCAATTGTGGAATCGTAGCGTGTTGTAACTTAGCAGCGGTTTCCAAATCGTAGTTACTTTGAGCGTCTTCTAATTGCCGTTTTGCCTGGTCTAATTCTTCTTTTTTGTCGTTAATCTTGTTCAAATCGGCTTTTTCGGTTTCCCAACGCATCTTCAAATTATTGGTTGTTTCGCGTAAATCCGCTAATTGTTTTTGCGTTTCAGCTAATCGTTTTTGTGAAGCCGCATCCGTTTCATTCTTCAATGCGGCTTCTTCAATTTCTAGTTGCATTAATTGCCGGGTTGCTTGATCGAGCTCAGTGGGTTGTGAGTTCATTTCAACGTTAATATTAGCACTCGCTTCATCAACTAAGTCGATTGCCTTATCAGGCAGGAAACGATCCGTGATGT
Source organism: Latilactobacillus sakei (assembly GCA_002953655.1). Classification (NCBI taxonomy): domain Bacteria; kingdom Bacillati; phylum Bacillota; class Bacilli; order Lactobacillales; family Lactobacillaceae; genus Latilactobacillus; species Latilactobacillus sakei. The sequence goes on from CP025839.1 coordinate 1,209,094, forward strand.
AGCGGTTAGATAACGTTGCGGCGGCCACTAAGGCATTATCATGAATACGAACACCGTGGAAAATTTCGAAACGTTCCTTCAAGCCTCGTAAAATACTAATCGTATCTTCAACGGTTGGTTCTTGAATTAACACTTTTTGGAAACGTCTTTCGAGCGCTTTATCTTTTTCGATATTTTGTCGGTATTCATCAAGCGTTGTCGCCCCGATCATGTGTAATTCGCCACGGGCCAACATTGGTTTCAAAAGATTGCCGGCATCCATACTACCTTCAGTCTTACCAGCACCAACGATTGTGTGAATTTCGTCGATAAAGACTAAAATCCGACCTTCGCTCTTCTTAACTTCTTTTAAGACTGCTTTGAGCCGTTCTTCAAACTCACCACGGTATTTGGCCCCTGCAATTAAGGTCCCCATATCAAGTGAAACAATGGTTTTATCCTTTAAGTTATCAGGAACATCTTTTCTAACGATTCGTTGCGCTAAACCTTCAACAATCGCAGTTTTCCCAACACCGGGTTCCCCGATTAAAACCGGATTATTCTTGGTTTTTCTAGAAAGAATTCGAATCACATTTCTAATTTCTTCGTCCCGGCCAATCACGGGATCCATTTTGCCTTCACGAACCGCTTTCACTAAGTCTGTGCCATACTTTTCAAGCGCTTGGTAGTTATCTTCTTGGTTTTTAGATGTCACACGCTCGCCTCCTCTTAAGTTAGTAATAATGTCTTTTAATTGTTTAGTTGTCACGTTATTTTTTTGTAAAAATTGTACCAACGGATTATATTTCAATTTCATCAAGCCGAGAATAACCGTTTCAGTTGATAAAAATTCATCTTGGAAGGCTTGCATGTAAGTTTGAGCCGCGTTTAAAACTTGATAAAGATTTTGTGAAATATTTTGGCCGTAGTTTGTTTGACCTTCGACCGTTGGAATCGTATCAATCTCGCGGTCAATTTCATTTTCAAGTGCGGTTAAATCAATGCCCGCTTCCTGATAGATTTGCCGCCCTAATTGTTGGGGTTGAATTAAATATTTAAATAAATGAGGGACATCGATTTCTGTTTGATGACGCGTTTTTGCAATATTCTGTGCTTCGGCAATTGCATCTTGAACAGCTTGTGTCATTTGTTCTGGATTCATAAACGTCATTCCTTTTTAAGTTTATTTTTTGAATTAAATGTCAATAATGTTTGACTAATTCTATAATAGTCAAAATAGGTCAAACATTCAAGATTAATGCTCAAAAATAGGACTTAAGTCTAATAAAAAAAGAGGTACCTGCCGAAATAATTCCGGTCGATACCTCTTTTTATGATTACATTTGTTTGTCACGCATTAATTGCTTCATTTTAGCGTTCATTTCGTGTAATTCGGCTTCTTTATCAGCCAATAGTTTATCATAAGCCTGCTTTTGTTTAGCTTGTTCTGCTTCAACTGCGGCTTTAATTTTTGCTTCTTGATCTTGTTCTAGGTCTGCTTTTTCTTTAGTCCATTGCTTTTGTGCCTTACGTTGACTCAATGAACTCCCCGTTGCGGCTAAGAACGTGATAATCGCGCCGATTAAAAGGGACACAACAATTACGATAATCAAGGGCCAATCAACCGTTGTAAGGCCAAAATTAATGGCAACTGGATCAACATTCAAGACAGCAAAAACCACTACGATGAGTGCGAGAATTAAAATGGTAATTAAACGACCTTGCTTTTTCATCATCCGACCTCCTATTTTTTGTTAAACAAATGACCAGCGACATAATCACCGATATGGGGCGCCAATTGATAGCATTGGGCACCTAGTGACATCAACCATGGTGCATTAATTTCGCGTTTAGGATGTCCAATAGCCCCGACAATCTTGTGCGCGAGTTGATCTGGATCAAGCACAATCCAGTTAACTGATTTAAGATAGTTACCCGTTTGATCAGCAATGTCAAAAAAGGCGGTATCAATCGGCCCTGGATTAACGGTCGTCACTTGAACCCCAAATGGTTTCAATTCAAGCCGTAATCCATTTGAGTAGCCTACCACGGCAAACTTAGTCGCTGAATAGATTGCTGATTTAGGTGTCGCCATCTTACCAGCCATTGAGGCAATGTTAATAATGTGCCCACGTTGTTTTTCAATCATCTGTGAGCCAATGGCCCGCGTCAAATACATCAACCCCAAGACATTCACTCTAAACATCTGTTCCACCAAAGGCATTGGTGTGGCGAGCGCTTCTTCAAAGTGACCAAAGCCAGCAGTATTCACTAAAACATCCGGCGTCCCCACTTCTGCTGTTAATTGCGCCACAACCGTTTCAATCGCTTCTGGGTCACTGACATCTAATTGGTAAGCATAAGCTGTTTGACCAGAGAGCCGTTGACATTCATCACGAACTGCCTCCAAGGCCGCTTGACGCCGTGCTAAAACGACAACAATGGCACCTTTGCTAGCTGCTTCATAGGCAATTGCCCGGCCTAAACCTGACGAGCCCCCTGTGATGACCACAATCTTTTGTTTTAAGTCTTGTAACGCTGCTAAACTTTGCATTTTAATTACTCCTTCCGACCATGAAATGGAATATCATACAAATCTAAATCGCTAACGACGCGGGTATTTTTAAAAATATCGCGGGCATCGTTTTGTAATTCACGCACAGCTTGGCCTAAATAACGGGCTGAAATATGCGTGAGTAATAACCGTTTGACGTGTGCTGTTTTGGCCACCTTGGCCGCATTGATATTCGTTGAGTGGTAGTATTGACGCGCAATTTTTTGTTCTTGCTTGCCAAATGTACTTTCATGCACCAAAACGTCAGCATTTTCTGCCAAGCGCGTGATGGCTTCACAATTGCGGGTATCGCCAATAATGGTCACAATCCGACCCTTTTGTGCGTGCCCGATGTAGTTACGACCGTCAATTTCACGACCATCACTCAACGTCACGGTTTCACCATTTTTAATTCGGGCATAAACGGGACCTGAAGGGACACCGTCTGCTTGGAGTTTTTCGACCTGTAATTCACCAGGGTGATCCTTTTCAACGATTCTAAAACCGTAACTTGCAATCCGGTGATCTAATTTTGCACATTCGACCCGGAATGTTTTGTCATCAATAATAACCCCATTTTCTGGTAATACAACGAACTTCAAGGTATACGTTAAATGACTTTCGGAAAGTTTTAAACTCGTCCGAACGTATTCTTCTGTTCCTTTGGGGCCATAAATCGTCAACGGTTCGTCGCCACCTTGAAATGAACGACTTGATAAGAAGCCTGGTAGCCCGAATAAATGATCACCATGTAAATGCGTTAAAAAGATTTTCTTAACTTTCCGTGGTTTTAACGTTGTTTTAAGAATTTGGTGTTGCGTTGCTTCACCAACGTCGAATAACCACACTTCATTTCGTTCATCCAATAATTTTAATGCAATACTCGTGACGTTACGTTGACGGGCAGGAACCCCCGCACCAGTACCAAGAAATTCTAATTCCATCTAACTCTTCCATTCTATATTAAATTTAAAACAATCACTACTTCACTAACGCTTTTGTAACGATGGCCGCATATTCTTTGACACCAACCGGATTTGGATGCACTTGGTCATCGTAGAACCAGTCACCGTGTTTTCTTGCTTGATCGTACCAGTTAATAATCGTTAGATTGGGATACTTCTTAGTGGCCCCTTTAAGCATTTGATTAACATCATTTTGCCAAGGCCGCGTTGGCACATAAGCATTTAGCCAGAAGACTTTGCGTTGACTACCAATGGCCGCCATAAACTCATCTAATTGGGCTTGGGTAAATGAACCATTGGTCCCCAAACTAATCAAGACGGTATCGCTGAGTGCGCCTTTTTGAGCATAACTAGCAACGACCGGCGTACTTTTATTCAATTGACGACCGACAGCCGCGTCTACCAACATGTTCGGGAATAATGTTTGCAACGTTTTACCAGCGTCGAGTAATACAGAATCACCAATTGCTGTAATGGGCATCGATTGGGCTTTTTGCAATTCAACCTGTGTCAACCCATACTTTTCGTATTCTTGGTTAACTGGATGTTTTTGTGCCGCTGCTTCAGCCTCTTTATCAGCTTGTGCTTTTGACCGCGCCTTTTTTTGTTGCTTATTTTGGGCCTTGGCTTTTTCGACTAAGGCCTTATTGCGCGCATCATTTTCTTCTTTATTCTTTTGAATATTAACTGCAAGTGCCGACTTATGCGCATCAGGCGCTGGTTGTCCCGGTGCTTGAATTGCGCCCACCAGCCCGATTAAAAAGACAATGGCCATCCCCAAGACTAAGCCAGATTGCCGATTCAACGTTGGATGTTTAATAAATTGACGCATTCTCTGCCCTAATTCTTGGTATGGGTAACGGGCCAGTGGTTGTTCAATAAAGCGATATGATAATTCAGTTAGTGCGAAAATAATCGCCACTTCAATCACTGGGTATAAAACCGGGTGTGCAGCAACATTTTTAAAAACGCCCTCAAAGAAAATCATGACTGGGAATTGATACAAATAAATGCCATAACTGCGTTTCCCTAACCAGTTGAAAACTGGATTGGTTAACAGGCGATTCCAATCTGAGCCTGGATGCGCAACAACGGCCACCAAGACACAGATTAACAAACTAAAGATGAACAATCCGCCCCGATAAACGAAGGCACTTTCCGCATTCATTTTAACCATTAAAATCAACATTGTAATGGTACTTAAGAGGCCAATGCCATCTAGCGTCCATCGTTGGCGTGGAATAATCTTTTGCTTCAAAGCCGTCGAAGGCCAAACGAAAGCTAGCGCTGCCCCTACCAAAATTGAAAACATTCGCGTATCTGTCCCGTAGTAAAGCCGACTCGGATCTGCATTTGGATGGTATAAAATTGCCATCCAAATAGCCGAAACTAACCCCGCGCCTAATAACACACGGGCAATCCGGCCCTTATTCTTAAAGCCGATAATCAATGCAACAACTACGAACGGCCATAACAGATAAAATTGCCCTTCAATTGAAAGTGTCCACAAATGTGTAAAAGGCGACTCATTATTAGCGAATCGGTCAAAGTAAGATTGACCATGGCCAATTTGCCACCAATTATAAACGTACAAAATATTAGTGATAATAATTTGATTTAAGTTATGCAACATCTGCCGTTCAAATAAGGTAATGTACGCTCCTGTCGCAAACAACATCGTCAATAACCCCGGATAGAGCCGCTTAACACGTCGTAAATAAAAACTCTTCAAATTAATCCAATGATTTTGCTCCCATTCTTGGACCAGTAAATCCGTAATCAAATAGCCCGAAACCACCATGAAAATCGGGACGCCCAGATACCCACCTGTAAAAGTGTACGGCATCAAATGATACAAAATAACTCCGATAACCCCAATAGCTCGTAATCCGTCAAACCCAGTAATATAACGACTGTTATTTAAGCGCTTTTTCCCTGCCATTTTCTCAACCTACTCTATATTCTAATATAAAACATTATAGCAATGTTTCCCACCACTGCCTACTTGAAGCTCTTTTTTTATATTGATGCTATAGAAAAAGGAAGAATCCAGAGTCGAATTTCTTCCTTTTTGAACCCTATTTATTCAACAAATTCAAACGTAAAGTTATCAATTGCCACTAAATCGCCATCATGAGCGCCTTTTTCACGTAAGGCTTCGTCAAGTCCCATTGAACGTAATTGACGGGCAAAACGCATTACCCCATCTTGATGATCTAAGTTACTCATCTTGAAGAGCCGTTCAACCTTCTCGCCTGTGATGTAGAACGTGCCGTCTTCATCTTGTTCGACGTTAAAGGCAGGCCCTTCTGGTTGATATTGATAAAGTTTTTGTGTTTGTGCTTCTTCAACATCACCCATTGGGAATTCTGCGGTTTCAGCTAATAAATCGGCTGTCTTGTTCATCAATGGTTGGACCCCTTGATGCGTAATACTTGAGATTTCAAAAATCTCGTGTGTATCGCCAGCCGCTGCTAATTTTTGTTTGAATTCAGCTAATAATTCAGCTGAGCCTGGTAGATCCATCTTAGTTGCCACAATCACTTGTGGGCGTTCCAAGATTTTGGGATCATATGATTCTAATTCATGATTAATTTGTTGGTAATCTTCATATGGATCACGACCAGTTTGATCGTCCATTTCGATTAAATGTAAAACAACACGTGTCCGTTCAACGTGGCGTAAGAATTGAATCCCTAAACCAACACCATCTGAGGCCCCTTCGATCAACCCTGGTAAATCGGCTAAGACGAAATCACGGCCATCATCCAGTTGCACCATCCCTAAGTTAGGCACCAACGTTGTAAATTGGTAGCTCGCAATCTTAGGTTTAGCACTTGTGACAACCGAAAGTAATGTTGATTTCCCAACAGATGGGAAGCCAACTAAGCCGACATCGGCTAAGACTTTCAATTCGAGTTGAATACTGCGTTCTTGGCCTGGTTCGCCGTTTTCAGCAATTTCCGGGGCACTATTCTTAGCGGTTGCGAAATGCATGTTGCCACGGCCACCACGACCGCCCTTTGCAATCACTAATTCTTGACCATCTTCCGTTAAATCGCCTAGCAATTCATTTGTGTCGGCATCACGGACAGTGGTACCAGGTGGCACTTGGACAAATGTATCTTCGGCACCGCGGCCATACATTTGTTTATTCTGACCGTTACCACCACTATTAGCTTTAAAGTGATGGCGGTAGCGGAAGTCCATTAATGTCCGTAGACCTTCATCTACGACTAGAATGACACTACCACCACGACCACCATCGCCACCGGCTGGTCCGCCAAGTGGCACAAACTTTTCACGACGAAATGCAACAGCACCATCGCCGCCTTTACCAGCTTTCACATCAATTTTGACTTGATCTACAAACATTATTTTGACTCCTTCTCGTTTCTAAACAGTACCTTATATACTACCTAAATTTAGGCTAAAAGTAAACAGACAACGTCATAATCAATTATAAAGTCCTCGAATTAATGATTTTTAAGTAAAAAAAGAAGACGCATTAATCATCGTCTTCAGTATAACGCTTATTGAACATTCGGGATTAGTTTAAATGAACTCCAAGGTTTTAAGTATTTTAATAGGAATAATTCATCTGGTGCAATCTGTCCCACAACGTTCACCCGGCCATCATTGGGCATTGCTTGAAGCGCAATTTGGGTTTCACCTTTATATTGGCCATAGCCAACATTATCAATCAAGATATCGCCCCGTTTGATATCAACCGTATTATGGGCTGCAAATGGTAAGTCTTTATATATGACCCGCGTCATTGTTGAACGCAAGATGTATTCCGAGCGGTCACCACGATAACTGTGTAAGCTTTCAAATAACACTTTACGTTCATCAGCCGTAATATCATCGGCTACATCAATCATAATCGCTGGAAATTCTGCATTAAAGACCGTCTGCATTGTTTTTAGTTCTGCTTCGGAAGCATATGCATTCCCAACAATGATGTCATCGATATTATCCATTAACATGTAATGTTTCATTTGAGTCGCCATTGCTAAGTCCCGATCAACTTCCATCGTTGGCAGGCCATCTTGTGTTGGCCAAGGTCCAAAAGTGGCTTCATGCGAATTAACAAAAGCAGCCGTATTTAAATTATACTGTGCAAATTGCGCTGTACATTGATTAAAGAAGTCTTCCCCTAAACCGGAATAACGATGTGGATAGAAGTTATGACACCCTAATAAATTAGCCCGTTTAGGGGAAAAACTCATAATATTATCAACATAGCTTGTCCCTTGACTCATATTAATTTCGATTTTAAGGTCGTATGGATTCCGCGTCATCTTTGCTTCTTCTTGACCTGTAAACCCGTTATCTAAACGAATCCCCCACGCACCTAATTCATGGAAGAAACTTAAATCATCATAGGAAATACCAAGTTGTTCAAACAAACCAGGATTAATGTCAATCATGACTTGCATCCCTAATTGATTTGCATAATCAACCACGCGCTTGAAATTAGTAAGCACCGCATCTTGATCACCACTGACTTCTAATAATGATGTAAAGACCCGTTTAAAACCATATTGGTGTGCGAGGTCTAAATAAGCCGCATCCTTTTCAAAAGTTGATCGTTCTGGATAAATTGAAACGCCTAATTTTCCCATGTCTATTACCTCCTAAAAATTGGGCTATACCGCCCTAACATCTTTTAGTTTATCATAGATGGATCATTAATGAAAACCTTTACACAATTGTACAGCAGTCCTTTTTTAAATTCGTTTGATTGTTTTTGAACGTTTTTGAAATATTTTGGTTGCTTTTTATTGTAAACGATGACATAATGAATGCACGGAGGTTTTTGATATGTTAACAGAAGAACGGCACCAAGCCATCCTGGATTTATTACAACAACAAGATGTCGTCAAAATGAAAGCGTTATGTCACTTGTTAGACGCATCAGAGTCCACTATTCGTCGTGACCTACAACTTTTAGAAGAACAAGGGTTGGTCACTCGGATTCACGGCGGTGCTAAACGCCTCAATAAATTACAGGTTGAATTAGGGCAAATCGAGAAAACGAGCAAAAACGTTCACGAAAAAAACGAAATTGCTAAATTTGCAGCTTCTAAGATCCAATTAGGCTGTGTCATCTATCTGGATGCCGGCACAACGACCCAAGCAATCATCCCTTATTTAACACCTGAAATGAATTTAACCGTTGTGACTAACGGGGTTGATACAGCTTCACTTTTAGCTGATCACCATATTCAAACCTACCTATTAGGTGGCCGGGTTAAAAATAAGACCAAAGCGATGGTTGGTGCGGGTGCCTTAGAAACACTGCTCCAATTTCAATTCAACCAAGCGATTTTAGGAACTAACGGTGTTGACCAATATTCAGGTCTAACAACCCCTGATCCTGAAGAAGCAACGCTCAAACGATTTGCGATTCAACAGGCTAACCAAACGATGGTCCTAGCTGATCATACGAAATTTGATGCCGTTTCATTTAGTAAATTTGCCGAACTTGCGCAAGTTCAACTGATTACCGATCAACTCTCCCCTGCACTACGTCAAACTTATCAAACACATACAGATTTACAGGAGGTTTTATAGTGATTTATACGATTACGGCGAATCCATCAATCGATTACGTCATCCAACTTGAAAAACTAAATACCGGCAACGTCAACCGCGTTCAATCGGACGTGAAGTTACCTGGTGGTAAAGGGATTAATGTTTCAAGAATCCTTGCTGAATTAGCACTCCCTAGTGTGGCCCTTGGTTTTGTCGGTGGTTTCACCGGTCAATTCATCCAAAACAAACTCAATAATGCGTCTATTGACTGTCGCTTCACAGAAGTTGAAGAAGATACCCGGATTAACGTCAAGTTAAAAGATAGCGTTGAAGAAACTGAAATCAACGGCCAAGGTCCTCACATTTCAGCTGGTGCTGTTGATAACTTGAAGCAACAACTGGCTAAATTGGAAGCCGGCGATATCGTCTTCATGTCAGGCAGTTTGCCACCTAACTTACCTGCTAGCTTCTATAAAGACTTGATTCCAATGATTCAAGCGCACAATGCTGAATTCGTAATTGATACAACTGGCCAAGCCTTATTAGACACTTTAGCCGAAAAGCCATTGGTGATTAAACCCAACCACCATGAACTCGCTGAATTATTCGACACACAATTTGCTAACCAAGGTGAAATCATCGCTGCCGGACGCAAATTATTAGACAAAGGTGCCCAACACGTATTGGTCTCAATGGCCGGTGATGGCGCCCTCTTAATTACCCCAGACCACGCTTATCTCGGCGGCACCCCTAAAGGGACGGTGATTAATTCCGTTGGTGCTGGTGATTCAATGATCGCTGGCTTTGTCGGGACATTCGCGCAACATCACGATGCACTAGCTGCTTTCAAAACAAGTCTTGCTTGCGGCAGTGCCACCGCCTTTTCAGAAGATTTAGCGACTAGCGCTAAGATTAACGAACTCTTACCACAAATCGAAATCACACAAGTTGATTAATTTTAAATACAAAGGAGATTTATTATGAACATCCAAGACTTACTCTTAAAAGATGCGATGATCATGGATTTACAAGCAACGACTAAAGAAGCCGCTGTTGATGAAATGGTTGCTCGTTATAAAGACGTCGGTGTTATCACAGATGACGCCCTCTATCGTAAAGATATTTTGGCTCGTGAAGCCCAATCATCAACTGGGATTGGTGAAGGGATTGCGATGCCTCACGCCAAAGACAGTGCTGTTCAACGCGCAACTGTTTTATTCGCTAAGAGCCAAAATGGGGTTGAATATGACGCATTAGACGGCCAACCCGTTTACTTGTTCTTCATGATTGCTGCTCCAGAAGGCGCTAACGATACCCATTTACAAGCTTTAGCTGGTCTTTCATCACTTTTAATCAACCCACAATTAGTGGCTGATTTAAAACAAGCCCAAACACCTGAAGACGTCCAAGCACTCTTTGCTAAGGCGCAAGCAGCCAAAGATGCTGAAGACGCTAAGGAAGAAGCCCAAGAAGCTGCTCAAGCACAAGCCGCTGCCGCAACACCTGCTGATGAACAAAAACCATTTATCGTTGCTGTGACAGCTTGCCCAACTGGGATTGCTCACACTTACATGGCCGAAGCTGCCTTGAAAGAAACCGCTGCTAAAATGGGCATCGATATCAAAGTTGAAACAAATGGTTCAGAAGGCGTTAAACATCAATTAACAGCCGATGATATTAGCCGTGCAACAGGGGTCATCATCGCTGCTGATAAGAAAGTCGATATGCCTCGTTTCAACGGCAAACATCTCTTGAACCGCCCGGTTATCGACGGTATCAAAAAACCTGCCGAATTAATCCAAAAAACATTGGATGAAGAAGGCTCAATCTTCCACGCAACAGAATCACAAGCCAGCGAAGAAGCTTCAGCTGATAAGAAAACCCTTTGGAGTCGTATCTACCAAGATTTAATGAATGGTGTTTCAAATATGTTACCATTCGTTGTCGGTGGTGGGATTCTAATGGCCATCTCATTCCTATTGGAACAAACAGTTGGCGCTCATTCAACAACCTTTATTTTCTTGAACTCATTAGGTAATAATGCTTTTAACTTCTTAATTCCAGTGCTGGCTGCTTACATCGCGATTTCAATCGGTGACCGTCCGGCTTTAATGCCTGGGTTTGTCGGCGGGTATATGGCCAGTCAAGCAACAGCTAGTGTGATTTCTTCTGATAGTCCTGCCGGTTTCCTTGGTGGTTTAGCCGCTGGGTTCATTGCTGGTTGGGTGATCGTTGGTTTGAAGAAAGTCTTCAAGAACTTACCACAAACATTAGATGGTTTAAAACCAATCTTGATTTTCCCTGTTCTTGGGCTATTGATTGTCGGCTTTATCATGTTCTTCATGGTCAACCCCGTCTTTGCTCAAATTAATCTTTGGTTAAGTACCTTCTTAACACACTTAGGTGCCGGTAATGCCTTATTGCTTGGTGCAATTTTAGGCGGGATGATGTCCGTTGATATGGGTGGTCCTTTCAATAAAGCTGCTTATACCTTCGCAATCGGTGTTTTCACAACGACTAAAGATGGTTCATTAATGGCCGCTGTTATGGCTGGTGGGATGGTCCCACCATTAGCAATCGCCGTTGCTGCAACGATCTTCAAAAATAAATTTACGGGTAGTGAACGGAAACAAGCCTTTGCTAACTACGTCTTAGGGATTTCATTCATTACTGAAGGTGCAATTCCATTTGCTGCAACAGATCCATTGCACGTTATCGTTTCAAGTGTGATTGGTTCAGCAATCGGTGGTGGTTTAACCCAATTATGGCAAATCACTGTTCCGGCACCACATGGTGGGATTTTCGTAGCCCCACTTGCGAACCACGGTTTACTCTTTGTCCTCGCGGTATTAATCGGGACATTCGTCAGTGCTTTAATCTTAGGCCTCTGGCGTCCAGTTGCTAAAGAAGCTTAATTTAAAAAAAGTCGCAGTCAAATGACTGCGACTTTTTATTTGCCTTGAAAATCAGTATTATGCTTTTGCTTCCATTCGTTAATATAATTTAGACGTTGTTTCATCCGCCCTTCATTCCCCTGCTCCGTTGGTCGATAATAGATATGATCAGCAATGCTATCTGGTCTGGTCGGCATCGTCGTCAACTTATCATCATAAAAATGCGCAAGTTGATAGCCTTTGCCATAGCCCACTTCCTTCATTAACTTTGTCGCTGCATTCCGGAGATGTAATGGTACTGGTTCATCAATCGTTTTTTGAATATCCTTTTTAACGGCCATTCGTGCTTTATATGTCGCATTAGACTTCGGTGCAAGCGATAAGTAAAGCACGCACTGAGTAAGATGAACATCACACTCCGGCAAGCCTAGCGATTGGCAGGCCTGAAAGACGTTCATCGCTAAATTCAACGCGTTATTATCCGCTAATCCAATATCCTCGCTTGCAAACCGGACGAGGCGCCGGGCAATATAAATCGGATCTTCCCCACCATCAATCATCCGACCTAGCCAATAAATGGCTGAATCCGCATCGCTATTGCGCATCGACTTATGCAAGGCCGAGATAATGTTGTAATGTTCCTCGCCATTTTTATCGTAGTAGGCCGTTTTCTTATTTACCAATTCACCAAGCAAGTCGCTATTCACGGTCACTTGATGATCTTGCACGTCACTATTGATCACTAACATTTCTAAAATGTTGAGCGCTGTCCGAGCATCTCCATTGGCAAAAATTGCAATCTGGTGTAACACATCAGCACTAATCTGCACCGTTAAATCCGGAAAAGCTTGTGGTGCTTTTATCACGCGCTGTAAAAGTTCAGTAATATCATCTTCGGTCAGTTGTTTCAAAATAAAGACGCGCGAACGCGACAGCAACGCTGAATTAATTTCAAACGATGGGTTCTCAGTTGTCGCCCCGATGAGGATAATACTGCCCTTTTCAACATACGGTAAAAAGGCATCCTGTTGTGCCTTATTAAATCGGTGAATTTCGTCAATGAAGACAATCGTTCGTTCACCCAGTTGGCGGTTAGTTTCGGCCTCATTCATAATCTTCCGAATTTCCTTAATGCCGTTCATCGCGGCACTAAACGTGATAAAATTCGAAGCCGTTTTCCGCGCAATAATTTCGGCCAGCGTCGTTTTACCAACACCCGGCGGTCCCCAGAAAATCATTGAAGTCACTTGATCCTTATCAATCATTTCCCGTAAAAATTTACCCGGCCCCACCAAATGCTTTTGCCCAACGAAGCTGTCTAAATCAGATGGCCGAACGCGGTTGGCAAGTGGGGCATTCATTGCCATTTCTTGATCAAATAAAGAGGTTTGTGTCATTTTTTCACCCGATTTCAGTTGTCGTTAGTTGAAACTTTTTAAAATGTGCCCGTAGATAACTTAACGTTAGGCTTTCAGTCTGAGCAGCAACCAATTCAGACGGCGTCCCACTGGCCATCACTTGACCACCTTGGCTGCCACCTTTGGGGCCTAAATCAATTAAATAATCAGCATTCGTCATCAAATCAAGGTCGTGGGTAATCATAATCACCGTTGCGCCTTTGGCTTTTAATTGATTAATAACGCCCATCAAGGTTTCCACATCCCGTGGATGTAAACCAACGGATGGTTCATCGAAGACGAATAACGTCCCGGCCCGTTTTTTATTCAAATGCGTCACTAACTTTAGCCGTTGCGCTTCGCCACCTGAAAGACTTGGGGTACTTTCACCAAGGTGCAAATAACCTAAGCCAATTTCTTTGAGAATCTTAAGTTCTTTTAAGATGTTGGGCACATCCGCAAAAACCGGTATGGCTTCTTCTACTGATAAGGCCAATAAATCCACGATGCTATCACCATGCCACTTAATCGCCTCAATGGCTGGCTTATACCGTTTACCCTGACATTCTGGACAAACTTCTTCCATATCTGGTAAGTATTGAATATCCAAAATAATACTGCCCAGACCACCACAATTGGGACAGGCACCTTCTTTATTGTTATACGAAAAATGGGCAATCCCATAATTGTAGGCTTGTGATTCCGGTAGTCCAGCAAATAATTTTCGAAGATTCGTCATGATGTTAGTATAAGTCGCTAAGGTTGAACGCGTATTTTTACCAACTGGCTTAGCATCAATGCTGACGACTGACGTTAAAGCGGTCGTCAACTGGGTCACCTGTTGGGGAAGTTGCTCATGCTTATGGTGAGCCTCAATCGCCGGTACCAGACTATCCAAGATTAAACTGGTCTTACCGGCCCCCGAGAAACCAGAAACCGCCGTAATTTGATTATCCGGTATTTCAATGGTCACATCACGCAGATTAAAATACTGTCCAACTGTCATTGTCGTTCGAACACCCGTAGCTTGCGTTGCAACTTTGGGATATAAAATATTGGCCCGACCGGCAATGTATGGTCCGATTAATGATTGTGGGTCTTGCACTAAATCTGCCGGCTTGCCTTGTGCAATCACCTGACCACCTTTGCGCCCTGCTGCTGGCCCAATTTCAATCACCCAGTCGGCTTGGCTAATGATGTTGACTTCATGATCAACGACCACTAATGAATTGCCTTGCGCCACTAACTGTCTGAAAATATGAATTAAACCTTCCACATTATCCGGATGCAACCCAATTGACGGTTCATCTAAAACGTACAAGACACCGGTTGTTGCCGTTCTTAAGGTCCGCGCTAATTGTATTCGTTGAAGTTCGCCAGTCGATAATGTGTTGCCATTCCGTGACAACGTTAAATAGTCGAGTCCTAATGACAGTAATGGCTGCAACGTTTCTAATAGGTTCTTAAACAAAATGGTTGCCATTTGTTGCATCTCGTCTGGTAAATCGGCTTTAGTAGCCGTTACCCAAGTGCCGAGTGCCCCTAGCGTCATATCAGAAACTGCCGCAATATTTTGCCCACCCACGGTTTGCGTTAATAGTTCGGGATTGAGCCGTGTCCCATGACATGTTGGACAAGTTGAAAAATGGAAAAACGAATTGACTTTAGCCATCGCACGATCACTTTTGACCGATTTCAAAGATTCATAAACGGCGTCGTAGGCATTTTCATAGAGTGTATTTTCCGTACTAAAGACACGACCGGTTGATGTGTGAAAATCGACCGCGTATTTATTCCGCTTACCATGCAAGACGATTTCTTTTTCCTCGTCCGTCAAATCTTTATAAGGGACATCAATTCGAACCCCGATATGTGCGGCGACCGTTGGCATAAAGTTCCGCCCCGGTAAACGCCAAGAAGCGATTGCCCCATCTTCAATACTGAGATTTTCATCCGCAATGATTTTGCGATTATCTAGCGTTTGAATTTGGCCCGTCCCATGACATTCTGGACAGGCACCCGCTGAATTAAAAGCAAAGTCCTCAGCTGATTTAGCCATAAATTCTACCTGACAAGTTGGACAGGTAATGACACCCATTTTATCGCCAGCTAAATCCATCGCTTGCGCAATCTGTAAACTGGGTTGGATCTCATGACCGTTCGGACAACGCGTCGTGCCTAAGCGTGAAAAAATTAACCGCACCACATTAAAAATTTCACTCATCGACCCCACTGTCGACCGTTCGGAAGGAACACTGGGGCGTTGTCGTAATGCAATCGCGGATGGAATATGCCGCACTTCTTGCACTTGCGAGCGTTTATTCTGCGTAATACGCCGCCGTGTGTAAGTCGAGAGCGCTTCTAAGTAGCGCCGTGAGCCCTCCGCGTATAAAATCCCCATTGCCAATGAGCTCTTACCCGATCCTGAGGGCCCCGAAATCGCCACAAATTGGTTCAACGGAATATCGACATTAATATTTTTTAAGTTATTGACGTTACCGCCCCGCACTTCAATCTGCGTTGGTTGTTTAACTGTCATGATTAACCTTCTTCTTTTTTAGATTGACGGTTAAAAGTTGCCGCCTCTGCTTCTAAATTTGCTAAAATCCGTTCCAAGTAACCATCCACGGCCGCTACTTCCGCATCGGAAAAACCTTTATAAAAAACGGCACTCAATCGTTGACTGACATCATCCCCCACACTTTGTTGCGCTGCGCCGAGCGGTGTTAAATCAAAAACGCGCTTACGCTTATCGACTGGCGATTGTTCACTAATCAATAATTGTTGTTTCTCAAGTCGATGGAGCATTAACGACAAACTACTATTGGCCAAGCCGGTGATTTGCGCCAATTCCGTCGCCGTTTGCGGATGCCGGTCCCACAACGCCGACAATATTTTACCTTGTTCGGCATTATAGCGCGCCCGCTGATCCGCCAATAGATAGCGATTAAATAGCCGCGTATTCAGTAACCGAATCTTCAAGGTTAAATAACCGCCACGTTTCGTTTTCATCCTGATAACCCCTTATTTGTTTTTATATCAACATTAATTATATATTACTATATAAAACTAATTTTAGCGAATAAAAAAACATCGTGGTTCCCACAATGTTTTTAGAGTAATTGTTTTAATTGTTGCGCTTGCACACTACGGACTTCTTCTACAACCACCAACGCTTTGACATCGATTTGTGAGACCACCGGTACCAACGTCGCGAGTTGTTTGGCCGTACAAATCACATACAACATCGGCCGCTCATTTTGGCTGTAATAGCCCTGGGCCTTGATAATCGTAATCCCTTGTTGAAACTGCGTCGATAACGTTTCAGCAATCTCTGCATATTGCTCTGAAATAATCGTTACTGCGCGCTTAGCCCCAAATTTAGCTAGTAATTTATTTAAAACGACGGCCGATAAATACAATTCAATAATCGTTAAGAGCATATTTTGAAAGCCAATAATGAAGCCTGATGGAATCGCGACGATTAAATCAAAAAATAACATTGCAGAACCATTCGGGATTCCTAAATAGCGATTGGCAATCTTTGCTAGAATTGTACTCCCGGCAATGGTCCCTTGGCAATGAATAATCAGCGCCATCGCAATGCCCATCAAAACGCCACCAATCAAGGTTGGAATTAAGGTTTGCGTCGTATGGTAACCAATAAAATGCGGTAGCTTTAAAAAGAGTGAAATCCAAATCACTGCCCAAACTGAATACCAGATTGTTTGGCGCTCAAGGTATCTAAAGCCAATCACCACTAATAGGCCGTTTAAGACCAGATTCGTAAAGGCCGGCGGAATCGCAAGCGCATAATACCCAATCGCGGTGAGTCCGGTCACACCGCCCTCGCCAATTTGATGGGGGAGCAAGAAATCGTTAATGGCGATGGCGTAAATAAAAGCCCCAATGATAATTCCCAAGCCGTTTGTTAAAATTGCTTTTTTCTGCATCTGTGTCACTTCCCGTTTCGAATTAGCATAATGATAGCATATTTTGAGAATCGAATAAAACGCGAATAAAAAACGTTAGGCCCGACAATACTTTCCTGCCGAACCTAACGTTTTTATAGTGATAATTTAATAGTTTGTGCAACAGTTTTCGAAATTCCGAGTGCTTCAAGTTCTTCAACAGACGCATCTTTAATATGCTTCATCGAACCAAAATTCTTCAAAAGTTTGGTCCGCGTTTTCGGACCAACCCCCTTGATATCATCCAACTTAGAACTCAACGAATTCTTACCACGCAACTGGCGGTGAAAACTAATCGCAAAACGATGGACTTCATCTTGAATTCGCGTCAATAAGTAAAAACCCTGACTCTTAGGGTCAAGCTGAATCGTTTGATCGGCTTCACCAAATAATAGCGAGGCTGTTTTATGGTGATTATCCTTAACCATCCCCGCAACTGGAATTGTGAGCCCTAATTCGTTTTCTAAGACGTCTTTAGCCGCGTTGAGTTCAACTACCCCACCATCCATTAAAATTAAGTCAGGCAGTGCTTTACCCTCTTTTAACAGTCGTGAATAGCGGCGATAAATCACCTCACGTGTATTGGCGTCTTCGTTGGCGCCGGCGCGCTCTGCTGTCTGGGTTAATTTATACTTCCGATACAGCTTCTTCTCAGCGCGGCCATCAACGAATGTGACCATCGCCGACACCGGATCAGTCCCTTGAATATGCGAATGATCGAATGCTTCGATAACATGGCCATGGGGTAAGCCGAGTGCATCCATAATTTCATCTTGCGCACCAACTGTCTTGCGATTATCGAGTTCCAATAAGCGGAACTTTTCTTCTAATACCAGACGACTATTTTTTTGCGCCATTGCCATCAAGGCTTTTTTCTCTCCCCGTTGTGGCGTTCGAATCGGTACTTGCAAAATATCGGATAAGACTTGTTTTTCGATCCCATCTGGTACGAGAATTTCTCGTGGTAACACATTATTCTTACGGTTATACCATTGGAGAATAAAGGTCGCCAATTCTTCCTCTGGCGTATTGACGCATGGGAAGAGGCGTTTTTCCCGCCGAATTAAACGCGCTTGGCGGATAAAGAAAATCTGAATCGACAGCCAGCCTTTATCCATATAAAAGGCGAATAAATCACGCGGTGTATGATCGTTAGAAATAATCTTTTGCTTTTCAACGGTTGCTTCAATATAGCGTAATTGATCACGCAACTCGGCAGCTCGCTCAAATTGCATCTCTTGCGCGGCGGTTGCCATCTTCTCCGTTAAATCCTTCTTAACATTGTCGACTCGTCCGTTTAAAAAGCGTTTAATCTTCTTAATTTGCTCAGTATAGGCTTTTTCTGGTACTTCTTGGAAACAAGCGCCCAAGCACTGTCCCATATGATAATACAAGCAAGGACGGCCTTGATGGTCTTGACAGCGCCGCAAGGGATAAACACGTTGCAAGAAGCGTAAAGTCTCCTGGGCCGCATAAACGTCTGGATACGGACCAAAATAATAGCCACCATCTTTTTTGACATCGCCAGTAATCAATAAGCGTGGATCACGTTCATTGGTAATCTTGATGTACGGATAGCCCGTGCCCCGTTTTAACTTGATATTAAAGTAGGGTTGGTGCTTTTGGATTAACGTAATTTCCAACAAAAAGGCCTCTTTATTTGTCGATGTAATGATTGTTTCAAAATCGACAATTTCAGAGACCAATTTGGCCGTCTTACCTTCGTGGCTACTCTTAAAATATGAGCGGACCCGGTTCTTAAGATTCTTGGCCTTACCCACGTAGATAATCTGGGCGTTAATATCTTTCATTAAATAACAGCCCGGTAAGGCTGGTAATAAGGCTAATTTATGTTCAATATGTTCACTTGCCAAAAACACCACTCCTTTAATCCAAAACAAGTGTTCGTTCCTATATTTTACGTGTTTTTGGCTAAAATGCAACTATCGACAATTATTGCGCTAAAATTTTGGCTAGGAATTGTTGGGTCCGTTCTTCTTGTGGATGTTCAAAAAGTTGCGTTGGTGTCCCTTTTTCAACGATTTGACTGTCTGCCATGAACCAAACTTCGTCAGCTACTTCCCGGGCAAAGCCCATTTCATGGGTGACAACGACCATTGTCATACCTTCTTGCGCCAAATCTTGCATCACCTTCAACACTTCACCCACCATTTCTGGATCGAGCGCTGATGTTGGTTCATCAAATAATAAAACATCTGGTGACATCGCAAGTGCTCTGGCAATCGCAATCCGTTGCTTTTGCCCCCCTGACAATTGGTCACTATACGCATCAGCCTTATCGGCTAAACCGACCCGTTCTAACAATTGTTGGGCCTTTTTGGTGGCATCTTCTTTTGATTGATGTTTAACATTTTGAGGTGCGAGTCTTAAATTATCTAAAACCGTTAAGTTAGGGAATAGATTGAAGTTTTGGAAAACCATCCCCATCTTAGTCCGCATTTGGTCCAATTGTTTTTCAGAGAGACTCATCAAGTCGGTCCCTTCAAAAAGAATTTGGCCACTTGTTGGTTCCTCTAACCGGTTCAAACACCGTAATAAGGTACTCTTCCCACCACCTGAAGGGCCGATGACAACGATCACTTGACCCGCTTCAACATCACCACTAACCCCGTTCAAAACAAGGTTATCGTCATATTTTTTAACTAATTGATTAATTTTAAGCATGCTGCATCTTCCTTTCAATATGGTTGAGTAGTTTCGAAAGACTGAAGGTTAAGATAAAGTAGATAACCATTGCAACAAAGATGGGTGCGACCCCTTTGTAAGTTGCTGATTGAACCACTTTTAATTGATAAATTAAATCCGTTACACCGATAATTGAAACGATTGAACTTTCCTTAATCAATGAGATAAATTCGTTACCCAAGGCTGGCCAGATGTTCTTCAAAGCCTGCGGTAAGATGATATACCGCATGGTATCGTGTTGTGAGAGTCCTAAACTTCTTGAGGCTTCCGTTTGACCAGCGTCAATTGCATTGATCCCTGAACGAATAATTTCAGCAACATACGCAGCACTGTTAAGTGAAACGGCAATCACACCCGCGAATAAGGCTGGAATGTTGACCCACAAGCCAATCCCGAAGTAGACAAACATAATTTGAATCATCAATGGGGTGCCCCGGACGAATTCGATATACATCACAGCTAGACTATGGAATAGCTTATTCTTAGAAAGTCTGGCAAAGGCGAGTACAACCCCAATAAAGATCCCGATAATGATTGAAACAATCGTAATGAATAAAGTATAACCAATCCCTTTAGCGAAATAAGACCAGTAGTGCCACATACTTGTATTGTGCGTGTTCGTTTTCATCAAACTACCCGCACTCTTTAAATATTGCGGAATTAATTTTTGTTGCTTAATTTGAGCGATACTCTTATTAGCGGCAGCGACTAAAGTTGGTGAATTCTTCGGAAACGCGATTGCTGAACCTTGCATATCCGCCCCTAAATCAAATTTACCGTCAATTTGCACTAATTCAGGATCATTGCTGGCATAAGCCGTTGCGACTGGTTCTTCGGCCACAATCCCGTCAATTTTATGACTCTTAAGTGCTAATACTAAATCGGGCACTTTGGTTAAACCTGTAATCTGCGCATTTTTAATTTGTTTTTTAGCTAATGTTTGTTGGAGACTTCCGGTTTGGACCCCAACCTTCTTACCGATAAAACTATTTTTTGATTTATAAATCTGGGCGTCGGCCTTATTGACGAGGATCGATTGACCACCTAAGTAATAGACATCCGAGAAATCAACACTTTTGGTCCGTTCATCGGTTGGTGACATCGCTGAAATCACCATATCGACCTTACCGGTTTCTAGACCGACTAACAACGCGTCAAAGTCCATTGACTTGATTACTAACTTAACGTGTAAATCGTCAGCCACCTTTTGTGCGACATCAATATCCATCCCAACGGTTTTATTTTTGCCGTTTTTATTCACTAAAAATTCATATGGTGCATAATCCGGGCTAGTCCCTAACACCAATGTCTTCTTAGCTTGAACGCGACTAACCGTCTGCCCCGCGGCTGACACAGCTTGGTTATTCCCCACTAATAGTGCCACTAGCAAGGCTAATGGTAGTAAAATGAATGCTAAACTTTTTTTGATAGTCATTTGATCCCCTCCTATAATGTTTTTCATAATACACTACTATAAATATTTATGCAATATTTATTTATAAATTAAGAATAATTGGCGAACTGATTTTTATCTGGTATGATAGACTCACATCAGAAAAGAGGGATATTATGGGCTTAAAAGTAACGCGTCAAACAGATTTAACCAGTTTATTCGACAAATTTGCATCAATTCCCGGCGATCGGGAAAAAATGGCAGCTGAGGTTGAAGAAACGGCTGAAAAATTAAAAGAAACAGAATCAAAAACAACTAAAAAAGAATAATCAAAAAAGAGGTGCGGACAAAGTAATTTTGTCCGCACCTCTTTTTGATATCCGACTTATAACGCACACTTTAATTATTCTGCGTGTCGTTCTGGGTAACGTTCTTTAAGCTTTTCAATGTTTTCTTGTGCTACTTTTTCAAAGTCGACATTATTCCATTCAGCAATCTGTGATAGATACCAGAGGACATCACCAATCTTCTTGGTAAGTACTTGTTCATCTAGTTGGTGGCCTTGGAATGTATATTTTTTGACAATATCCACGACTTCGCCACTTTCGCTAGCTAAACCTAATGCCAAGTTCGTTAAAACTTGTTCATTACCATATAGCGTTCTATTCGCTAATTTTTGGTATTCATTAAATTCCATTAACGACGACCTCCAATATCACATTGTTGTTCAATCCATTCCCAGACCGTATCCTTACCAGCACCAGTCAAGGCACTGAAGCAGACAAACTTATCAACGGGGTTAAAATCAAGCGCCTCTTTAATGATTTTTTCTTGGCGATTCCATTTCCCAGTTGAGATTTTATCCATCTTAGTGGCAACCACTAACACGGGAATATCGTAATATTTAGCGAAAACATACATCGCAATATCATCATCAGTTGGTTCATGACGACCATCAATCAATGAAATTAGGCCGCGTAAATTATCCCGATTAGTGAGATAGGCTTCAATAATTTGCCCGAATTTTTCCCGTTGTTTCTTAGAAACCTTCGCATAACCATAACCAGGCACATCGACGAAATAAAGTTCATTTTCAACCCGATAGAAATTTAACGTTTGCGTCTTCCCTGGTTTACTTGATGTTCGTGCGTAACTCTTACGATTAATTAACTTATTAATTAAAGAAGATTTACCGACATTTGAGCGCCCAGATAACGCGATTTCAGGTAATTGGTCAGTGGGGTACTGCGAAGCAGCTACCGCACTCATCACCATTTCAACTTCATGTACTTCCATAATAACCTCCGATTATTTCCTTCGAATGCTAGTTTAGCATAAATAAATAATTATTGCGCCGTTGACTTATTTTCAAATCCATGTTTAGCGGCCCCATTATGTAAAAAAAGTTGCCGGGTCAATTACGCCCCGACAACTTCATAGTCATTATGACGCTTCTTGACCATCAGCTAAGAAAAGTTGTGGTTTAGCAGTGCCATCAACGGCTTCTTTTGTCACTAAGACTTTGACAACATCTTCGCGACTTGGTACATCAAACATCATATCCATCATCACTTCTTCAATGATTGAACGAAGACCACGCGCCCCAGTATTACGTTCAATTGCAAGATGCGCAATCGCATGTAATGCTTCTGGCGTGAATTCTAATTCAACATCGTCTAAAGCCATTAATTTACTATATTGTTTAACTAAGGCGTTCTTAGGTTCCGTTAAGATCCGAACTAAGTCGTCTTCAGTTAATTTTTCAAGGGCAGCCGTGATTGGAATCCGACCAATGAATTCAGGGATAATCCCAAATTGCATTAAATCTTCCGTCACGATTTGTTGCATCAAGCTTTGATTTTCATCAACTGCTTGGCCCGCTTTGCTACCAAAACCAATTGTCTTTTCACCTAAACGGTTTTTAACGATTGTTTCGATGCCATCAAAGGCCCCACCAATAATGAATAAAATATTGGTTGTGTCGATTTGAATCAATTCTTGTTGGGGGTGCTTACGACCGCCCTGAGGTGGCACGCTAGCAATTGTTCCTTCAAGAATCTTCAAGAGGGCTTGTTGCACCCCTTCACCAGAAACATCACGCGTAATTGAGACGTTTTCGCTCTTCTTGGCAATTTTATCAATTTCATCGATATAAATAATGCCCCGTTCAGCGCGATCAACATCAAAATCAGCATTTTGCAAGAGCTTCAAAAGAATGTTTTCGACATCTTCACCAACATACCCGGCTTCCGTCAACGTGGTGGCATCTGCAATCGCAAATGGGACGTTGAGGATCCGTGCTAAGGTTTGGGCCAAGAATGTCTTACCTGAGCCAGTAGGCCCGATTAAAGCGATATTACTCTTTTGAAGTTCAGTATCACCTTTTTCAGCAACGGTCATTTGGTTAACCCGTTTGTAATGGTTATAAACGGCAACTGAGAGCGCCTTTTTAGCTTCTGTTTGACCAATGACATAATCATTTAAAATTGCAAGAATTTCGCGTGGTTTTGGTACTTCTAATAAGTCATTAACAGCTTCATCTTTAAATTCTTCATCGATAATTTCTTTACAAAGATCGATACATTCATTACAGATATAAACACCAGGGCCGGCCACAATCTTCTTTACTTGATCTTGTGATTTACCACAAAATGAACAAGTAACAGGGCCATTCGTTGTTTCTGTATCATCTAACATACTGGGAGTCTCCCCTTCCTATATATCTATCATAGCAGATTTCTAATATTAGTCATCTCAGACCGCTTAGAAATGTAATTAAGACTATATCACATCATCGCGTGAGATGAAAGTAATCCGTTTTTAACACCATATAACACAAAAGCGGGTTCAAAGTAGTCACCTTGAACCCGCTTTTAGAACCGATTAAAGCTCATCTAATTAGCTAATTATTTAGCGTCTTTCACTTCAACAGCTGAGTCAGCAATCACTTCGATAGCTTTCTTAACACCGATATCATGTTTTAACATGTCATCTGATAAGACGCTACGAACAGCTGATTCTTCCATATTGTATTGTTCTGCTAAACTCTTAAGTTCTGCAGCAACTTCTTCGTCAGTTGCTTCGATCTTTTCAGCTTCAACAACAGCTTCTAAGACAAGGCTTGTCTTAACGCGTTTGTCAGCATCACCAGCGAATTGTTTCTTCAAATCATCTTCTGTTGTACCAGTGATTTGATAGTACATTTCTGGGTTGATACCTTGTTGTTGCATATTACCTAAGTATTGTTGTAATTGACTGTTGATTTCTTCGTCAATCATTGCTTGAGGTAATTCAGGAATTGTTGCGTTTTCTGTTGCTTTAGCAACGGCTGTATCTTGGATAGCAGCGTCAGCAGCATCATTTTTTTGTTTCTTTAATTCTTCACGAATTTTTTCTTTTAATTCGTCTAATGAATCAACGTCTTCGTCGATATCCTTAGCAAATTCGTCGTCAAGTTCTGGTAATTCCTTACCCTTAACTTCGTGAATCTTAACCTTAAAGATCGCTTCCTTACCAGCTAATTCTTCTGCTTGGTAATCTTTAGGGAATGTGACTTTAACGTCAACATCTTCTTCAGCTTTGTGACCAACTAATTGGTCTTCAAAACCAGGAATGAATGAGTTTGAACCTAATTCTAATGAGTAGTTGTCTGCTTGGCCACCATCAAAAGGTACACCGTCAACAGAACCAGCATAATCAATAACGACTGTATCGCCATTTTCTGCTGCTGCATCTTCTTTAAGTACTAATTCAGCTTGACGTTCGCGACGTGTTTCAAGTTCTTGTTCAACGTCCTTAATTGTAATCCGACGGCTTTGTTTTGGCACTTCTAAGCCTTTGTAGTCACCTAAAATAACTTCTGGTTTAACAGTAACTTGAGCAGTAAGAACCCAAGGTTCGCCTTTTTCCATTTTTTCAACGTTAATTTGTGGTTGATCAACGGGTTCGATTGCTGTTTCTGCAACAGCTGCTTCATATGCTTCTGGTAAAACAGCATTTAAGGCATCTTCGTAAAGTGCTTCTTCACCGTACATCTTGTTAAAGATTTGGCGAGGCATTTTTCCTTTACGGAATCCAGGTGTGTTGATGTTTTTACGGACACGTTTGAACGCTACGTCTAAACCTTCACTAATTTTATCTAAATCAATTTCAAAGGTAAGTTCACCATCATTGGCGCCCTTTTTTTCCCATTTTGCTGACATAATTTCCCTCCGACAGTTATATTCACAATCTATCAATTGCATACTTAATCAGCATAAACTATTTGACCTAAATTGTAAATATTTATTGGTCTAAAAAACCGATAAAATCCGTTTTTTTTAGCGATTAAAGCGCATTATTGTTTGAATCCTATGTATAAAAAAACTCGCAGCTTTTACACTACGAGTTTTTTAATTCAACTAACTGAAAATTAGTCTAAGATTTCACTTACGACACCGGCACCAACAGTACGGCCACCTTCACGAACAGTAAACTTAAGACCCTTTTCAATAGCAACTGGTGAGATCAAGTTAACAGTAAATGTTACGTTATCACCAGGCATAACCATTTCTACACCTTCTGGTAATTCGATAACACCTGTAACATCAGTTGTATGGAAGAAGAATTGAGGACGATAGTTTGAGAAGAATGGTGTATGACGACCACCTTCATCCTTGCTCAAGATATAAACTTCACCCTTGAAGTTCATGTGAGTTTGGATTGAACCAGGTTTAGCTAAAACTTGGCCACGTTCGATACTTTCGCGGTCGATACCACGTAATAAAGCACCAACGTTATCGCCGGCTTGACCTTGATCCAATGTCTTACGGAACATTTCCAAACCAGTAACAGTTGTTTTAGCAACTTCTTCTTTAAGACCAACGATTTCAACTTCGTCACCGACAGTAACTTGGCCACGATCGATACGACCTGAAGCAACAGTACCACGACCAGTGATCGTAAATACGTCTTCAACAGGCATCAAGAATGGTTTGTCTGTGTCACGTTCTGGAGTTGGGATATATTCGTCAACAGTAGCCATTAATTCTTCAACAGCTTTAACGTCGTCAGCATTGCCGTTCAATGCACCAAGTGCTGAACCGCGGATAACTGGAATATCGTCACCAGGGAAATCATATTCTGATAATAATTCACGAACTTCCATTTCAACCAAGTCCGTTAATTCATCATCATCAACTAAATCTGTTTTGTTCAAGAAGACGATGATGTAATCAACACCGACTTGGTGAGCAAGCAAGATATGTTCACGAGTTTGTGGCATAGGACCATCAGTTGCAGCAACAACTAAGATGGCACCGTCCATTTGAGCAGCACCAGTGATCATGTTTTTAACGTAATCAGCATGTCCTGGGGCGTCAATATGTGCATAATGACGGTTTTCTGTTTCGTATTCAACGTGGGCTGTATTGATAGTGATACCACGTTCTCTTTCTTCTGGAGCAGCATCGATGTTTGCATAGTCTTGAGCTTCAGCCAAGCCTTTGTCTGCCAACATCTTTGTGATTGCTGCTGTTAAAGTTGTTTTACCATGATCAACATGTCCGATAGTACCGATGTTAACATGGGGTTTTGTTCTTTCGTAATGTGCTTTTTCTGCCATTAAACGAACCTCCTGTATTTTCGCAAGAAAAAATCAGCGTATAGCATTTCACTAATACTGATAATCCTTTACGTAATATTATAATACTTCAAGCGTTAAAATCAAAGTGTTTTTTTACGCTTAAAGAATTCAAAAATGATTATATCTGCTATGAGCGCGTTTGTAAACACTTAAACCTTAAAAAAAGTATTATTTTACGCATAAAATCGTTGTTTTCTAGCCCTAAAAGACTAGTTCTTCTGTTAATTCTTGCAATTTTTTTAGCCATTGAATCGTCTTTTCTGAAATCTGAACTGTTGGCTCAAACATAGACAGTCCTAATTGCTGAATCAGTGCCTGGCCCCATTCTTCAGGATTATCGATGACTGTTTCCTCGAAGGGATAAAGATAAGCAAACGTCATTTGACACTCCGCTAAGGCCGCTTCGAGGATGATGGGATCTTGTTGGGCTAAGATATTCTGAATTGTTTTTTGAATTAATTTTAAAATGGGCCGATTAGCCATCAATTCTAGCTCGCCGGGAACCACTTCTCGTACTTGTTCAAACCAATTAATCGTCACTGCTTTTGAATACCGCAGACGAACGAGTGTTTCTAAGACCGTCGTTTTTACAAATGGATGACTGTACGGATTCACCAAAATTGGTAACACACCCTGTAAATAATCAGCTAGTGGTAATAATTCTGCTTCATCAAGTCGTTGTTGTTGGTCCTGGAAATCACCGGTTGTAAGGTTGTAAAGTCGTTCTTGCCGCTTCTTAATTGTCTGCTTTTCAGCCACTTGATAGGCTTTTTCAGCCGTTTTTAACGTCTCTTGTCCCTTTTGCTTGGTCTGCTGTTCAAACACGTCAGTCGCCTCTACAGTAGCCCACAATTCGTTGGCCGCGATGAAGTGTTGATTATCAATGAGTAGCGCATTATATAGCAACCTTAAATCGGGCTCATTGGTATAGAAGGCCTTCTTCTCAAATGCTAATTGTAAGGCGTGCCGATTATCGCCAGCAGCCACCAGTACGCTGACCAATAAAAGGTTTAATACCGTTGTCTGTTGTAGCTCGTAAGCAGCCTCTAAATGGGCTATTGCCTCTGGCCATCGGCGCTGATTAAGCGCTACTTTGCCTAAACGGATCAAGTTTTCAAATTGATTCGGCAGTGCCGTCACTTCTCCCATAATGACCTCTCCTCTTTAAAAACACTAAATTAAAAGGGCCCCGATAAATAATCCTTTATCCGGCCCTTTTTTAAGTGTCATCACTTAATTAATCTTGTTTTTTCTCAACTACTGGTTTAGTGTCTTTCTTTTGACGACGGTGATTTTGATTAATTTCCATAATTACCGGTAAAATAACTGGGCGTCGTTTTGTTTGTTCGTATAAGTAATGACTTAAATTTTCACGAACGTCTTGTTTCAAATGGCTCCAGTCAAATTCTTTATTATCAAGATTGTTCTGAACAGCTTGTTTAATGATTTCTGAACTCTCTGCCATGAGATCCTTACTTGTTTTAACGTAGACAAAACCTCTTGCCGTTACTTTTGGTTCAGCAATAATCTTCTTATTCTTCCGGTCGATTGTCACAACGGCGATAAAAATACCATCTTCTGACAATAATTTACGGTCGCGCAAGACAATGTTGCCGATATCGCCAATGCCACTACCATCAATCATCACATCAGTGGCATCAACTTGGCCCCCAACATGCATCTTACCATTGTCATAGGCGACAATATCACCCTTACCGACGATAAAGATATTCTTATAATCCATCCCGGTTTCATGGGCAATATCCGCATGCGCAGCCATTTGTCGGTATTCACCTTGAACCGGCATTAAGAATTGCGGATGAAGTAAATTCAACATTAATTGTAGATCATTTTTATTAGCATGACCTGAAGCGTGTAGATCATCACCGACAGCTTTGACCTCGCCACCTGCGCGATAAATCATATCTTTAGTCTTCGCTAAGATGGTTTCCATTGCATGTGAAGGAGATGTCGTCAAATAAACAAGATCTCCTTGTTCAATATGGATTAAGCGGTGATGGCTTGTTGCCATCTTTTGAAGGGCTTTGATTGGTTCACCCATCCGGCCTGTTTCAAGGATTACCGTTTCCTCAGGTGCTAATGTACTTAGCGCTTTAGGTTGCACTAAGATGTCTTCATCTGGCAAGGTTAACATTTCTAAACGCATTGCTGTCCGCACAATTTTTTCCAAATCGCGGCCTGTTAAAACGACCTTCCGGTTTGTTTTATAAGCGGCATCGATAACTTGTTGAATACGGAGGATATTGGAAGCCACTGAAGCCACGATAATCCGCCCGTTTTGATATTTAAATGTTTCTAAAATTGATTCGGCAATATCGCGTTCATTAGCCGTTTCAAAAGGTGATTCCGCATTAGCGGAATCACTCAATAGGGTTAACACGCCCTGTTGACCAATCTCAGTTAACCGGGCATAATCCGTTTGATACATTGGTAGTGCTGATTGATCAAACTTGAAGTCCCCAGTATAAACAATTTGACCTTCATCTGTTTTCACAACAATCCCGAGTGAACCTGGAATGGTATGCGTTGTTTTGAAAAATGAAACCGTCGCTTGTTCAAAATCAATTGCTGTATTGGCATTAATCACGTGGAAATTATTGAAATGCCGTAACTTCGGTTCGCTGCTGACCGTAATTTTTGCGAGCGCAATTGTTAATTCAGAACCAAAGACAGGTACATCATGGCCTTTCAAGAAGTATGGCAAGGCGCCAATTGCATCAGCGTGACCGTGTGTTAGGAAAATCCCAGCAACACGTTCTGCATTTTCTTCTAAATAAGTCATATCTGGGATCACAATATCAATCCCTAATAATTCAGTTTCTGGGTATTTTAACCCACAATCTAGGATATAAATTTCGTCGTTAACTTCCACAACGTTTAAATTCTTACCGTTCTCGCGTACACCACCAAGTGGCATAATCTTAATATTACTCATTCTTTCACCTCTAAAATTGAAAGGGTTACTTTCAAACTATTATTTGTTTTTTTGAGTGTTACTTTCGTTTAAAACTCATCCGCTTTAAAGTCTAATACATATTTTATCACAATTTAAACAAACTAACAGCTTTTGATTACTAAAGGCCTTACATTTTCAAATTCACATTAAAAAAGCGCACAAAAAAAGCAAACAGCCATAAAGACTGTTTGCTTTTGAAGGTTGAATTAACGACGTAAGCCAAGGCTCTTGATTAATTCACGGTAACGTTGGATATCGTTGTCACGTAAGTAACGTAAAAGGTTACGACGGTGACCGATTTTCTTCATTTGACCAACATATGAATGGTGATCTTTCTTATGAACAGATAAATGTTCGTTTAATGAGTTGATTTCTGCAGTTAAGACAGCGATTTGGACTTCTGCTGAACCTGTATCGCCTTCGTGACGTGCATATTCATTGATGATTTCGTTTTTTCTTGCTTGTGAAATAGCCATTGCTAATTTCCACCCTTCAATTATATTGCCCGAAACAACGAATAGCGTCGGGTGAACGTCGCTAAACAGAGTAACGGGTTTGTACTTTTAAAGCACTGTCTTAGTTTACTAAAAAATTATGTTGAAAGCAAGGCTAAGTTCAAATTCATTAAGCAGTCAAGTTTAAATACTTTACAAGTTTTTATTGCAATCTCCTACACTATTTTGGTATAATAACGTCTGTTGAAATTAAAAATCTTTTTTATAAAGATAGTGAAACCCATCGGAGGTGAACAACCATGCCACAAATTAAATCTGCTATGAAACGTGTGAAAACAATTGAAAAAGCAAACAACAGAAACGCTTCTCAATTAAGCACAATGCGTTCAGCAATCAAAAAGTTCAAAGCTGCTCAAGCTGCTGGTAACGAAGAAGCTGCAGACCTATTAAAAGCTGCTACACGCGCTATTGATATGGCCTCAACAAAAGGCTTAATCCATGCTAACAAAGCTGGCCGTGACAAGTCACGTTTAAACAAAATGATGGCTAAGTAATTCTAACCAATATTTTAATAGGCCCGACTAAGACGTTTTCGTTTTAGTCGGGCCTATTTTTTTGTATCTTATGCCACTTTTTTAGCGGCAAATTGGAGCATGAACAGTTCAAATAACAATTCAGGTTGTCCTTGCCCAGTTTTAATTTTAACTTCGATTTCTTCTAATCCTAAATAAGCTTGCGCTAAAGTTTGCTTTGAAAAATGTTTAATCTGTTGCATCGCCAATTTAATTCGGTACGGATGAATTTTTAAAACACTGGCTAAATTGCCCTGACTATACCCTTTTTCAAATAAAATTTTAACTTGTAATAATAAGCGGAATTGACCGATCAGAATCGCGTTAATTTTGAGCGGTTCCTCTTTTTGGAGTAGTAATTCATGATACATCGTCAAAACGGGGCCCACTTTTTTCTGCAAAACAAGCGGGACTAATGAAAAGACGTTATCTTCAATACTGCTGCTGACCAATTCAGCGACCGCCGTTGTCGTAATCTGTTTAGTTTGTTGTGCGTACAGCATTAATTTCGGTAATTCGGCCATGATTTGACTATAATCACTATTGGTTTTACTAATCAACAAGGCTAGTGCTTCATTTTCAATCTGCATCCCCTGTTGTTTCAACTCAGCGGTTACCAACTGTTGTACTTGGCGCTCATTCACTTTTTCAACCGAAACTAATGAAGCAACCTTTTTTAATTGCTTCACGATTTTTTTTCGCTCATCTAACTTAGGGTACGGCGCAAATAGCACCACACTCGTTGTTGGTTGTGGCTTTTCTAAATAGGCTTGGAAACGAACTAAATCCTGATCGAGCTTATTTTTAACCTTTTCACCCGTTAAAAAATAGGGATTTTGCATAAAGACAATTCGCCGCTCACCAAAAAACGGGGCTGATTCTGCATCATCCAAAGCATTCGCCACATCGGTCGTTGCTAAATCATAGCTCGCAAAATTCATCGTTTGTTCTTCTTCTGGTAGATAGTGTTTAAAGAGCTGCCGCGCTTTTTCAATCAACGCTGACTCTTGCCCTAAAACCAGGTAAAGCGGTGCTAATTGATTTTGTTGAATCTCTTTTTGTAATTGTTCAATTGTCATTTTTCACTATCCTTTATTGTTGTTTGCAGTTTCTCACTTTGACCGGGACCGTATGACCAGGTTAACATGCCCTGCTGCGCCGTTAGCCAATAAGGCACTTTGGCTTCTTGCAAAGTCGTCAAAGTTTCCTGGTGCGGATGACCGTAACGATTCTCTCTGCCGGCTGAGATTAATGCGCCTTTTAAGTGCCATTTTTTAATCACGGTAGGGTCACTAGCCGTTTTACTACCGTGATGGCCAACTTTTAAATAATCGACGGTTAACTGTGGATACCGCTCGACAATCGCCCGTTCGCCTTCTTGTTCTAAATCTCCTGTAAACAGCCAGCTGGCCCCGCCAATTTGTGCCTGTAAAACTAACGAATCACTATTTTCGCCTTTTCCAGGCTTAGTCGGTGCTAAGACGTTAAACTTTTGCGACCCGACTTTAAAAGCAGTCCCGGCTAAATAAGGCTCGATCTGCACCGTTGCTAAAAACGGTCGTATTTGCCTTTGAAATTGCCGATTTTGTGGTAACCCAGCAGCACAGATGATTCGATCAACACGAATTTGTTTCAAAACCTGATTCAAATCACCAATATGATCGGCATCCTGATGAGAAAGTGCCACCGCATCAATATGGTCTATCCCTTGGCTATAGAGGTAATTAACCGTTACTTTTTCCGCCCGCGAAACCTGTGCCCGTCGTTGCCAAGCTGCTTGCGGTAGCGCTAGGCGGCCACCAGTATCAATTAAAAGCTGATGCCGGTTAAACGGCGTCTGAATCAACAAACTATCACCCTGGCCGATATCAAACATGACCACTCGACCAGTCGGATTAAAATGAATCACTAAAAAACTAACCAAATATAAACTTGCTAATGTGCGTTTCAGCCGTTTACGCCACTGATTACTAATTGCCTGGCCATCGATTAACAAGAGGCTGACCGTCACAATCAATAGTAACGGTAATAATGGTATTTTACCAAACGTAATCATCGCATGGGGAATTTGAGCGACTAGTCCTAAGCCTTTGTAAATCAACTGTAACAACCACTCACATCCGTTAACCACTAGATTGCTAACAGGTAACATCACACTCGCTACAATCACCAAACCTAGCACAATGGGCAGATAGATAGGCGTTACCAAGGTATTCATCATTATCGTTAGCACATGCCAGCGATAATTAAACCGTAAGCAAACCGGCAAACTCAATAAACTTAGCCAGTAAGCAACTTTAAACGTACTACCCTCACCAACATAAATGAGCGCAAAAGCCATTAGATAGCTTAGAATCCCGCCCATACTATGCAGTAAATAAGGCTGCCAAAATAAATTGACGAGTAACACCAAGCTCCAACTATCTAATCTTGATTGCCGGATACCCAACTGTTCGCAAAGTAAGCGACATAAAATAAGCGCAATCGCGCGACTAATGCTCGTCGTCCCACCTACCAATAAGGCGTATACCGGCAATAGCCCAAATAACATACAGTTTAACCACTCACGCGGTATGTGGCAATAAGTCGCACACCACCGAATGACTTGCACTAAATAAAACACGTGCAACCCTGATAAACTTAAGAGATGAATAATCCCTAAGCGGCCCAAAACAACCTGGTAATGGTCAACTTGTACTTCCCGCAACCCCAACAACAACGTCTGCGCATGAAACCGTAGTGCTGTTGGTAATTTACGCAAATACAGCGCACACGTTTGGCGCCAATAATGTAACCAATCCAAACCGCTCCTAGGGCGTCTTAGCGCAAAAGTCGTTTCTTTGGCTAACGTCAGTTGGTAAAAGCAGCGCTTCTGTTGTGCTAAAAAACGCGCATAATCGAACTCATTCTCATTGGTAGCACCTGGTATGCGTTTAAAATCTTTTGCCCCATAGAACAAAACGGGTTGTCGGACCTGCTGCCAGCGCCGCTTCTCGGCGAATGTTTGACAGCGATAATAAGCCTTAACGCGCTGCCCATCTTGTTGGCCAACCGCTGTTAACTGAACACTATCACCCGCGACTTGAATCGTATCCGGTTGCGCCTTAAAATACTGCGCTACCGGTGGTTGTGGTTGTGTCACACTAAGGTAGCTTATCCAAAAACGGCCGCCATAAACAAGACATAAACCGAGCGTCACAATCGTTATCTGAGTTTGCCGAAGACTGAATAATTTAACAAAAGCCAATAATACCAAGCCCCAGGTTAGCCAAGATGGCCCCCCAAGCATTAAGCTATTTAAACTGATTAAACAAATAACTAGATAAATCCAGTTGTTTTTCATTCAGTCGCTTGTTCGTTCTCCAAGAAATTAACGAGTGTGTGTGCATCATCAACTGACAAATCAACTTGATCAAGTTCAATCCCTGATTTTTCAATTAATTTTAGCGCGTAAGGATCATTATGATAATCTTTTTGGTAATGAATCTTACTAATACCCGCTTGAATAATTAATTTCGTACATTGTAAACAAGGGAAATGTGTCACATAAATTTCAGCGCCTTCGGTTTGAACCCCGAACTTGGCACATTGCGTTAAAGCGTTCATCTCAGCGTGAATGGTTCTGAGACAATGACCATCCCGCATTAAGCAGCCAACGTCAATACAATGATCTTCATGGGCTACCGAGCCGTTGTAACCCCCGGCAATAATCCGCCGATTACGAATCACAAGTGCCCCCACAAATAGACGCGGACAGGTACTGCGCATCGATAATAAAACCGACTGTAACATGAAATACTGATTCCAAGGCATTCTCTTATTGGCCATCATCATGCTCCTTTTAATTGTTTCTTTCTAGTATAGCAAAAATACCACTTGATAAAACTAATTCACACAAATTTGTGACCGCAATTGTTCAAACGTCTTCGGTCCTATCCCACCGACTTTTTGCAGATCTTCAATCTGCTTAAATTTCCCTTGTTCATCACGATAAGCAATTATTTGTTCAGCTTTTTTGGGGCCAACACCATTGAGGGTTTGCAGTTGGGTACTATCAGCCTGATTCAAATCGATTTTAGCGGTGTCACTCGTGCTCGACGCATTGGGACTCGTTCCAGTTGGCGCTTGTTCTGATGCACGCTCACTAGCCGTTGCAACTTGTTGTGGGGCCTGAATCAATTCTTGATCAGTGACCACCTCACCTTTTTTAGGAATATAAATAATCAATTGGTCCGTTAACTTCTGGGCTAGATTAAGTCGTTTGGTCTCAGCTGCCTCAGTCGGACCACCCGCATTTTTGAGCACCTCAAATAAACGTGTTTCAGAGACCGTGATTGGATAAATACCCGGATAAGCTACAGCACCTTTAATATCCACAAAACCCCCTTTTTTCTTAGTTGTCACTTGGTGTGTCTTTTTAGCAGCCGGCTTTGTTTTAGAAGCGCTCATTGCTAGCAGTTGCTCATTATGCGTTACTTTTTGTTTTTGTTGGGTTTTATGCCAATAAAAGCCCCCGCCTATGATGCCCAATAGCACTAAACACGGGACCCACCAAAAACGGCGATATCGCTGCCAATAATCTTGCCACATCATCGTCACCTCCTTACTCTTATATACGTCTAAAAACACAAAAAAGTTTGCCGAAAATAAAAATCGGCAAACTTTTTTAATGATTTTTCAAATAAGTTAACGCATCATCTAAGGTTTTGACCGGTACAATCTTCATCTTAGTATGAATTTTTTTAGCTGCGTTCTTAGCGATTGTATAATTATTTTGGTAATCAGGGTCAACCTTCAAAATCGCCTTCGTTACCGGATCATCTGGTGCAAAAAAGATTGTGGCCCCTTCTTGACTAGCAACCAGAACCTTTTTATCGATTCCCCCAATCGCACCTACAGTACCATCAGCGGCCATCGTGCCGGTTCCCGCAATTTTGCGACCTTTTTGGAGATTTTGCTTCGTCAATTGATTATAAACTTGCAACGTAAACATCAAGCCGGCAGATGGGCCCCCAATATCACCGGCATCAATTTTAACTGGAATATCAGTTTCGATTTTAGAATGGTCAGTCAACGTAATGCCTAGGCCCGGATGGTGTGTGCCTGGTAGTTTAATCAAACGATGCGTTGCTGTTTGCTGTTGCTTACCATGCTGATAACTAATTGTGACCTTTTGACCAACTTTCAAACCTTGGACATACTTCACAAAAGCATTGGCATTTTTAAACTGATGATGATCAATCGCGGTAATCGTATCACCAACTGCCAAGTCATCCTTAAAAGCAGACTTATCTAACATTGACATTACATATACGCCCAGATACTTCGTATGGTAGGCTTTACCTGCTTTTTTATAAGCAGCTTCAACGGCCGCGTTAATCGAACTATCCATATAGTACTTTTGAATCTGTTCGTAAGCTTCGGTATCCTCGTTACCCATCAATTCATCGCGACTTTCAATTTCCGTAAAAGGTTGTGTCTTGGACAATAATAATTGCAACGGCGTCACCGGTCCTCTGACACCAACCGTCGTCAACATAAAATGACCCTTTTGGTGATCATGTTTACCATCGACTTTGACGTATTGGCTGGTATTTTCTGCAGTCCCGGTTCCTTCAATATAATAGCCAGTGGGCATTAAACAAACAACTGCAACAATGATTAAACCCACGATTGCAATTAATCGTTTTGTCAGTTTCTTATTTTTTGGCATGCTAATCTCTTCCGTGTTTTAATTTTTCTTGGAGCGCAATTGCGACTGCTGGCGGTACCAATTGATCAACCTGTCCACCAAAAGCCGCAATTTCTTTAACCATACTGGATGAAATAAATGAAAATTCTTGTCTTGCTAATAATAACACGGTTTCTAACTGTGCATCTTGCGTCTGATTGAGCGCTGCAATATCCCGTTCGTATTCAAAATCATTAGCATTCCGAATGCCCCGAATCAGATAGCGGGCCCCAACTGCTTGCGCAAAATTAGCGGTCAACGTTTTAGGTTGCGCTACCACACTCACATTGTCCAAATCGGCAATGACGGTTTCAATCAACGCGACTTTAGTGGGACCATCAAATAATGGCTTCTTCGCTGCGTTAGTCATGACTGCAATAATCACGCGGTCAAATAACCGACTTGCCCGTTCAACTGTATCTAGATGTCCTTTGGTAAAAGGATCAAAACTGCCTGGAAATAATGCGATTCTTTCAGTCATCCGACCACTTCCTTAACCGATAAATTCGAAAATTGCCACTTCAGTAATCCCATAGTTTTGTTGGCGTTTCAATGTATAATGTGGGATTTCTTCAGGGTACGTTAAACTCGTGTCCGTTTCACAAAGAATAATCGCCCCTGGTTTTAAGAGATCCATCTTCACAAATTGTTGTAATTCGACTAACATTTGTTGTTGTTTATAGGGTGGGTCTAACAAAATTAAGTCAAACTGTTCTTTTGCATCTGCTAATTTTAACAATGCTTTTTCAGCTGGCATCTTCCAGATTGTGAAACATTCAGGCATCTTTGTCACTGCTACGTTATCTTGAATCGTTTGAATTGCCGCGTATTGGCGATCAATTAAATAAGCATGGTCCATACCACGCGAAACAGCCTCAATCGCGAGGCCACCACTACCAGCGTATAAATCAAGCGCTTGACCACCATCAAAAAATTGCCCCAGCATACTGAACATGGCTTCTTTCACTTTATCCGTTGTGGGTCTGGTCTTCATTCCGGGGACCGCCTTTAAGCGACGGCCACCAAATTCTCCTGCAATAATCCGCATCTCTTTACTCCTTTAATGCCGCTTTACTAGCGGTCTCTTGATTCGCTAATTCGGCTAATGCGCCAAATTCCATATCGAGCATGGGGCGTTGCGAACGCGTTACTCGTTTAACATAGTGTAGTTTCTTTAATCGTTCGATAACCGCCGGTGCTTGGTCCGCATCAACGTATAAATAAACGTATTTCATTCGTTTAGACGTATAATACACAAGTCCGTAACGTCGCAATTGTTTGACTTGCCGTAATGAATACAGCCAAACAACAATGCCTTGTCGTTGCGTCATTTCTAATGCCATTTTATCAGTCCTTATCTTGTAGTTTATTCACCAATCACAACCAAGGTATGACCCTCTGTACAGATAATTTGAATCCGCTGGTAGGCTTGGTCGTGAATTGCTCGGTAAAATGCTGGATTGGTCTGCCGTTCAAAAATGAGCTGTTGCACACTGACTGGCTGATCAAAATAAAAGAGCTGTTGTTTAGTTAGTTGATAATCTGCTAAAGCCTTCGCGGTAAAATCTGCTTCAGTTAATTTTTGTGGTAAGGCCGTTTGTCGTTGTTGTTTAGCACGCTTCAATCGTCGTTTTCCAGAATCAGTTAACAACGTCTTAGGTGCCTCTTCCAGCGTCTTTAGAAATAGTTGATCAGCTTCCAGTAATACGTCGCTCCGTAACTCAGGTAGCTTGGCGTTGAGCCGTATCGTCTGACAATACTGTAATAATGCCAATTGCCGCTCATCATCAACTTGTTGTGATTGACCTGTTGCGCCTTCTGGCACCGGTACTGGCGTCATTGAGGTTACTGGATATAAGTTCGATTGCAACAAGCGATTGGCATTTAAATAAACCACCGTCGCCACGCCACCTTTTTGCATTACCAAAATCGCATAGGTTTTATTCTTAAATGCAATCAGTGGTCGCTGCCGTTGTTGCGTTTCGTTCAACTCAATTTGAAATTTTTGTTCATGTAAATTAAGCTCATAATTGGCTGGAATCGTCGTAATCTGAGTAATTGCCTTTAACGACTGCCCAAATTCAAACGGCTTAATCGCGTTATCTTGACCAATTACCACTAATTGTTGCGTTGTCCCTGTTTGATCGTCAATCGTTGCTTCAACATAATGCCGGCTATTTAATTGAAATAACCATCGGCTCTGCAGGCCATCTTCTGCCGACTGTTTAACAGGTTGCCCATATTGCGCTACCAATTTCGTCGCAGGTTGATTAATAAACTTCGCCGGCCCCTGCGTCTTTAATAATGGGTTTTGCGGATGCGTCAATTTTGTATGCTGTTTAACCCGGCTCTGCGTTGAATCAACTGTTGGCTGAGCATGATGCATAACGGGCCATGCATATAATAAGACTAACCATGCCCCCAATGCGATTAAAAAACGCCCCAAATTTTTCATTTGTGAGTCCTCACGATTGTTTCATTTTAAGCGCCTTTTTTTCCTGAGCACTGACGTTCAAGACTAAGCCCAGGCCTGTCGCTAACACTAGCATGCTTGACCCCCCATAACTAATGAAGGGTAAGGTCACCCCGGTAATTGGTAGCAGGCCTAACAGACCACCAATATTAAACAAACTTTGGACGAAAATAATCGTACCTATCCCATAACAAATTAAGGCATTATAGGTTTGACGCGCTCTAATTCCGATGGTAAAAATTCTGAAAATCAGTAAAAAGAGTAGCCCTAAAATAAAAAGGGCCCCTATAACGCCGAGTTCTTCAGTTGTAATCGATAAAATAAAATCGGTATAAGGTTCAGGCAAATAGCCTCGTTTTTGAATACTATTACCAAGCCCCATACCAAACCAACCACCGTTATTAATCGCATAATAGGAATTAACGAGTTGACTCCCACCCATATTTTCGAGTTTGAATGGTTCTAAAAAGGCTAGAATTCGGTTGAACCGATAATTGACCCCGGTCGTTAAATTCAAGCGACTCAATCCAGCAATCGCCGCAGTAATAACAGCTAAGGTTGCACTGATGATTGAAATCCCCCACCAAAAAGAGATGCCACTGGCAAATAGTAATACCAATAAAATAATCCCTAGAATTGCCGCACCACCAGTATCAGGTTGTACCAATACAAAGGCGATAATGACGGCCACCAAAATCACAGGTGCGGAAAACAACTTAACATTGTCACGCCAATGCTCCGACAGATTCTTTTCACGTTTGGATAACATGTTAGCCAAGTATAAAACAATTAATAACTTAGCAAATTCCGCTGGTTGAATGCTAAAGGGTCCTAGATTAATCCAAGCAGTTGCCCCATTAATCGCAGCGTCCGGTCTAATCCGACTTAACACCAATAGGTAAAAGAGCGCCAATAAAATGACGACTGTCACACCAATTAAAAACTTGGGTTTCCTTAATAGATTTAACTTTAAAAAGAAGGAAAATAGTAATAATCCAAAGCCAAGGCCGATATAAATTAATTGCTTAGTAAAATAAGCATCCGGCTTAGCACCATGAATCGACATTAAATCCGAACTCGCTGAATAGACCATCAAGGCCCCAATCGCACATAAAATAACGTACGGAATTAATAACCAATAATCTAAATACTGCGCTTTATCTCGAAGCTTATGCCACACACTTACACCTAATTTCTATGAACTTCATTCTGAGCTTGCGTTTGATAAATCTCTAAATAAAGTTGATTAATCCGCGTTTCAAGTTCATTTACTAATTGCGATCCTTCTTGGTCACTAATTAACCGAACTCTTTTGGCAAAATCAACTTCTTTTGTAAAACCAAACAGTTGTGTATCAATAATTTCTTCAATGATGGGACATTGACTTAAACAAAGCGCGTCGAATTGCTTCGTCAATAACGCTTCAATTTTAGCTGCGTCTGATTTTAAAGTCATATACCCGATTGTTTCTTGTTTAATCATCATTTAACGCCCACTTAAACTGTTATAGTAATGCACACTCTGCAGGTTATTATACCATATCTGACACTAAAAAAAGGTAGCCTAAAGTGTCTTAGGCTACCTTTTAATATAGTTTTAAGCTTATTATCCGCGTTTACGCTTCTTGTCAGCTTTAGTACGCATACCTGTGTCAAGAATCTTCTTACGTAAACGAACAGAAGTTGGTGTTACTTCACAGTATTCGTCATCGTTTAAGAATTCAATTGATTCTTCAAGTGACATTTCTTTAGGTGTCTTGATAGCAGCTGAGTGATCTTTACCAGAAGCACGAGTATTCGTTAAGTTTTTACCCTTAGTAACGTTTACGGCGATATCTGTATCACGGCTGTTTTGACCAACGATCATCCCTTCATAAACATCAACGCCAGCGCCGATGAATAATTGGCCACGATCTTCAACTGATTGTAAACTATAAGTTGTTGATGAACCAGCATTAATTGAAACTAATGCACCGTTACGACGGCCTGGTTCCCAGTTTTTAATCACTGGCATGTATTTTTCGAAGGTGTGGTTCATAATCCCGTATCCACCAGTCATCGTTAAGAATTCTGTTGAATAACCGATTAAACCACGTGAAGGTGCTAAGAAAGTCATCCGTGTTTGGTTATTAGCATCACTTTCCATGTTTTGCATTTCACCCTTACGTTGGGCCATTGAATCGATTACTGAGCCTGTATATTGGTCAGGTGTATCGATTTGAACCATTTCAAAAGGTTCGCAAGTAACGCCGTCAATATCCCGATAGATAACTTCTGGACGTGATAATTGTAATTCGAAGCCTTCACGACGCATTTCTTCAACCAAGATTGAAAGATGCAATTCACCACGACCTGAAACAATCCAAGCACCGGCTTTATCTGTATCTTCAACACGAAGTGAAACGTCAGTGTGTAATTGATGACGTAAACGTTCTTCAATCTTACGACCAGTAACGAAATCACCTTCACGACCAACAAATGGTGAATCATTAGCAGCAAATGTCATTTGTAAAGTTGGTTCGTCAATCCGTAAAATTGGTAATGCTTCTTGATGGTCAACTGGTGTCACAGTTTCACCAACATAGATATCTTCCATACCTGAAACAGCGATTAAATCGCCGGCCTTAGCTTCTTGGATTTCAACACGGTCTAAACCGATGAAACCAAAAATCTTCGTAACCCGGAAGTTCTTAGCAGAACCGTCAAGTTTAAGAACAGAAACTTGATCACCGATTTTGATTGTCCCACGAGAAACGCGGCCAATACCGATACGGCCAACATAGTCGTTATAATCTAACATCGCCACTTGGAATTGAAGTGGTTCGTCACTATTATCAACTGGGGCTGGGATTGTATCTAAGATTGTGTCAAAGATAGGCACCATTGTGTGAGCTTGTGTGTCTAAGTCTGATTCAAGACTTGATGTCCCGTTGATAGCACTTGCGTATACAACTGGGAACTCAAGTTGATCTTCGTCAGCACCAAGTTCGATGAATAATTCAAGCACTTCATCAACCACTTCTTCAGGACGTGAGCCTGGGCGGTCAATTTTGTTGATAACAACGATTGGTGTTAAATGTTGGTCTAAAGCTTTTTTCAAAACAAAACGTGTTTGTGGCATTGTACCTTCGAAAGCATCAACGACTAATAATACACCGTCAACCATCTTCATGATACGTTCAACTTCACCACCGAAATCGGCATGTCCTGGTGTATCCAAGATGTTGATTTGTTTGCCGTTGTATTTAACAGCAGTATTCTTTGAAAGAATTGTGATCCCACGTTCTTTTTCGATATCATTTGTATCCATTGCACGGTCAGAAATTTCTGCGTGACCATCCAATGTATCTGATTGTTTTAACATTTCGTTAACTAAGGTTGTTTTACCATGATCAACGTGGGCGATAATTGCGATATTGCGAATGTCTTCTCTTTTTTTCAAGTGTTTCAGCTTCCTCTCGCTAGTGACTTAACTAGTGTTGTTTGTCTCATGTATACAAGCTATTATTTTACCATAATAAATAGGGCTATGCTTCTTATATTAGCGATTTTTTGAAAATACGCAAGACTTTTTCATGAAAATCTAATTATTCGGCCGTTTTTGAATGGGCCATAATGGCGATAATTTCTTGCATCGCTTGCTTTGGTGCAATAATCATGCCTTCTTTGGCAACCATTGAAATTGGTTGACCATCGAAATTTAAAATCTGAAAACCAAGCGTCTCGGCTAGAATGCGGCCCGCAGCGATATCCCATGGTGCTAACTTGGAAATATAGGCTTGCGCATTTCCCCTTAATAGTTGCGCAAAAGTAATGCCAGCACTGCCATAAATACGGACACCTGAGCTTTGAACGAAAACTTGTTGTAATTGTCGTTCGTTGGTCACCAACATACGCGTATTAACGCAGATTAGCCCCTCTGATAGCGGTTGGTCCGTTGCTTTATCCAAGGCTTGTTCATTACGAAAAACGCCCAATTGTGGGCCACCCCAGAAAAGCTTGTCAGCCATGACATCGTAAATAATCCCGAATGAAGGCTGGCCATCTTCATAGACCCCAACCATAATCGCAAAATTTTCCTGTTGCTTAACAAAATTCATCGTGCCATCAATTGGATCAACAAAAAAGGTTAGGCCATTATGCCAATCTCCGGCGCCAACGTTGGCCCCTTCTTCTCCAACCAATTGCGCCGTTGGGTATTCTGCTTTAATTTGTTCTGCAAAAAAGGCTTGGTTAGCGCAATCGACATTAGTTACTAAATCATTACGACTTGATTTGGTCATAATATCTAACGGTTGCGTCATCTTTTTGCGTGTTTCAGCGGCTGCTTCAAGCACCCATTTCTGTAATGAACGACTTAATTGATATAGCGCCTCTTGTTCCATCTTTTTTCATCTACTTTCAATTATTAGTCGTCATCTTAATTTGTGCCCGGCCACTCTTTTGAGCAGTTTGCATACAACGGTAGATTGAATAACCAGAAGCTTCTGTAAAAGCCTTATCAAGTTGTTTTTCAATCATCTTGCTTCGAACGACTTGTTTAAAATCACGATAAGCCGCGTTTAAATCTTCAACTTTGGCACCAAATTCATAAGCCTGTTCCACAAGATTATATAAATGCATGACTTGAACCACTTCTTCTGGTGTCCAATCTGATTCTAAAGGATAGCTATAGTTAGTTTGCATAAATACTCCTAAATTTAAGTCAATTTTAGCAAAATTGACATTTTTATTATCAACCATTATAGCGCATTTTTTTAGCCCCTGTCGAATCGTTTTGACAACTGGATACAAAAAGGGCCGTCATAATTCATGACGACCCCTCCAGTATTAGATGTGAATTGGTAAGCCTAATGCTAATTCAGCGTCATCCATAATTGCTTCACTTAACGTTGGATGTGGGTGAATTGTTAAAGCTAAATCTTCCGCGTTCATCCCTGATTCAACCGCCAGGGTTAATTCTGAGATTAAATCGCTAGCGCCAACACCCGCTACTTGAGCACCAAGCAACGTATTATCATCAGTATTCGTTACTAAGCGCACAAAACCGTCAGTTTCAGCCA
This sequence comes from Latilactobacillus sakei, assembly GCA_002953655.1. Taxonomy (NCBI): domain Bacteria; kingdom Bacillati; phylum Bacillota; class Bacilli; order Lactobacillales; family Lactobacillaceae; genus Latilactobacillus; species Latilactobacillus sakei. The sequence continues at coordinate 1,253,387 of CP025839.1, forward strand.
ACGACAACGCACGACCATTAGCAGCAAATGGGAATTTAAAGCCTTTAGCGTTATAACCTTTTTCTTTTGCTTCAGCAACTGTTAAACCAGTGGTTGCCAATTCTGGATCGGTATAACAAACTGCTGGCATTGCTTTGTAGTCCACAACCACTTTCTTACCAGCAATTGCTTCGGCAGCAATTTTAGCTTCATAACTCGCTTTATGGGCAAGCGCTGCACCGGCAACAATATCGCCAATGGCATAAATACCTTTGATATTCGTTTGACCTTGTTGATCGACTTCAATTAAACCACGATCACCCATTTTAATACCAGCTTGTTCTAAGCCCATGTCATCGGTATTAGGACGACGACCAACGGTTACCATGACATAATCGGCAACCAATTGTTCTTCCTTACCACCAACTTCATATTTAACTGTTACATTTTGATCAGTTTCGATTGATTCTTTAGCCATGGCGCCAGTGATTACATCAACACCTTTAGCCTTGAAATTTTTCGTTACAAGTTGCACCATGTCTTTTTCGAAGTTCGGTAAAATTGAATCCGTTCCTTCAAGAATTGTTACATGGGCACCTAAGTTAGCATACGCACCAGCTAATTCAGAGCCGATATAGCCCCCGCCAATCACGACTAATTCCTTAGGCACTTCCGTTAAGTTCAAACCACCCGTTGAATCAATCACGCGTTTATTGAACTTAAAGCCCTTAATTTCAATTGGTCGACTACCAGTTGCGATGATTAAGTTCTTGAAACTATAGGTTTGCGCACTTTCTTCTTTAATGACGCGTAAACTGTGTTCATCAACTAAAAAGGCAGAGCCATCAAGAACATCAATCTTATGTTTTTTAAACAACATTGAAATGCCGCCTGTTAATTTTTCGACAACTTGGTGTTGCTTCCAATCTTGTGTCTTTGCAAAATCAAGCGTGGCCCCCGTTGTTGAAACTCCGAAGACTTCAGAATTCTTAGCTTCTTGCAAACGATGACCTGCAGAGATTAAGGCTTTAGAAGGGATACAGCCCACGTTCAAACAAATCCCACCGATATTTTCACGTTCAATAACCGTAACTTTTTGACCCATTTCAGCAGCTCGAATGGCGGCCACATAGCCCCCAGGTCCAGAACCAATAACGACAGTTTCTAATTCAATTGCAAAATCACCTACAACCATTTTTAAATCATCCTTCCATCAATAGTAGCTCTGGATCAGCTAATAATTCTTTTAATTCGTTCATCGCACGTTGCGCAGTCCCACCATCAATCAAACGGTGATCAAATGATAAGGATAATTTCAAGACTTTACCAACTGCGAGTTCGCCATCTTCATTAACAATTGGTTCTGTGCCGATACGCCCGACCCCGAGGATCGCCACTTCAGGATAGTTAACAACTGGTGTAAACCAGCCACCACCAATTGAACCGATGTTACTAATCGTCATCGAACCGCCACTCATTTCAGCCGGTTTCAACTTGTTGTCCAAAGCTTTTTGCGTATTTTCGCCAATTTCCTTAGCGATAGCAAAAATACTCTTGCTGTCGGCATCTTTAATGTTTGGTACATAAAGGCCGTGATCAGTATCGGTTGCAATGCCGACATTGATATAGTGTTTATAAACGATTTCGCTTGTTGTGTCATCAATTGAGGCGTTCAACGTTGGGAAATCACGTAATACAGTTACTAAAGCTTTAACAATGTATGGTAAGAAGGTTAACTTAATATCTTTCTTAGCAGCAACATCCTTAAATTTCTTACGATGGGTCATTAATTTAGAAACTTCAACTTCATCAAATAATGTCACGTGTGGTGCAGTATGCTTGCTTGTCACCATTGCTTTAGCAATTGCTTTTCGTGTTGGTGACATCTTTTCACGTGTTTCAAGTTCTGGTGTTGCTGATTCATAAGGTTTAACGGCTACTGCTGGTTCAGGTGTCGCTGTGGTTACAGGGGCACTCTTAGTGTCAGTGGTTGTCGTTGAAGCAACTGGTGCAGTACCATTTTGCATGAAGTTTTGAATATCTTCTTTCGTCGTACGACCGTGTTTACCAGTCGCTGGGACTTGGCTGATATCCACGTTATTCTCACGCGCAAACTGACGAACAGATGGCATTGCCAATATTTTCCGATTTGGATCACTAATGGCAACCACGCTTGTGTCACTACTATTATTAGTTGCTACTGGTATTTCTGCCGCCTGAGGTGCTGGCGTTGTTGCTACGGATGCTGAAGCTGTTGCAGTATTGTGGCCTGGTGCATCAATCTCAACGAGCACTTGCCCGACTGTTGCAACTTCGCCTTCACCCACTAAGATTTTAACAATCTTACCACTAACAGGTGATGGGATTTCTTCAACTGATTTATCGTTTTGGACTTCTAATAAGGTATCGTCTTCTGCAATTGTATCGCCTTCTGCGACTGCCCATTTTTGGATTTCGCCTTCTGCAATCCCTTCACCAATATCTGGTAACTTAAATTGATAAACACCTTCACTGGCTGCTGGCGCTGCAGGTTGTTCTGCTGCTGGCGTAGTTGTTTCTGCTGTTGGTGCATCGTTACCTTCAACTCCTGGTGCATCGATTTCAACGAGGACTTGACCCACTGTTGCGACTTCACCTTCGCCCACTAGGATTTTAACAATCTTACCACTAACAGGTGATGGGATTTCTTCAACTGATTTATCATTTTGGACTTCTAATAATGTATCGTCTTCCGCAATTGTATCGCCTTCTGCGACTGCCCATTTTTGGATTTCGCCTTCTGCAATACCTTCACCGATATCTGGTAATTTAAATTGATATGCCATGCTTATGTCATCCCTTCCTTCGTTATCGACTAAAAGTTAATAACTTCCTTAACTTTATTTTCAATATCAGTTGCGTTTGGTAACCATGTTGATTCAGCTTGCCCAAATGGGAATGGTGTATCTGGTGCTGAAACGCGACCAATTGGTGCTTCTAATGAAAGGACAGCGCGTTCTGAAATTTCAGAAGCCACTTGTGCCCCAACACCCGCTTGTTTTTGTGCTTCTTGCACAATGACAACGCGACCTGTTTTTTCAACTGATGCAATAATGGTTTTAATATCTAATGGGGCGATGGTCCGCAAATCAATGATTTCGACTGAAATATTATCTTTAGCTAAATTTTCAGCCGCTTTCTTAGCCTCGCGAACCATTGCGCCGTAAGTGATGATTGAAACATCTGAACCTTCCAATGTGACAGCAGCTTTATCAAGTGGCACTGTGTAAGATTCGTCTGGCACTTCCTCACGGAATGAGCGATAAAGTTTCATATGTTCCAAATATAAAACAGGATCATTTGAACGAATCGCCGCAATCAATAAGCCTTTAGCGTCGTATGGATTGCTTGGGACAACTACTCGAATCCCAGGAATTTGGGTAATCATACCTTCAAAGTTATCTGAATGCATTTCAGGAGTATGCACACCGCCACCAAATGGTGCCCGGATTGTAATTGGCATATTGCGTGTGCCACCCATCCGATAACGAGTCCGTGACATTTGACCGGCAATTGAATCTAATGTTTCAAAAACAAAACCAAAGAATTGAATTTCCGGAACGGGTCTAAAACCTTCCAAAGCTAACCCGATTGATAAACCACCAATCCCAGATTCAGCTAAAGGTGTATCGAAAACGCGTTCTTCGCCATGTTTAGCTTGCAAGCCTTCAGTCGCACGGAAAACACCGCCATTTTTGCCGACATCTTCCCCGAAAATTAAGACATTTTCATCACTTGCTAGTTCTAAATCCAGCGCATTTGTAATTGCTTGAATCATTGTTTTTTGTGCCATCTTAATTCGACTCCTTTGCACTGTATTCTGTGATTTGTTCTTGAATATTTTGTGGTTGTTCTTCAAATGTTACTTTTAAGAAGTCAGTTACCTTTTGTTTAGGAATGGCATCTGCTTCATTGATTGCTTCTTTAATAGCTGCTTTAACTTGATCAATTAATTCATTTTCTTGATCTTCTGACCAGAGGCCCTTATCCGTTAAGAAACGACGCATTCTAACTAGTGGATCACGTTTCAACCAAATATCATCTGTTTCTTTTGTCCGATAACGAGTTGGGTCATCCCCGGAGAGTGTATGGGGTCCATAACGATAAGTTAAGGTTTCAATTAAAACAGGTCCGTTGCCAGCGGTTGTGAAATCTCTAGCTTCTTTCATGACTTCATAAACGGCTAGTGGATCCATCCCATCTACTTGGATAGCAGGAATCCCGGCAGCAACCCCCTTTTGGGCTAATGTCACTGCTGCTGTTTGTTTTTCACGCGGTACTGAAATCGCAAAACCGTTATTTTGAACAACGAAGATTGCAGGGGCTTTAAAGGCACCCGCAAAGTTAATGCCTTCATAGAAATCCCCCTGTGAAGTGCCACCGTCACCCGTATAAACGTAAACGGCGTTCTTAGATTGACGTTTTTTCATCCCAACAGCGACACCCATTGCTTGAATGTATTGTGCCCCGATAATAATTTGTGGTGGCATTGCTTTGAGTGATTCTGGATACTTGTTACCTTCGATATGACCACGTGACCATAAGAAAGCTTGTGATAGAGGTAAGCCATGTTGCACCAATTGTGGTACATCACGATAACCAGGGAATAAGAAGTCATCCTTACTCATCGCAAAATTACTTGCTAATTGACTTGCTTCTTGTCCGGCAGTTGGTGCGTAAAACCCTAAACGCCCTTGACGGTTTAAAGCGGTCGCACGTTGATCAAGCACCCGTGACCAAACCATTTGTTTCATCAATTCAACAAGTTGGTCATCACTTAAATCTGGCATGATATCAGGATTTACAACTTGGCCAGTTTCATCTAAGATCTGAACTGTTTTAAAATCTTGGCTTTCATCGCCGAGTAGTTTATCAAAATTAACTGCAGCTTTATTATTGGCCATAATATTCATTCTCCTCTTCACTAAACTGTTTTAATATTCGCTTATATCTGTATCAATTAAGCTTCTTCACAAGTATAATTTAGCATTTTATAGCACTGAATGCAAGCGTTTTACATAACTAATCATCAAACCTCTTACACTTATCGTTTTATGTATATGTGAATTTAGTCACCAACTGACTAACGTTCACCACCGACCACTTCTGTTATATAATATATTAAAATTCTGTTATATAATAGCAGCGATAATCGCGCACAAAAAAAGCGCTAGTACAAACCATCGTCTGTACTAAACGCTTGTCATTATATTTGTTGGGGTACTTCACGCCAAGACCGGTTGGGGAATTTCAGCGTTCCCAGCATGTACTAGGAAGCGTTGAACATCCGTCCAAACTGGTTCAACTCTTAAATGAGTCATGAGACGGTGAAGATTAACTAGTAGGCGCATCCGTAATTGACCGATACTTACAAAAACAAGTAAATTTTTGAATTGCCCTGTTTTTGTAACACGCATCATCATAACGGCAGTACAAATTGCTAAGCCAATTGTCACACCAACAAAAGCAAATTCGTTGACTGCAAGGACCGCAAAGAATGATACAAGTGCTGCCACTGCCATTAAGAAGGCATTTCCTAGGCGAACCTTAGCGATATCATCCTTAGGTGATAGTGTTTCATTCAACACGACACCTCTGGTACCAGTTTTAACAACTGTACCAGCTTTGATGACCGCCATTTCTTTATCAATTGTCGCTACGGCAACTGGTGCTTTTTCTGTCGCATCTAATACTAAGATGTCACCTGCTACAATTTGATCAACACCAATTTCACGTAGAAAGCCATCACGCACAACACTTGCCATCCGATTTGAATCGGCAACTAACGATGCGCGTTTTGCAGCTTCAATCGTTGTTAACCCGCTTGGACGAGTTGCCAACAAACGCATTAACATCCCGCTGCTTGTGATTGCGTTTAATGTTGTTTCTTGCTTTAAATTCTTGTGCATCGCGTTCGACACTCCTTCCCTTTTGAGGAAGTCGTCGTAACACTGCTAGCCTAATGCTGGCAGTAAAAAGACAGACCACCTCGGATGATCACTATCGCTACTACTTAACGGACCTTCAGCTGTTTGCAACATTTTACTCACCAGACTTTCTAATTAATTTTAGAGATCACACTTAGTTGTACAAAAAAAGACGCACAACAATTGAGCGTCATCCATAACATCATGGCGTTCCCAATCGTTCAGTTTTAGCACTATATGACGTAGAAACCATGTTCAGCTACGTTAGAAAAAGCCTTCATTGGCAGTTTCTGTTGACTCAATTGGCATCTCTCGATGTTTCTGAGTAGCAGCGTATGTTCATATAGGAGCCTCACCTAACGGAAAAGCGATATCTCTATATACCCATTCTACTGGTTATCAATAGGTGGGTCAACCCATTTGTTCCGTTTTTTTTAATTCTGTGCTAGAATAACCTATGATGAATTAATCGGAGGTCTTAACTGTGATATTAATGAAAGATATTATCCGCGAGGGTAATCCTACACTTAGAGAAATTGCACAACCTGTTTCATTCCCATTATCTGACGAAGATCGGCAACTTGCCGCTGACATGATGACATTCTTGGAAAATAGCCAAGATCCAGAAATTGCTGCGAAATATCAATTACGCGCCGGTGTTGGCTTAGCCGCTCCACAAGTCGATGTTTCAAAACAAATGTCAGCCGTTTTAGTCCCAGGCCCTGAAGGCGAATCCCCAATCTTGAAGGACGTAATTATTAATCCTAAGATTATTAGCCACTCTGTTCAAGACGCTGCTTTAGCCGAAGGTGAAGGTTGCCTATCAGTCGATCGCGAAGTCCCCGGTTATGTGCCCCGGCACGACAGAATTACATTACGTTATCAAGACGTTGAAGGTGTTAGTCATAAGATCCGTCTTAAAAACTATCCCGCAATTGTTTGCCAACACGAAATCGATCATTTAAACGGTATTCTTTTCTTTGACCACATCAACAAAGAAAATCCATTTGCCGCACCGGATGATATGATTATTCTTGAATAATGAACTAACGAAAAAAGGTTAAGCCCCAAATTGGGCTTAACCTTTTTTCTATGCATTTAATTTTGTTTCTGCAAATTGACTGTTATAAAGCTTAGCATAAACACCATTAGCGGCTAATAAGTCATCATGCGTTCCTTTTTCAACAATTTGACCGTGATCCATCACTAAAATTAGGTTAGCATCCCGAATTGTTGATAAGCGATGGGCAATCACAAAGCTTGTTCGACCTTGCATCACCTTTTCCATCGCCTTTTGTAGTAAGCTTTCTAAGCGCGTATCGACTGAACTGGTTGCTTCATCTAAAATCAAAATTTTAGGATTAGCAATCACTGCCCGAGCAATCGTTAAGAGTTGCTTTTGTCCTAACGACACGTTATCCGCTTCTTCATCAATTGTCATCTGATAACCATTTGGCAATGTATGGATAAAGTGATCAACATTAGCCGTTTTGGCAGCATCCACGACTTCATATTCAGTGGCATCTAGCTTCCCAAAACGAATATTTTCCGTAATCGTTGTGTGGTACAACCAAGCATCCTGCAGCACCATCCCAAAGAGTGAGCGAACTGTCTGTTTACTCAATTGGCGGGTATCGACGCCATCAATCAGGATTTGACCAGAACTGACATCGTAAAAACGCATTAATAAATTAATCATCGTCGTTTTCCCGGCCCCAGTTGGCCCAACAATCGCAATTTTATCGCCCGGATTGGCAGTGAAACTTAAATCACGAATCAACGGTTTGGCTGGATCATAGCTAAAGCTGACATCTTTAAATTCAACTTTCCCCTGAACATTAGCCGGTAATTCAGCCGTTTCTTGATCAGTTGGTTCAATCGGTTCATCTAAGATTTCAAAAACTCGTTGTGTCGCAGCGGCAGCGGCTTGCATCACACCGGATAATTGTGTGATTTGCGAAATCGGTTGATTAATCTGCCAAATATATTGAATAAAGGCCTGCAAGTTACCAACCGTAATGACACCGTGCAAGACATAGTAACCACCCAAGGTTGCCATCCCCGCGTAGGTCAGATTAGTCGTCAAACCCACTAACGGCATCATGATTCCTGAAATAAAGGCCGCTTTGAAGCCAAATTCAGTCAATCGATCGGTAATCGCTGCAAATTCATCAACTGCTCGTTCTTCTTGACCATACAACTTCAAGACACTGAAGCCACCATAGTTTTCTTGAACATAGCCGTTCATCTCACCCAAGGTATTTTGTTGCCCTTGGAAGTAAACTTGTGACTTTTTGATGATTGCTTTGGAAATCAAAAGTGAGGCTGGGATCATAATTAAGGATAATAACGCCATCCATAAATTAATCGTCAACATCATAACGACTGCCATGATGATCCCCAAAATTGAAGTCACCACTTGAATTAAACTCTGTTGCAAAGCATTGGTGATTGCATCAACATCATTAGTAACCCGCGACAAGATATTGCCTTGTTGTTGTGAATCAAAGAAACGGACTGGCAAAGCGTTCATCTGTAGATTGATATCCCGCCGTAAATCACGCATTGCGTGTTGGACGGCACGCGTCATTAAAAACGACCCCAAAAACATCATTGTTTGATAGAGTAATGCAAAGCTGAGAATCATCGCGATCACTTTAGTAATGTAGCTAAAGTTAACGGCAACGTGTTGCGCTAAGTTTTGACTAATTTCAGTCACTGCTAGTCCCATGATAAATGGCCATAGCGCATTCGCTAAAACGGAAATCACCGTTGCAGTAATTGCTGACCAGAACGTTATTTTATAAGGCCCAATATAGCGCATCAGGCGTTTGAGCACCTTAATATTCTTCATTGAGCTCCTCCTTTGATAACTGTGAGGCGGCAATGGCCCGATAAACCTCATTTGTTTTAAGTAATTCCTTGTGGGTCCCGATGCCCACAACTTGGCCTTCATTTAAGACGACAATTCGATCCGCATTCATAATCGTCCCTACACGTTGGGCGACAATTAAGACCGTCGCATCTTTCGTAATCGATTTTAAAGCACCCCGTAAAGCCGCATCAGTTTGATAATCCAAAGCTGAGAAGCTATCGTCAAAGACGTAAATGTCTGGCCGACGAACAATTGCTCTGGCAATCGCTAGCCGTTGCTTTTGCCCACCTGATAAGTTGTTACCCCCTTCGGCCAAATAAGTTTGGAGACCCTCTGGTTTTTCCGCCACGAATGTTTTGGATTGGGCAATCGTTAAAGCATCCCATAATTCAGCATCCGTTGCTTCCGGATTACCATAGCGCAAGTTATCCGCAATCGTGCCGGTAAAGAGGACTGCTTTTTGAGGAATAAAACCAATTTTTTGGCGTAATGCTTTCAATTGATAATCACGAACATCGTAACCATCAATCATCACTTGTCCCCGTGTCACATCGAAAAAGCGCGGAATCAATTGGATTAAGGTTGATTTACCACTCCCCGTACTGCCAATGAAGGCGACAGTTTCGCCTGGATGAGCTTTAAAACTGACATCCCGAATGACCGGACTTTCGGTCGGACCAGGATAGGCAAAAGAGACATTTTCGAAAGCCAATTCGCCTTGGGTAGTCGTGGTTTGAATCCCTTGGTCATCATCCGTAATAGCCACGGGTGAATTAAGGACTTTTTCAATTCGTTCCGCTGAAACAGCTGCTCTAGGGTACATCATAAAGACACTCGCAAAAAGCATGAATGAAAATAATACGTGGAAAATATATTCAATAAAGGCGATTAACGTCCCTACGGCCAAGTTGCCAGTATTAATTTGAACCGCACCTTGCCAAATGATTAAAACGAAAACAATATTGAAGATAAATGAAAAGCCAGGTTGTGCAAGCGCTACTAATGTAAAGAGTTTGATTGAACTCTGACTGTAGGCTTCGTTGACTTTTCTAAAACGCATACTCTGGAATTTTTCACGCACAAATGCGCGAATAACCCGAATCCCAGTTAAGTTTTCACGTAAATTTAAATTGATGGCATCTAAGTTTTTTTGTTGTTCTGCAGACATTGGTTCAGATAACCACCCAATGATGACCACCCCAACTAATAAAATTGGAATGGCTGCGAAAACAATCCATGATAACGACAGACTCGTCCGCACAATCATAAACGCACTGGCAACGATCATCATCGGGGTCATAAACCCAGTTCGTAACACTTGCACCATGAATTGCGTCACTTGAAAGGCATCGTTGGTTGTCCGAGTAATTAAAGAAGATACCCCAAATTCACCATATTCATGATGTGAAAATTGCATCGTCTTTTTAAAGATATCGTTCCGGATATCACGCGTTAAATTAGTGGTTAAACGACTCCCCGTGTAAGCTAAGCCAATTAAACCAATCAGTCCTATTAAGGAAATAACAACCATTAAAGTCCCGTATTGCCAAACGGGGCCAACCGTATGGCGATTAATGCCTTTATCAATAATTTGTCCTAATAAAGTTGGTAATCCTAGTTCAATTAAAATAAACCCAAATACGCAAATAAAATTCCAAAATAGTAGTTTTTTATAGCGAATGGTATAGCGCCACATTAATTTCATAGGTGCTAACTCCTTCTTGTTTCAAATTTAGTCCATCACACGTGCCATATCCTTGACGTATTCAATCGTTTCCCGATTGACAATAAACGCCACATCAAAATGGTACTCCTGGTCCAATAACCAAGCATCCGTAATCACTAACGCTGGATATTTAGGATTAACAGAGGCAATTCGTCGCTCATCTGCAACCTCATTTAAAGTCTGCATTAACGTTTCTGTAATCGGTTTTAACGACACATCCGTTTGTAAAACATTCACGCGATACTCAAACAACATCACATTCCCGCCCCAAACTTCTGTTGGTAAATTGGCAGTCAAAGTTGCTTGTTTCGTATAAAATTGCGGTTGGACGCTCAATAATCTTTGATACGCAATATTGACAATCTCGTCTACCGTTTCTTGACTACTACTTTGTAAAATCCGCATGGCTCTTTGTCGACGAATACGATGAATGAACCAAGCTAGACCGCCCACCAATCCAATTAAGACTAGTAGTAATAACCAAATCAACATGGCAACCCCCTCTTTCTATTTGTAACGGTTGTCATAATTATAACCGAATTAGAGTAAACTCGCTATTACGAGGCCATTGCTCAATGTATACTTTAAACAAAAGATATGCTAAAATATTCTTAAATGTTGAGTAATCAACCTCTGGACGGTTAAACTTTCGTTTAAAAATAAGATGAATATCAAAGGAGTTTTACAATTGATTTATAAAGTACTTTTCCAAGCAGACAAAACACAAAGCCCTCTACGCGAGGCAACTAAATCCCTCTATCTTGAAGCTAACAGTGCCGTTGAAGCACGTCAACTTGTTGAAGACAATACACCCTACAATATTGAATTTGTACAAGAGCTTACTGGTGAACACTTAGCTTACGAACAAGAATCAGAAGACTTCAAATTAACGGAGTTCTAAATAAATGAAACTCAATATAAAAAACAATGAAACAGCCGTTTTTGCCGTAGGGGGTCTTGGCGAAATTGGTAAGAACATGTACGGTGTTCAATTCCAAGATGAAATTATCGTTATTGACGCCGGCATCAAGTTTCCAGAAGATGAATTATTAGGGATTGACTATGTCATTTCCGATTATCAATATCTTCAAAAGAACCAACAAAAAATCAAAGCCCTTGTGATTACTCATGGTCATGAAGATCATATTGGTGGGTTACCTTTCTTTTTACAACAAGTGCCAAACGTTCCTGTTTATGCAGGTCCTTTAGCTCTTGCTTTAATTCGCGGTAAGTTAGAAGAACATGGCCTTTTGCGGTCTACTGAATTACATGAAATAAACGAAGATACCGTCCTTAAATTCCGCAAAACCAGTGTTGATTTCTTCCGGACAACCCATTCAATTCCTGATACATTAGGGGTTGCGATTCATACACCTCAAGGGGTCGTTGTTGAAACTGGTGATTTCAAGTTTGACTTAACACCAGTTGGTAATCAACCTTCCCCCAACCTTCAAAAGATGGCACGTCTTGGCGAAGAAGGCGTTCTTTGCTTAATGTCTGATAGTACCAATGCTGAAGTGCCTAACTTCACGAAATCAGAACGTTTTGTTGGCAATTCAATCCGCCACATTGTGGAACGGATTGAAGGCCGGATTATCTTCGCAACTTTTGCTTCTAATATTTCACGTGTCTCACAAGCAACCGATGCAGCGATTGCTAACGGTCGAAAGATTGCGGTCTTCGGTCGTAGTATGGAAGCTGCCGTTGTTAATGGTCGTGAATTAGGTTATTTAAATATTCCTGATGAAGCACTAGTTGATGCAAGTCAACTTAACTCATTACCTGCCGATAAAGTGATGATTATCTGTACGGGTTCTCAAGGCGAACCAATGGCCGCTTTGAGCCGGATTGCTAACGGTACTCACCGTCAGATTTCAATCCAACCTGGCGATACAGTTGTTTTCTCAAGTAATCCAATTCCTGGGAATACAACGAGCGTTAACCACGTTATCAATAAGCTTTCTGAAGCAGGCGCTGAAGTTATTCATGGTAAGGTCAACAACATTCATACTTCTGGTCATGGTGGCCAAGAAGAACAAAAATTAATGTTGCGTTTAATGAAACCTAAGTTCTTCATGCCTTGTCATGGTGAATACCGGATGCAAAAGATTCATACCGAACTCGCCCAACAATGTGGCGTTGAACCAGATAATTGTTTCATCCTTGAAAATGGTGATGTCTTAGCCTTAACCGCTGACTCAGCACATGTTGCTGGCCATTTCAGTGCCGACGATGTTTATGTAGATGGTAACGGGATTGGTGATATCGGTAATGTTGTCCTTCGCGATCGTAAAATGCTTTCTGAAGAAGGCTTGGTCGTGGTTGTCGCAACGATTAACTTCGGTGAGAAAAACATTCTTGCCGGTCCTGATATCCTTTCACGGGGCTTTGTCTATATGCGTGAATCTGGTGAATTGATCAGCGAAGCCCAACGACGGGTTTTCAGAATGATCGTCAACACGTTCAATGCTAACGACAAGGTCACTGAAAGCCAAGTCCGAGAAGCAATCATCGATGGCCTTCAAGATTTCTTATTTGAAAAGACGGAACGTCATCCGATGATTTTACCAATGATCATTCAAAGTAATGAATAAAACCTTTAAGGGCGATACAAACTCACGTTTGTATCGCCCTTTTTTTAAATTCTTATCAAAAATTTAGGTAGTAAAACTTGTCATTTCCCGCTATAATATACACCGAATATCTTTTCTGAAAGGGGGTATCCGAATGGCTGATACGCCACATTTTTATATTATTTTAAATCAAGTTGCTGGTACTGGCCAAGCTCAGAAGATTTGGCCGCAAATCGAAACTGCCCTCAAGCAACGCGGTATTTCATATGAATTACAAATTTCTAGCTATCCCGGTCATACCACTCGGATTGCCTACCAATTTGCCCGTTTTAAACGAACGAATCAAGTTTTGTTGATTGTCGGCGGTGATGGTACTTTAAACCAAGCCATTAATGGGGTCCAAAGTGCCGGTAAACATGATATCCCCATCGCATATTTACCTTGTGGCTCTGGTAATGATTTCGCGCGTGGGATTGGCTTAAATAGCGATCCACTACAAGCGCTCGAACAGATTCTTGCAGCTACCGCCCCCGTCAATATCGATTTGGGTGTCTATCACGATGCTCTCAAGAACGAGACTGGTTATTTCGTCAACAATGTCGGTATTGGTTTTGACGCTTCCGTCGTCAGTATCACTAACAACTCTAAAAGCAAACGCTTCTTAAACAAATGCCATCTCGGCTCCTTATCTTACGTCTTCTCGCTAATCCAGGCCTTTACATCGCAAGATGCTTTCCAAGTGACCGTCAAGGCCAACGCCACCGTTAAAAACTTTAGCCGTGGTTTTCTAGTCACAACCACGAATCATCCTTACTTTGGCGGTGGTGTTCCCATCATGCCTTCTGCCCGCGTCGATGATCAAAAACTCGACCTCGTGGTGATTGAAAAGTTGAACGTTTTCTTCTTCTGCTACCTATTCATCATGATGCTAATGGGCAAACACACCCGCTATAAGGCGGTTCATCATTTTAGAACTGATGATCTTGTCGTTCGAACCCAAACGTTAGAATTTGGCCAAGTCGATGGCGAAGAGATGGGTAGTCGCGCATTTGATATGCACTTCAAGGTCACATCCCAACCCTTCTGGCTAACAACAACTAAAACAGAACAATTCAAATAAGCTTTTACAAATTAAAGAAGAACAACGCCATTTAACGTTGTTCTTCTTTTTTATTACCTATAAAAATCAGCCTGCACGCGCTTAAAAATCGCGGTTTCCTTTAATTTAAGCCAGAATAAACCAGCAATTAAACTGCCAGAGATGGCACCAACGAAAAAACGCGGCGTGTAAACGAACCAGAATAAACCATTAGCACTACCCGTAAACCAAGTCATGACCGGATAAGAAAGCAGTGAACCAATTAAGCCCGTTCCTAAAATTTCACCCGCAAGCGCCCAGCCAATATGACCGCCATACCGATAACCAAGGCCAGCTAATAAAGCGCCAAAAAAAGCCCCCGTTAAGGCTAAAGGTGGAATCCCCAGTAACATCATTCTTAAAACGGCCGTCATTAACGCCATTACGGTTGCATAGAACGGGCCCCCATTAAAACCGCTGCAGTAACGTTCAAAACACTCGACATCGGTGCCATGCTTTCAATGCGAAATAACGGTGATAAGACGACATCTAGTGCAATCATCATCGCAAGGATGGTTAATCGCTTCGTTCGGCTATTGTTCATCGTATTCGTCCCCGCGTAACCATTGTTCCTTGCGATAAGCCATCTCCCAAAAATAATATTCCAATTGGCTGCTACGAACAAACGCCTGCACCATTTTGACCTGATCTTCCGCTGAACTGGCTGCATACAAGCGATTTAAAACAATGCCCATCATTTGAATTTCATCCTGCAATTCAGCCATCGTGTAGGTTTCAATCCAGCGTTGATAATAAGGATTAGGTGAAGCCGGCTGTTGACTTAAAGCCATTCCGATATCACCGTATAACCAAGCACATGGGTATAAACCAGCCGCCGCGATGGCGGGGTTATCCGCAAATAATTGCCGATACATATGAGCAACATAGTGATCAGTTGTCGGCGCAATGGGCGTCGCTCGAACCTCAGCAGCCGTTATTTTTAAAGCTTCAAAGAATTGTTCCCGAACGATCATTTCACCATCTTTCAAACCAGTTGCGCTTAGTGTCATCAACGCTTTTAATTCTTGATCCTGACAGCGATCGGCGACGATTTGATGTAACTTTCTGAAATGACAAAGATAATAATGATCTTGAATCAAATAATACCGAAATATTTCTTCTGGCAGCGTCCCCGCTTGCAATTGAACGATAAACGGATGACGTAAACTACCTTGCCAATATGGTGCGACTTTCTTTTCAACAATACTTGTAAATGACATGTTGCCCCTCCTGTACGAATTGAAATCAATTCACTTCTGGGGCCACTTGACAAGCACTCAAAATACCCGCCAATTAAAAATTGACGGGTACCAAAATAAGCACGTTTAATTAACAAACGACACGACATTTCCCTGCGCTAGTCCTAACTATATCAGGTTCAATGGGTATAATCTCAGCTCTTAGGCACCCCAGATGCGTTATTCAATTGTGGCTTCATTATAGCACGAATGGAAGCGGTTATTCACTAAAATCATCATCAAGCGACTCAGTCTACTGATGATTGCTCTTTCTCCATAACGAAGTTGGTCAATAAAACACCTTGCCGTGCTACTTGTTGTTCTCGAATCACCTGATAGCCCCGACTTTCGAAAAACGGTCTGGCTGTAATCGAAGCATGCGTGATAACTCGGCCTGCAACAGCCTGCTCGAGCTGATGACAGATAGCAGTCGCTACGCCTCTTCTTTGATAATCGGCATGGACAAATAACCGATCGAGGTAGCCAGCTTGATCGATATCTCCAAAACCAATCAGGTTATCATTTTCAAGTGCAACAACACTGAAATGTGATTGCAGCGATTGATCCCACTGCTTTAAATCAGGCTCACCAGTGGCCCATACAGCCAACTGCGCTTTCGTATAATCGCCAGCATTCACTATATGCACTGTCTTATAAAACAACTCTGCGACTGCTTGACAATCCCCCGGCTGATAACGTCTAATCTCCACTTATTTCCCCCCTCTTTTAAAGATTTTCACATCATTATTAATCAAACTTAATTCTGATATGCTTGCGTAAAATCAGCTTGCACCGTCTTTGCCAATTTTGGAGTTACGCTACAGCTGATGACCTTCATTGTTTGCTTTAATTTGTAGGCGCCATTTGATGGCGGCTTCTTCTAACTGTTTCACAAACGTTTCTTTAAAATCACCATATTTTTCGATATCGTTTCCTGAAAATTCTGCCGCCGCCCGCTTAACCGTTGCATAACGCGCTACTGCATCAGTATGGGTTCTTAAATAGTCCCTAACGGCTAAATGCCGCTCAATCTCATATAAGTTATTATACGCGAAAGCATGAATTTGATGCGTTCTTTGATCGCCACCTTTGCGATAGTAACGCCGCCCAGGAATCCCAAACTCACCACATACTTCATAACCCAGCTGTTCAAAGATCGCCCGGTTGTTATCTAAATCCTGCAAGTTATCAACCACTAACAAAAGATCGATGATTGGTTTAGCAGCAAGCCCTTTTACAGACGTGCTACCAATATGAAAAATTTGTAAAAAAACTATCGGCAAAGCTGCTTTTAGGCGCTCTCGTTCACTAATAAATTGAGCTGCCCATTCTTTGCGGTAAGCCACCACTTCAATTTTCATCTTTATACCTCAATTTTTACCACTAAAATAATTTGATCATCAGTTTTTATTTAATCATAGTCATGATTGTCAATTTCGCTAACCGCTTTTTCAAAGTCTGCTTGATGTGGGAGAACTTGCTTTTCTTTTGGTGGAAATGTTTGATCAAAATCATCTAAGAACGATTCATCTGGATACATCGCTTCTGAAAAATGAACGCTGCCGCTAATACCATCTAATGCACCTTCAAATAACGGTAAGGCCATTACCCCCGTATAAAATTTACCATCAGGCATCGATATATTGTATTTCTTGGTCCCCACAAATCCATAAGGATGATAGTGATACGTAAAACCGCCAAGAATAATTGCGTTAAAGCACCGTCTTTTCGCTTCAGCAAGTGAGTGCTCAATCAACATCCGCCCAAATCCCTGTCGATGATACGCCGGTGAAATACTAACTGGTCCGAAAGTAATAATCGGATGCGCCACCCCTTCTTTATCGATCACTTTAGCCTTTGTGTAGAAAATGCTACCGATAATTTGATCATCTAATTCAATAACATACGACAGTTCGGGAATATAGTCAGGATGTTTTCTGATGTTGTGCACTAGTAAATGTTCGACTGCTCCCGGAAAATATAAATTCCAAAAGGCTTCTCGTGTGATTTCTTCCACGATTCTATAATCTTTTTCTTCTTCATGTCTTATTGTAATCGCCATTTGTTTCTCCTAGTAATAATGCTTTTAATTTTAAAAAAATATCTGGTTTATTGAAGTTTAAAATAGGGTTGAAATTCCGCTGGTGCTGCATCTTGCGCAACCCATCGATTAGGGAGCTCGGCTGATGCGCTTGGCTGCTTTCTTGCAGTGATTAAATAACGGCAATCAATGTGCATGTGGGCTGCTTGCTTTTTCACTGGATTCTCCGGAATCGCAATTAAATTAGCATCCACCAACTGCGCTTGTTCCCCGACTAGCCCGGTTTCCTCTAGTAATTCCCGCAGAGCGGTTTGACCTGGCGTTTCAGACAGTTCAACATGCCCCGCTGGTAATAACCATTGCTGCAAGTATGGATGGCGCACCATCAACAACTGATTATTTTTAAAAACAAGCGCACTAGCGGATAAATGATAGTGATCGTTGACTGCTCGATAAAGCGGGGCTGTTTGGTGCGCCATTAATTCGCTGATCATCTGATATTTTGGCAGATCATTAAACGCTGCCGATTGCTCAGCTAGCCGCTGAATTTGTGCTAACAAGTCATTCATGAGCGCGCCGCCATTAACAAATCGGCTTGCTGATAACCTTTGAATAAATTGATCATTTTATGCGTTGCCAAAACATCGTGCACGCGCAGAATACGGGCCCCCTGCTCAACCATCAATTGTTCCAATAATAGCGTTGCGGTTAAGCGTTCTGCCATCGGATAATCAAATTTACTTTCCATAAAACTTTTCCGAGAAATCCCCGCCATGATTGGCGCACGATACTGCATTGTTGGTTGAATACTATTGAGCTTAAACAAATCCAATGACGCTGTGTTTTTAGCGTGTGAAAACCCAACGCCAGGATCCAAAGCAATTTGTTGACGTGTTAACCCGGCCGCCTCGAGGCTCGCTAATGTTTCTTGGTAAAATTGATCAAGCGTTTCAAAAACGTCATTTTGATAATGGCGGCCATTATACATCGTGACCACTGCGGGCCGATGGTTGGCGACGACTTCGAGCTTAGCCGCTTTATTAAAACCATCGATATCATTCAAAATTGGTACCCCGCTTGTGACTGCCCGCTGCATAACATCGTCATTATTGGTATCAACTGCCAACACCGCGTTGGGCCATTCCTGTTGCACTGCTGCAATCACGGGCGCGATTCGTTGCCATTCTTCATCCGGCGTAATTTCTTGATAGCCTGGGCGCGTTGATTTGCCACCGACTTCAATCACCGCGGCACCATTGGCCAAATCAGCCTCAATTTTCGTCATAATCTGGCCCAGCGCTTGGCTCGGTTGCCCGTCGTAAAAAGAATCCGGTGTACAGTTAATAATCGCATAGACAATCGGGTCAACCGTTAAATCGAACTTGAAACCCGGCCCGGTCCATAAAATTTGCTTGGCCTGCCAGATTTGTGTCAATTGCGCGTTTGACTGGCCAAAATATTGTGGCCATTTTCGTTGTAACGCCGCTAGTTGAAAAAGACTAAACTGGCCAAACCATTGTTGATCCAACTGCTGAATTAAACAATGACTGGCTAAACAAAGGCGCTGTAATGTTTCGATTTCAGCTGCATCCCCACTGAAGCTTAACAGCGTATCATTCCCTTGACTGGATTGCGCTTCGCTAATTTGCATGTGATCCTCCCTAATTTAAAAAGTGTTGCCGAACTGTTTTTAATAAATAAAATGAGCCCACAACTAAAATAACTTGCGGTTTAGGGCCCCTTACTGATTGATTAGCCGCCTTTAAAGCGGCTTCAATTGCTGGATATTCAGGCGTTGTTTGGCCCGTTATCTGCGTGTATAGCGCCCCTAATTCAGCAACTGGTAATTGGCGGTCATCCGGATTGATGGGGGTCGTTAAAATAAACCGCGCTGGTAGTTGCGTTAAAAGCTGTAAGCATTCAGCAACCGCCTTATCTTTTAAAAAGCCAGTCACAATCGTTAAGTCGTAATCACTGTAGCGTTCTTGAACACTCCGGACAAACTGCCGAATGCCATCCGGATTATGGGCGCCATCAATCACAACTAGCGGCTCTGTTGCCAAGCGCTCAAAGCGACCTGGCAGGCCAACCTGCTCTAAAGCACGTTGTAAAACGGCTTCGTCTAGCGCTTGCCCTTGATCGCGACAAAATTGACGATACCAGGTCAGTACCGTTAGGAGATTCTCTAATTGATAGGTCCCCGCCAAGGCTAAAGAAATCGTTAATGATGCACGCTCGGGTAATTTAATCGTCACCGCTTGGCCCGCGCTGGTTGGATGACTTGTGACGAGCCAATCACGGGAAGCAATCTGCAGCGGTGCTGATTGTCGCCCAGCTTCAGCCTCTAAAACGTGCAAAGCCGTTTTCGTTTGTTCGGGAGCCACAATAACTGGCGTTTGTGGCCGAATAATTTTAGATTTGGTCGTAGCGATTGCCTCAATCGTATCACCCAATAATGCCATGTGATCGAGACTAATCTTCGTAAATAGCGTGTAGGCCACTCGATCAACCGCATTGGTTGCATCTAACGCACCACCCAAGCCACATTCCCACAGGACATAATCGACTTGTTGTTGCTTAAAATAGACCAACGCCACCAATACTAATGTTTCAAAGTACGATAAGTCCGTCGTCGGATCAAAGCCGAGTTTTTTTAAAACGGTTTGGACCGTCGTCAATAACCGTTCAAACTGCGCCTTTGAAATCAACTGCCGGTTAATCTGAATACTTTCCTCGACTGCCATGATATGCGGACTCGTAAATAACCCCACGGAGTAGCCAGATGCTTGCAGAATTGCCGCAATCATCGCACTCGTTGAGCCTTTGCCATTCGTTCCACAAACATGAATAATTGAAAAAGCATGATCTGGCTGCCCCATCGCCTTTAAAATCTGGCGCAAGAGCGTCACTCGTTCGTCTTCACCATATAACATCCCTGGTAATTGCGTGATTATTTCCTCATCTTGCATACTAAAATCCCCTATTTTAATAGTTGTAGAAATTCACTGCGTAATTGGCGGTCGGTTTTAAAATTACCGCTGTAAAAAGTCGTATGGGTCTGACTATTGGCCTTCTTAATGCCGCGCATCTCAACACACATATGGCGCGCCGTCACTTGAACCGCAACCCCGTGTGGCTTTAATATTTGATTTAAAATTTGTCCGATATCACGCGTTAAATTTTCCTGAACGCTCAAGCGTTTTGAAACGAAATCCACTAACCGGGGAATTTTACTCAAGCCGATAATCTGCCCGTTGGCTGGTAAATAGGCCACGCTAACCTGACCAAAAAAGGGCAACATGTGGTGCTCACACATCGAATAAAACGGAATGTCTTGCATCATCACCATCTGATCATCATCGGTCTCTTCAGTTTCAAATAACTTATAGTCCTTAAAGATGGTTTCCCCCTGATAGGCCAAAACTTCTCCGTACATTTTAGCAACCCGTTGGGGGGTTTCTAATACGCCAGCACGCTCAGGATCATCGCCAACTTGCTTTAAAATATCACGCACATCTTTTTCAATTTGCTGCTTTGCTTGTTCTATCATCGTTTACCTCTTCTAATCGTTTAATCGTCTGGGTTTGATCCTGCTGTAAGACATCAATCTGGGTTTCAATCACTTCTTTTTGATAAAAGTCAGCCCCACAGATTTCTAAGATTGGCACTAGCACAAATAACCGCTTGAAGGCTTCTGGATGGGGAATCACTAATGTGTCACTCTGTAAGACCAGCTCATTAAAGAAAATGATATCTAGGTCCAACGTTCGCGGCCCCCAGTGAATTGTTCGTTCCCGCCGACACGCCTGCTCAATTTGATGTAAGACAACCAACAACTGAGCCGGCGTATAATCGGTACTGATTTTTAAAGCACCGTTGATAAAATCGGCTTGTTCAACTGGCCCCACCGGCGCGGTTTGGTAAAAAGCCGACTGCCGTTCAATTTGAATTTTCGGATCAGCTGCCAAAAGGGCTAGCGCCTGATTAATATTCGCCTTTAAATCACCCATATTACTGCCGTAACTAATATAAACTTGGTTAATCAAACTCAACCCTCCATCTCGATTTCGACATGGTCAAAAATACCTTCAATCGGCACCGCAATTTTACGCACCTTAACCGCGACTGAGCCAATTCGTTCAGTATCAAGGGCGTGAATTGCCTGGATAATCTCATGCGCGATAGTTTCAACCAAATTAGCGCGTGATTTGGCGATTAATTGGGCAATCACTTCATAGAAATCCGCATAACTGACTGTATCCGTTAATTCGTCTCCTTGATAAGGCGTCATGATTGCCACCTTTAAGTCAATTTCAATTCGCTGCCCTAGATCCTTCTCAGCTTGAAAAACACCAATATGCGAATGAAACTGCATATTATTAATTTTAATATGATACATCAGTCCGCCTCCTAATAACCGTTCGTTGGCTAATATTTTATCACAAATATACGGAATTCATTCGGATAATGCCGCTAAATATTTAAATTGACGAAATTTCGTTCATAATTTTCATCATTTTTTAACAATTCACAAACTTGATAATCTTAAATAAATCTGCATAAAATGATGTCGTTCTCTCATCATTATATATCAGCGCATTTCCCCAATAAAAAAATACTGCCTAACCGAAATGATTAAGCAGTATTGCTATTTTTAAAAATAACTAAAAAAAACATTATTAGTCACACAATTGACTTCGAGAACCATTTAATTTAATCTATCAATAAACTGAAAGTAGGTCATAAAATGCTAACGAATCAATTAGCAACCACCTCAGACTATGCGCTAGTCCTCGATATTTGGGAACGGTCCGTTTTAGCGACGCATAACTTCTTGCAACCTGAAGACGTAATCTTTTATAAAACACAAATCCCCCAATTTCTGGCTCAAACGGTTCTCAGAATCTGGTCACTAGATAACCAGCCAATCGGGTTTAGTGGTACCAACGCTCAAGAATTAGAGATGCTATTTCTCGATCCTCATTACATTGGTGGCGGGTATGGCCATCAAATTTTAGATTGGTTAATCAATAATCAACAGATTAATAAAATTGATGTAAATGAACAAAATCAACGTGCCAAAACGTTCTACTTAAAGCACGGCTTTACCGTTGCATCTCGCAGTGAACGCGATGGTTTTGATAAACCATATCCGATTTTACATTTGACAAGATAAATAGCTTTCTACAAAAGAAGCCACACTATCCATTAGATAGTGTGTCCTCTTTTAATTAGACCATTTTACATTGTTGTGCCACATTCTGACCGCCAACCATTAAGCAGCCGCAACCGACCATTTCTGCCAGCTGGGCGTCCAATTGAACCATCACATCATGAATTGTTTTCAGATCCGCACGAGGTTCGTAACGACAAACAAACAAAGGTAAATCATTGCGAGTATAGTAGTAACTCATCTGCCCCACGATACCGACGCCTACTTTAGTTAACATGACGTTCCCAGTCTCATTTAGCGTTAAAGAATACTGATCATTAATCCGTGCTGGTTCAAAGTGTTTCATTCAACTCGCTCCTGACATTTTATTACTGCTAATATCTTACAACAGAAAAAAATTAAATAACATTCTTGACATGCATCTTGAACAGATTACTGGCACTAGAGCTCTAAAATTATTCTAGTAAACATTGTGAGCAATTACATTGTCCCAACTTCTTGAAGATGTTATTTTTAAGTTAAAGAAGGAGGTGTTGAACTATGAAGACTTTAGACAATATCGCTCTTGCCTTATTAATCGTAGGTGGTTTAAACTGGCTACTTGTTGGTTTATTTAAATTCGACCTTGTGGCTATGCTATTTGGCGGCCAAGCAGCTATTATTTCACGAATTGTTTATGTCCTAGTTGGACTAAGTGCGCTCTACTGTATTAAATTATTTGCTAATATCAATAACATGGCACGTTAATAACATGAAAAAAGCCCTCACTTGAGGGCTTTTTTTGATGACTATATTTAAAAAGTTCTAGTCCACTAGCCTTTTTAATTAGCCGACAGACCCTTCCATTTCATAGCTAATCAATCGATTCAATTCCACCGCGTATTCCATTGGGAGTTCCTTGGTGAATGGTTCGACAAAGCCCATGATGATCATTTCGGTTGCTTTGGCTTCCGAGATGCCACGGCTCATCAAGTAATAGAGTTGTTCTTCTGAAATTTTGGAGACTTTGGCTTCATGTTCCATTGAGACGTTCCCGTTTAAGATTGTATTATACGGAATCGTGTCGGAACTGGATTTATCATCCATAATAATCGTATCACATTCGACGTGGGCAAAAGAGCCGTCACTGTCGCGTTCAAAACGAACAGTGCCTCGATAATCAACGGCACCACCGTCTTTGGCAATCGATTTTGAAACGATTGAGGACGACGTATTTGGTGCGGCATGAATCATCCGGGCGCCACTGTCTTGGTCAACACCTTCGCCAGCAACAGCGATTGATAGCATTGTGCCCCGGGCGCCTTCGCCATCGAGATAGACACTTGGGTATTTCATAGTCATTTTAGAACCGAGGTTCCCATCGACCCATTCCATTGTCGCATTTTCCATGGCTTGAGCCCGTTTGGTTTCCAAACTATAAACATTCTTCGACCAGTTTTGAATCGTTGTGTACCGGCAATAAGCATCCCGTTTCACGAAGACTTCAACGACCGCCGCGTGCAAGCTATCACTTGAATAACTGGGTGCAGTACAACCTTCGACGTAATTCACGCTGGCGCCTTCATCAACAACGATCAATGTCCGTTCGAATTGACCTGAGTTTTCAGCGTTAATCCGGAAGTATGATTGGATTGGAATATCTGTCCGCACACCTTTTGGCACGTAGATGAAGGTCCCACCAGACCAAACAGCCGAGTTGAGCGCTGAAAATTTATTGTCGGTTGGTTTAACCAAAGTACTGAAGTATTCCTTCACGATATCGGGATATTCGCGCAAGGCAGTATCCATATCGGTAAAGATAATCCCGAGCTTTTCAAATTCATCGCGCATATTGTGGTAAACCACTTCTGATTCATATTGCGCACTGGACCCAGCCAAGTATTTCCGTTCAGCTTCTGGAACCCCTAAGCGGTCAAAAGTCTCCTTGATTTTATCAGGGACATCTTCCCAATCGCGGTATTGTTTATCAGTCGCCTTTTGGTAGTACAGCATATGCTCTAAATCCAGGCCGGATAAATCTGGGCCAAAATCGGGCATTGGCATTTTTTCGTAAGCATGAAATGATTTTAAACGGAAGTCTAACATCCATTGGGGTTCTTTTTTCTCGTGCGAAATTGCGCGCACAACATCTTCAGTTAAGCCCCGGCCGGTTGAAAAGACGGGTTCAACATCATCGCTAAAGCCGTAATCGTAGTTCTCAAATTGGGGCATCGTCGTCTCTTCTGTCATTAATCTGTTCCCTCCGTTTCTGCATGGTTCACAATTTGACCCGTTGTTGCTGTGTTGGTATCGCTATTGAGCGCTTTGTGGAGCGCCTTCCAAGCAAGCGTAGCACATTTAATCCGCGCTGGAAATTGTTGCACGCCCTGCAAAATGGCCGCATCTTCTAGAATTGTCCAATCTTCATCGCGATCACCAATCACCATGTCTGAAAAGCGTTCGATCATCACTTCAGCTTCAGCAGGTGTTTTATGCAAGACCGCATCGGTCATCATGCTGGCAGAGGCTTGACTGATGGTGCAGCCTTCCCCTGAAAAAGCAATCTGGCTAATCCGGTTATCTTCAAGTGCAATCTCCAACTGCAACGCATCGCCACAAGTTGGGTTACGTAATTCAATTTCATGATCGACAGTGTCTAAATGACCATGATGGTGCGGATGTTGCGAATGGTCTAAGATGACCTGTCGATATAAGTTATCTAATTTAGAGAGTGCCATTTTGGAAAAACTCCTTTGCTGCTTGAATCGCGGCCACTAAGGCTTGTACGTCTTCTGACGTATTGTAGAGGTAGAAACTCGCGCGAGCCGTTGCCGCAACGTTTAGCCACTGCATCAGTGGTTGTGCGCAATGATGCCCCGCGCGAACAGCGACCCCTTCCATATCGAGGGCTGTTGCTAAATCGTGCGGATGGAGATTATCCAGATTAAAAGCAATCACACCCGTTCGCTGACTAGCTTCTTGCGGCCCATAAATCGTTAACCCTTCGACGGCTTGTAAGGCCGGTAATGCTTCGGCGACTAAAGCCTGCTCATGTGCCTGGATATTGGTCATCCCAATCTGATTCAGATAATCAATCGCAGCCCCTAAACCAATCGCGCCAGCAATATTGGGGGTTCCACCTTCTAAGCGCCAAGGCAGTTCTTTGAAGGTCGATTCTTGTAAGCCAACAAAATCAATCATCTCCCCACCGTATTCAACGGGTGGTAACTGCTCGAGCAAGGCCTGCTTACCATACAAGATACCGATCCCTGTTGGACCCAACATTTTATGCCCTGAAAAAGCATAAAAATCTGCATCCAGCGCCTGCACATCAACTGGCATATGCGGAACAGCTTGTGCGCCATCAACGACCATATAGCCACCTTGGGCATGGACTAGTGCCGCAATCGTCTTCACTGGATTGACAACGCCTAAAACGTTAGAAGCATGCGCTAAACTGACGATTTTAGTCCGCGGACCAATGACCTGCTTAGCAGCGTCTAAATCTAACTGACCATCTGTCAATAGATCGATGTAGCGTAGTTTGGCCCCCGTCTTTTTAGCAAGTTGTTGCCAAGGGACTAGGTTGCTATGGTGTTCCATGTAGCTGATAACAATTTCATCGCCAGCTTGGACAACGGTTGGTCCAAAACTACCGGCGATCCAGTTTAAACTCTGCGTGGTTCCTTTTGTGAAGACAATCTCCGCTGAAGAAGCCGCATTGATAAATTGTTGAACTTTAACCCGTGCAGCCTCGTATTGAGCAGTCGCTCGTTCCGCCAACGTATGCACACCCCGGTGAACATTGGCATTGTCATGTTGGTAGTAATTCACTAATTGGTCGATCACCACTTGTGGCTTTTGGGTTGTCGCTGCGTTATCCAAATAAACCAAGGGTTCGTCATTCACCAATTGTTCTAAAATTGGAAAATCTTGCCGACTAGTGTTCAGACTTTTGCCCATCGATTAACTTCCTCTCGATTGTGTCCGTTAATTGTTGACGAACATTTTTGTCCGGAATTTCTGTCAGGACGGCGCCTAAGAACCCACGAATCACTAAGCGTTGTGCAACTTCTTTAGACAAGCCCCGACTCATGAGATAGTACATTTGTTGTTCATTAACACGACCAACACTGGCAGCGTGACCGGCTTGAACATCATTTTCATCGATTAATAATAGCGGATTGGCATCCCCACGGGCCGTTCGTGATAACATCAAGACCCGGTTTTCTTGTTGTGCATCGGCACCTTTAGCGCCTTTGATGATGTGCCCAATCCCGTTAAAAGTCAGGGTCGCATCTTCTAAAATAACACCATGTTGCAAGATATGGCCGATTGAACGCGGTCCAATATTCGTCACCCGCGTATCGATTCCTTGAATTTGTTTCCCAGTTGAAATGGCGACCACTTTTGTTTCAGCATGCGAACCATCGCCGACTAAATCAGAATCGAAATCGCCAATGATATTGCCATCATTCATGAAGCCCAGTGCCCAATCAATCCGAGCATCCCGCATTAAGTGCCCCCGACGGTTCAGATAAGTCGTGACAGACTTACCAAACGCATCAACAGCTGAGAAATGCACGTGACTATTATCCTTAGCAATCACTTCAACCACCATATTAGCTAGGTTCTTGTGATCACCCATTGTTTGTAGATTTTCTAGATAACTAAACTCACTGTTTTGTTCTGCCACAATTAAAACGTGATGGATAAAATCAGTGGCTTGCGTGCTATCTTGGACATAATAAGCCGTAATCGGTTGCTTAATCACCACATTCTTCGGTACGTACAAGAACATCCCACTGTTCATCAAGGCTGTATGAAAGGCCGTCAAACGATCTTCATCCGGTTTAACCGTCACTTGCATATAGTATTCATGAACTAATTCAGGATAGTCTTGTAAAGCAGTGAAGATATCGGTAAAGATGACCCCTTGCTCTGCCAATTCACTAGGCAGATTTAATTTGGCAATTGTTTGCCCAACTTGCACGACATAAGGTTGATCCGCAGTTAAATCAGCGACCATTTCGGGTAGTGTATCAGTCGCAGAAGTTGTTAAAGTCGGCGCACTCGCAGCCATAATTGGCCAATGTTTGTAATTAATCTTTTCGAAAATAGGTAAGTCGAGCTTTTCAATTTGGCCTAAGGCTGTTTGGCGTAAGGCTGCAAACCAATCTGGTTCTTGATGGGCAATTGAAAAAGCCGCAACTTGTTCAGGTGTGATGGCTAATTTCTTTTTCATCAAAGCCGCCCCCTATTTACTTTCATCGTCAGTTAATTTAATGTCTAACCCTAATTCATCACGAATACCGGCGTAACCTTCGTCTTCTAGACGTTTGGCCAATGACGCATCACCAGTCGTTACGATTTTACCGCCCATCATGATGTGCACGAAATCAGGCACAATATAGTTCAATAAACGTTGATAATGCGTGATAATCAATGAACCGAAGTTATCACCGCGCATTTCGTTGACCCCTTTAGAAACAACTTGAAGAGCATCGATATCTAAACCAGAATCAATTTCATCTAAAATGGCAAATTTAGGTTCAATCATCATCAATTGTAGAATTTCGTTCCGTTTCTTTTCACCACCAGAAAAGCCTTCGTTTAAGTAACGTTCAGACATTTCTTCTGTCATATCTAAGACCGCCATGCGTTGATCTAATTTTTTCAAGAAGGCCATAATTGAAATTTGATCATCTTCAGCCCGACGCGCATTGATAGCAGCCCGCATAAATTCAGCGTTTGTAACACCTTGAATTTCAGATGGATATTGCATCGCTAAGAACAAGCCAGCGCGCGCCCGTTCATCAACTGGCATTTCAAGAATATTTTGACCGTCTAATTTAATTTCACCTTGAAGTACTTCATATTTAGGATTCCCCATGATGGTTTCTGAAAGGGTTGATTTACCGGTCCCATTTGGTCCCATGATGGCGTGAATCTCACCCGTATTCATTTCTAAGTTAACACCTTTTAAAATTTCTTTACCGTCAATTCCGACGTGTAAATCGATAATTTCTAATTTAGACATTACTGACCCTCCAAAAATCGCATTATAACACGTTGTTGCTGACTTAATTCTAAGCTAAATGAGAACGCTTTTCAATAGAAGAATGATTGTAAAAAAGAATCAATTCTTATCTATCACAATAAAAAAAGACTGAATCCCTTCAGCCTCTTCTCTAAACTAAGCTATTAAAATATGTCTTTAATTTTTTCCCAAATTCTAGATAGCAATGTTGTTTTTTTAGGCTGTGGTGCCTTAATCCACTGACTACTTCCAAGGTCGTAATAAACCTGATTATCAAGTCCTTTTAGGGCGTAGTTCACTTGCCAAGCTGTATTGGGCTTTAAATTGAGTCGCTTACCCTCAATCGATCGGTATTCAGCACATTTGAATGGTGAATCAAAAACCTTAGTCGTACCCTTAGCTTGTGTCGTAATTGTTTGTGGATGTTCTACACACTTATTTTGATGTGTGTAGACCCCGGTATAATTTGTAAAAAAACCATCGAATTTCTTTCGATTATCCGCTGCACGACTAATATTTTCAGAAAAATTATCGTATGGAATGACTTGCTTATGTGCCTGATGCAGTGTTTTAACGACTTGATCACTTGCATAACTCACGCGCATTGAAACGGCTGATAAAAAATTATATCGTGGTGACTGTAACTGACGATAATTATACGGCTCGTTATAATTTAAAAATAATAGCGGTACTTCTGGTAATAAATGGTGCAATTTTTCTAGCGAGGCCATTGAAAATGACTCAAAATAAACTCGTTTTTCTAAATGGTTAGCCTTTACAAGTGCTACCAACTTATCTTCCATCACCATTTGGTTATTTAATAACCTTGTTTCAATCATAAACTTTGCCTTAGGATTGGACCGATAGCGTTCGAAGACATCACTTAATCGATGGAGATGTTCATGATTCGTAAATTCCGCCTGTTTTAACGTTTGCCAACTATTTTTGTCAATGATGTATTTCCGATTCATTGTTCGATCGGTCATTGGATCATGGGAAACGACCAAGACCCCATCCTGGCTGATTTCTAAATCCTGTTCGATGTAATCAGCATGATCCGCAAGCGCTTGATCATACGACTGAAAACTATGTTCTGGCGCTTTGGCCGGTTCTCCCCGATGTCCAATTACTGTAAAACCACTTAAATTAATAAAACAAAAAATCAAAAATATTCCCCAAACTTTGCGTTGCATGTACTCACCCTTACTTTTCCAATATTAACTACTTATCCCTTAATCAGTATAGCTAATTTAAAACCGCATGCCAATGACAACTAAAAAGCCCTATCCTTCGATAAGACTTTTCCTTCATTATTTAACTGGTAATACCGCCCCGTGCCATTGCTTTTTAATCCAGGCTTGGGTTGATTTTGATTTGAGTACTTTGATTAATTTCTTAATTGCAGGTTTGTTTTCGTCACCTTTATTAACGGCGACGACGTTTACGTATGGTGATGAGAGACTTTCAATTGCCACGGCATCTTTTTCCGGTGTGAAGCCGGCTTGAACCGCATAGTTTGAATTGATGGCAACCAGCGTACCTTCATCATTTTTCAACAATTCAGGCATCAATTTCGGTTCAAATGTGTACTTAAATTTGAGCTTCTTCGGATTTTTGGCAATATCCTTGAAGGTCGCATTTTCAACTTTGACCCCTGGTTTCAAAGTGATTAAACCACCCGCTTTTAAAATCGAAAGCACCCGGCCCCAGTCAGTTTGACTATTTGAAACCAGGACGGTAGCGCCGGTTTTGACGGCACTTAATTTTTTAACCCGCTTGCTGTAAAGGCCGAGTGGTTCCAGATGAATCCCCCCAGCACTCACTAAGTGGTAGCCATTATCGTGGTTGGCCTTTTTCATAAACGGAATGTGTTGGTAATAGTTAGCGGTCAATTCGCCGTTCGCTAGCGCCTTATTAGGTAATACATAATCACTGAACGCTTTGACGTCCAATGTGATGCCTTCTTTTTTTAATTCGGGTTTAACGTGTCTTAAAATAGCGGCATGCGGAATGGTTGAGGCGCCAATCACAATCGTATTGGGATCTGTTTTTTTAGCGCGACAGCCAGTCAACAGTCCGCCAACAATTAAAAGCCCAGCAAGAACACTTAAATATCTTTTTTGCATCTACTTTTCTCCCTTTAATTAACGGTGATCAATTTTGGCAATGATAATGTCACCGGTTTTTTGACAAATGAAGACGATAATTAGAATAATGACTGTGGCAACTAATGTAATTGTATTTTGATTGGCTTGGAAGCCTTCCGTGTAGGCTAAGTTCCCTAAACCACCGGCCCCAATCACACCGGCCATTGCCGTGTAACCAAGTAATGAAATCGCCGTAACCGTTAATCCGGAAACAAGGGCGGGCATGCTTTCTGGTAACAGGACTTGCCAGATAATTTGCCATTTGGAAGCACCTAGTGCACGGGTCGCTTCAATGACCCCACTATCAACTTCACGAAAGGCTAATTCTACTAACCGTGCGTAAAATGGTGCTGCCGAAACGATTAATGCGGGAATCGCAGCTTTGGGACCAATCATGGTGCCCATCAATTCCTTAGTCATGGGAATCAAAAGCACAATCAAGATGATGAACGGTACTGAACGAAAAACGTTGACGAATAAAGCGACAATTCCATTTAACAACCGACTCATAAAATCCGTTTTGCCATTCGTTTGATACAAGACTAACCCTAACAAGAAACCGAGAATTGCGACTAGCAAGACACTGACAGCCGTTAGCCAAACCGTTTCGCCTGTTGCTTCCCACATCGTTGGCCAGTCGATTTGTTTAAATTGAAAATAAGATTGAAATCCGTTGATATTAGCCATGTCTTAACACCTCTACTTCGATAGTTTGTTGACTTAGGTCGGATAATGCCTGTTTTAAATCGTCTGGACTAGCTTGAATCTGAATGTATAAATACCCCAGGGCACCATTAATCGTTTGTTGTAAACTGCCACTAATCACACTGACTTCAACGCTTGGGTAGCGGCGCATTAATTGGCCGATGACCGGTTGACTCGATTGTTCTTCGTTAAAGCGAAGTTTGACGATTGTGCCCTCTGGTACCCGCGTCAACAACTGTTCGATTGAAGCAGCTGTTTCACTAGGCGTAATCACTAATGATTCTGAAACAAAGGCTTTCGTCACTTCTGCTTGTGGCGTTTCGAAGATGGCTTGTGTTGTGCCTTCTTCAATTACCCGACCGGCTGCCATCACCGCAATCCGTTGGCAGATCCGACGTACGGCATCCATTTCGTGGGTTACCAGCACAATTGTGATGCCCATTTCCTGATTAATCTTAGCTAAAAGGCTCAAAATTGAATTCGTTGTTTTGGGATCCAAAGCGCTGGTTGCTTCATCACATAACAAGATGGCTGGTTCGCTGATTAACGCACGGGCAATCGCAACCCGTTGCTTTTGGCCCCCTGAAAGTTCACTAGGATAAGCGGCGCCCAAGTCTGTTAGTTCGACTAGTGCGAGCATCTCTTTGGCCTTGGCTAAGCGTTCCTGCTTACCAACCCCCGCTAACTTAAGCGGTAAGGCGATATTTTCAAGAATTGTTTTTGACCAGAGCAGATTGAAATGTTGAAAAATCATCCCAATCTTTTGCCGAATCGGCCGTAATGCTTGTTCGCTTAGACCAACGATCGATTGACCATTGACCAAGACATCCCCACTGGTTGGTTTTTCTAAACCGTTTAATAACCGAATCAACGTACTCTTACCGGCGCCTGAATAGCCGATAATGCCGTAAATTTCACCCGCTTCAATTTTTAATGAAATGTCGCTAAGTGCTGTAAATGTCTGTTGTTCTCGTTGATAAACCTTACCAACTTGTTTTAGTTCTAACATTGCATTTCCTCCCTTTGATTAAAAATGTACAAAAAAAGTCCTTCCTCTCAAATAAATGAGAGAAAGGACGCCAATTTGCGTGTTACCACCTTAATTCACGACTACTTCACAATAATCGCCTTACAAAGTACCAGAATCGATACTCGTTCGCTATATCGGGCAACCCCCGCATTCGGCTCAGTTAAACCTTACCAAATGAATTTGCTCAAAGACCATATTCGAAAACCATTCACATTATCCGCTTGCACCTGACCGGACTCTCTTAAAATGCTACTAAGTTATCTACTCATCTTTTCATCGCTTGTATTAAGTAATTCTTATCTTAAATAATCAGGCGTCAGATGTCAAGCTTAATTATCTGAAATACGAATATCAGCAATCCACGCATCTTTTTCGTTATCAGCATTTAATAATTCGGGATTATCAGCCAAATCTGTATTCACGTTAACTAACTCGCCTGCTAGAGGGCTATCTAGTTCTTGGACCATTTTTTCAGCTTCGATCGCAACAAGTGGCATATCAAGGGCCATCTTTTGTCCTTCAACAGGGACATCCACAAATTTAATTAAGCCAAATTCATTTTGCGCACCTTTAGTCAGACCAATTCGTCTGATTGAAGCTGCGATTTCTTCTGTCCAAAAATAATCATTATTACTCATTGTCAATTGTTTTCACTCCTAGAAAGTATCTTCAGATTCGCTGAACATATAACTCTTATAATGGTACCGCATCGACATGATAAAGCCAATCCCCATCATGTTCCCCAATAGCGATGAGCCCCCTTGTGAAATAAACGGTAATGGAATACCGGTCAATGGTAACAAACCAACACTCATCCCAATATTTTCAAAAACATGGAAAAGAATCATCATGATAACACCCGTTGAAACATAGGCATAAAACTCATTTTTGGTATCAAATGTGACCCGAATCATTTGGTAGATCAATAAGAAATACAACAAAATGACTAAACAAGAACCGATGAAACCAAAGTTTTCACCAATTACAGAGAAAATCATATCCGATTCACGAACGGGTACGTTAACTTGAATTTGATTGAAGCCTTTACCAACCAATTGACCTGAGCCAATTGCCTTTAAACTCTGGGATAACTGCAAACTCGTGCTGGCCGTATTATCAAACGGATGTAACCAAGCATCAATTCGGTTAAATTGATAGGTTTTAAAGCCTAAATGGGTCAAAATCGCCCGTCCTGGCGTTGTGGCTGCCAAGGTCAAGGCAGTTCCGCCGATAGCTGCCATCACGGCAATTGCGGGCGCCAAAATCTTCCATGTAATCCCGGACACTAAGATAATACCACCCAAAATTGCGACGAATACCAATAAGGTCCCAAAATCGTTTTGTAACTTCAAGAGCACCATCACGGGGAGCGTCCAAATTAATAAACGGCCTAACAATAACCAGTCCGTATTAATCGTATGTTCTGGATACTCGGTATTGTGCTTAGTCACAACCCGACTCATCATTAAGATAT
This sequence comes from Latilactobacillus sakei, assembly GCA_002953655.1. Taxonomy (NCBI): domain Bacteria; kingdom Bacillati; phylum Bacillota; class Bacilli; order Lactobacillales; family Lactobacillaceae; genus Latilactobacillus; species Latilactobacillus sakei. The sequence continues at coordinate 1,287,471 of CP025839.1, forward strand.
AAGCCGGCTTCATCACTTCGGAAGGCTGAAACGAAATCGGTCCTAATGAAAACCAACTTTTAGCACCAGTTTGAATTGCAACCGCCCGATTGTAAAAGAATAAAACCGCAATTAGGAGGAAAATCCCGATGCCATAAGCAATCGGTGCAATCCGCCAGAGTTGCTCCGAATCAAATTGCATGATGGCAATAATCGCAACACCACCGATGACGTACCAAGCGGCCTGCATAATTACGGCTCGTGTTGAGCTAGCGCCACTTGTGTCATGGGTTGTCGCCACATAAATCGACATTAAACCGATCAACGCTAACATGAACACGGAAAAGACAATTCCGTAATCTACGCGTGAAGTATCGTCGACTTTTTCTAATTCCTTTGGCATGTTAAGTCTCCTTCAACTAAAAACTGTCTTAATTATAAAATAACCCGGCCAAAAATCTGCCGGGTTACTCTAAAGCTAATTAATTCTTAAGAATTAACCTTGGTGTAAATGGTACTCCCGTAGTAATTCGTTAACAGCATCATCGTGCGTTTTGGTAATGATACTTTGACCAGTACCTTCGACAGTTGCTTCGAATCGTTTTTTAGCACTATCTTCAACGATGACCCCCACTTCATTTTTACCAACCTTAACGCTGGTCATTGCTTGGCCATTGCGGGTAATATCATCAATTGTAACTTCTACGCGTTGTTCTTTTTTAGACATATTTTTTTGAAACTCCTTATTTTGTAACATTAGTGATCAACAGACTTATTCCGAAAGACTGTGAAATGGTCTGGAACGGGATCATAGCCACCCTTTATAAACGGGTGACACCGTAAAATACGGCCAATGCCCATAACTAGTCCTTTAATCGCGCCATGTTTTTGAATGGCTTGAATCATATAACTAGAGCAAGTCGGATAATACCGACAGCTCGGTGGTAAGAATGGCGAAATACCAGTTTGGTAAAACCGCACAAATGCAATTAATATCTTTCGCATGCAATCACCACTTATCCTGATCTACTGTAAGAAATTAATAATGTGACTCCAAGTACTTGGTAAGAAGACGGCAAATGGATTTTGACCACCCATTGCAAAACCGATCATTTGGCCAATTAACCCGGCGAAAATCATTAAAACAATTACTAGTAAAATCTTTTTAAGAACTGGTTTGACGTGCTCTTCAAAATTTGATCGATACACAATATTCACAATCCCTTACTTCTGATTTAGTGTGCTCGTTTTTGGGCAATATTTTCCAATAAAACACCCGTACCTAAGGCAACTGCGTCTAATGGCTTTTCAGCTAAGACAACTGGGACCTTGAGGTGTTCAGAAAAGAGGTTGGCAATATTGCGTAATAGCGCGCCACCACCGGTTAGCATAATCCCGCGATCGATAATATCGCCGGCTAATTCTGGTGGTGTCACTTCAAGCACTTCTTTAGCAGCGGCAACAATGGCCATCATGGTTTCGTGCAAGGCAAGTTCAACCTCGTCCGCACCAATCGTGATTGACACGGGTAACCCACCGACAATATCACGGCCACGAACTTCTAATTGTTCACTTGCATCGGCATGCCAAACACTACCAATCTTCAACTTAATTGTTTCGGCGGTATGTTCACCGATTAATAAGTTATGTTTACGTTTAACGTACGCTGCAATTTCAGCATTCATGCGATCACCAGCAAGCCGTAATGAACGACTGGTAACCACTTCACCCATTGATAGTACAGCGATATCACTCGTCCCACCACCAATATCAATCACCATGTTACCGCGTGGTTGGAAAATGTCCATCCCAGCGCCGACAGCGGCAACCTTGGGTTCAAATTCTAAGAAAACTTTACCGCCGCCAGATTTTTCAGCAGCTTCTACAATTGCTTTTTGTTCAATCGATGTAATATTTGTTGGACAACAAATTAAGATGTTTGGTTTTGATAGAAAACCTTTGACGTTTAATTTATTAATGAAATAAGCAAGCATTGCTTCGGTCATATCAAAATCAGCAATCACACCATCTTTAAGTGGGCGCACTGCCAAAATATTGCCGGGTGTCCGGCCAACCATGCTGTATGCTTCAGAACCAACTGCTAATACTTTTTTCGTTTTAGTATCGATCGCAACGACTGAAGGTTCATTAAGAACAATGCCTTTATCCATGACGTTAATCAAGACGTTGGCTGTCCCTAAATCAATTCCGATATCTTTAGCCATTTAGTGTTGCTCCTTCCAGAAACCATATTCAATAGTCAATTATACCACAAGCCTAATATCAATAAAATATAAGTTTCGTTTACGAAATTTACAATAAAAAAGAACGACGTCCGTCTAAAAACGAATATCATTCTTTAATCACAGCTATTTAAGCTAATTTCTGAGTTGTTTTACGATGACCAGCTTCATCAAAATCAGCACGGCTGATATGTGCACCTAATGCTCGTAATTTTTGATGGAAGTGATAATAACCACGATCCATGTATTGTAAGTTAGTAACTAGCGTTTCGCCATTGGCTACTAATCCGGCAATGACTAGTGCTGCAGCGGCCCGTAAATCTGAAGCGGCTACTTCAGCACCCGTTAATTCAGTGGGGCCATATAAGATGACAGATTGCCCTTCAACTTGGTAATCAGCATTCATGCGGCGCAACTCTTCTAGGTGCATGAAACGATTCTCGAAGACTGTTTCAGTCATGACACTCGTTCCATGGGCCATCAATTGTAGAGCGGTCATTTGGGCTTGCATATCTGTTGGGAAACCTGGGTATGGCAAGGTCTTGATATTGCTTGGTTTCAATTCATCCGGGCCGATAATCCGAATCCCATTTTCTTCTTCAATAACTTGAGCGCCCATTTCAGCTAGTTTAGATAATAAAGGTTTATTATGTTCAGAAATAGCTTCTTCAACCAAAACATTTCCTTTAGTGGCTGCAGCGGCAATCATGAAGGTCCCGGCTTCAATTCGATCTTGCACAATGCTGTGTTCAGTCCCTTTTAATTCGGTGACCCCTTCGATTCGAATTTCTTCAGTGCCTGCCCCGAAAACTTTAGCGCCCATCTTATTTAAGACGTTAGCTAAATCAACAATTTCTGGTTCGCGCGCAACATTTTCGATGACCGTTGTTCCTTTGGCTAAAGTTGCCGCCATCATGATATTTTGCGTTGCGCCGACACTTGGAAAGTCTAAATAGATGTTTGCACCGACTAATTGGTCGGCCTTAGCTTCTATGTAACCATGACTTTGTGTAATCGTTGCACCAAGGGCTTCAAAACCCTTAAGGTGTAAATCAACTGGTCTTGAACCAATTGCACAGCCACCTGGCATGGCAACTCGGGCATGCCCCAATCTTGCTAATAAAGGTCCCATGACAACGATTGAAGCTCGCATCTTTGAAACATATTCGAATGCCGCTTCAAAGTTTAGCGATTGATTGGCATCAATCATTAAATAGTTACGCTGTTCATCAAATTTAACCCGTGCATCCAGACTCTTCAAAACATCTTGCATCATAAAAACATCTGATAAGATTGGCACGTTCGTTAATTCAACTGGTCCTTTAGAGGCTAAAAGTGCAGCCGCCATGATTGGTAACACTGCATTTTTAGCACCTTCGATGTGGACATCACCAACTAATGGTTGTCCGCCTTGTATGATCAATTTTTCCAAGAGTTTCCCTCCGATATGACTGCTAATTTATTGGACTAAAAAAATGATATTGCGCGCTTGCGCGATAATTTCTAAAAAGAATTGACTTACTAAATAACCCATTATGATGGCTGTAAACATGAGGACAATCTGAATCTGGCGAATATGATTCGGCTTAAAAAGCTGTTCAAGTCGTAAAGACTGGAGACCGTAAAAACTAATAACGATAAAGCCGATATGACTAATAATGGTGACAACTGCTTGTGATCCAATTGATTGCACTTCAATAACGCTCCTCTATGAATGGATATAGGGACATTGTAACATACAGAAAAGTCACTTGTCTGTATTTAGCTGTTTTCTTAACAAAAGAAGATTAAGTTGGATTATAACCTAGCAAAAAAGCCCCCACGACTTTTGCCGTGAGGGCTTCTTGTAATGACTATTGTAAATGATTTTTGACGTCAATCCGGTTCATCGCGCGTTGAAGTGCGATTTGAGCCCGGCGTAATTCGTCTGAATCATGTTTTTCTGAAGCCGTCTTAATAGCGTCTTCGGCACGTTGTTTAGCACGTTGGGCACGTGATAAGTTAATATCCCGTGCACGTTCAGCACCGTCAGCAACGATTGAAGCGATGTTATGACTAACTTCCATAAAGCCGCCAGTAATTGCAATGGCGTCTTCATGCCCTGGGTTATCCGTCCGTTTAACACGAATTTCACCAATTTCTAGAGGGGTAATAATTGGCTCATGATTAGCCATAATACCGAGTTGCCCTGCCATTGCTGGTACAACCAACATTGAAGCATGGTGATCATAAACGACACCATCCGGCGTTACGATATTAACGGTTAATACCTTTTGCTCTTCTGCCATCATTAACGCCCCTTTCTAGTCTTGATCGACAGCCTTTTCAGACTGTGTATAGCCCATTTCTTTTGCCTTTGCTAGTGCAGCATCAATGTTCCCAACAAGACGGAATGCTTCTTCTGGGACATCATCGTATTCGCCTGCAAGGATGGCTTTGAAGCCAGAAACAGTTTCCTTAACTGGCACGTATGAACCGGCTTGGCCTGTAAAGGCTTCGGCAACGTGGAAGTTTTGTGATAGGAAGAATTGAATCCGACGTGCACGTGCAACGATAATCTTTTCATCATCAGATAATTCATCCATCCCTAAGATCGAGATGATATCTTGTAATTCACGATAACGTTGTAAGACGTGTTGTACTTCAGAAGCAACTTCGTAGTGTTCTTGGCCAACAATTTCAGGATCAAGCGCACTAGAAGATGATTCTAGTGGGTTAACAGCAGGGTAAATCCCTTGTTGTGTTAACTTACGATCCAAGTTAGTTGTGGCATCCAAATGCGCGAAAGTTGTTGCAGGCGCAGGATCAGTATAATCATCGGCAGGCACATAAATGGCTTGGATCGATGTAACTGAACCTTTTTTAGTTGATGTGATTCGTTCTTGTAATTGACCCATTTCTGTTGCCAATGTTGGTTGGTAACCAACGGCTGAAGGCATCCGTCCTAATAGGGCAGAAACTTCGGAACCAGCTTGCGTGAAACGGAAGATATTATCAATGAACAATAGCACATCTTGGCCTTCAACATCCCGGAAGTATTCAGCAATTGTTAAACCAGTCAAGGCAACACGCATCCGCGCACCAGGTGATTCATTCATTTGACCGAAAACCATGGCTGTCTTTTCCAAAACGCCTGATTCTTTCATTTCAAAGTATAAGTCATTACCTTCACGTGTTCGTTCACCAACACCAGTAAAGACCGAAATACCACCATGTTCTTCGGCGATATTATGGATTAATTCTTGGATTAAGACGGTTTTACCAACACCGGCACCACCGAACAAACCAATTTTACCACCACGCACATAAGGGGCAAGTAAATCGATAACCTTAATCCCTGTTTCTAGAATTTCTGAACTTGTATTTAATTCCTCAAATTTAGGCGCAGAACGGTGAATACTGTCGCGTCTAAAATCTGCAGGAAATTCTTCGCCGCCATCGATTGTTTCGCCTAAGACGTTGAAAACACGTCCTAGAGTTTCTTTACCGACTGGTACGTTAATTGCACGACCAGCATCTTCAACAGGCATCCCACGACGTAAACCGTCAGTAGATTCCATTGAAATGGTACGCATTACCCCGTCGCCTAATTCTAGAGCAACCTCTAAAACGACAGTTTCATCATTACCTTTATCGACTGTTAAGGCATTATTGATATCTGGTAAATCCGTATCTAAAGAAAATTCGACATCGACAACGGGACCAATAACTTGGACAACTTTTCCCATACTCATAGTTGTTTCTTCCTCCCGCATTTTTATTCTAATGCTGCCGCACCACCGACGATTTCGGTGATTTCAGTTGTAATTTGAGCTTGACGTGCACGGTTAAATTTAATTGACAATTCTGAAATTAAATTATTTGCATTATCAGTCGCACTCTTCATTGCTGCCATTGAAGCAGCATGTTCTGCTGTTTTAGAATCTAACATTGCGCCATAAATTAAGCTTTCGGCGTATTGCGGTAGAATTGCGTCTAAGGCATCATCCACGGAAGGTTCCGTAATGTATTCTAGATTTTGATCAGCAACTTCTGAAACATCTAAGTCGGTAATTGGTAACATTTTTTCAGCTCTAAAGCCAGATGTTAATGAGTTAACATGGTGGTTGTAACAAACGTACAACTCATCGTAAACACCATTATCATACATCGCAACGGCCGTTTTAATAATTTGTTTAACTTCTTCAAAAGAAGGGACATCACTCACACCACGATATTCGTAAGTTAAATTCATGCCCCGCGCTTTAAAGAAATCAGCACCAGTTCCGCCGACCGCAAGAATTGCGTATTCGTCAGATGATTGATGATTTTCTGAAATCATTTGGACCATTGCTTTTAGAATTGAGCTGTTATATGCACCAACTAAGCCCCGGTCACTTGTAATAACTAAATAACCGGTTTTCTTAATTGGTCTTTCCACTAACAAATTACTCAACGTTACTTCGTGCTTAATCGCCGTTTTAATAGTAGAATCAGCAGGTTCTGCTTGTAAACTACTCTTTTGACGGGCAATGTCAATTAATTGACTAGCAGCTAGATGCGTCACGATTTCTCTAATCTTATCAGTATAAACTTGGTAAGCAACTGAGTTCTTTTCGATTTGAGAAAGCTTAGCACCAGAAACCATTTGCATAGCACTTGTAATTTGCCCAGTTTTTTTAGTAGAGGCGATTCTTCGTTTGATATCCATTAAAGATTCAGCCAATTAATTCACCCCTTACTTATCTGAGTCTTTGTCATCGGCAGCTTGTTCTGGTACAAAACCTTCTGTGAAGGCCTTGATAGCAGCATCAAGTTTGTCTGTGTCTGGCAATTTAGTTGTTTGACGGATTTCATCCATCAAGTCTTTAGCATTACTTTCTAGATAGTCATTTAAACCACTTTCATAACGCATAATGTCATCAACAGGTACATCATCGATGAAACCATGTGTTAAGGCATATAGAATTACTGTTTGTTGTTCAAATGGTAATGGTTTATGCAATGGTTGTTTCAAGACTTCAACAGTCCGTTTACCACGATTTAGTTTGGCTTGTGTTGCGGCATCTAAATCAGAACCGAATTGCGTAAAGGCTTCTAGTTCACGGTATGATGAAAGATCAAGACGCAATGTCCCTGAAACTTTCTTCATAGCCTTGGTTTGAGCTGCCCCACCAACACGAGAAACAGATGAACCAGCATCGATAGCTGGACGTGTTCCTGAATAGAATAAATCACTTTCCAAGAAGATTTGACCATCTGTAATCGAGATAACGTTAGTTGGGATATAAGCTGAAATATCACCAGCTTGTGTTTCGATGATAGGTAAAGCAGTCATTGAACCGCCACCTAATTCATCACTTAACTTAGCAGCACGTTCTAGTAAACGTGAATGTAAGTAGAAGATATCACCAGGGTAAGCTTCACGGCCTGGAGGTCTTCTTAAAAGTAATGAGATTTCACGATAAGCAGCAGCTTGTTTACTTAAATCATCATAGACGATTAAAACGTGCTTGCCGTTATACATGAATTCTTCACCCATTGCTGCACCAGCATAAGGGGCAATGTACAAGAGTGGTGCGGGTTGGCTAGGGCCAGCTTCGACAACAATTGTATAATCCATTGCACCATAACGCCGTAAGGTTTCAACTTGTGTTCTCACAGTTGATTCCTTTTGACCAATGGCAACGTAGATACAGATCATATCTTGACCTTTTTGGTTAATAATCGTATCGATCGCAACTGATGTTTTACCAGTCTTACGATCCCCGATAATTAATTCACGTTGGCCACGACCAATTGGCACCAAGGCATCAATCGCTTTTAAACCTGTTTGTAAAGGTTCAGAAACAGATTGACGAGCCATAACGCCAGGTGCTTTCTTTTCGATAGGACGTGTTTTATCTGTTTTAATTTCGCCGCGTCCGTCCACTGGTTGACCCAACGGATTAACAACACGACCGATTAAAGCATCACCAACAGGTACTTCCATGATCCGCCCTGTCCGTTTAACTTGGTCCCCTTCACGAATATTTTCGTATTCGCCGAGGATGATGATACCAACATCATTTGTTTCCAAGTTTTGTGCCACACCGTATGAACCGTTAGAGAATTCTAACAATTCACTTGAGAGGGCATTTTCTAAACCGTGAGCACGTGCAATCCCATCACCAACATAAGTGACAGTACCGACTTCTTCAACGGCTAATTCTTCATTATAATTTGCTAGTTGTTGTTTAATTAATGCACTGATTTCCTCAGTTTTAATGCTCATCAGGTTCACCTCTTTATCAACGATTGACTATTTCAATAATAACGACTTAATTTGGTCTAAGCCGTGTTTGACACTTCCATCGATTACCTTATGGTTCGATTCAAGCACAATACCACCAATAATATCTGGATCAACGACACTTTCGATTAACACTTCGTTTAAGCCTTCGCGTTTGGCGAAAGATTGACTGATCTTAGCTAATTGATCATCGTCTAAAGCAACTGCTGAAGTCACCTTAGCATGCGCAATCCCTTTATGTTGATCATAGAGATCTTCATAAGCTGCGATAATATAAGGCATTTCAGCCATTCTTTGATAGTCAAAAACTAAGCTCAAAAAGTGTTGCATTAAAGTACTAAAATCACTACTCAATGATTTTAATAAGTTACGCTGTTTCAACCCAGATAAGGTTGTATCTGTTAAAACTGTGCCTAATTTTGGATTGTCATTGAAAATGGTCTCGAGTGCTTGTATCTCATCATGGATACTTTCAAATTGTTGCTCTTGTTCTGCAAGGGAAAATAAGGCCTTTGCATAGCGTTGTCCAACTGCATACTTATCTAGTTTCATTTTGCTTGTCCAACCCTTCAATATAGGAATTGATCAATGACTTTTGATCAGCGACTGACAATTCTTTCTTAATGAGTTTAGAAGCAATTTCAATAGATAATTGAGCAACATCATCTCTCGCACTGTTTAACGCATCTAAACGAGATTGTTCGATGTCTTTTTTAGCATTTTGTTTTAAAGTTTGGACTTCTTCTTGGGCGAGGGTAATCATACCTTCGCGTTGTTTTTCACCGTTTTGTTTAGCTGTGTTAACAATCTCAACGGCTTCTGATTTAGAGCTCTTCAATTCTGTTGCGCGTTGTGCAGCCAATTTGGCAGCATCTTCACGCGATTGAGCGGCGCTATCTAAATCATTGGTAATTTTATTTGAACGTTCCTGCATCATTTTTGAAACAGGTCCGAAAGCAAATTTACCAACTAAAGCAACTAAGATGATGAAGACAACAAGTACAAATAGTGAATCTCCAAGGTAAGATGCAGAAGCACCAACGATTAAATTACTAAACATCTATTGACACTCCTTCCTTGACTTACTGTCTAATTTTTAAAGTGAAACGTTGTTCACTCGGATTAACTAAATAAGATCAAGAAAGAAACGACGATTGATAAAATTGGAACAGCTTCAATCAAACCAACACCGATAAACATTGTTGATCTTAATTGTGCTGACAATTCTGGTTGGCGTGCCATACTTTCGATTGTCTTAGAAATTACCTTACCATTACCGTATGATGCTGCGAATGCTGCAAGTCCTGCTGCGATAGCTGCTGCTAAAAAGTTCATATTTTTTTCCTCCTGATTTTAGTCTTCCATTTCGACTTTCTCTGAAATGTAGACCATTGATAATGTTACAAATACAAAGGCTTGAATTGATCCGATAAAGACGGAAAATCCTTGCCATACCATCTGAATTGGTGCTGTGACAAGCATTGTGGCTGGGCCATGCGAGAAAGCCATCTTAACTAAAAGATTCAATAAAACTTCCCCGGCAAAAATGTTCCCATACAAACGCAATGACAGCGTCAAGAAATTGGTAAATTGTTCGATGATATTAATCGGTAAGAAAAATCCTACTGGTTTAATATAACTCTTCAAATAATTACCAAATCCTAGTCGTTCAATACTGAAATAATGCGAAAGGACTAATACAATCATCGCTAAGGACATTGTAATAATCGGATCCGCAGTTGGACTCTTCAGCCAAACCACTTCGTCCACCTTCATCTGGAAAATCAAACCGAACTGATTACTAATGAATACGAAAAGAAACATAACAAAGGCAAATAGGTAGAATTGCTTCCCTTCTTCGCCCGGCATAGCACTCTTAACGATACCATTAGTAAAGTCGATCATCCATTCCAGGACGTTCTGCCGCTTGGTTGGTTTCAACGCAATCTTTCTTGATAAGAAGAAGACGAGCGCGAAAACAATTGCTGCACTTAATAATACCGAAAGGCAGTTCGCTAAATTAAAACGAATTCCCAAAATGCTAATAATGGGATATTTATCACCCACAAGATTCCCTCCTTCCCTAGGCTTATTTACTAGTTCACGCGAGTTCTCCGATTAACAACTACGTACAACCAATTAACCTAAAAAACAGTAACATTTATGTAAAAAGACGCATAAATTATTACCGCAACACAATTAAGATAATACCACCATTAATTTGAAAGTACAAAGTAATTAGCGATTAATTTGCAATTATTTTTTGTTGAGTCGGTTAAGCGTCAATTAAAGCGTTAGCAAGTTCAAAATATAATGTTAGGTACCAAAAAGGCGCCCGCCAAATTGCCGAACGCCTCCTATTATATGTGCAATAATTATTTAGTCCCGAACAAACGATCACCAGCATCGCCCAAACCAGGATAAATATAACCTTCTTCATTCAATCCATCATCTAAACCAGCTGCATAAATATCAACATCTGGATGTGCTTCTTGCACCGCTTTAACGCCTTCAGGTGCTGCTACTAAAACAACTAAACGCATTGATGTTGCACCACGTTTTTTAAGGGCATCAATTGCCATAATTGCAGAACCACCAGTTGCCAACATAGGATCAACGATAAATAATTGACGTTGGTCAATATCTGTTGGTAATTTAACGAAATATTCGTGTGGTTGAAGCGTCTTTTCATCACGGTACATCCCGATATGACCGACTTTAGCGGCTGGAATCAATTCCAAAACGCCATCGACCATGCCTAAACCAGCACGTAAAATTGGGACAACTGCTAATTTTTTACCGCTCAATTGCTTTTCAATAGCTGGGCCCATTGGTGTTTCAACTTCAACGTCTTCCATTGCTAAATCGCGCGTAATTTCGTAAACCATTAATTCGGCAATTTCATTCGCCACTTCACGGAACACTTTAGTCCCCGTATTCTTGTTACGAATAATTGTTAATTTGTGTTGAATTAACGGATGATTTAAAACTGTGAACTTTGCCATTACCTTTTGCCCCTATTCTATTCAATTTGATGGAAAGAATTTCAACAAAAAAGAGTGACTCCAAAGAAACATCCTCTGAGCCACTCTCCTTTCCGCTTAAAATTCTGTTTATTATTGTAGCGTATATCACAGTAAAAAACTAGCAGTATTCCTAAATTAATCTAAAAACTTTGCTTGGGTGATTGGAAATTGGTCGGTTAATTTCAAGACCGCTTCACTAATTGCGGTCATTGCTTCTAGTTGATCGTGTTTTTCAATCACTTCTAGAATCAAATTGGCGATTTGTTCACAATCAGCTTCTTTAAATCCACGCGATGTAATAGCTGGTGTGCCAACCCGAATCCCACTTGTCTTAAACGGGCTTAATTTTTCAAACGGAATTGTATTTTTATTAACCGTAATGTGCACGCTATCCAATAGATTTTGCAGTTCTTTCCCATTGAGACCACTATTGGTCAAGTCCAATAGCATCAAATGGTTATCCGTCCCCCCCGAAACGACCCGCACTAAATCTGACTGGTCAAAAACAGTGGCCATTGCTTGCGCGTTAGCAACAATTTGTTTTGTATAAGCTGTAAATTCTGGTTGTAACGCTTCACCAAAAGCAACTGCTTTAGCAGCAATCACGTGTTCTAGTGGGCCACCTTGAATCCCTGGGAAAATAGCAGAGTCAATTGCCTTGGCATATTCTGCCTTGCAAAGAATCATCCCCCCACGAGGGCCCCGTAGTGTCTTATGGGTAGTCGTTGTGACGACATCGGCATATGGCACTGGGCTCGGATGGACACCTGTTGCCACTAAGCCGGCAATATGGGCCATATCAATCATTAGGTAGGCACCAACTTGATCCGCAATTTCGCGTAAGCGTGGAAAATCAATTGTGCGACTATAAGCTGAAGCGCCAGCAACGATCATCTTAGGATGCACTTCTTGAGCCTTGGCAGCTAAGCGATCATAATCCAATTGTTCATTCGTGTCGGCAACACCATAACTATAAAAATCATAGAGTTGGCCACTAAAATTGAACGGTGACCCATGCGTTAGATGGCCGCCGTCCGTTAAATTCATCCCTAAAATCTTATCGCCAGGTTCCAATAGTGCTTGATAGACCGCCATGTTAGCTTGTGAACCAGAATGGGGTTGGACGTTGACGTGATCGGCACCAAACAATTCTTTTGCCCGTTCAATCGCGAGTGTTTCAATTTGATCGATGTACTCGCAACCACCGTAAAAACGCTTGTTTGGATAACCTTCCGCATATTTATTCGTTAGCACACTGCCCTGTGCCTCTTGAACAGCACCTGAAACAATATTTTCAGACGCAATTAATTCAATATTATGACGTTGACGATTTTCTTCTTGCTTAATTAAATCATTAATCACTGGATCTGTCTTAGCTAACATGCACAACACTCCTTAGGGGGATTATTGGGTCAAAAGTGCTTGGCTTGCAACTTACAATCACTGGCCATTAGGCAGTTACTAAACCATTAATCAGCTTGTTGCTTACTAAAATACTTTTGCCCTGCTGATTTTTCAAGGCGGTTCATATACGCTAACCCAACCCCTTCCTTGGCAAAGCCTTGGACGAGAATTAGTTTAACTTCTGGATTCAAATCAAAATACCGCAGTCCTTCAAATAAATGCTGGCTCGCTGTGACAACCGATTCGCCTAATGAGAATTGGTCTTTAAACCGGACTTTTACTTGCTTTTCCAAAATGGTATCAACAGCCATCACGCCAAATGGCACAGCTTGTTGGCTAGCCCAGTCAATCGCAGCATCAAAGTCATCCGGATTAGCGACGATATAAACCTGTGCGTTAGGCGCATAATGCTTATATTTCATCCCGGGTGCTTTCGGTGTTTCTGCTGCCCCAACTTTATGCTTATTGGTCATGATAGGACCAATCACACGTTCAATGGCTTCTTGCGTCACCACCCCTGGTCGTAAAATAACTGGTGTTGCCACACTTAAATCAATAACCGTTGATTCCAAGCCTACACCCGTGGGGCCGTCATCGATGACGCCGGCAATTTTCCCTGTCAAATCATGTAATACATGATCAGCTAAGGTTGGACTTGGTTTCCCAGATGTATTAGCTGAGGGGCCAACAATCGGTACGCCCGCGGCTTTAATCAATGACAATGTCACTTGATTGTCTGGCATTCTAAAAGCAGCAGTCTTCAACCCCCCCGTCACAACAGCATCAAACGCCCCATGTTTCAAGGGTAAGATAATTGTTAATGATCCGGGCCAAAAGGCTTTGACTAATTGCCCAAAAGCCGGGTTTGACGTCACTGCGTAATGTTCAACCGTTTCAACCGAAGCAACATGGACAATCAACGGATTATCGCTAGGACGTCCTTTGGCAGCGTAGACCTTCTTAACGGCGGCTGGATTAGTAGCATCTGCCCCTAGGCCATAAACCGTTTCAGTTGGAAAAGAAACTAATTCGCCCGCATTCAAAGCAGCGGCTGCTTGTTCAATTTGGTTGACTGTGTATCGTTTTGTTTCCATTATATGCCTTCCTTAATCAACATCTTATTCTATAATAACAAATTCCGATCGAAATCGTAACCCACTCGCATCATTCTAGACCAATTCGCCATATCTTTTTGCACTTCAAGGCTAAATCGAGGGTCTTTTTGCTCAAAAATCCGAACAATCGCTTCTTTTTGTTGATAACCGAACTCTAAAAAGAGTGTCCCCTCTGGTTCTAAAAATGCGGGGACTTCCTGCGCGAAGCGTTCATAAAAAGCTAACCCATTATTAGGCGCAAATAATGCTAAATCTGGTTCATGCTTAAGGACCGAAGCATCCATAACAGCGCGTTCGTCTTCTGCAATGTATGGCGGGTTCGACACAATCACGTCAAATTGTTGCCCCATAACAGGCGTCAAGAAATCACCTTCGATGAAGTCAACCTTTGCACCTAATGTTTGCGCATTTTGTTGGGCCACTTTAATTGCGGCCGGTGAAATATCAACCGCAGAGACTTGCCAATCTGGACGTTCACAGGCCAAGGTAATCGCAATGGCACCCGACCCGGTCCCGACATCTAACACTTTTAGCGGTCTGTCCTTAACAGGGGCTACTGACAATACCCATTCTACCAATTCCTCGGTCTCAAGTCGCGGAATAAGCGTTGCGGGCGTCACTTTAAAATCACGTCCGTAAAAGCTTGCATAACCTAAAATATATTGCGCCGGTTGATCCTCAGCAAATGCCGCCAAATCGGCTTGATATTGTTCATACTCTTTTGCAGGCATTTCATCGCGATAATGCAACACTAACTGAGTGGTCGTCCAATGATGACGTCCTAATATTAGGAAACGCGCTGCTTCGCGTTCTTTATTGCGTTCTTCTAAAAATAAAAAAGCCCAATTCAGGGCTTTAAGATAAGTGAGCTGTGCCATCTTGTAATTGCTCCAATTTCTCTGTTTGATCGAAAAGGATTAGGGCATCGATTACGTCGCCTAATTCGCCATTCATAATGCGATCTAACTTATTGAGCGTCAAACCAATTCGATGATCAGTCACACGGTTTTGTGGATAATTATACGTTCTGATTCGTTCTGAACGATCCCCAGAGCCAACGGCCGATTTACGACTTGAGTCATATTCACTCTGATTTTGTGATTCATAATAATCGTAAACACGTGCTTGTAAAATTTTCATTGCTTTAACCCGGTTTTGTTGTTGTGAACGTTGATCTTGCATTGCCACAACAATCCCGGTTGGAATATGGGTCATCCGAACGGCTGAAGAGGTCTTATTAATATGTTGACCACCGGCACCAGAAGCACGGTAAACATCAACCCGAATATCTTTTGCTTCTAATTCGACATCGACACCATCGTATTCAGGCATAACAGCAACGGTTGCTGTTGAGGTATGAACACGGCCTTGTGATTCCGTCTTTGGGATCCGTTGGACACGATGCGCCCCATTTTCATATTTTAATTTCGAATAAACATTCTTACCGGTAATCATCATTGCAACTTCTTTGAAGCCGCCGACTTCAGTCGCTGTTTCATCGATGATTTCTGTTTGCCAGTTTTGTGATTCAGCGTAACGTTGATACATATTAAGGAGATCGCCAGCAAAAAGACTTGCTTCGTCCCCACCAGCGGCGCCCCGAATTTCCATGATGATATTCTTTTCATCGTTAGGGTCAGTTGGTAACATTAAAATCTTAATTTCTTGTTCTAATTGGGCTTTTTCAGCTTGGAGTTCTTCTAAATCAGCCTTAACTAATTCCGTCATTTCAGCATCACTAGTTTCGCGCAGAAGTTCTTCATTTTCAGTCACTTCGCTTAAAACTTCCTTCAAACGCGTATACTTGCCGACAATTTCGCGCAAGCCCGCTTCTTCCTTAGAAAGTTCCATGTAGCGACTGGTTTCATTAATCACTTCTGGATCAGACATTAATTCCTGTAATTCTGCATAGCGGTCTAATAAACCATCGAGTTGTTCAAACATTTTATCCATGAATGATTAGCCTTCCTTTTCAATCTCTTCTTGTATTGGTGGGTTAAAATAGTGCTTTCGGCATACTGGGTAGTACGCTTCATTGCCACCGATTTGAATTTGTTCACCCGTATAAACAGGCAAGCCATTATTCATCCGTAGGTTCATAATCGCCTTTTTACGGCAGAACCAACAAATGGTTTTCATTTCTTCTATCTTATTGGCAAACAATAAGAGGTATTTCGAGCCTTCAAATAATTCATTCTTGAAATCATTTTTAAGCCCAAATGCCATCACCGGGATATTCAAATCATCAACGACTTTGGCAGCTTCGATAACATGGTGCCGTTCTAAAAATTGCGATTCATCAATTAAAACACAAGCGGCATCTGGATTAGTTGCTTCAACCAATTCGTAAATATTCGTGTCCGAAAAAATCGGTGTTGCTTCGCGTTTCAGACCAATTCGACTTGAAACAATTCCTACACCATCACGATTATCAATCCCACTGGTTAAGATAATCACTGATTTATTCTGTTCTTCATAATTATGAGCAACTTTTAGAATCTCAATTGATTTCCCACTGTTCATTGCACCATATCGAAAAAATAATTGCGCCATTTCCAAACACCCCTATATCAAAGCACATTTTAGTCTAGTATACCTGAAAATAGGAATCGCAACAATATCGGCCCCGATAAAAACTAAAGTTTCCATAAATTTTGCCCCTTCATGACTTCCCTATCGTCGTTTTCCAGAAAATATGCTATTATTATGAACATTGAAAGGGTGGCTTGCATGACAATTAAAAGTTCATTTGCAACAACAACGGGACGTTTTTCATACTGGTTCTTACATACCTTTATGAAAGGCGGCAGTTCTTTACCTGGTCAGATTGCAACAAATCTAGACCCCGCTGTTTTGAAAAACTTAACTAAAAACTACGACGTGATTATCATCACTGGGACTAACGGTAAAACGTTAACGACGGCTTTGACGGTTCAAACGCTCAAGCAAAAATACGACAACATCATGACCAATTCAACAGGTTCTAACATGATGCAAGGGATTACAACGGCTTTTTTGGCTCATCATCCTAAAAAAGGGCAAAAGCAGCTTGCGATTCTTGAAGTTGACGAAGCCAATGTCGAACCACTTTGTCGTTATATTGAACCCAAAGCAATTGTAATGACCAATATTTTTAGAGATCAAATGGATCGCTTTGGTGAAATTTATACCACTTATAATAAGATTTTGGCCGGCGTTAAACTCGTACCCAATACAACCTTAATTATGAATGGCGATGTGCCACTTTTCTCATCAGTTGAATTACCTAATCCTAAAATTTACTATGGTTTCAATCATCAACCAGATGGTGAAATGCTTGCACCAAGCAATACAGACGGGGTTTTGTGCCCTGTTTGCCAACACATTATTCACTACAAATTCATCAGTTATAGTAGTCAAGGCAAATTCTACTGCCCAAATTGCGGCTTCAAACGCCCTGAACTAACAGATCAGGTAACGGCTATAACCGAAATGCGCCCAACCAGTTCTCATTTTGAAATTAACCAAGCACCTTTTGAAATTTCAATCGGTGGTATGTACAACATCTATAATGCCCTAGCCGCTTACAGCGTTGGCCGTTTCTTGGATGTCCCTGTTTCAGATATTCAAAAAGCCTTCACGCAAAATAAAAAAGTTTTCGGTCGCCAAGAAGTGATTCAATTGCAGGACAAGGCAGTCACACTCGTCCTTGTTAAAAATCCAGTTGGCTTAAACCAAGTCCTCCAAATGATCAGCTCTGATCCAGAAGATTTCTCATTGGCAATGTTACTTAACGCTAACTACGCTGATGGTATCGATACAAGTTGGATTTGGGACGGTGAATTCGAAGATCTCTTGAAACACCATATCCCAACGGTTATCACTGGTGGCGAACGGCGCGATGACATCACTTTCCGCTTAAAAGTAGCCGGTGTTACTGACGAACAACTACATGAAACAGCCGATTTAGATGCCACATTAGCAGCGATTGAAGCAGCTCCTACAAAACATGTTTACGTACTTGCCACCTACACGGCAGTTTTACAACTACGTAAAAAAATGGCAGAGGCTAACTACATTAAGAAAGGACTATCAGTATGACCCAAACTTTAAAAATTTGTCATCTTTATGGCAACTTAATGAATACTTATGGGGATCTCGGCAATATTTTAGTCCTCGATTATTACGCTAAGAAAATCGGCTTAAAAACCGAAACTGAAGTCATCAGCATTGGCCAAGATTTCGATGCCGATCGTTATGACATCGTCCTTTTCGGTGGTGGCCAAGATTTCGAACAAAAAATTATTTCAGAAGACCTTAATAGTAAAAAAGCCGCGCTCACAGCATACATCGAAAATGGTGGCGTAATGCTCGCCATTTGTGGTGGTTACCAATTATTGGGCCACTACTACATCGGTGCGAACGGCGATAAAATTCCTGGCATTGGCGCCCTTGATCACTACACACTCAGCCAAGATAATAGCCGGTTTATTGGCGATATCGTGATTGAAAATCGTGAATTCAGCGAAACTTACCTCGGCTTTGAAAACCATAATGGTCGGACTTTCTTAGGGCAAGATGAAAAGCCACTCGGTTATGTTAAGCGTGGTCATGGCAACAATGGCGAAGATGGCACTGAAGGTTGTGTCTATAAAAACACCTTTGGTTCTTACTTCCACGGCCCAATTTTGACCCATAACGGCGTCTTGGCTAAACGCCTCTTAAACACTGCAATTAGCCAACGTTTCCCCGACTTTGATTTACAAAAATTAGCGGATCTTCCAATCGAAGAATCCCGTTACCAAGTCGACGCCGCTGGTGTTAAAAAAGTTCAAAATTAATCATTGCATACCTACAAAAGAACCCCACCAATATCATTTTCGATATTGGCAGGGTTCTTTTTGTGGCATTTTAATCGGCTAACGTTAATCGACTTTGGGCCGCTGCCAAACGGGCACTGGGTACCCGGTATGGTGAACATGAGACATAATCAATCCCTAAATCACGATAAAACGGCATCGCTGCTGGATCACCACCGACTTCGCCGCAGACCCCAATCGATAAATCAGGCTTGGTTTGGCGTCCTTTTTGAACCGCCAATTGCATTAAAGTGCCGACGCCAGCTTGGTCAAGTGTTTGGAATGGGTCAACCGGCATTAATCCCTGTTGTTGATAATCGGGCATAAAATGGCCAATATCATCACGGGAAAAGCCATACGTCATTTGCGTTAAATCATTAGTCCCAAAACTAAAGAAATCAGCAGATGCCGCAATTTTGTCGGCGACTAAACACGCCCGTGGAATCTCAATCATGGTCCCAATTTGATAAGCTAGCTGTTGGCGGTTTTCAGCCAAATAGTCATTGATAGTTTGCTGTAATAATTGTTGCAGGTACGCCATTTCATCTGCCGTGCCAATTAGCGGCAACATTATTTTAGGTGTCACAGCATAATGCCGCGTTGCTTGAACCGCCAAGGCACTTTCGATAATCGCTAAAACCTGCATTTGATAAATTTCCGGATAGGTCACCGCTAAACGGCTCCCACGATGACCTAACATTGGATTAACTTCTGCTTTATCAGCAATTCGCCGCTTAATCTCGGCCATGCTAATCCCTAGAGCAGTTGCTAGTTCAGCCTGTTCCGCTTCACTTTGTGGTAAGAATTCATGCAATGGTGGGTCTAACAAACGAATCGTACATGGGCGTTCTTCAGCTAATGAAAAGATTTGCTTAAAGTCGTTTATTTGGAGGGCTTTTAGTGCCGCCAACGCCACTTGGCGATCCCCTAGTTCAGTTGCTAAAATCATTTGGCGCATTTTGAAGATTCGTTCTTGGCCAAAGAACATGTGCTCCGTTCGCACCAGTCCTAAACCCTGTGCACCAAATTCAAAAGCAGTTGCTACTTCTTGTGGTGTTTCAGCGTTAGCCCAAACTGCAAACGGTGCAATCTCATCACACCAACTGAGCACCGTTCCAAGCGTTGTTTCATGTACACCGGTTTGCTGTGGTAATGCCCCCAAATAAAGAGCACCAGTATGCCCATCAACCGAGATAATCGTTCCTTCTTTTAAAACGCGCTGCGCAAAGCGCGCTTCGCGTTGTTCATAGTCCACTTGAAGCTGCTGACAACCAACAACACAACAACAACCCATTCCTCGCGCCACAACGGCTGCATGTGATGTCATGCCACCACGACTGGTGACAATTGCTTCACTAATCACCATCCCGTCAATATCTTCTGGTGACGTTTCTTGACGGACCAAAATGACTTTTTCGCCAGCTGCATGTGCCTGCTGTGCTTTTTGGGCATCGAAATATATCGCGCCTGTGGCCGCCCCAGGACTTGCTGGCAAACCAGTTAATAACTGAGTCGCCTGTTGAACCGCACTAGTTTCAAACAGCGGGTGTAACAACCCGTCAATCATTGTCGGCTTCAAACGACTAATGGCGGTCGGCCGATCAATCACACCTTCATCAACTAAATCAACTGCAATTCTAAAAGCAGCTGGTGCCGTTCGCTTACCAACCCGGGTTTGCAAGACATATAACTGACCGGATTCAATCGTAAATTCCATATCTTGCATATCCCGGTAGTGTGCTTCTAGTTGGTTGGCAATTGTCTTGAATTGTTCATAAATTGCTGGCAACTGCGCCTTTAACGTCGCAATTGGTGCGGGGGTTCGAATTCCGGCTACCACATCTTCACCTTGTGCGTTCAATAAATATTCGCCAAACAAACCAGGCTCCCCAGTTGCTGGGTTTCGCGTAAATGCAACGCCAGTCCCACTTTGTCCTTGATAATTACCAAAAACCATTTGCTGCACATTGACCGCAGTGCCCATGGCCCCATCGATTTGATTTAAGCGCCGATAAGTTTGTGCCCGCGGATTCTGCCATGATTTAAACACCGCCTCAATTGCTAGGCGTAATTGTTGTTCAACCGATTGTGGAAATTGATATTGTCCTGCAGCCGCATATAAACCTTTATAGGTTTCAATCAATTGTTTTAAATCGGTTAGTGTTAAATCCGTATCTTTTTGAACTTGCCGTTTATTTTTGAGGGTCGTTAATGCCGCTTCAAAAACTGGCTTATCAATGCCATAAACCACATCCCCAAACATTTGAATCAAGCGGCGGTAACAATCGTAAGCAAACCATGGCTCCCCGGTCATCTTAGCTAAGCCGATTACCGTCTGGTCATTTAACCCCAAATTCAAAATGGTATCCATCATCCCCGGCATCGAGATCGGCGCACCACTGCGAACGGAAACTAATAACGGCTGTTCAGCGTTCCCTAGTTGACGATGTGTCTTTTCTTCAAGGTTATGAATCGCTTTCAATAGTTCGGCTTCTAAAAATTGTATATTTTGTTCAGGACTTGCTAGGTATTGTCGGCAAGCAGCGGTCGTAATTGTAAAACCGGCCGGCACCGGTAACCCTAAGCGTGTCATTTCCGCTAAATTGGCTCCCTTACCACCCAATTCTTGATTGGTTAACGTTCGATCTTCAGCAAAAGCATAAATATAGTTCATGATAGCGCCTCCAAATTTTATCGATACCTGCATTATATAGTGTGTCATATTACAAGTCAATAGTGCGACTTATTAAAATAAATAGGTCACTCTATTCAGCCGATATCTTGTAATTAGTGCAATATTATCCTATAATGAATCTATTGAAACCGATTTATTCAAAGGAGTGCTTATGGAATTATCAGCCCGTCAACAGCAAATTATTAAAATTGTCAAAACCAATCAGCCGATTAGTGGCACCAAAATTGCCGAGCAATTGCATCTCTCGCGGGCAACCCTGCGTAATGATTTTGCAATCTTAACCATGACCGGTATTTTAGATGCCCGACCTAAAGTCGGCTATTTCTACGTCGGTCAAGAAGTGATGCCCCTCTTAACCGATGAACTCTATCAAGAAACGGTGGGTCAACTAATGGTGCCACCACTTTTAACCCCCCAAACAACAACAATTGATGAAGCGGTCACGCAACTATTCATGCATGACGTCGGTTCACTTTATGTAACGGACGAACAGTCAGGATTACTAGGCATTTTATCGCGGAAAGACTTACTACGGGCAACCATTAACACAACTAATACCCAAACCACCCCTGTGGCCATGATTATGACGCGCATGCCAAACATTACAACGACCACCGAGGACACGACTGTCTTGCACGCTGGTCAGCGCTTAATTGCGCATCAGGTTGATTCGCTACCAGTGGTTGCCATCGATGGTATCACCGTCATTGGCAAAATCACTAAATCGATTATCATGCGTTATTTCATCGAAGCTGGGCTACACTACAAATCATAATTTTTTGGAGGATTACAAAATGTCAGCGATTCCAATTTTTATTATTTCAGATTCAATCGGCGAAACGGCCCGAACCGTTATTGCAGCGGTTAACGCCCAATTCCCCAATTCAGTCACCCTTAAAATTCAACGGTTTCCGTTTATTACGGATCAAAAAACATTAACCCCCATTTTACAAGATGCGCACCAAGAAAAGGCGCTTATCGTTACAACACTTGTTAATCATGTCCTTCAAGAAACAGTCACTGAATTTTGCCAGATCAATCACTTAACCCTAATCGATCTCCTATCCCCGCTAACCAATGCCATCAGCGAACGCAGTCAAACCGCGTCACTAGAAACCCCAGGCTCATTACGGAAACTCGATGAACACTATTTCCATCGGATTAGCGCCATGGAATTTGCGGTACGTTACGATGACGGCCAAGATCCACGTGGCTTATTGGAAGCCGATATCGTTTTATTAGGCGTTTCGCGGACCTCAAAAACACCCCTCAGTATGTATTTGGCCAACCAAAACTATCGTGTGGCCAACTTACCACTCATTCCCAACGTGCCGTTGCCAAAAGAATTATTCAAAGTACCCGCCCATAAAATCATTGGTCTAACCATGCCACTGTCAACACTGCTAAAAATTCGCCAGGAACGTTTAGCCACCTTGGGATTACCGCAAACCACTAATTATTCTAATATGACAACCGTCGGTGATGAACTTGCCTACGCTAACCAAATTTTTGAACAATTAAACGCCACGACGATTAATGTTGCCGACCGTTCGATTGAGGAAACGGCTAGTTTAATCCAAACCTTAATCTAAAGATTAAGAAAACGCCTTAACCTTTTTTCAAGAAAAAAACCGATTTTTATTCATAAAATGGCAATGGTTCTATAACATTCCTTGACTATACTCTTGTTATAGATTAAAAGGAGCGATTGATATGCTAATAAAAAACCAAAACATTGAATCCGTTAAAATTAAAAGTATTGATAGTCAAGATAAGGTCCTCGCGACAACCGAGTCCGGCGAAATTATCGAACTACATATCACCGAGCAACAAAAGAAGGATCGGCTCTTCTGGGAATCATTGGTGAACGTTTTACGCGCTGAACTCTGGCTCCCCCTCAAAAAGAAAACCCATGAACTCTTACAAAACGACTGGTTAGCAGAACCAGAATTAAATTAACTAAAAAGAACGTTGACCAGAAGTAATTCTAGCCAACGTTCTTTTTTTAGTTATTTTTCACCTTGCCATTCCGCAATGTACTCGGCCACAAAATCTTGCATGACCTGCGTTCTAGCGGTTGCGATTTCGCGCGCCACTTGCGTATTCATCGTCGCTGCGAGTTTAAAGAGCTTTTCATAAAAATGATTAATCACCGTTGACGGTTCCCGATAGTTAGCCTTAGTTAACTCGGTCCGGGGTTCAATAGCAGGATCATAGGCTACCCCATCGTGAGTGCCGCCATACATAAAGGTCCGGCCAATACCAATCGCCCCAATCGCATCCAATCGATCCGCGTCTTGGACGATTTGTCCTTCTAAACTTAATGTTTGGTGTTGGTTAATATTTTTCGAAAATGACATATGATCGATGATGTCAAAAATCGCGGTTGATTGCGCCTCGTCAATGTTATTTTGGGTTAAAACAGTCGCTACGGTTTGACGCGCTTGTGCCACATCACTAACAATTTTTTCATCAATCACATCATGCAGTAGTGCGGCTAATGTAATAGTTGTTAAGTCGCCGTCACCAACTTGGCGTTGAATTAAGCGGGCATTATTTACAACCCGGTGAATGTGATCAAAGCCATGGCCACTATGCTCCTGAGCCAACGCCGTTCGTACGAATTGTTCAATTGCTTCAATTTGTTTTTGCATAACTGCCATCCTACTCTTTTAATCATTAAAAAAATTGCAACCACGGCTGCGGTTGCAATTCGTTATGTTTATTTTACTTGTTACCCGGTTCTGAGGCAATAATTTGCATGTTACCTTTTAAGTCCCATGATTTAATGCCAAACGGTAAGACAAAGTGCATGTTCTTATGAATGGGGTAGGTTTGACCATCTGCAACCAGTTCACCTTCACCATCAACCACTGACACTAAAGTATAAGGCGCTGTTGTCCGGTCAAAGTGTAAATCACCCTTCACTAACCATTGATAGACACTGAAAAACGGTGACATTGGGGGTTGCACATAAGTTGTGATGGTTGAATCACCAATATGTTCTGTTTGAATATTTAAAACGGGATCTTGATGGGGCACAATCGTGGTATCAATTGATTGTTTTAGGTGCAATTCGCGTTTTTCACCCGTCTTCACATCTACTCGATCATAATCGTATAACCGATAAGTCGTGTCACTACTTTGTTGCGTTTCAAGAGCCATAATCCCCTTATTCAAGGCGTGAATTGTGCCACTGGGGACGTAGAAAAAGTCACCGGTTTTAACAGGTACTTTGCGCAATAAGTCATCCCACTTACCTGCTTCAATCATTTCCGTTAATTCGGCTTTTGTTTTTGCATGATGACCATAGATTAAGTATGCGCCTGGTTCGGCATCTAAAATATACCAACATTCAGTCTTCCCTAATTCTGTAGGACCTTCATGAGCAGCTGCATAAGCATCATCTGGATGGACTTGAACTGATAAACTTGCTTCAGCATCCAAAATTTTCGTTAATAATGGAAAAACTTCCCCTTTGGCATCGCCAAAATAATCGCGGTGTTGGGCCCAAGCTTGATCTAATGTGAGGCCTTTTAAAGGACCATTTTCGATTGTACTTGGTCCGTGTGGATGTGCTGAAATCGCCCAGCATTCACCAATGTCGCCATCTGGTAGATCATAATCGAAGGCTTCTGCTAATTTGCGACCACCCCAAATTTTTTCTTGGAAAACTGGTTTTAGAAATAATGGTTCTGTCAATTCAATCACTCCTAATGCACTTTTATTTATCAATGTTTCTATTTTACCATAAATGAAAGCGGATAAGGCACGACAGTCACGGTTTTTAAAGCGATTTCGTGCTTAGGCCTTATCTTCGGCCAAGAATTGATCAACAATCATTGTTCGCCGATCAAGAAAAACTTGATTATCTGCCGTTGGGTGAATCCGATTGCTCAACACAATCAAGCCCGTTTGGCGTTTTCGATCGAGCAACATGAAAGTCCCCGTAAAACCGGTATGATAAATTAGCGGCGTTTGATCTGCTGTAAACCGTAAATCCCAACCCAATGACCGACCTAAATGGGCTGGTGTCCAGTCGCGGTATAAGCCCTTGATACTTGCTTGACTAACGGGGGCCTCGGCAACCTTTAGCTGTCCGAGTTGGAACTGCGCAAACCGAACGACATCGTCTAAGGGTGCAAATAATCCTGCTGCACCACTATGATTTTGTAAAATATAACTCTTTGGGTCGTGAACCACGCCTTGAATAAGCCCTCTAGTGGTGGTTAATTCAGTTGGCACTGATTGACTTGCTTCTGGGGCAAACGTACTCTGATCCATCCCTAAGGGGGTTAAAACCATACTTTGAATTAAATCTTGAATTGGTTTACCATAAATCACTTCTAGCATCCAGCCTAAATACAACATGCCAATATCCGTGTAGACGACCTTTTTTCCAAAATTAGGGCCAACTGTCAATTGCGTTAATAGTGCTTCTTTTAATGCTGGCGCAGCTAACTGATTACGATTAGGAATATAACCTTCTAAGCCCGATGTGTGGGTCAAGAGGTGCAAAACCGTCACGCGTCGATCTTTAAACGCTGGTAAAATGCTGTGAACCTTGGTCGTAAGTGACAGGCGTCCCCGCTCTAACAAACGGAGAATCAACGTCGTTGTCCCAATCACCTTCGTCAAGGACGCTAAATCGTATAATTGGCCTGGCTCTAATGGGATTAGGTTAGGCGTCAGTTCTGAATAACCCAGGACCTTAGTCGTTACTTGCCGGCCTTCAATCACAGCATATGAAACACCTGGTACAACCTCATCAGCCACTAACGTCTCAATTTGGTGAATCGTTTGTTCAAATCGCATCTCAAAACCTCCTACTTGAATCAATACTATTAGTATACGCCATCTCAAAAAAGACACCACCAGTTTAACCTGATGATGTCTTTTATTTAATAGTGATTTAAATCTCGACGTTGCCTGAGAATTGACTGTTATATAAATCAGCATAGAAGCCATTTTGAACCATCAATTCATCATGTGTCCCGGTTTCCATAATGGAACCGTGATTCATCACAATGATGTTATCCGCATCCCGAATCGTTGATAAACGATGGGCAACAACGAAACTCGTCCGGTTTTGCAATAGCCGTTCCATTGCGTGTTGGATATGAATTTCAGTCCGTGTATCAACCGAACTGGTGGCTTCATCCAAGATTAAGATATCTGGATCGGCCACAAAAGCCCGAGCAATCGTCAATAATTGCCGTTGACCTTGTGAAATGTTGGAAGCTTCTTCATTCAAGACTGTGTTATAGCCTTCCGGTAATTGACGAACAAAGCCGTCAACATGGGCCGCTTTAGCAGCTGCCAAAATCGCTTCGTCTGAAGCTGATTCATTACCATATTTCAAGTTATCCCAAATCGTCCCAGTGAATAACCAAGTATCTTGCAGAACCATCGCAAAATGACGCCGCAATTCTTCCCGACTCATATCACGGGTATCGACACCTTTTAATTTAATCGAACCGCCACTAACATCGTAGAAGCGTTCAAGTAAATTAATAATAGTTGTCTTACCAGCCCCAGTAGGACCAACAATCGCGATCATTTGGCCTGGTTTAACTTGTAAATTATAATCCGTCAACAAGAGATCCTTGCCTTGGTAACCAAATTCAACATGTTCCATTTCTAATTGGTTGGCATCATCTTGCACCACGGGGACCGTTGAAGGCTCTTCTGACATATCTTCTTCATCTAAAACAGCAAAAACCCGTTCAGCTGAAGCAATCGTTGATTGAATGGTGTTTGCCAAGTTAGCCAATTGTGAGATTGGTTGTGAGAATTGTTGTGTATATTGCATGAAGGCTTGCATGTCCCCTAATGTGACTTGACCGTGTGAGACGCGAATCCCACCGATAATTGCCACGAAGACGTACCCTAAGTTATTGACGAAAGTCATCAATGGCATGATCACCCCAGAGATAAATTGGGCTTTCCAAGCAGCTTTATACAACTTTTCATTTTGTTCTTCAAATGTATCAATCGTGACTTGTTCCCGGTTAAAGGTCTTCAAGACGACTTGACCAGAAAAGTTTTCTTCGATTTGATTATTTAATAACCCTAAACTCTTTTGTTGGGCGGCAAAGAATTTTTGCGACTTAGGTGCGACAATCCCAACGACAATTAAACTCAACGGAATTGTGACTAAGGCAATTAACGTTAATTGCCAACTGATCGTCAGCATCATCCATAAAACACCGATAAACGTTACCGTGCTAGTCACCATTTGCGTTAAACTTTGTTGTAGCGTGCTGGCAATATTATCCATATCATTGATCGCACGACTCATGATATCCCCGTTTGAATGGGTATCGTAATAATTGATTGGCACCCGTTGCATCTTATCTTTCAATTCCTTACGTAATTCGTAGACGGTTTGTTGTGAAATCCGCGTCATAATAAATTGTTGTAAGAAACTGAAGATGGCTGAAGCAAGATACATCAAGATCACCGTCATGATAATGTGTTGAATCTTATCGAAATCAATTGGTAAGCGATCCATGGCAATCCCAGCTTTTTGCATGGCATTGCCTTTCATCACCCCTTTAAAGATTTCCGTTGTTGCTTCCCCTAAAACTTTGGGCGTTCTAATTTGGAAAATAACGGAGACAATCGCCAAAACAATGACAAATACTAAGGCAATTAAACGGCTCGACATGTATTTCAATAAACGATTGGTTGTACCCCAGAAATTCTTAGGTTTTTCAACGACGCCACCCATGCCGCGACCTGGACCATGACCACCTTGTGGCCGGTTTGTTGCTGCTTTTTCTGCCATTAGGCTTCATCCCCCTCTCTGATTTGTGAATTGATAATTTCTTGGTAAGTTGCATTGGTTGCTTTTAACTGGGCATGTGTCCCTTTACCAACCATTTGACCTTCATCTAAGACCAAGATTGTATCGGCGTCAGCTACCGTTGAGACCCGTTGGCCAACGATGACGACGACACTCTTTTGAATTTCAGCATCTTCTTTCAAGGCTTTGCGTAAAAGCGCATCTGTCTTGAAATCTAAAGCTGAAAATGAATCATCAAAGACATAAACTGATGCGCGTTTAACTAATGCCCGGGCGATCGCTAAGCGTTGGCGTTGACCACCTGAGAAGTTACCGCCACCTTGTTCAACGTGACTGTCTAAGCCACCATCGAGTTCGCTAACGAAATCCTTTGATTGGGCAATTTCAAGTGCATGCCAAATCTGATCATCAGTTGCAGCCGGATTCCCATATTGCATATTTTCGCGAATCGTTCCTGTAAAGAGATTGGCTTTTTGCGGTACAAATGCGACTTGTTCATGAATATCATGTAACGTCACATCTTTGACGTTCAACCCATCAACTTGGACTTGGCCGGCTTCAACGTCGTAAAAACGCGGAATCAAGTTCACCAAGGTTGATTTCCCTGAACCAGTCCCCCCGATAATCGCAACGGTTTGACCAGCAGACGCTTGAAAATCAATCTTTTCTAAGGCTAATTTTTCTGCATTTTGGTAGCGGAAGTTAACATTATCAAAGGCTAAGCTGACAGCTTGATCTGTAAAACTTTTGGGATTTTCTGGATTTTCAATTGGGGTTTGTAAATCTAAGACTTCATTAATCCGAACAGCTGATGCTTGTGCCCGTGGAATGAAGACGAAAACCATTGAAAGCATCATGAAACTCATTAAGATTTGCATCGCATAAGTCATGAAGGCCAATAAATTCCCCACTTGCATAGCTTGATCAGCAATTAAGTGACCACCCATCCAAGTGATGGCAATGTTTGTCCCACTCATAATCAATGTCATCACAGGTAACATGACAGACATGATACTGTAGACTTTTTTAGCATTTTGTGTGTAATCTAAGTTCGCGTCGTCAAAACGTTCTTGTTCGAACTTATCGCGCCGGAATGCACGGATTACCCGGACCCCGGTTAAGCCTTCACGGAAAACCAAATTAATCCGGTCAGTCTTCTTTTGCATCGCCTTAAAAAGCGGTACGGCAAAATACATCACAACACCGATGAAGATTGCCATTAATGGTAAGACAACGACGAAAATTGATGTTAATTGGGCATTCTTTTGGTAAGCCAAAAAGCTGGCACCAACCAACATAATGGGGGCCATGATCATCATTCGTAAGAACATCATCGCCACATTTTGAATTTGAACAACATCATTAGTCGTCCGGGTAATCAGTGAAGAGGTCCCCACTTGGTCCATTTCATCGTGTGAGAAATTGATGACTTTTCGATAAATATCTGATCGTAATTTTTGGCCCAGACCTTGTGATGTCTTAGCAGCTAAATAAACGTTACAGATTGCGGCTAAAATACTGATCAATGAAAAGCCGAGCATTTTGAAGCCGGCTTGCCAGATATAATCAATATCGCCTTTGGCAATCCCATTATTAACAATATCAGACGTCAAATTAGGGAGATACAAGTTACTGACAACTTGAATGACCATGAATAAGACAGCACCAAAAACGGCTAAGCCTGACATTCTCTTTTTTGCAAGTTTAATCATGCGTTTAGTTCCTTCTTTCTATTCTACTTATCCTGAACACTCGCACCGGTTTCTAACCAACCAGTGACCAATTCGAAATGTTCATAAACCTGTTCTAACGTTAGACCGTTTTCTTGATCATCATGATGCAGATAATAAGAAGCGATACTTTGGAAAACATTGTTCATCAACTGGTGAAATAATAATTTAAGCGCTTCTGGTTGATTCGGTTCAATCTTCAGTAATGTAAAATCGACATGGTCCATTAAAAATTGAAAGCCATCCGTACGATGTGCATGCGTCAATTCTGGTGATAACTTACGCCGGTTCTTAAAATCCATATGCAAGAATAAATGGCGATAAAATTGCGCATTTTCACCATCAATGGCTTCTTTGGCCATCGCCTTAAAAAAGATACGAACTGTCTTAAAAAGATCGCCATGCGCATCTAACAGGACCTTTTCTAGGTCTTGTTTTGAGCTATCACGTAGCAAGCTTAAATCATAAAAGAAAATATCAGCTTTATCCTCAAAGTACTGATAAAAACTGCCCCGTGGAATTTCTGCGGCCTTAATAATATTACTAACTGACGCTTCATTAAAAGGCACCCGTGAAAATTCAGCATGGGCAGCTTTTAATAACCGTTGTTGCTTTTCTGCCGGTAACCGGAAAAAAGTTTTTTTAGGCATGCATTGAGACTCCTTTCAACTAAAAATGACATACCGTCGCAATTTATGACGTTCTGTCATTTTAGCACTGATTTTCATTGGATGCAATACTTAGTTACCGACCATGAATTATGTCTCGTTGACTGTGGGCAGTTATTGTCTAACGCCTCAATTAATTCTATAATAGGAACGTTTGTTAAATAAATAATTTTGTGGGGTCCATTATGAAGTTACTCAAACGGTTTTATACAGTTACTATCGCCATACTAGCAATTATCTCAATTGTTTTTGTTCTATTAGATTACAGTAATGTAATCGACCTAACCGCTACACCCTATCTAGCCATCGATAATACGATTTTAACCATTTTTACGAGCGATTATTTTGTGCGTCTTTGGCTTGCTACTGATAAACGCCGCTTCTTTAAGACGAATATCTTTGACCTCCTTGCAATCATCCCGCTAAGTACCCTCTTTTCATTCTTCCGCCTTGGACGTCTTTTCCGTATTGCTGGTTTAATGAAGGTCTTCCGATTTACACGCTTGGTAGGCTTAACCGGCAAGTTACAACGACATTCCAAGAAATTTCTCAAACAAAACGGTCTTCTTTACCTAACCTATATCAGTGCGGCCGTACTAATCATTGCGTCTGTTTTATACGCACTAGCCGAAAAAGCGACACTTGCCGATTCATTCTGGTGGGCGATTGCAACCGCCACAACGGTTGGCTACGGTGATATCTCCCCCCACACGCTAATTGGTCGTATCGCGGCCATCATGCTGATGTCTGTTGGAATTGGGTTTATTGGCACACTTACCAGTTCGATTACCAGTTACTTCACTCAGGATACTGATGATAAGCTGGATGAAATCCTTAAGAAGCTTGACCATCTCGAACAAGAAAATGAAACCCTCAAGACACTTTATCGTGAGCACCAATCAAAATCAAAATAATTAACATAAATTAAAAAAATACGATAATAATTACTAGATATCGACTTTAAGCCTTTTAATTGGTTATTTATAGCACTAGTAATTACAATAAATTGTAAATTGCAAAAAAGTTGGCTAAACAAAGATAATTTGTTTAGCCAACTTTTTATTTTTGGGTATTAAAAAACCCCGCATCAGCGGGGTTTAAAACATTATTAAAGTTTAACGATGTTTGTTGCTTGAGGACCGCGGTCGCTGTCTTCAACATCAAATGATACTGCTTGGCCTTCGTCTAATGACTTGTAACCGTCACCTTGGATAGCTGAGAAATGAGCAAATACGTCTTTGCCATCTTCACCAGTAATAAAACCAAAACCCTTGTCTGCGTTAAACCATTTTACTGTACCGTTGTTCATAATAATTTCCTCCTAATACATATACATGTACGTTTTGTTGCAATAAATAATGATAAATAAACGCTGATTAGAGTTATGAAATTCAAAACTTAAATTACGCTTCAATATTGATTACTTGTTTATAATACCATATAAATTATTAAATAGCAAAAAAAGAATTTTTTTTTATTGATAATCTTGCTAATATGCTATGATAACCTCATGGAGGTGGCGCGTATTAAACATATCAAACATATTATCTGTTTCATCTTGCTTTTAATCATGCAACAAATCCCCCTTTTATTAGTAGGTAGCTTAGCTGCCCTACCAAAGGCGCAGCGGACAACGCATTTAATTTTAACTGTCGGGTGGCTCTTTTTAATTCTAACTATTGGAATCACCATCTTAATGCGGTATTTTTACCAAAAAGTAAAGGGACCGCAATATCATGATCATTTTTCAAAAGCCGACTGGCGGCCAATCTTAATTGGCTTTGTGGCGATGCTAGTCATTAATAATTTGACTGTCCCTTTTATGCAAAAAACAGGAAATGCCAATGTCGATGGTCTCGTTCAAATTTTTGCCGTCCTCGGCATTTTCATGCTGCCCTACACTTTAATCTTAGGCCCCATGATGGAAGAATTACTTTTCCGCGGTTTCTTAATGAATTGGTTCTTTGTTAAATCACCTATTCTAAATATTATGACGAGCGCTCTATTATTCGGCCTTGTCCACGTTTCAACTGATCCGATCTATTTTATTTCTAAAGCACTACTCGGATTAGTCTTAGCCATCGTTTATTATCGTACAAAAACCATTAAGAGTAGTATCATATTACATGTCTTAAATAATCTCTCAGCAGGACTAACTATTTTTTAACCATTGAAAGGAACTCGCCTATGTCTACTTTAACGACTATTTTAACCTATATCCAAGAAAATCCCGAAACAGTGACCCTCGAGCCATTCCAATACGCGAATGTTATCCGCTTTGGTATCGACGACCAAGTAGAACTACCTGGAACCGAAAAGCTCTTTCCTGATATGCGGCTTCATGTTAATCGCATTGATTCCGACTACGTTAACGCGCACCGTGGTTTATTAGAAACTTTTTATCAACAAACAATAGAGAAACAAAAAGACGGCTTTCAAGATGTTTGGATGACAACCACCCATCTTTCCGACCGTCATATTTTCCTAGTGGATCTTTCTTTTGAATAACCCTCAATTTCAAGCGTTAAAGGTTGAATTCATTAAATACGCGATTTTAACCCTCTTCTTATTCGTCATGCGCGCCTTTATTGCGCACCCGATTATCATCATTGCCAGTTGGCTCTGTACCTTAATTTGCGTAGGTTATTTTATCGCAATGGTGATGACTTACTACTATCGTTAACGACTCATTTTCTTAGTCTCAGCGATCACTTCTTCTGTGAAGTATAACTGTAGCGCGAAAAAAATTGCCAACAAAGCGGCGGCTAACCAAGCGGCGCGGACGTTAATCACTTTGACTAAGAAACCAGAACCAATCGTTCCGATAAAGAAGCTACCAACAATTAGCCCAAAATACTTGGCTTTTTGTTGGTATTTTTTTTCCTTCGTTGCAATGAATAAATAACAATTCTCAACTAACTTCCGATAATTCCCAGTCGTAAAAGTATTAGCATATGGATAGCCATTAACCGTTGAATAACTAGCTAATTGCGTTGCCATCGACATTGACAACATCGTCGTGACAATCATATTCGGCACAGATGTCGGCATAAAGCCGACAATCACTAGAACAATAATTTGAAATGCTAAGAGCCATAAACGCCAGATATTCAAATGCGCTGTATTAAAATGACGACGCGCTACTTGAACAATGATGACCCCAATTCCAAAGGCAATAATTGGCATCACTTTTTCAGTTAGTTCCGACCATTGATTAGTCGCAATATCGACACCAATGAAAACAATATTACCGGTTTGGGCACTGGCAAACACCCCACCACGTAAAATAACACAATAAGCATCTAAAAAACCACCAATAAAGGTTAAAAACATCGCTGTTCCTAAACGGTCATGAAAATTAATTTTCTTCTGCAAGTCAAACCCTCCAACTCAATACTTCTATTATACGCAAAAAAAGAACCGCGACAAAATAAATTTAGTCTCGGTTCTTTGCTATTCTTACAGATTAATTGGATTGGTGTCTTGATCGTGAACAACTTCTCGAAAATCCATCAAACCTTGATCCAGGCCCCGCAATAGCACCTCCGCAGTGCCAATATTAGTGGCAAGCGGCACTTCGTAAACGTCAGACAACCGAATGAGCGCATTAACATCTGGTTCGTGTGGTTGGGCCGTCAATGGATCTCGTAAGAAAATAACAAGGTCCATTTGGTTTTCAGAAATTAAAGCGCCAATTTGTTGGTCACCACCCAATGGCCCAGACTTAAACCGTTTAACAGCTAAACCCGTTGCATCGATAATTTTTTGACCGGTTGTCCCAGTCGCAAATAGTTCATGTTGAGCCAAGATAGGTTGGTAAGCTGTTGCTAATTTAACAATCAACGGTTTTTGACGATCATGTGCAATTAATGCAATTTTCATAAAAAAGCCTCCTAATGTCTTCTATGTTTAACTACTGTGAAAAAGTGGAGCACGCTCGCAAGTAAGATAAAAAAGATTAATACAAACGAAATGTAATTCATCCAAAACTGAGTTACTGGTAACACAATATTGACGAGCTGTTGCAATAACATGGTAATCAATGTGGCACAAGCAACCATGCCAAATAACTGTCCATAACGTTTCACGGTATCATCCGTCCTTTTAGCTTTATGATGAAGACTAGCACCAATGCGCTGACATTCAGCGCATTTCTTCGTGGATAATGTTTTTAATCCAAACGAGTTAGTTTGAACAACTTCTCGAATCTTCAGCAGTCCGGCTGCACTAAGCACCTTATCGAAGGTTCTAAAAGTCCCATCAGTCATACCGGTCACAAACTCTTCTACCCCGCTGGCATAGCAACTACTGATAGTCACGTAACTTTTCCCTTTAAAGCGATCAGGCAAAGCGTCTCCTGCCCGATTAAAGCGCACTAGGCGCCCGCGCATACAATCTAAGAAGTTCTTCATGACACCAGACATGGCACCCCAATAAGTAGGGGCTGCTAATACCCACACATCAGCGGCCAGTAACTGTTGTTCAAGTTGATCCAAAACCGGATTAGGCGCCCCTGTGTCCGGTAAAATTTGGAAGTCGTTTAGAAAAATAGTCGAGACATCATCCTCCGGACCAACACCCGCTAAAACAGCTTGTAATAGCTGGCCGTTAACGCCACCGCGTTGGTGACTACCTAATATTCCTAATACTTTCATGCCCAAAACTCCAAACTTTTAAATTAAGTCTAGTGTACACTTTTTAAGCGGGGGTTGCCAACCTAAATAAAGCGCTTTATCACGGATGTAAAAAAAAGCAGTGACATTAGCCACTGCTTTTTAGTTTAAATTATTTTATCTTAGTACCAACCATTTGCCATCCAGAAGCTCTTTGCGCCTTCCCATGAACCGTAACGGCTTGTTACATATTGATCTGCAACGCGTTCTTGGTTACTTGCTGAGTAGTCACCATTTAAATATGAGCTTGATAATTGGTAACGACCAACGAATTGACCGTTACTTGCTGTGTATGAACCACCTGATTCTTTGTTGGCAATCCATTCTTTAGCTGAGTTAGTTGTTGAAGTTGTTGTGTTTGTTGTTGTCGTAGTAGTTGTTGTTTGTTGTTGTTTAACAACTGGCGTTGTTTGTACTGGTTGTTGAACAGGTTGTGTTTGTGTTGCTGCTTTTTGAACAGGTTGTTGTGTTGCCACTGGTGCTTGAGTTGTTTGTTGTGTAGCAACTGGTGTTGCTGCTGGGGTTGTAGCAGGTGCTACTGTAACAGTTTGTGTTTCTTCATCAATTGTTAATGTTTCGCCAACATAGATTAAGTTCTTGTTAGCAATTTTATTAGCGTTAGCGATTTTTTCGATTAGGCTGCTGTTACCAGCAAATTTTTGTGAGATTGATGATAATGTATCACCGCTGACAACCGTGTAGTTCGTAGCTGCATCGGCATGGCCGTTACTTGCGAATAAAAGACCTGCAGTTGCGGCAGTTGATAATGTAGCGCTGAATAAAAGTGTTTTAAGTGATTTCATATTGTGTGTTTATCTCCTTGTTGTTTCAAAAATTTAATGTCGTATTAATAACGTGACATTAATATACCATCTAGAAATCATTTGTAAGTATCAAACAAGTAACAATTGATGACAATCCTGTAACAAAACAACCGCTTAATGGCCTAATCTGTAATATTGACCCTCATGATGACTGGTAATATAGGATTTATAACCTATTGAAAATGACGCGAAAAAAGATGGTTTTTTTCTGTAAATTACCAAAAAACAATCTTTTTTGTTTTAAACCAAAAAAATATTGTCAATCCGACATTATTTAATTATACTTTTAAATATTATTTACTTATGTTAATTACTGAATTGAGCAATTATATTTCTTGAAATCTACTTATCTGTCCAAAAAACCGACGACAATAAAAGCTGAATACTTATCTTTTGGAGGAGATAAAATGTCTAACTTTTTTGCATTACTATTGGTCATTTCTTTTTTTGCCGTACCCTATTATGGCATTAAGCGGTATATGACCAAGAAAAAGAATCCCGTGGTTTACGCCAAGATCAAGAAACGGATCTGGTATGCACTTATTATTTTTGTAATCAGTTTTATTGGTGTGGGGGCAACTCAACCTGCTGCCGCTAAAACAAAAGCTCCACAGCATGACAAAGTAACAACTGTCGATAACAAACTAACAGCGGCAAAATCTGCGGTAAATGCGCTTTTTACAAATAGCAAGCACACTAAATTAAAACAAGATGTGACCAAGCATGATATCACTGCTGCTGACAAGCAAGTCAAACAGCTAAAAAGTTCAAAAACTAAAAAGCAACTACAAACATCAATCGCGACCGCTTCAGATCTACTAAAAAAAGCTGAAAAAGAAGCTGCATTAGCAACCTCAAAATCCGAAAGTGCTCGCGCTGCTTCTAAATCAGAATCCAAAGCTCAAAAAGAATCGGAAGAACATGCTGAAAAAGAATCTTCAGAGAAATTAGCCGCCTCGATTTCAAACTCAGAAAGCGTATCAAGTGTCCAAGCTGCTTCTACTAGCGCTCGTCAAGCAAGTGAACAAGCCGCTTCAAGCGCTGCTTCTGAAAGTATTCGCATTGCTAATGAACAGGCTGCTAGAGCTGCAAGTGAATCAACTGAACGAGCAGCAACAGTTGCCGCCCAAAGTACACAAGCAACAGGCGCTGATACAACTACCAATCAAGGTGTGATCGTCGGTAACACAAGATCTCACATCTATCATGTACCCGGACAAGCAACCTATCATATGAGTTCTGCTAATATGATTACATTCCCTAACGAACAAGCTGCGATTGCTGCAGGTTATCGCAAGTCAGAACGTTAATCACCAGCTAGGTAACCCTTTATGGTTAACAAGAATAGGTTCAATTCCTATTAGGGTTGTTATTGAGAAAAAATAAAAAAGTGTACAAAAAAAGCCTGATTTCTCAGACTTAGCGAAAATACAATTGGGTATATAGGGCTCGAACCTATAAATTCCGGATTCAGAGTCCGGTGCCTTACCAATTTGGCGAATACCCAATGTTATCAACGAATACTATAATACTGCATGCCCTAGTGCTTGTCAATTCTGATTTTTAACAAACCGATTAAAAAGGACTATACTGATATGGGAGGCTATCGATATGAATAAAGTAGATATTGAAAAGTTATTTCAGGGAAAGGTGATTTCCCAAGATCAGAACCAAGTTCATATTCAGTTACAAGATTCACGTAAATTATTGGAGTTATCAATTGAAAATGATGTGTTGACCCTAATTGAACAACACCGTGACTATGCATTGAATATTCTGAAAAATCTTAAACGTAAGACCAATCGTAAAGTCACCAAGGAATCGATTACTATCAACCACCGGAACTATAAGATTTTTATCTAGTCTAATTAATAATTGACATTACGGATGTTATTCGCTAATATATTAGGTGTTCCAATTTATTGCCCGTTGGTCAAATTGGTTAAGACGTCGCCCTCTCAAGGCGGAGTTACGGGTTCGATCCCCGTACGGGTGATATTAATCATATCCTAGAATAAAAAGAGCTATTAAACCGCGGTTTAATAGCTCTTTTTTGTGTTCAAATCATTTTATTCTCTTAATCGCATAAATCGCTTCTATATAAATAGCTTTTTGATTAACTAT
Source organism: Latilactobacillus sakei (assembly GCA_002953655.1). NCBI lineage: Bacteria > Bacillati > Bacillota > Bacilli > Lactobacillales > Lactobacillaceae > Latilactobacillus > Latilactobacillus sakei. Next base: position 1,325,869 of record CP025839.1, read on the forward strand.
TAACTGGTTGGCTATCCAGCCCGTAATTCGCCCCGTTATTGGTGCCGGAATCTGGCCATCCTGATTACGTTGTGCTAGGTCCACAGTTACGACTTCTTTTTTTACAATCGCTTCATTAATTACGTTACTAATCTGTTCAACCGACATCTTAGCAAGATGCGTTCGGTGTAACTGCACGTCAGCAGCACTGGCTTCCTTGGCACGTACAGAAGTATGGTCACTTAAATAAAAGCCTTGCCACTTCATCATGCCTCGATCGTGATAATCATGCTTCAGAAATTGTGTCACTAGCTTATTATCAAAATACTCAGTCATAAGCATTGCCCCCTGCATGACCGCCAACTAATCCGGCTCGTTCAATTGCCGTTGCACCTTTGAGTTTACTTGATAACTTCACTAAAGATGTAAAGCCAAACTTCTGTCGAATTTCATCAACGGTTTGATCCAATTGCTGTTGCTTTAAATGACGTAATTCCGGATCAAAAAGATCCAACTGTTGCGCATCATCGTCAATCAATTGGCTACACGTTAGGCTAATACGGCGAATGGTTTGATGCTGCCACTGTTCTCGAAATAGTTGAAGCGCCGTTGTAATGATTTCATGATTGCCATTCGCGGGTTCCACTTTTAACGACCGCCCGAAACCTGAGCGCCTACTACTTTCATTTTCGGAAAAAGAAAAACCAATCCCTAAACTAATTACACACGCTTGTTTATGATGTGCACGCAAGCGGGCCGCAACTTGCTCAGCGAGTTCTCGGATCACCACTTCGATTTCCGCTTGTAAAAAATAATCCCGTGGTAAGATCTGGCTATTACCATAGGAGCGCTCTTTGGGCATGTATTTTTGATGAACAATTGCGCGATCTATCCCCCAACTGAAAGCAAATAATTGGCTGCCAATAATCCCCATTTTTTGTTTTAACTCGTATGGATTAGTATGCGCTAAATCAGCCATCGAATGAATATGTAATTGGTTTAGTTTGCTCGCTGTCTGCTGCCCAATTGACCAAACGCGTGCCAAATCCGTTACCGGCCACAACTTATCAGGCACATCTTCATAGTGCCATTCCGCAATTAAACTGTGGTTATGTTTAGCTTCCAGATCTAAAGCAAGTTTGGCAAGCAACGGTTTATCGCCTATACCAACTGTCAAATAAATACCCGTTTCTTTTTTTACCGCCAGTTGGATCTGGCGTGCTACTTCATAAGGGGTTTGACCAAAAAGATGCCAACTTGCCGTTATATCCAGTAGTGATTCATCAATCGAATAAGGTTGAATATCTTCTTCAGCCGTGAATCTCTGAAAAATACGATTAATCCTTAAATTTTCTTGGATATAAAGGTTCATCCGCGGTTCCGCAATAATAAGCCGTTTATCATGGATTGGCACTTGCGTCGCTCGGGTCACATTACTAATGCCAAAAAGTTGTTTCGCTCGAGGACTAGCTGCTAATACCAAACCACTACCAGCATTTTTGGCAGTAGACATCACCACCAGAATCGATTTCAGCGGGTTTAACCCCCGTTGAACTGATTCCACTGAAGCATAAAAAGATTTGGAATCAATCATCAAAATAACCCGTCGTGGTTCGTCGACGTAATCATACATTATCCACTCACCACATTTCTCACGTGGTACTTATCAATAATGAGTTGTTTTCTACGATTGTAATGACCAAAAACGGCAATAGGTGCATTCTGTATCGCTACATACATTAAGTTAAACGCATCCTTAGCAACCAAACAATTATAATCTTGCGTGCTTGTTTGTAACGTAAAACGAACTAAATATGGGTCAAACGAAATTACCTTGATTGTACTACTAATCGTTCCTTGAAGACTAACATATTGCATGGTTACCCCACCTTTGACTTAAACAATCCCTTTAGTTAAAGTTTGGATCAGCTGTACTTGCTGATCCAATTGATTTTGCCAACGATTAATTTTGACTAAGGTCACTTGTGGTAAGTGTTGCCCCATGAATTGCGGGAACTTACTACGATTATAGTAATAATTCATGGCGTCTATTAAATCGTTAGACTGACCTGTTTGTTGCCGTAATTCTAAGACACCAAAACCATTTAAATATAAACTTAAATTTTGTTGTTGCAAATCAATTATCACTCGACTTGTTTGCATCAAGCTCACCTCAATCATCTGTTCTCTGGTTATATTATACGAACGTACATTCGCATTAGTCAAGCGTAATTTAATTTTTGCAACAAAAAAAGCAGTGACATTAGCCACTGCTTTTTAGTTTAAACTATTTTATCTTAATACCAACCGTTTGCTAACCAGAAGCTCTTTGCGCCTTCCCATGAACCGTAACGGCTTGTTACATATTGATCTGCAACGCGTTCTTGGTTACTTGCTGAGTAGTCACCATTTAAATATGAGCTTGATAATTGGTAACGACCAACGAATTGACCGTTACTTGCTGTGTATGAACCACCTGATTCTTTGTTGGCAATCCATTCTTTAGCTGAGTTAGTTGTTGAAGTTGTTGTGTTTGTTGTTGTCGTAGTAGTTGTTGTTTGTTGTTGTTTAACAACTGGCGTTGTTTGTACTGGTTGTTGAACAGGTTGTGTTTGTGTTGCTACTTTTTGAACAGGTTGTTGTGTTGCCACTGGTGCTTGAGTTGTTTGTTGTGTAGCAACTGGTGTTGCTGCTGGGGTTGTAGCAGGTGCTACTGTAACAGTTTGTGTTTCTTCATCAATTGTTAATGTTTCGCCCACATAGATTAAGTTCTTGTTAGCAATTTTATTGGCGTTAGCGATTTTTTCGATTAGGCTGCTGTTACCAGCAAATTTTTGTGAGATTGATGATAATGTATCACCGCTGACAACCGTGTAGTTCGTAGCTGCATCGGCATGGCCGTTACTTGCGAATAAAAGACCTGCAGTTGCGGCAGTTGATAATGTAGCGCTGAATAAAAGTGTTTTAAGTGATTTCATATTGTGTGTTTATCTCCTTGTTGTTTCAAAAATTTAATGTCGTATTAATAACGTGACATTAATATACCATCTAAAAATCATTTGTAAGTATCAAACAAGTAACAATTGATGACAATCCTGTAACAAAACAACCGCTTAACGACCTAATCTGTAATATTCACCCTCATGATGACTGGTAATATAGGATTCTCACCCTAATAAAAAAAACGACTTTTTAAGTCGTTTTTTTTGCTTATTTTTTAAGATTCTTCTTGACGTCGTTTTAAATGGTACTTATTGGTTGCTTTTTGGCGACCTAAAACTAATGGAATCCGTTCAACAAAGACGTCACTATACTCTAAACCAAACCACGATGCTGGTGTATCTGTAAACTTCTCTAACCATAATCGCATTTGCACAATCCCTTTATCCATTGCCCTAATTTGGGTTTCCGGCGATAAATCTTCTTGAATGATCACGAATGAAAAATCGCCGACTTCACGATTTGGAATTGTCGTGTAATGTTGTGGTTGTGCTGGCAATTCGCCGTTATGGATCATTTCATGGATAATCTGACGAATAAAGATATTTACTTTTTGTTCCATTTTAAAACCTAAATACAACTGGACGCTAACAATATAATCTGTACCTAATGTATCAACCGTATACTCTGCAGTATAAGGTTCGTCTGTCACATTCACAGCAACAAACCAATAAACCTGAGCGCGTTTAGGCCGTTTATCTAATATTGAATAGAGGATATTCTTTTTCACCATATTCTTACCCCGCGGTTCTGCTTGGGGTTTTGACAGATAAACTAAGTTTGTTGTATATAACGGTAATGACGTTTCGTCTCGTAAATCATGTAATTGCCGTTTATAGGCTAATAACGATACTGTACTTGATTTAAAAGTATTGCTTTCCTTAATTGAATTGCTCCGATACCAAACAAACATGATAAACAAAATGACAAAAGCAATTAGGACTGTCACATACCCACCATGCATAAATTTAGCAGCACTTGCGATAAAGAAAATCGTTTCAATTGCTCCAAAGAATAGTAATACGGTATAAGCTAAGAACCACCGCTTTTCGCGCCGACCTAAATAATGGAACAAAAGAATAGTCGTCATTAACATCGTAATCGTGATTGCTAAACCATAAGCTGCTTCCATATGGGCTGAATTCTTAAAGTAGAAAACAACTGCCAAACAAACTGCCCATAAAATCCAGTTTACAATTGAAATGTAAAGCTGCCCCTTCAACTTAGCGGGGTAATCAACTTTAATCCGTGGTAATAAGCGTAATTTGATTGCTTCAGAAACTAACGTATATGAGCCAGAAATCAATGCCTGCGATGCGATAATGGCAGCAATCGTTGCCAAAAGAATGGCTGGAATCTTCAATTGTGCAGGCATCGCTTCAAAAAATGGGTTAAAATCAGCCATATTTTGATAAGCGGCGACTTCCTTGTGTTGTAATAACCAAACACCTTGGCCAAAATAATTAAGCACTAAACAGGCCGCAATATATGGCCAACTACCATAAATATTGTGCCGACCAACATGGCCCATATCAGAATAGAGTGCTTCAGCCCCAGTAGTTGCCAGGAAAACACTCCCTAATATCAAAATCCCAACCTTATTTTCAGGACTAAATAAAAGATGCAATGCGTAATATGGATTCAATGCTTTGAGCATCGTTAAATCCCCCATTAAATTCACGACACCAATTGCACCAATAAAGGTGAACCAGATGAACATAATCGGCCCAAATGACTTACCAATTAAATCTGTTCCGAACTTCTGGATAAAAAAGAGTACCGATAAAATCGTCACGGTCAAAATAATGACTTCACGTTGATTAGACACAAAAATATTGCCATTTATTGGCAATCCCTTCAATCCTTCAATCGCGGTTGTGACCGTCACAGCCGGCGTCAACATTCCATCCGCCAGTAATGTCGCCCCACCGATAATCGCTGGTATCACAAGCCACTTAGCCTGTTTGCGGATTAATGTATATAATGCAAAAATCCCACCTTCACCGTTATTGTCGGCTCGCAGTGCAATCAACACATATTTAACCGTTGTCATTAACATCAATGTCCAGAAAACAAGCGAGATACTTCCCACCACAAAGTCTTGGCTAATATTACGAATACCGCCATTACCTTCGACAATGGACTTCATCACATACAAAGGTGACGTTCCGATATCGCCGTAGACAACGCCCATCGTAATTAACATGCCAGCAATTGACAATTTTTGCTGTGTTGTTTTCTTCTCTGTTGCCAATTTCATCTTCTTACTTCCTTTACTTAGATATTAGCATTATCGTAGCTTGTTCTAAGCTGAATGTCTAGTTATATCTATAATTTCTAATGATTAGTCTCTCGCTTTATTAAAGATAGTATTTCATGCTATAATGGATGAACTGAAATAAAAGAGGTACATTAATATGAAAGATAAAGATCAAAAGAAACTCGAAATCGCTAAAAAGCAGTATAAAAAGCTAGCTAATCGTCCACTCGCTAAAGAACGTAAAAAAGCAGTTGGCACGTCTTCTATTTATCTGTTTGTTGTTGCTGCGATTATCTTAATCGTCCTAGCTGTTTTTCTTAAACAGCGTTAAAGCAAAAAAGGTTGCGAAAGCAACCTTTTTTTGATTGAATGTTTTTTATTTACCGTCTATAATGAAGAGGTTAAATATTTTAACTTAACTTTCTACCAAAAACACGAACATTATCTCAGAAAGGCGGCTCTTATGTCCACCAATAAAAAAATCTATCTCGCAGGTCCTTTTTTCAGTCCTGAACAAATAACTAGACTAGATCAAATTGCAACTTTACTAGCCAAGAATCCAACCGTGGCAACTGAAAATATTTTCCGCCCCAATGAACATAGTTATTCAGATGCCGAATTCGGGACTTTCGAATGGCAAACTGCCACTTTTGGCTTTGACATTCGCCAAATTGACCAGGCTGATCTCGTTTTAGCAGTCTTAGATTATCAAACCGAACTGGGTCAATTTGAACCTGATTCTGGTACTATGTGGGAATGTGGCTATGCTTTTGCCCACAACAAGCCGGTTATTTTAGTTCGTTACAAAGATGATTTACCAATTAATTTAATGTTATCTGGTAGTGCAACCGCCATTTTCAATGGCGAAGCAGATCTTGCTAATTTAGCAACTTACGATTTTAACACCCTTCAAACAAAATACGTTGCAACTAAAATTTATTAATCAAAAAATGTCTCGCTAAACCATTCTTGGTCTAACGAGACATTTTTTTAATTAAAAGCCATTATTCTCTGATAATTGACGATACCAATGACCACTTTTTTTCATCGTCCGTTGGGCATTATGTTCTAAATCAACCCGGAAGAAACCATAACGATTTTTAAACCCATTTAACCAAGACCAACAATCATTAAACGTCCAAGTATGGTAGCCAAAACAACTACTACCGTCCGTGATGGCACGCTGTAGTTGGCGTAAATGCTCCTCCATGAACTCAATCCGATAATCATCTTGAATCTCACCGTCGGCAGCCATAAAACACTCCTCGTCTGCAACACCCATGCCATTTTCAGAAACATACCACGGAATATTTTGGTAGTCGTTTTTCATCATCATCGCCACATCATATAAGGCTTCTGGATAGATTTCCCAGCCACGATAAGGATTAATCCGCCGTTCTGGCCAGACATAGTTCGTATAGAGATCATCAGTCGTCAGAGCCGGAAAGTGCGGATTAGTTGGTGCTTGTACTCGCAATGGTTGGTAATAATTAACCCCAATGAAATCAACGCGGTTAGCCGCTAATAAATCTTGGTCTCTGGCTTCAGTAACCGGTGTTAACTGATGTTCTGCCAGGAGCGTTATCAAAGCAGACGGTACTTGGCCTAGCACTGTTGGTTCCAAGAAACTTTTAGCCAAAAGCAAATCCGCTTTTTCTTTAGCTGCAAGATCTTCTGGTGAATCACTCTTGGCATAGGCCGGTGTAATATTAAGAATAATCCCAATTTGACCGTCTGGTTTCACTTTTCTAAATTCAGCAACTGCCGCAGCATGGGCTAATAATGTATGGTAGCCTACTTGAACAGCCTTCTTAAAATCAACGATGTCTGGATAATGATAGCCTGTTAAATAACCACATTCAATATGAACGATTGGTTCATTGAAAGTCGTCCAACGATCCACTAAATCACCAAACAATTCAAATGCTGTTTTGGCATAGCGTGCAAAGGCAACTACTGATTCACGGCTTTCCCAACCACCTTTTTCCATTAACCACCAAGGCATATCAAAATGAAATAAATTAATAATGGGCGTAATATTGGCCGCCTTTAGCCGTTTAAAATAATCACGATAAAATACCACAGCTTCAGGATTAACATGTTCACCATCCGGCATCAAGCGCGTCCAGGCAATGGAGGTCCGAAATGAATTCAAACCGATTCTTTGCATGTTAGTGACATCTTCTTTATACAGTCTATAGGTATCACTAGCAGAATTGGGGCCTTGATGCTCATTAAATTTTTCAGGATGCATTTCGAACCATTTATCCCATGTCGAAGCTGATTTACCGTAGTTAAGCGCGTAGCCTTCAGATTGTGGTGCTGATGTGGCTGCACCCCACATAAAATATTCTGGAAATTTGATCATTGACTCTTCTCCTTTAAAATGTAATCGGCATCATTTGTTATAACTTTATTGTAGCATGCCTTGTTTTAAGTTTCACTAGATAGCCCTAAGTTGATTAACCACTATTTGTAATCGCTATCAAAACGCCTAATTACTTTTTATCATTATTTTTTATACATTTTTTATGTTTTATGCGTAATTTACTTTAAATTTAGTAGTATTTATGATATATTTTAGCAGGAATGATTAATACTCCCCCAAGTAAGATCATTTCGATACTCATAAGATACCCGATTTACTCTCTTCCCCAATTAGAGTTTAAGTCGGGTATTTTTGTGTAAAAAAAATAGCCCTCACGGACTATTTGTTAATTATGCAAAAATAAATTGATAGATTCCTGCACCACAGATTGCGCCGATAATTGGTGCAACGACTGGTACCCAAGCATAACTCCATTGTGAGTCACCTTTGTTCTTAAGTGGTGTCAACATGTGCACCAAACGTGGGCCTAAATCACGAGCTGGGTTCAAAGCAGGACCAGTTGGGCCACCTAATGAAGCAACCAATGTCATAACTAATAAACCAACAACGATGTGTCCGGCAGCGCCAAACTTACCAGCACCAATTGCTAAAGCACCGAAAACTAAGATAAGTGTCCCGAGGAATTCATTTACAAAACCATTCATACGGCTATGAGCAGCATCAATTGTAACGAATGAGCCTAAAATACCTTCTTGGTTTGTTGTACGATCATAATATGGTTTGTAAGCTGCAACCAATAATAATTGACCAACCATTGCGCCTAAGAATTGAACAATGATATATGGTAAGACATTTTCCCATGGGAATAAGCCCATCACTGCAAAACTCAATGTCACAGCTGGATTAAGATGATTACCAGAAATGCTACCAAACATAACGGCGGGAATCATAACCCCACATCCATATCCAAAAGCGATTAAGAACCAATCACTACTAAAACCTTTTGTTCCCTTTAATTCAACGTTGGCTACTGCCCCGTTACCAAAAATAATCATAATTGCAGTTCCAATAAATTCGGCAGCCAAACGGGTTGTCAAAGAAGCATCCACTACTATTTCCTCCTAATGTTAACATAAGTATATATCACATGATACGTGATAATTTTCAGAAAAACAATTAGCTTTTCTAATTAAAGCCCTTTTATGAAAAAATTTGTCCTTTTTTCACATTATTCTATTAAAAATAACTTGCTTAAATTGTGTAAAATGGGATAATATTCATTGGTTAACCATGTTAACGCTGATTATCTAATTGGAGGTCACTTTATGAACTTAATGTTAGCCGTTATTCTCTATTTCGGCTTAGCCATCTTTGGATTGGGCTTATTACTACTCTTGTTCCTTCTTATCTTTAAAAAAAGCATTAAAGCCGCGTTGATTATTGCCTTAATCGGGTTGCTTGTTGCGGCCGCACCGGTTGGTTATCAATACTACCTCTCCCAAAAAGCCGCGCATGAAGCACAAGTTAAACTTGAAAAACGTGAGAAAAGCTTTAATAAACATGAACGTCAATTTTTAAAACATATCAAGCAAGCAACAGCTTCCACAGAATATGTTGCCCAAAAATACACTGCTACTTGGGAAACACTGATTAAAGACGGTTCCGTTACAATCGGTGATTCAACTTATACTGATAACGAAAATGCAATCGCTGGTGAAGGGCGTCGTCTAGTTGCTAAGGGCAAGCTTGATGATGCTGATAATTATTACGCTATTGCCCAAACCGATTATGAAAGCATGAAAGACTATAAGACAAGTCATAACAAAGAACGGCTTGTCTACGCTAAAAACGTTTTGGAAAAGACTAATGCTTTTATCTTAGCTGCAACGCGTCCTAACAGTACGTATCAAGATTACGCAGATGATATCTATAAAACAAATAAAAGTCATGTCCGTGCGATTGATCAGTTAAAAAATGCCCGTTCAACCGCTATTAATTAGCGAAACTAAAATATCATTTTTCAATTAGGTGCCAACAGTTTACGCCATTCAAATAAAATGCTGGGGAGCATTTTATTTTTGAAACTATGGTTAACCCCATTACATTTTGGAGGGTAAAAAAAATGCGTCGAATAACACTAGTTAGTTTATTAGCAAGTCTTCTTTTACTACTTACCGCCTGCGGAAACCCCGTAGCGGTTAAGCTTCATGAAAATGGGAGCGGGTTCAATGCAACCGTGACCGGTAAAACCAAGCAAAAACGGGTGTACTGGCAAATTGGCGATCAAACCCATTCAGTCAAAGTGACTGATGGGACTTTTGAAGTTGATATTCCCTACAAAGCCAAAGAATATCGTGTCACATTTGCCGATAACGAACAGCTTAATAATCCAACATACTTGCAAGGTCCTGCTGCAACACCTATTACAAAATGGTCTACTTTCATCGCACGTTACAATCCTTTAGCACGCCAAAAAAATTTAGGCGTTTTTGATGCTAAAGCGATTGAAGGTATTCGTTCGGATCAAATTGATGATCATAATGTTATCTCTATCAATGCTAGTGATGGACAAATCTTAGGGATTTCCGTTAAATCGCTAGATGCGAAGAACAACCTTGTCTTTAAAAACTATTTGGAATCTTTCACCGCTAGCCTGGGCACCGACAACAAGCAAGTTACAACGCTTGTAAAGCAGTCCTTCAACCGTCCCAATAAACTTTTACAATTAACAACTAAAAAGATTCGCTATTCAATCATTACAACCACTAATCAGAAACATAAAATGACACAACTTGCCATTACGCACGTTGAATAGGGCAATAAAAAAGACCTGAAGCTGACAATCTTCAGGTCTTTTTTATTTAATTAAATTATATAAGTAGTTTTTAATTTCGGGAGAAATTATTCACAAGTTCAGTATAACCCATCGCCATAATTACGTAAACGATCGGTCAAGCACAACTTAATACCACCAAATCAAATTAGCAGAAAAAGCTAATCCATTATGTTATATTTAAGTTATTAAGAAGGAGGTTTTTATCATGTTAGAATATCATAATATTTTAGTTGGATTAGACGGTTCAGAATTAGCTGATAAGGCGCTTAAACAAGCGATCGAAGTGGCTAAACGTAATCATGCCAAACTTTTTATTGCTCAGATTATTCCAGATGAAGTCTCTGTCAGCACAAGCATCACATATCCCGCTTCTTCTCTAGAGGCCGAACGAAAATCAACGAAGCTCTACTTAGAAGAAAAAGCCAAGGAAGCCAAGGATCAAGGCGTTGCAGACGTCCAAACCATTTTCAAGGTTGGTTCACCCCGCCGTGAATTAGCCATCACTATCCCACAAGAAGCCGATATTGATTTAACCATTGTCGGGGTTAGTGGTAAAGGTGCTATTGAACGATTGCTCATTGGTTCAGTGGCCCAATTTATCAGTATTCATTCGACCACAAATGTCTTGTTGGTTAAATAAGGCGAACGAGGCTTTAAAATTCGGTAAAGATTGTCATACTTGTTAAAGCGCCCCCAAGACCGTTTCATTCGTATTTAACATTTATCAAGCATTGTTATTGACCAATTCTATTAACAAAGTACTCTTTTTTACGCACCATTGGCCGACGATAATTGATTATTGATTGTTAATAACACCCTTGCTAATGTTAATAATTGTTATATAATGAAGGCTAAATCCCCTCTTAACAACTATATTTCAAGTAAGGAGTGTTATGTGTGGCATTTGATATTACTAAACTTTCGGATCAACATCTTAAGGCCGCCTGGCACAAACATCGAAAACAAATCTTAACGACATTAGTGCATCCTACCACCTGGTTCGATCAAATTAATCACCTCTTGATGGCCTTTTTCAAATAATTAATAAGCGTCTAGTCTTAAACAAAATTTTGTTTAGCACTAGGCGCTTTACTTTTGCGCTCATCAATGGTTGTCCCCCATACAAAATGGTATACTGCTATATAAGAAGTCTTTATAATATTGGAAGCGAGGCTTTTTTATGATTGCTGTCTTATTAGTTGTTTGCGAAATTTTTATTAGTACGGCCCTTATTCTCTGGACCAAGCACACTTGGAATTTACCCGTCCTTTTAATGGGCGGCGGGCTCATCCTACTAGCCCTTCTCACACAAATGTGGTGGCAAGTTCTGTGTATCAGTTTGCTGATAACTAGCTTTGAACTACTCGCCAGCCACTATCATCTATAGCAAGGAGTACTGATTATTGAAACTAAAAAAGAAGCACCGTCTAAGATTATTAGGGATACTACTGATGGCTGGCTTTGGCCTATTGATAGTCCAAGCGCAGTTTGGTAAGCCCCTATTAAAAATACAAAATGCCCAATCCGCACAAGATATCACTAAAAAGCCTAAAAAAGTCCTGTTAGATATCGCACCCATTTCTCAATTTCCAGAATTACCAACTGGCTGCGAAATCACGGCCGTCGCAATGCTGATGACTTATAAAGATATCGACTTACCCAAAACAGCTATCCCAGAATTGATTCCCTACACAACCACTGGCGATATGGAGACCGGTTTTTGGGGTAACCCATTTGATGATTCCGGTTATACCATGTACCCACCTGCTTGGGCCGATTTATTCGATCAATATCTAGGCAGCTTCACCGATCTTTCTAATGCATCCGTATCGACCTTAAAAAAGACACTTGATCATAAAAAACCAATCGTCGCGTGGATTAATTATCACGGGCAACCTGCTCATTCCGTTTTAATCGTCGGTTATGACCAAGACCACTTCTATTTTAATGATCCTTACACAGGGAAACGCAAAAAAATGACATTTAAGGCCTTCTGGAAGATTGCAAGTTACCAAGGCCACCGGGCAATGACTTATTAAGTTTAATTGGGGGAATTTATCATGTTTAAGCACCAAACACTAACACTATTATTCGGCACTAGTCTTTTATTACTAACAGCTTGCCAAGCAAAACAACCTAGTACGCACTCAGTGACATCATCCTCAGCTCAACAAAGCTCACAGGTTGCTCATTCAAAATCATCTTCTGCAGAAATGGTTTCTAAAACCACTACTTCTTCAGCAACAACTAGCCATACCGTTCAAGAAACGACTCACACTTATACTGATAGTCAAAAAGCAGCAATCACCCGTGATTTCTTAGAGTGGGCCGGTCAACGTGCTGAAGTTGGTAATATGGCTGTTAGTGACTGGTACTTTGACCACGGGGCTGACGATCCTGGTGATTGGTTTGCCGAAACACCGGATGGCCGTGTTTTAGTCCAACATGGTGAAGGTGATGGGCGCCACTACCCCATTCAAGCAGTTGGTGGTTGTGTTTTTTACACCGCATTAGATGGCACGACTGGTATCGATTCACAATTATACGATTCCTACGCCAGAAATTATGCTAGCAATATGAATATGAACCGCCCGATTAGTAAGTATTTATTAGGTGATAACGGTGTCGTTTACGAACTCAAAACGGGAAATGGGCAAACCACAAATACGGAAGATGGTTTTGCATTAGCCCCCTTTAGTGGTAGCCGAAATACATCCCCTACACCATTTACCGTTTCACAGGATACGGCTGCGCAACAAGAATTAAAATCGTTGTTAGCTGCCTATTAGACACATTTTAAGGAGAATTCAATGAATAATGCCGCTTTATTAGAATACCTCGAAGCAAACTCCCGCGCTCTCGATACCTTTCGCGATAAGAGCCTCGATTATCAAAATGAAAAAAATATGAAGCGTCAACCTGCCAAACGTTGGAATGAAGCTAAGGTTGAGCGTGCTGTCGATAAGATGGTCGCCGAATTCATCGCCAGTATCCAACAAAAGATGGCCTTTAACATTCGGGGTGAGCACGCTGATGACTATCAAACTTGGGTTGATTTTATCGAACAAAATGAGGTCCTAGAAGGCCTTGAAGAATCAGTCAATGAAATGACATTTGAATAATATAGATAAATTAAAGTCGGGTCAGCATCAATTTGGCCCGACTCTTTTTTTATACACTAAAAAAGCGACTAAAAATTAATTTTAGTCGCTTTCTTTAAAACGAAATACTATCAATTATAGGCGTTCGTTTAATTCTTTACCAAGTTCTTCAAAGCCAGGTTTGCCTAATAAAGCAAACATGTTCTTCTTGTAAGCTTCAACACCAGGTTGGTTGAATGGGTTAATGCCGTTCAAGTAACCTGAAATTGAAACTGCCATTTCGAAGAAGTAAATCATGTAGCCTAATGTATAAGCTGTTTGGTCAGGAATATTAACGGTCATAACAGGTACGCCACCATCAGTATGTGCTAAAACAACACCTTGGTAAGCTTTCTTGTTAACGAAGTCCATTGTATGGCCTTCTAAGTAACCTAAACCATCTAAGTTTTGTTCGTCAGCTGGGATGTCAATGTCGCTGTTAGGTTTTTCAACGTTAACAACAGTTTCCATCAAGTTACGACGACCTTCTTGGATGTATTGACCTAATGAATGTAAGTCAGTTGAGAAGTTAGCGCTTGAAGGATAGATTCCTTTTTGGTCTTTACCTTCAGATTCGCCCATCAATTGCTTCCACCATTCTGAGAAGTATTGCAATGTTGGTTCGTAGTTTTCTAATAATTCAGTTGTGTAACCCTTACGGTATAAGATGTTACGTAAGGCAGCATATTTGTATGCATCATTCTTAGTAACGTCTGTATCTGTATATTCTTCGCGTGCATCAGCGGCACCCTTCATTAATTGGTCAATATCGCCACCAGCAACGGCAATTGGTAATAAACCAACAGCTGTTAATACTGAGAAACGACCACCAATGTCATCAGGCACAACAAATTCTGCATAGCCTTCTGCATCTGATTCAGTCTTCAAAGCACCTTTAGCGCGGTCAGTTGTTGCATAGATCCGGCTCTTAGCTTCTTCTTTACCATATTTCTTGATTAACTTATCTTTTAAGACACGGAAAGCAATTGAAGGTTCCGTTGTTGTCCCTGATTTTGAGATAACGTTGATTGAGAAATCGCGGTCACCGATCAAGTTAACTAAGTCTGATAAGTAGCTTGAACTAATTGAATTCCCAGCGAATAAAACTTGTGGGAAATCGCGTTGTTCTGCTGGTAACATGTTATAGAACGTGTTGTTTAAGAAATCAATTGCAGCTTTAGCGCCGAGGTATGAACCACCGATACCAATTGCCACGAAGATTTCTGAATCGCTCTTAATCTTAGCAGCAGCTTCTTTAATCCGTGCAAATTCATCTTTATCGTAATTAACTGGTAAATCTAAGAAGCCACGGAAATCGTTGCCTGCGCCAGTTCCTTCACGTAATTGTGAATCTGCAGCATTAACCATTGCTTGCATTTCTGCAAGTTCGTTTGATTGAACAAATTTGTCCAAACGTGATGCATCAAATGAAATATGTGCCATAGTAGTCTATTCCTCCTGTTTTTAAAACACAAGTATACTTAATAACTTTAGCTTTTTTAAAGGTAAAATGCAAGCTAGATTACCCCCTTTTTCATGCAAGTTTTGCTTTCTTTTCAGAATTTATTTTCTTAAAGGCCTTGACTTCATTCTGGCAAGCCGCTATACTTTTCAACATCAAATAAAACGGAGGTTACTGAACATGACAAACACTCACTTAGTACAATTGAATATTCGTTGGCAAAGCCGCTAAGTGAGATTGTATACCGTCGTGGGATACAGTCTTTTGATTGTATCCATGCGGCCATTCATCAGTAATCGATTGAATTTTAAGCCTACATGGATTTTACTCGAGGAAATCCATGTAGGCTTTTTCTGTCCCCTACATGTCTATGTGGGGGACTTTTTTTATTTGAAAAATGAGTGTGTTCAGCCTGATTATACTTTGAAGAGTAGCTTAGTCCAGTGAATGAATGATGTCATCGTTCGTTTGCGGGACGTAGCTAACCGTAGAAGTATGGGCTGAAAAGCACGTTAAAGGAGCTTTCGTCAATGTCTAAACTAAAACGTTTTTTACCACTTATCTTAATTTTCGGTAGTTTACTCACACTACTAGGCATCAAAAAAATCAAAGAAGCTCACCAACCTGATTTGCCAACTGTTGGTATTTTACAGCCCTTATCCCATCCCGCACTCGACGAAATTCACCGTGGCATTGTCGCAGGTTTAGCAAGTGCCGGCTATCATAATCACAAAAATATTGAGATTGATTTTCAAAACGCACAAAACGATCAAAGTAACTTGCGCTTAATGAGTAACCGGTTTGTCACCGAAAAAGCTAAGATCACTATCGGTATTGCAACACCGGCCGCCCAAAGCCTGGCTAACGCAACAAAACAACTGCCAATTATCCTAGGGGCCGTGACTGATCCAGCCAGTGCCAACCTCGTTCAAAATAATCAACAGCCCGGTGCCAATATCACCGGTGTTTCCGATCAAGCACCCATTCAAAAACAACTCGATTTAATGCAAACCGTTATGCCGCAACTGAAAACCGTTGGTATCTTATATTCCAGCAGTGATAACTCGGCAACCAGTCAGATGCAACTATTCAAGCAACTCGCCAAACAAAAAGGCCTCCAAGTCATTGATGCAAGTCTTAGTTCCGTCAACGATCTGGAACAAGTCAGCCAAAATCTAGCGCCTAAAGTTGACGCAATCTACGTGCCGACCGATAACACGATTGCCAGTGCAATGGGCACGCTCGTCCATGTCACCGATAAAACCAAAACACCGGTCTTCCCTTCAGCCGAAACCATGGTTAAAGATGGCGGCCTTGCCACTGTTGGCTTAAGTCAATATGATTTGGGCGTTGAAACCGGCAAAATGGCCGCGGCGGTTTTAAGCGGTCGCGCAAAACCCGCTTCAACACCCATTCGCTATTTACGTAAAGGACACCTCGTCTTAAATCTTAAAAAGGCCAAAGCCTTGCACATCACCATCCCTCAAAATCTTGTTAAAACCGCTAAAGAAAAAGGAGCGATTATCAAATGAGCCTCATTATTTCAACCATCGACCAAGGATTATTATGGAGTTTACTCAGTTTAGGGGTCTTCATTACCTTCCGGATTCTCAAATTTCCTGATATGACGGTCGAAGGGAGCTTCCCACTAGGGGCCGCATTAAGTGCCGTCATGCTACAACAACATAATCTCGTCCTTTCACTACTAGTAGCCTTTATTGGCGGCTGTCTTGCCGGGCTAGTCACTGCTATCTTATATAATTATTTTCACGTACAAAGCCTGCTAGCTGGTATCTTGACGCTAACCGGTCTTTATTCGGTTAACTTGCGTATTTTAGGTCAAGCCAACCTTGCGATCGGTGATCAACATAATCTCTACCAATTGCCTTTTTTACAACAATTAACTGTCGATCAACGGTTGTTACTCTTGAATTTAATCATCATTGCTGTGGCGATGCTCGTTCTTGCCCTATTGCTCTATACTGAATTCGGGCAAGCACTCATTGCCGCTGGTGATAATCCGACAATGGCACTTTCTCAAGGCATCGCCGTCAAACGGACTAAGACAATCGGAATCGTCCTTTCTAATGGTCTCATCGCTTTAGCAGGGGGCTTAGTCGCCCAATATAACGGCTTTGCAGACGTTAATATGGGCATCGGCGTGATGGTCATTGGTTTATCCGCCATCATCATTGGTGAACGACTATTGGTTGGTCGCCACTTCATCTCTAAATTAATCAGCATTATTCTTGGGAGTATCGTCTACCGTTTAATCTTATTGTTGGTTCTCCAACTTGGCTTTAACGCCAATGATTTTAAACTTTTCTCAGCCGTTATCCTCGCCATCTTCATCATTGCTCCCCAACAAAAGAAAGGAATGACCGCTAAATGACACCGCGTATGACTTTAAACCAAATAAGTTATCAGATCACAGATAATGATGACCAAAAACAATTACTCAACCAGTTAGACCTCAATATCAATCCCGGCGAATTCGTTGTGCTATTAGGAGCCAATGGTGCTGGCAAATCAACTTTTTTCAATACTGTTGCTGGTGATTTAACGCCAACTAGTGGTCAAATTATTTTTAACGGGCAAGAAATTACCAAGCAATCGGCCCAACAACGGACACGTTTAATGAGCCGGGTCTATCAAGATCCCAAACTAGGGACGGCCGCTGATATGACTGTTGCTGAAAACATCCTGTTGGCTATGCGGCGTGGACAACATCGCCGTTTATTGCCGCGTCGTCTAAAACAACAATTACCGAAAATTAAGGCCCTCGCCAAAACGTTACCTAACCATCTAGAACAACAGCTTAATCGACCAGTCAGTACCTTATCTGGTGGACAACGCCAAACCCTAAACTTCTTGATGGCAACGATTCAAAAACCCGAACTGCTACTATTGGATGAGCATACATCGGCCTTAGACGCCGTTTCAAGCCAGGCATTGATGACTTTTACAGATCAAACCATTCGGGACAATCAACTCACCTGTTTGATGATCACCCATGATTTGGAAGACGCCCTCCGTTATGGTAATCGCCTCTTAGTCTTAAAAGCCGGCCAACTAATTGCTGATTTTAACGCGGTGGAAAAACAACAACTGACAACTGAAACACTTCTCAACTATCTTAATGCCTAAAAAAATAACAAGTATGCCTAGCGCTGATTAATGTTCAGAATAGGGGATACTTGTTATTTTATTTCTTCAAATTACCTGTATTTAGTTCAGTCTATTGATAAAATAAGCGAAACGCTTGTAATCGATTTCAACGTGTGCTAAATTATATGTCATAAGGTTGCACACAACCTAAATAGTTAATTCACTTAAAGGAGTTCTTTTACTATGACTGGTACAAATACTGAAATGCAAAAAACTATTCCAGCAAGCGTTGCAATGCTTCGTGTTCTTGAATCTTGGGGAGTTGACCACGTTTTTGGTTATCCTGGTGGCTCATTTAATTCAACAATGCGTGCGTTAACGATCGAACAAGATCGACTTAAATATATCCAAGTGCGTCACGAACAAGTTGGTGCACTTGCTGCCGCTGCTGATGCTAAATTAACAGGTAAAATTGGGGTTGCTTTTGGTTCTGCTGGTCCTGGTGCAACGAACCTTTTAACTGGCTTATACGATGCTAAAGAAGATCACGCACCCGTTTTGGCATTAATTGGCCAAGTGCCAAGTACGAATATGAACTACAATTACTTCCAAGAATTTAATGAAAATCCAATGTTTGACGACGTTTCCGTTTACAATCGACTTGTTATGACGCCAGAAAGCCTACCATATGTCGTTGATAAGGCTATCCGTGAAGCTTACAAACACAAGGGTGTCGCAGTTGTTATTATTCCTAATAACTTTGGTTACGTTGAAATTCCAGATACACCATACAGCTCAAGCTCACCAACAGATCGAAAACAAGTTGCCGGTCCTGCTGCGACTGACGAAGAAGTCGATCAATTCTTAGCAATGGTTAAAGACGCAAAACGGCCTGTGATCCACGTTGGTCGTGGGATTAAAGATGGCGGCGACCAACTCGTTGAATTATCGAAGAAATTACAAATTCCAATCGTCATGACTGGTCTTGCAAAAGGCTTAGTGCCTGATAGTTATGAAGGTAACTTAGGCATGGCTAACCGGGCTGCTTCAAAGGCGGCTGATGAAATCATGGCCGTTAGTGATCTAGTAATTGCCATCGGTGCTGACTTCCCATTTGCCAACTTAATTTACCGGACACATGACTTCAAGTTTGTCCAAATCGATAATGACGAAGCCCAATTTGGCCGTCATCATTTCTTAGACTTGGGAATCTGGTCAGATGCAACCACGTTTGTTGAAAAAGTAATTGCCCGTAGCCAAGCTGTTGCACCAAGTCCATTCTTCAAAGCGGCGGTTGCTGATATGAAGAACTGGCAAGCTTATCTTGATGACTTAACCAACCGGCCATCTGATCCGCTTGAATTTGAACCAATCTATAAAGAAATCAACCGGATTGCTGAACCAGATGCTGTCTTCTCAATCGACGTTGGTGATAATATCATCAATAGTTTCCGTCACTTACACTTAACCCCTAAGAATAAATGGGTGATTTCAGCCCTCTTTGCTTCAATGGGCTCAGGCGTCCCTGGTGCCTTAGCCGGTCAACTCAGCTATCCAGACCGTCAAGTCTTCAATATTGCTGGTGATGGTGCCTTTTCAATGGTGATGCAAGATTTAATCACCGAAAAGAAATATCAATTGCCAATCATCAACATCATCACTTCTAATGCCTCATTAAACTTCATTAAGAGTGAACAAGATGATTTACCAATGGATTATTCAGGAATCTTCATCGAAGATCAAGACTTCGCAATGATTGCTCAAGCAATGGGCATTGAATCAATTACCGTGCGTTCTTCTAAAGAACTACCGGCCGCTTTTGACAAAGCCCTTGAGGTCACAAAAGCAGGTCGCCCATTCTTGATTGATGCTAAAATCACTGATAAACGTAGTATCCCTGTTGAAGAATTAGAATTAACCATCAAAGATGGCAAGCTCACAGAATCAATTAGCGCAAGCTATGATGCTTCTCGTCCTGCTGGCAAAGAATACAGTGTGGCTGATTTCTTCGCTGAATACGATGGTCAATCACTTAAAACATTGCCAGAATTATTCGCAGAAAATGGCGTTGAACTCTAATCGTTTTAAATTAAAAAGCATCCTAACACATGTTAGGATGCTTTTTTTGCTGCTTTAGTTTTCAGTAATCGTTTCTTTTGGATGGAACCAAACAACATTCTTATCGAAAAATGACACTAAGTCGTTTGATAAGTACAAGATGTACGTGAAGAATAACACCCAGTTAGAACCACCTTGCATTGCTGTAATCCCCCATAAAGTAATTGAGACAATACTTTGGATAAACCAGAAGTAATAACTTTCTTTAAAACGTAACGTTGTCAATAACGCACCGGTAAAGCCAACTGAAGCGGCAATACTATCAATCAATGGTCGTGGACTGTCTGTCATATGACTTTCCCAGAGATATAACAATCCTACTGAAGCAGCGAAGAATAATAACGTTAATCCCCAGTTACGCAGGCCCTTGCCGCGACTGGCAAGACCCCGGACTTTTTTATCGACGTTTTGCGCCCAATCTGGCATTAATAAGACCGGGATGTCTAACATAATAATGTAGACCGTTTGTAATAACATATCATTATAGTTTTTAGCGTTATAAGCAACAATAATGTAGATTAACGCAGAAATAATCCCAAAAACACCATTTAAGGGTTTGGTATTGGTAATACTAATCGTACATGTAAAGCCTAGCATACCTGCTAACATCGTTAAAAATGACACACCGGTCATGGGACCACCAGAAATCGTGGCTGCCAAAATAAAACCTAAACCAAACATTAACAGACCATAACTACTAGTCGTCCACCCTTTCATTTGTTGAATATACCACTTTGGATTAAAAACACTAGCAATTGCGCGACTATCTTGCATTGAACTGAAACCCTCTTTATATTAAATTAGTTATCTATTTGGATTGTCAACACCATTTCCTATATATTGGTGTACAAATCGAATTAACAACACTATATATAGTACGCGCAGATTTTTTAAATTTAAACTCTTGTATTTAATTCAAATTATGGTAGTTCTCAATGGACGATTTTTAAGATGCCCATTAGTCCGCTAATGCAAGCGCTGAACTAGGCCAATTAAAAAAATGGTTTAAGCCTGGTAAATTGTTTTGGCGGCGTTCATTGCTGACCAAGCTTTTGCCCAGCCGACATAAAAGGCTAGATGTGTGATGACTTCAACAATTTCGGCCTCAGTAATGCCGTTATCCTTGCCAATCTTTAGGTGTGCTGGTAATTGTTCGAAATTACCACCAGAAATTAATGCGCTAATTGTAATTAAGCTTCGTTGATGCGCTGGTAATTCTGATTCTCTTGACCAGACTTGTCCAAATAAAACATCATCATTTAATTCAGCGAACTTAGGCGCAAAATCGCCCAATAAATCGCGACCTGCTGTTTGTTTTTTTGCCATTTTAAAAAGCTCCTTTTAGTTTTCTAATGCGTCGTAATCAATATCAGAAACGGCTTCTAGCCATTCCGGTGTCCCAGCTGTGATTGCGACGTGGCTAAACCAACTATCCTTAGTGGCACCATGCCAATGCTTAATACCGTCTTTAGTGACAATCACATCACCAGGCACCAAATGTTGCGCTGCTTCACCAGCTTCTTGATACCAGCCTTCACCACCAGTAACTAATAAAATTTGATAGCCATCATGATGAATGTGCCAGTTGTTACGACAGCCTGGTTCAAACGTGACATTTCCGACACCCACATTGACGTCTGGTTCGTTAACTAGCATGGATAAATAACTTTGCCCAACAAAGACGTCTTGGTAAGCGACATTCGGTTCGCCCACTGTAAATAATTGTTCTGTTTTCAATTGTTCATTTTTGACCATTTTAATAACCTCACTTTTTTATGATTCAAATCGTTGTAAATAAGTTTCGAAACTTTCTGATTGATCTATTGAATGGTCCAATTTGCCATCATACCAATCAATTTTGCGGCCCATAATCGCCAAGTTCGCTTGCAGTTCAGCGACTTCAGCTTCAGCCCGTGCTTTAACCTGCTGCAATAATGCCTTACGCGCCTCAATTGTCGAATCTCCTTGCGCCCGTAGCTTAACATAGTTTTGTAGCTCATTGATCCGCATTCCGGTGCCTTTTAGGTGGAGGATAAAACCAACCCATTTAACATCGGCTAACGTGTAATAGCGTAGCCCAGCTGGATCCCGTTGCGGTTTAATTAAGCCTTGTTCCTCATAATAACGTAACGTGTAGGTTGATAATCCTACTAAGGCTGCAAATTCACCAATTTTATACTGTTTTTCTGCCAAAATAGCCCCCTCCTTTGTTTCAGTAATTGTAGAATACACCTTCTAGTGAACTATAAGGCAAGCTTATTTTTAAATCATATTTCAATTTTGCACAATTTAAAAGTAATCGGTTGAAGTATCACAAGACGTAGTTTATAATAATTATAAAGTAATAAAGGTTATTGGAGGCTTCATTGTGACTAAGAAATTATCTCTTGCTCAAAAAATTAATGTTATGCGGGCCAGTGTGATGGGTGCCAACGACGGCATTCTTTCCGTTGCTGGTATTGTAATTGGGGTTGCCGGTGCCACTAGCGATCACTTCGCCATTTTTATCTCAGGGATTGCCGGTATGTTAGCCGGTACTATCTCAATGGCAATGGGCGAATACGTTTCGGTCAGCACGCAAAAAGATGCGCAAGAAATGGCAATTTTCAATACACAACTCAATCTCAAAAGTAATTATGAATCACAAAGCGCCTTTGTCCGTCAAAAATACATTAAAACGGGTATTGCCCCAGAATTAGCGACGAAAGCCACCCAAGAAATGATGACGGCTGACCCACTAACCACTGTTATCCGAGAAAAATACGGCTTTTTACCCAACGCTTTCACGAATCCTTATGCCGCTGCGATTGCCTCATTTATTTCATTTCCGATTGGCTCTATTTTGCCACTAGCAGCCATTACCCTTTTCCCTAATCGTATTAGCGTTATCGCAACTATCATCGCGGTGATGATTGCCCTCGCCATTACTGGTTATAGTGCCGCTGCCCTCGGTAAAGCCAATCGGCCCAAAGCCATTATTAGAAACGTTATCTCTGGTTTATTAACAATGATTGTCACTTACGCAATTGGAACGCTGTTCAAACAATAAACGCTTGCCTAACTGATTTTTAAAACACACAATTA
Source organism: Latilactobacillus sakei (assembly GCA_002953655.1). Taxonomy (NCBI): domain Bacteria; kingdom Bacillati; phylum Bacillota; class Bacilli; order Lactobacillales; family Lactobacillaceae; genus Latilactobacillus; species Latilactobacillus sakei. The sequence continues at coordinate 1,349,185 of CP025839.1, forward strand.
TTTTTTCTCGAAAGGATCCTTTGCTATGTCGATTTCAAAAACAACTGCCCCTTCAGTTGAAAAGCCCCACCAAACAATGGAAGAAAAAATGAATACATTACGGGCTGGGGTTTTAGGTTCCAATGACGGGATTTTAACCGTCGTTGGCGTACTTTTTAGTGTTGCCGCCGCCACAACTAATAATTTCACGATTTTTATCGCTGGCTTAGCAGACCTACTAGCCTGTGCCTTTTCAATGGCGGCTGGCGAATATGCCTCCGTCAGTTCTCAAAGTGACACTGAAAAAGCCGCCGTTGCTATTGAACAGCAACGCTTAATCCATGATAAGGAAGGCCAAATCCAAGAAGTACAAGCCTTCTACGAATCAAAAGGCGTTACCCCCGAAACCTCACTAGCGATTGCTAAAGATCTCATGTCAAAAAAGCCTTTGGCCACCATTGTTAATGTTAAATACGATTTAGAACTCGGCCATTATATGAATCCTTGGGCTGCCGCCTTTGCTTCTCTCTTCTCTGCAGCCTTCGGTGGTGTTTTCCCATTATTCGCCATGATTATTCTCCCTGAAGCTTACAAAATGACGGGGACCATCATCGCCGTTACTGTGGCGGTTTCGATTACAGCTTATATCAGTGCTAAACTGGGTGACGGCAAGGTCAAAGTTTCAATTATTCGGAACATTCTAATCGGCCTAGTCACCATGGCCATTCACTACGGTATCGGCCAACTTTTCTAACTTTAAATAACTAAAAAAGCCTCGGCACAAAAGTGATTTTTGTGCCAAGGCTTTTTTTAATGATCAATTTTTGTTATCAGAAACCGGGCAATCTTTTCATGACCGGCATCATTGGGATGCAAGCTGTCAAGACTAAGAGTCTCTGCTTGCTGCGCATTGGCAAAGGATAGTGTCTCTTCGTTAAAGAGACTGATATGCACAATCCCTAATAATTCGGTGACTTGGACAATTGCGTTTTCGTAATCGGTTTGTCGATAGCCACTTTGATTGATGGTCGGGAAAAAATCGGTGCCAATCTGGACATGCGATATAAAATAAACCGTTGCTTGCGGATAATGTTTACTAATCTGACCAAGCATTTGTTGCAATGCGCCATAAAAAGTCACGGTTGTTTGGTCACCAAGTTGGCCTAACGGGACATCACGACCAAAATCATTAATGCCAGCATAGATTAATAATAAATCTGTATCAGTGGGAATCAGCTGCCAGCGGTTGACCATTGGATCATATGGTTGGGCAACTGTCGAACCTGAAATACCGAGATTAGTCGTCTTAGGAATCGCTAACCAAGCCGCCAACCATTGGTAATACCATTGATGCGCATAGTGGTTTCGTTGATCAGTGATACTATCCCCTAAAACCGTTAAATGTTGATACTGTCTCACCTGTCATTCACTCCTATTGCCGAATAATCAATTAACTGCCAGTCATTGCTTGGCCAATATGCCATCGCTTGTAACGTTTTTAGCGTCTCCAGCTCAAGCAGACGGTTAGTGGTTAAGCTACTTTTTTGCCTTAAAGCACTAGATAAATACCCGACATGACTTAAAATAACCGGTAACACCGCTTGGTCAACTAACGATAACTGGTGGCGAATATCAGCGGGTGTTAAGTATGGCCCTTGTTGCGCCGTGATTAATGCGCCAGTCGTTTTAACCGCACTCTGTTGCCACAGATCTTGATAGGCTGTTCGCTGTTTTTGCGGTAACTTAGTGACTTCATGACGTAGCGGCACCTGATAAGTCTCAGCCAATTCAAGTACTAGTGCATAAATGGCAGGCGTTAAAGTAGCGATAAAATGATGAGAAGTCAGATGAGTCAATTTTAAACCGCTCGCTAAAAAGCAATCGATCTGAGCTTGAAATTCACGTCTGACCTCGTTGAGATCAAGTTCTTGCGCACGTGCTTGTAAATTGGCATAGCTCGCCAGTCGGCCAGTTGTCGTCACCAAACTGGGGATCCTTTGTGGCTCACAAATTGGCACATCCTTATCAAGGACCAGATGCAGGCCCATCCCCTGAATCCCATTTTGCTGGGCCAAGACAGCACTCGCTACAAAATCTGGTGACGTGACTTGCGCATTAGTTGCTGAGAGCAGCCCGCGCTTTAATCCCAATATAATCGCGCGTGAAATCGGGACAGTCATCCCGAAATCATCGGATTCAATAATAATTGCGCGCATATGACACCTTATTCCGCCATTAAATCGAACTGACCGATGACACTGTCCGTCGTCACTACAGCTGGTAGTGGTTCGGCTGGTGTAAACACCGCATTACTGCTGACGACCATAATTGTATTGGCTTTATCCGCGGCTTTTAGTTGTGCCCAGTCGATTGTCACCAGTGGTTCGCCGGCTTTTACTTTAAAATCAGCTTCCACATGCATCTCAAACGGTGCGCCTTGTAATTCAACCGTATCAATTCCCATATGAATCAAGACTTCAACACCTTGTTTCGTTTTAATCAAGATCGCATGTTTGGTTGGGAAGATTGAACTAACCACGCCATCGACTGGCGCATTAATCGTATTGGTCATTTCGTCCGGTACGATGGCAAAACCATCACCCACTGCTTTACTAGCAAAGACTTCGTCTGTTACTTTTTCGAGGGGTAAATAGTGACCCGTAACCGGCGCAGTTAGTTGGCCCGCCGGTGCTTTTTTCATAAATTTAAACATCATTTTAATCCTCTTTTCATTCAAGTTCTAACATAACGGCTTCATATGGACGTAATGTGATTTTGTCAGCCGTTAATTGTTGGTCTGGATAATTACTCATCATCACCGCTTTAACGTCCGCGTTAGCGCGTTGTTGTGTTTGATCTGTAAAGTTTGCGATCACACGCACTTTTTTATGATCTAATTGGCGTTGATAAGTATAAACCGCTTCATCTTCTGGTGCCAATAATTGATACTGGCCTTCAATGAGGACTGGTTCAGTCTTACGCAGCGCTACTAGCTGTTGGTAAAAGGCAAAGACGCTGTCAGGGGCTTGGGCTTTAGTTGCCACCGAATAGTCATCCGCAACAACCGGTTGCAACCAAGGTGTGCCAGTTGTAAAACCGTGATTGGCTGTCAGATCCCATTGCATTGGAATCCGACAATTTTCACGCGATTTTTGTTGCAAGATTTGGATCGCCAATGCTTCACTAATACCATCAGCTAACATTTGGTGATACGCATTAACCGATTCAGCGTCTTGATATTGATCAATCGAAGTGAAATTAGCGTTCTTCATCGCAATTTCTTCCCCTTGATAAATATACGGTGTGCCTTGTAATCCAAATTCAACTAATGCCAGTAACTTAGCGGATTGATCCCGATATTGACCATCGTCTAAAAAGCGTGAAATTGCCCGAGGTTGATCGTGATTTGACCAGAACAAGGCGTTCCAGCCACCGCCCGCTGCCATTTCAGTTTGCCATTGACTTAAAATCCGCTTCAAATCAGATAACCGGTATTGCCCTAATGTCCACTTTTTACCACCCGTATAATCCACTTTGACGTGATGGAAGGTAAACGCCATCGAGAGTTCTTCGCGTTCTGGATTCGTATACCGAATCGCTTCTGAGACGGGGGTTGATGATAATTCACCAACTGTCACAAAGTTGTTAGGCCCAAAGACGCGTTCGTACATTTCATGAATATATTCATGGACGTGCGGCCCATTGGTATAAAAGTTACGGCCATCATCACTTGGTGTCGCAAAGGTATCGTTAGGAAAATCTTTATCCTTCGAGATGTTATTGATAACGTCTAGTCGTAAACCATCAATTCCTAAATCAGCCCAAAATTGCATCATTTGATAGATTTCTTCACGTAATTGCGGGTTGCGCCAGTTTAAATCAGGCATCCGCTTCTCGTATAAATGCAAGTAATACTGATCTAACGCGGGGACATACTCCCAAGCACTACCACTAAATTTAGATAACCAATTGTTCGGTTCATGACCATCAACAGGATCACGCCATAGATAATAATCGTGATAAGGATTGTCCTTGCCCTTCAAACTTTCTTGGAACCAACGGTGTTGATCTGAAGTATGGTTGACCACCATATCCATCATAATTTTAATCCCGCGTTGATGGGCCTCTTTCAAGAGACGTTCAAAATCAGTTAAGTCCCCAAAAATCGGATCGATTTGATAGTAGTCCGCGATATCATACCCATTGTCGCGACCTGGCGAGACATACATCGGTGTTAGCCAAATTAATTCAATTCCCAAGTCTTGTAAATAATCTAAACGTTGGATAATGCCATTGATATCACCGATGCCATCCCCATTTGAATCTTGAAAACTCCGTGGATAAATTTGATAAACTGTTGCTTTTTGCCACCATTTCATATGACTCTCTCCTATGCTGTTACTTTTTTAGTCGTACCTGGTTTTTGTGGTTTAGCCATTCCTTGGCCTTCTTGCATTTGGTCGTTGTAACCCCAAACATAAGTGACGATGAATGGCACAATTGTTGCAACCGCTGAAGCGGCAATGAAAATCCAGAGGTTTGATAAATCTGCTGGGTGTTTGGGATCCAAGAATGATGCAAAGCCAATCCATGAACCAGCAAAACCGAACATATTACCATGCAATAAGCCGCTGACAAAACCACCAGCTGCGGAACCGATTAACCCAGAGATGAAAACTCGTTTGTATTTCAAGTTAATCCCATAAATAGCGGGTTCTGTTACCCCACAGAAAGCTGAAATGGCACCAGCAAATGATAATTCTTTTAAAGCTGTTTTTCGAGTCTTAATCGCCACTGCTAATACAGCAGCCCCTTGGGCAACCATCGTCGTACTTAAAATTGCGTTTAAATAACTGTGTCCGGAAGTGGCCACGTCGTTGGCAATGATTGGTAAAATCCCCCAATGAAGCCCGAAGATAACAAGCACTTGATAGAAGCCACCGATTAATAAACCGGATAACCAACCACTCTTTAAGAGTAAGAATTGAATCCCAAAGGCTAAACCGTTTGATAACCAAATAATTGCTGGACCTGTAATATAAAGTGTAATAGCTGCAACAACGGCAATAACAATTAGTGGTGTAAAGATAATTTGTAAGTAGCCTGGCAACCAACTCTTAACCCATTTTGTTAATCTAGCAACCAACCAGGCTGCTAAAATCATTGGAAAAATTGAATACGTATAGTTCACCATTGGGAAGTTTAACGAACCAATCTCAAGAAGTGATTTACCGTTTAAAGCGACTAATGATGGGTGGACTAAAACGCCCCCGATAACCGCGGTTAAGACCGGATCGCCTTTTAATTTTTTAGCGGCTGTAAAACCAACTAACATTGGTAAGAAGTAAAAGACAGCATCGCCCATTGCACTTAAAATAATATAGAATTCACTCTTTTGACTCACTAACGCGCCTAGTTGTGGCATCGTTAACATTGCTAATACGCCTTTTAAAATCCCGCCGGCAGCTAAGATTCCGACAATAGGACTCATGGCACCGGTGATCACACCAATTAATTGACTAAAAGCGTCCTTCACCCGTCCCCATGGGGTTAGGTTCTGTTTTCTTTTGGTGGTTGCCACTACTTGGGCTGTTTCCTCTTCGTCAGCAAACTCAGAACCAATTTCAGCAATTACGGCATCATAAACCGCTGTCACCTGATTGCCAATCACCACTTGATATTGACCGGATGCTTTTTGCACATTAATGACGCCATCCAAAGCTTTGATTGTTTCGGTTTGTGCTTTTGATTCATCTTTTAAATAAAACCGAAGCCGTGTAATACAATGAATTAAACTATCGATATTTTCTTTGCCCCCGACACCGGCAACGATTGCTTTTGCGAGTTGTGAATAATCTTTTTGTGCCATGTTAAATCCTCCCTTAATTTCTTTTTGTAAAAGCGCTTTCTGTTATGAACTCATATTACAACATGTATAGACAAGTTGTCAACGAACTTTTTTAAACCGTTTACAAATCCTACTTGCAACTTTCGTCATTAATTTATATGATGGAACTAATCAAACGATTGAGGTTTAGTTTATGTCGAAAAAATACGAAACAATCTACCGTGAATTGGTCCATAAAATTACAAACCAAGTCTATCCAGCCAATTCATTTTTACCGAGTGAAAATGAACTCGCGACAGCTTATGGTACTTCGCGCGAAACAGTCCGCAAGGCGCTTGCTAGTCTTTTAGAAAATGGCTTTATTCATAAGATTAAAGGCAAGGGGTCTTTAGTCCTAGACTTTGATAAATACGCCTTCCCAATTTCTGGCCTAACCAGTTACCGTGAGTTGGATAATCTCTTTGATATGCATACACAAACGACTGTCTTACAACTCAAAAAAGCCAATGTCCCCCAAGCATCCTTCCATCTAGATTCCACTGAGATTCTTCCTGCAACATACATTCAGCGATTACGAACGGTTAATGGTGAGCCAATTGTCATCGATAGTGACTACGTTTTAACCAGTGTCGTCCCCGAAATATCCCGCGCAGTCGCCCAAGATTCGCTTTATCACTATTTCGAACAAGAACTCGGGCTCAAAATTGGTTACGGCAATAAGGAGTTCACTGTTGTGCCAGCAACTGAAGAACAATGCGCCATTTTAAAATTAGCGCCTAATAGTGCCGTCGTTAGCGTCAAGGGGATCACGCATCTCCAAGATAATACATTAATTCAGTTTACAGAATCGATTCACCGCGCGGATAAGTTTAAATTTATAGAACATGCCCGTCGCCAATCAATCTAATATCAAAAAAAGAAAGTTAGTCGACATACTCAGGGTGTCAGCTAACTTTCTTTTTTATTAACCACTCTTAGAAATAGGCTCAGCTTTTAAAGTGCCAATGTGATTGAGCAATTGATTGATCTTATAACACTGTCGCTTTTGAATCTGCCGATTAGTCTCAAGTTTAGCCAATAATTGGGCCCCATCATGTTGGCCAATTGCTGCGATTAAATCTTCGGCTGCCTGTACATAATGATCAATGACGATGCGTAATTGTGTATGCACTTCAGAAAATTCAGAAGGTGGCTCGATACAATGCACTTGTTCGACAAATCGCTTTAGCGCTGCTAAATTCTTAATTGAATATCGACTTAATAATTGTAGATTTTCACCCACTAGCTTTTTCCCACGCGTGATATTCTTACTAGTTTGCGTATATTCACTAAAAACTGTTTCAAAAACAATAAATTGTTCTAAAAACCGATTCCATTGAATCACATAATCTTCAGCTGATAATTGGATGTGTTGATTTCGCATTCGCTAGTCGCCTCCTAAATAAAATTCTTATCGTTAATATAACTATATAGTATGTATAGTCATTCCGTCAATTATAGTGCACTTTTTCACATTGCTTGCTATTTATTAAGACTTGAAATAAAAAAAGTGCAATTAACAAAATATTTTGTTAATTGCACTTTTTCATTAGATCGCTATTCAGCGCTTAATAACTATTTTCTGCCAGTTAGCAACTAAGCCCCAAATACATAATGTTACTAAACTAATTATCTGGCCGATTAATAAGCCTGGTGCATAATATCGTAATTGCACGTCATTAGTACCTTTTTTTAATGGCAATGCCAACATATTAGCCATTACTTTCTTAGGTTTAACCGTATGATGATTGATTTTCGCATGCCACCCCGCATCATATGGGAGACTTAAATAAAGTAACTGACCTGCTGATTGGCTATCAATTCGGCCTTCAACGTGCCCGTTATCCCGCCATAAAGCGGTTGTCATTAACTTTTGATGACTAAGTTGCCTAATCGCTTGATCAAAGCGCTTTTGATTAAGGGTTGCAACTTGGAAATGACTTATTTTTTGGCGTTTGGGGCTAATCACGGTTAATCTCAGTGGTTGCCCTCTATGCGAATCTTCCAACGGTATAATTGCGGCACTATTAACTTTAATGGGTGTTTTTTTCTTACGGCCGTTCACCCAAAGCTTAATCTGGGTTAAATCCTGATGCGGTAAATATAGATAAGTCGGGCCTTTGGTATCACTTGGTACCTCTAACGTATAGCGATAGCGCTGGGCCTTAACCTCCTCGCGAACCGTATCGACCTGATGAATCTTATAAAACGGCTTGTCAGTATTTACCATTGCTTGTAACAGGCGATCTTGATTATCAAATGGCCGATGCTTTTTCAAAGTGACATCTGCTAAATCAGCATTAACTGCAAAGCCTAAGCCGAGGGTTTGATGACGTTGGATAATTGTTTGCCCTTTTTTTTGCTGTAAATCATAACGATTCGCAAACAATAAATCAGTAATGGCTGTATGCCCGACCCCATTAATGCGACGGACATTCTTACTGTAAAAGCCGAGATCTACTAACATGCTACGCATTTGTTCATCTAAAGTTGACGAATAATTATTCAATGTATATTGACCAAATAACAAAGCATCATTATAACCATAATACGGTTCTCGATAGGCTGATTTTAATAAAATTGACTGATTATTAACCCGATAAAAATCGTGATCAGCTTGACTCAGGCGTTTATAAACACTTGCTTGACGCTGATATTGTTGCGCATATTGTTTTTGATAACCTAAGGGTATTTTTTGCGTCATCAATTGAAAATTGGTCACTAATTCGCTAAAGGACACCAACGCTACACTAATCATCACTAATTTTTGATAACGTTGTCGCGCTTGCCCCCAATAATAAAATAATAACCCGAGAAATATTGTATAGCCACTTAATAATAACCAAGACTGTTGCGCAATCTGAGGATATTGGCTACTGTGTAATTTCAACTGGCCCATTACCAATAAGCCGCCGATTAAAATGATAGTCCCGACTTTGGCTCTTTTATTTTGCCCTCGTACTAAACTTGCCTCGTAAGCAAGCTTAATTAAGACAAATGAAAATAAATAAGCATTCCGATATGGAAAACCTTCTGGCTGCTGAAACATATGCCAAACCGTATTAAAAGTGGTTACCCAAAAACTAAGTGCTAAACTAAGCACCAAAAAGCCATTCGCATACTTCGCTTGTTTCCTAATTTGTGGCAAGGTAAAATATAAAACTGCAAATAACAACCCTAGCGTCCCAACAAAAAGCGTTGGTTCATGCGTTAGTCGCTGGGTATAATGACTACCGCCTACTTGAAATTGGGTCAGTACTTCCCAGCCAAACTGTGGGGTGGGGTAAAAACTAGTCATCGCAATCGTCTTTTTACCTGTCTTTAACATCCCTAATAACGCTGGGACCAAAATAATAGCACTCAGACCCCCAACAATTAGCGAGGACCAAATAAATTGCCAGATCACCCGTGCTTGTTGCTTCATTAATTGCAGCCATGTTTGCTGTGGTTGTCGTTGCTTAATCACGAGACTAATCATATATAAAACAGCAAATAAACATGTCATATAACCCAAATAATAATTGGTCAAGATTGAAACTGTCAAAGTCACAATGTAAAGCGTTGGTTTTTTTACTGAGAACAAGCGCTCGAGGCCAATGACAATCAACGGTACTAAGATTAAGGCATCTAACCACATGAGGTTATAAAAATTCATTGCTACAAAACCACACAAGCTATATGCGGTTGAAAAAATCAATGCCGAATAATGGTAAGATGTCGTCCGTGTTCTCAGGAAATAACTCATCGTCACCCCCATCGTACAAATCTTAAGGGCAATTACATAGCTAATCATTACTGGTAATTGACTATTAGAACCCAAAAGCAGCAATAGATTAAATGGACTAATTAAGTAATAGGCTGCTAAGGGCACTAAATTACCACCCAGTGATAATGAAAATGAATAAGCACTAAAATTAAAATGGGCCACCTGACGTTTAAATTCTGCCAAAAATGGCATGTACTGTGTTCCTAAATCGCTGAATAGTAAGTTATGATTGCCAAAAGGCACCAAACCCATCATTGCAAAGCCGATTAATAACAACACCAACGGCAATCCGAAACTAAGTCCATAATAACTGAGGGCCTGTTTATATTTTGTTTGCATCAACTTTCAATCCTCTCTTATCTGAAAACCAATCTAAGCATAGCATGCCACTTAGTTAAAATGCCATAAAACAAGTGCACTGATTTAGTGGTTATTTTTCAAACAAAAAAGCAGACTTCTACCTAATTTATGAAGGTACCAGTCTGCTTTTTAATTAAGATTAAGATTATTTCATCATACCCAATGTTACGCCACCGACAATGACTAATAAACACCCAAGGGTGACATACACCATTTCTTTTTTCGTTTTCCGTTCACCCAAGAGGTAGATACTACCAATTGTTGAGATGATAATCCCACATTGTGAAAGTGAATAACTGATGGCAAGACCGATATCTGACATTGAAATCAACATGAACAAGTTCCCTAAGCCCCATAATAGACCAGTACCAATGTTCAAAACTGTTTTCTTATCAAAGACTGCTTTACCAATACCAACACCAGCAAAGATAGCGGCGCCGATAAACATCCCAATTGCTTGTGGTAAGACAATGGTTGTTGCACTAATCCCTGACCAGTTAACAATGATTGTGTAACCACCATAACCGATTGTTGAAAGAATCAAGGCCCGGAAGCCACGTGCTAATTGTGTGTCTTCTTTAGCTGCTAAACTACTCTTAGGATCTTTCATGGATGTCAATGTTGCACCAGCAATCAAGATTACTAACGCGATAATCCCAAAGACGTAGTCGTGTGTTGTTTTCCATTCATGGAATAACAAAGCACCCGCTAAAGTGTTTACAATCAATTGCATCCCTGTTGACATTGGCACTGTCTTAGAAACACCCATTGCTTGCATTGATTGGAACTGTTGTCCTTGACCAATGCTCCAAAATAACCCGGAAATGATCCCGATTACCATGATAAATAAGTTTAACTGAGGCTGGATTACTAAAAAGGTACCGATTCCAAAAACCAGCGCACCGATTGTCATCCCAAAAGTTTGTTGATAAGCGTTACCACCTAATTTACCACTTACCAATCCGATACTACCCCAAGCAAGTGCTGGGATTAATGCAATTAAAATAGCCATTTTTAAATTCCTCTTCTTCTCTAAAGTACAAGAATCCATTATACAGACAAACGCAATTGATTTCTAGAGGGAAAACGGCACCATTAAGCGCATTCTAAAATGGTCTGTTTATTTAAAAGTGACAGTACCAGCAATGTTACCGGTTACCATTTTTTTGCGTATAGGTTAAATTTTTTTTACTTTTTTTTAGTAAACCCGCTAACCTTTTTTAGTAAACCCATTAACCTATTCTTCTGACACAATTAAAAAGGTATCGAAGCGTCATAATTTAACTTCGATACCCGCAATTTAATGTTTTAAAATTCGAACCCCTTTGTATAAGGTCACTCCAATTATCGCACCGATTGTATTAAAGATTAAATCATCAATATCGGCCATCCCGGTCCCTAAAATAAACTGGGCGGTTTCAATCCCTAATGAAAATAACGCGCCTTCGACAATCGTTAACAACCAAGTTCCCTTCCGATCTGTCAATGAACCGCGCAACCACCCAAACGGGACAAACCAAAGAATATTACCATAAAAGTTATACCAATAGTCTAACTGTGCTGGTGCATTCCGTAACTTAAACGTCTCCACAAACGGTGTTAAATTAATTTGCGTTAACGAGCGATTAATGTATAGGTGCATCTGCCAAGGATAATAAATATGACGTAACACTGTTAATGATAGTAGTAGACATAGATAAAAAACAAAGGTAAATAGTTTCAACTCATATTTAAATTGAATCCGTCTTTTTTTTAAGCCTAAGTATAATAAGCGGAGCCCAATAAAAATTAAACAATATAAAATTGTTTTATCCAAACTTTCTACCGTTAATTTAATTAAGGGTAGATGATTATATTTTGACCCCCAAGGGAGAATAATATTGTCATAAAGACCACCTAGAAATAACAAATAATAACCTCACTTATCCAACCAATTTAATTCATTTCATGTATAACGCCTTATCTCTTATTATATACACTTTGCGTCATAATTGGATAGTCAGACATCACAACTAAAGTGAATCTTAAACTTCTTACTAGAATCCACCTCACGTCGGAGGAGAGATTTTAAGAGCTATGCTATAATGGTGTGATTAGTTACCAATATAACGCGTCATAAGGAGCCATTTAATGAAAGTTTTATTATATTTTGAAAGCGAAAAATTATTAGCTAAATCCGGGATCGGTCGTGCATTAGACCATCAAAAGCGCGCCTTAACAGCAATGGGCATCGACTACACACTTGATCCCAACGATCCAGATTATGATATCTTACATATTAATACATACGGTTTGAATAGCCGGCGAATGATTAAAAAAGCACGTCAGGCTGGCAAAAAGGTGATTTATCACGCCCACTCCACTGAAGAAGATTTCCGCAATTCTTTTGTCGGTTCCAACCAACTTGCACCGTTGGTCAAACATCGTCTTATTAGTCTCTATTCAAAGGCGGATCATTTAATCACCCCCACACTTTATTCAAAATCACTTCTACAAGGTTATGGCATTCAAGTACCGATTGCCCCTATTTCAAACGGGATTGATCTCGCCAAGTATCAAACAACACCGGCCAAAAAACAGGCTTTTAGAGCTTATTTCAATTTAAGACCGGATCAAAAAGTCGTTATCTGTGTGGGACTCTTCTTTCAACGTAAAGGCCTACTCGATTTTGTTGAAATTGCCAAGCAACTACCTGAATACACCTTCATCTGGTTTGGCGATGTGCCAATGTACAGTATCCCGCGCAATATCCGCTTGATTGTTAAAAAGGACCATCCTGCAAATGTCCGCTTCCCAGGTTACATCAAAGGCGACATTATCGAGGGGGCTTATGCCAACGCTGATTTATTCTTCTTCCCTTCTTATGAAGAAACCGAAGGCATTGTTGTGTTAGAAGCCCTTGCCAGTCATCAAAAAGTTTTGGTACGCGATATTCCAGTCTACCACGGTTGGCTCAAAGATCAACAAAACTGTTATATGGGTACCGATAATGCGCAATTTAAGCAATTAATTCAAGCAATCATTGAACAGCGCGTTCCCGACTTAACCGAAGCGGGTTATCAAACCGCTGAATCTAAACAGATTACCGCAATTGGCCGTGAATTAGCCGCCGTCTATCAGCATGTCTTAAACCCTGATGAATCAAATCCCATTTACACGCAAATTATGCAGCCTACCTTAAAACTTTAAGTTTCCGTTTAAATCATGTCATGCACTTTGCGCTGGCTTCATTTGGGCGGTAAAATAAGTCAATGACGCGCTTTAGATTGATTTTGAAAGGATGTCACATTTCTTGAAACTCACAAAACTGAAACAATTTATGGCCACTAAGCTTGGCTTTTTAAGCCTATTAGTCTTTTTATTTTGGGTTAAAACTCTGTTTGGTTATTTCACCGATTTTAACCTCGCAGCAAGCGATCCCCTACAAATGGTCATTTTATTCTTCAATCCGCTTGCGACCACCCTACTGGTTCTAGGGATTTTGCTATATATTAAACAGCCAATTGTCAGCTATTGGACCGGTCTAGTAATTTATACGGCTAACACGGCGCTCTTGTATTTTAATGTCATTTATTACCGACAGTTCACCGATTACATGACGATTAACACCATTCTAGGCTATTCGAAAGTTTCGGCAGGCCTCAGCAAGAGTTCGTTAGCCCTAATGAACTGGCACGATGCACTCTACTGGCTAGACATTATCGTTTTAGCCGTTTTAATCCTATTAAAGGTCATCAAGATTGATCACCGCCAATTCCCTAAACGGTGGGCATTTAGTATCACGTCCTTAGCCGTTTTGTTATTCGGTGTTAATCTTGGTCTGAGTGAAATCAGCCGGCCGCAGATTCTCTCACGGACTTTTGATCGGAACTATATTGTTAAATACCTCGGTATCGACACTTTTACCGTCTATGATGCGGTTAAAACCACCCAGAATAATCAAGTACGGGCCCAAGCCGAAAGTTATGACTTAGACCCCGTCTTAGATTTCACCAAGCAACACTATGCCGCCCCCAATGCTGATTATTTTGGTGCTGCTAAGGGTAAAAATGTGATTGTTATCCATCTCGAAAGTTTCCAACAATTCTTAATTGATTTCAAATTTGAAGGTCAAGAAGTCACACCATTTTTAAATAGTCTCTATCATAATCAAAATACATTGGCCTTTTCCAACTTCTTCAATCAAGTAGGCCAAGGTAAAACCAGTGATGCCGAAAACATGCTTGAGACCGGTGTTTACGGATTACCTCAAGGTTCAGTTTTCACGACCCTTGGTTCCGACAATACCTTCCAAGCAGCACCTTCAATTCTCAAACAAAATGGCGATTATACCAGCGCTGTTTTCCACGGGAATGTTGGGACGTTCTGGAACCGGAATAATGTTTATAAAAACTTTGGTTATAACTATTTCTTCGATTCTAGCTATTTTAATACAAGTCCTGATAATGTCTTGCAATACGGCCTCAAAGATAAGCTCCTTTTTGGCCAATCGATTAAATATCTAGAACAATTACAACAACCGTTCTACACTAAATTCATCACCGTTACCAACCATTTCCCATTCCCACTGCCCAAAACAGACGGTGATTTCCCACGAGCAACAACCGAAAATCCAGCTGTCAATAACTACTTTGCAACCGCGCATTATCTCGACCAGTCACTTGCTGAATTTTTCAATTATTTGAAGAGTGCTGGCCTCTACGATAAATCGATGATTGTGTTATATGGCGATCATTACGGTCTTTCAAACTCCGATAATAAAGCTTTATCCGGCGTTTTAGGTCGCGATTATGATACTTGGACCGATAACGATAATGCGCAATTACAGCGCGTCCCTTACATGATTCATATGCCTGGCTTGAAAGGTGGGGTTCAAACCCAATATGGTGGTGAAATCGATGCCTTGCCAACCCTATTGCATTTATTAGGCATCAACAGCCAGAATTATGTGCAATTTGGCACGGATCTCCTTTCCAAACAACACGATCAAGTCGTCGCCTTCCGGAATCACAACTTCGTCACACCAGATTACACGGTATTAGACGGCACTATCTACCAAAATCAAGATGGTACAGAAGTGACTCAACCAACGGCTAAGTTGCAAAAACAAGTTGCTAAATGGCAAAAACAAGTCAATCATGAACTCAGCCTCTCAGATTCAGTGAATGAGAAGAATCTCCTCCGTTTTTACACACCAACCGGCTTCAAACCGGTTGATCCAGCTGATTATAATTATCAAACCGGCTATCAACAACTCGTCGACATTCAAAATAAGCTAGGCACTAAATCAACAAGTGTGCTTTCCCAAAACAAGGGTAAATCAACAGTGCCATTATTTAAAACAGATGCCCCTGAGTTAGCGGATGATCAATCTAGCTTAACTGAAGTCCCTAAAAGTAAAGCTTTAAAAGATAGTGCAACTACCGCAAGTAGCAGTAGCTCAGAAGCCAGTCAATCAGCAGCTGAATAGTCTTAAACAAAAAGCGTCATTCCGCATATGGAATGACGCTTTTTTATGTTTAACGCGTTAATACTTGTTTCTTAAAACTCTCAAAAACAGATTCTTGTACCGTTGTGAAGATGATAATTAATTTATTATCAGCCGCAATCTTACGCACATCATTTAATAATTGGCGTGCATCGCTTGGTGCTAGTTGATCCAAATAACTTGCTAGTACAAAAACCTGCTGTTGGTTCGCTAACCCCCGAATAAATTGGATCCAGAACTGGTCGATGGGTTTTAAGGCACTCCCCAGTGTTGTCCGAACCTTCTTGACATATTGATTAGTCAAAGTGCTAATTACCGACTGGTCGGCATCTTTAGGTAATAATAAATTATCCCACCCCGATAAGAATGGTAAAATTTTAGGTTGGGCATAATCAATCGTAAAAGGCTGTTGTGGTAGCTGTAAGCCCGTCTTTAACAACTCTGGTTGACTGAAATAAATCTGACCGGCTCTTAAAGGTTGTTTATTTAACATACCGACTCACCTCTTGCATATTTTTTCTTAAAGCGGCTAACTTGAATTCCGCTAATTATTAGAACCGGTACTCCTAAGCTAATGACCGCTTGCCATAGTTGTCCAAAAATCTGATTAGTTAATGTTTGTTTACCATTATTATGAAGAGTCGGATTTAAAAGTGAATGACTGCTAAAGTCCGTCAAATGATTCTTAAAAAGTGGGTTTAATGTTTTAGGCGCTTTTTGCATGGTCTCTAATGGTTGGTGCCAGTAATGATTGACTGCTTCTAAGCCCCGCCAGAACGGCTGATTAACAATTAGTAACAAAAAGCTAACTGTTAAAATGGCGAAAAATAACAGACACAACGCGGTTAACCCATAATACAGGGTAACTTTTGTTCGCGTCCAATTTGCGCTGAGAAAAGTTTCAATATCACGTGCCAAAATTTTAAATGCCACCCAGCTAATGATTACCGTGCTAATGACACCCACTATTAGCAATAAATAATAAGCGATTTGATACCGTCCTAACACGATTTGATTAGCATGTAGAAGGTTTTTTACCGGATAACCAGCTGCCACTTTTTCAGCCGCTGTAAAATGAGCCAATTGGCTTTTAAGTTGAGTCAAGTTATGTTGTTCTAACCGAATCAAGCCCAAGATTATCATAGCCAAGCCTAGAAATAGGCAATCTAATAGATAAATCGCTAGTGACTGTCGCCAATAATAACGAATATTGGCCGGAATCGATTTCAAGAAAAACATAGACTCACCTCCTAATAGAAACAGTGTAAAGCTAAAGTGTGAAAAAAATATGAACTATCTGGTAAAAAAATAAAAAAGTCAGTATAAAAATATTTTATACTGACTTCTCATTATCATTTAAATGATTCTTTAGTTTGAATTTGAACAACTATCCCATACAGAATTGCTGTGATTAACATAGCGATAAATGTTGCACCGGTATAAGCGTGCACGATTGCGAATTGGTTCAAAATTAAATAACTGATAACGCCGACTCCCCAACTAAACATCGCTGTTAAATGGTAGCCTTTTGTGTACCAATATGGCCCAGCAATCGTATTAAGCGCGTCCACTTGATATTGTCGCCGTCTAATCCAAAAATAATCGACTAAGAAAATGGCAATCTCTGGTCCTAAGAACATTCCAATACTGTCTAAGAAAGTTTCAAAAGTCGTCAAAAATGAAGCGACATAAACTGGGATAAAAGTCACAACCGTTGCCAACAAAGTGACACACCAGAGTGCTGGCGTTAACTTGAGCTTTGGAAAAATATTAGTGAGCGCCGAACCAGCAGCCATTAAATTAACGGCATTCGCGGTCGTACTGGTAATTACAATCACCAACAAGGCCAAAACGCCGAGTCCTAATTTGGCAGCAATCGTACTTGGATCAGCATTATTAGGATCAAAGTGATTCAACGTAATCGCAGTCGCAATTGTCGCTGTCAAACCAATGAAGGCAAACCAGAATAAGCCGATATTCGCGCCTAGGAATGAATAAACCGTAGCGGCCTTCTTACGCTTAGCAAAGCGGCTAAAGTCAGCAGCTGCTGTGACCCACGCTAAATTAAAGGCCGCCAAAATATCGATGGCCCGGCCAGCTTCCAGACGAAACTTGGTAGCTGGCAGCCAAGCCACCAAATCTTTAAATGGCACCATTTTAAAAACAATAATTGATTCCCAAGTCACTAGGATAATCACGAGTACAATCCCAATCCGTTCGATCCAACGAACAGATTTTTCACCTAACGAAATGCTGATAAGATGCAAAATCGACATGATAATGATCCCCACGACTAGGCTCAAACGGTTCGTAGTGGCATCATTGCCCGACCAGCCCATAATTTCTTTCAAAATAAAACTCACAGAAGTCGCCGCAATGTAGGTATTGACAGCTGCCCAACCGATGAACTGCACCACGTTAATCAGTGATGGTAAGACTGAACCTTTGACGCCAAATGAAGCACGTGTTAAACCCATTGCACCCACGCCTGTTTGGTAGCCCATATAAGAAGCAAGCGCTAGTAAGATATAGGATAAACAGCCGATGGCAATCAACAATGTGGAGCCTTGAATAAGACCGGTTGCGGCAATAATCCCGCCGATGTACCACGTCCCATTATTAGCGTTGGCACCTATCCAGGTGGCGAATAAATCCCAATCACCCATCGTTCTTTCAGACTTAGCGACTGAGTGAATCGTGTGTTGTTTTGCCATATTATCTCCTCCAACTTCGACCATCACAAACAAAAAAGGCCCACTCCAAAACAGAGCGAGGCCATAGTATCCCGATAGTCGCTCCTTTGTCAGCCTCTCTGGACTGCACTTAAAAGGAATTATATTTATAAGCATTGTATTAAACCTACTTGCCAAAGTCAACCCAGTATTGTTATACTCACTATTAAAAAATAGCGAGGATGGATTCAGATGCTTATTCAAAACGTTCATATCGAGAACCAGACAGCCTTAAAATCAATTAGAATTGAAAACGGTCTTATCACAGCGATCGAATCCCATCTTGAGCCCCAACAAAATGAAAAAGTAATTGATGGTCAACAACAATTAGCACTCCCACCGTTTGTTGACCCCCACGTTCATCTCGATTCAACACTAACCGCCGGACAACCAGAATGGAATGAATCCGGCACACTTTTTGATGGTATTCGAATCTGGTCTGAGCGTAAAAAAACATTAACGCACCAAGATGTTAAAGAACGGGCCCTTAAAGCCCTTAAAATGCAGGCTAGTCACGGCGTCCAATTTGTTCGCTCACACGTTGACGTTACCGATCCTGAATTGGTCGCTCTTAAAGCGCTGATCGAGGTCCGTGAAGAAGTGAAGGACTGGATGACATTGCAACTGGTTGCCTTCCCCCAAGAAGGGATTCTCTCCTTTCCAAACGGTAAGGCACTAATGACTAAGGCCGCTCAACTAGGGGTGGATGCCATTGGTGCCATCCCCCATTTCGAATTCAATCGAGAATACGCTGTCGAATCCTTAAAATTTGCCTTTGAATTAGCCCAAGAATATGATTTATTATTCGATGCGCACACTGATGAAATTGATGATCCTAATTCACGGAGCCTCGAAACAGTCGCCACACTCGCCCTAGAAACTGGCATGAAAGATAAGGTAACAGCTTCACATACAACGGCAATGGGCTGTTACAACGATGCCTACATGTATAAGCTAATGCGCTTATTAAAAATGGCCGACCTTAATTTTATCGCTAACCCTTTAGTTAACTTATTTTTGGGCGGGCGTTTTGACACCTATCCCAAACGTCGTGGCCTCACCCGGGTCAAAGAATTAACCGCTAACGGCTTGAATGTTGCGTTTGGTGAAGATGATATTCAAGATCCTTGGTATCCGATGGGCGATGGTAACATGTTAGATGTCCTCCATGCCGGTTTACATGCTACACAAATGATGGGTTACACCGAAATCATGAACGCTTACCGCTTCATTACCCATAACGGCGCGCGGGCGATGCACGTCACTGATCAATATGGCCTTGAAGTTGGAAAACCTGCCAACTTCATCTTAATGGCTAGTGATAATTTCTATAACGCACTTAATCAACGAGCCGCTGTTACGCTATCAATCCATGCTGGTCGTATCATTAGTGAAACCCAACCAGCGACTACTCAGTTATTTATTTAAAAGCTAAAAAAACGCAACCTTATAGGCTGCGTTTTTTGTTTGCGTAATTATTAATTAGCATCAGTTGTGACTGTTTCGTCTGGGAAAGTTAATGTAAAGGTTGTCCCTTGATCCGGTTCGCTTTGAACCTCAATAGTCCCATGATGCAATTGGACTAGTTGATGGACAATCGCTAGACCCAAACCAGACTCGCCGTATTTGGTATTCTTCCGGGAAGGATCAGCTTTATAATACCGTTCCCAAATATTCTTAACTTGCTCAAGGGTCATTCCAATCCCCGTATCACTAACCGTCAGAATGGTTTCGTGGAAACCAGCTTCTGCGGTGACTGTAATCTGGCCATCACTAGTAAATTGAATGGCATTTTGTATGATATTAAACATGACCTGAACAAAACGATCGTAATCAGCATAGATTGGTACCTGTTCTTGGGCTTCAAGTACGATGGTATCACCGGCATCCGCCGCCTTTTTCTGGAGTTGTTCTTGAATATTTTGCAAAGCTTCTACCGCATTAAATGTTTGTTGATTCAATTTAATTTGGTTCGTTCGAATCTTTTCATAATCCAAGTTTTCATTAACCAAACGAATTAAACGATTGGTTTCATTTTGCATTAACGAAATACTCTTTTCTCGCATTTCTTCTGGAATGGCATCGTAGGCTAAGCCTTCCAATAGCCCCTTCACCGTCGTTAATGGCGTCCGCATTTCGTGTGCAGCATCGGCCATAAACTGACGACGGCGATCTTCTTGCCGCTTAATTTCGGCCTCAGATTCATTCAGCGAGTGGACCATTTCGTTAAAATCTGTTGCCAAATCATCCAGCTCATCCTTACCAGGATTATCGATATGCACATCAAAATCCCCTTCAGCAACCAGATGGGTCGCATTTCGTAAGCGACTAATCCGATAAATCTGGTAGCGCGCTAAGACGTAACTGAGTAAGATCCCACCAATCGTCGAAAGTAAGAAGGCAATCAATAAGTTCTTGCGCATCGTTACTAAGCCCGACTTAACATTTTTGATGGAAGAACCCACGCCAATGACATAAATCAACTTATCATTATAGAAAACTGGTTTAAAAACAACCAGTTGATCTTGATCATTGTTAAATTGCCGGGAGTCCTTGCGCATACTAAGCCGTTGGACCTGCCCCTTCTTTAGATATTGCCAATACTTTTTCTTAATCGAAACGTTTGTATTAGGTGCTGGGTAGACCATTTCATTTTGCGCATTAAAAAAGTTAAAGCTAACTCGTTGTTGCGACAGGATGGCTTGGCTATCATCAATAAACTGTTTGGATAACGTTGCTTGTGCGCCCTGTTTGAACGCTTCACGTTCAATAACTGATGCGTAACCTTCCAACTGATCCCAAGTATTATTATAAGCCGTCTTGGTTGAGTACTGCGTAAACGCAATGCCAACAATCACGATGGTCGTCATAATAACCCCAAAAAAGGCCAGCATCCACTGATAAATCAGTTTCATTAGCGCTTATTAACCGCTGAATCATCAAATTTGTAGCCGACACCCCAGACCGTCTGGATCACTTGGGGACCAACCTTTTCGATCTTTTGACGGAGTTTTTTAATATGGGCATCGACTGTTCGTTCATCACCAAAATATTGGTAATCCCAAACAAGTTCTAACAGCTGCTCGCGTGAGAAAACTTGACGGGGATTCTTGGCTAAAGTCTTCAATAAATCAAATTCTTTGGGCGTGAGGTCCAAAATTGGTTCGTCCATTAAATAGGCCTCGCGCGTCTTAGAACTCATTTTGAAGTGATCCGTTTGTACATCATAATCAGCGTTATCAGTTTCTTCAGATTGCGCCTCTTCAGCAATGACTTGCTCATCAACTAATTCAGCACGACGATGAAGCGCCTTAATCCGAGCAATCAAGGTAATCGGACTAAAAGGCTTGGTCACATAATCATCCGCACCCAATTCGAGCCCTAAGACCTGATCACTCTCTGAATCACGGGCCGTTAACATAATAATCGGTACCACTTTAGATTGTTCACGAATCTTTTGGGCGACTTGCATCCCGTCCATCCCCGGTAAGTTCAAATCTAACGTAATAATATCCCAACTATCAGGCTCAACACTAAATTGTTCCACCGCTTCATTACCATCATACGCAAAGTGGGCATCCCACGCTTCTTTTTGAAAGAACATGCCCATCATTTCAGAGACCGACTTATTATCTTCAACCATTAATATTTTCATTAGAATTCCTTCTCTTTTGTGTGATTATATTCTTATTATACAGTATCTTAACCAATGGCGGATGAATTAAATATGAAGAAGCTATGAAATTTACACCCCATTGACGCATCTTGACACGCTTGTTAAAATTAATTTATAATTTAAGTGCTTTATACGCAAGTCAAAAATTAATTTCTACCCCGTCACTAGTCTTTTATAAAATTAAATCTCCTGTAAGCTAGGGCTTAACCAATTGGTTAGGCCCTTTTTTAATGGCCCATCAGATTATAGGAGATGGTCAACTTGATCGAACACGAAGTACTTTTATTCAAAAACCTGAAGATTCTTCAAGATTTGAAGTTTATGATTTACAAACGAACTACACCAGCAATCGACTTTCATTGCTTTGGGATTCTCTACCTCGAAGTCAAGCAACAAAAGATTGACCTCGCAGCAGAATATCAGGCTTTAAAAGGTGACCATTCATTGGACGAAATTGCTCAGACGATCGTTAATCACTATCAGCTATCGTAGTTTTACTCGGAGGTATATCAATCAAGTGCATGAACCATTTAGTCATCTTTCAAACCAGAAGGACGTTTATTTGCATGCCTGCTGAAACCATGCTAGCATGGAGTTTATTACGCTATTAGGAGGCACTTATTTTGACCTATAAAGGACTTGTATTTTTTGATCTTGACGGGACACTTTACAATGAACACTCTCGCGTGGACCCAGCAGTCGCCATCGCTGTTAAACAATTACGCGCCAATCACTACCTCCCAATCATTTCAACTGGCCGCTCACCACTTGAAATTCAAGAGGCGCTAGCAATCACCGGTATTGACTCGTTCATCGCATTAAACGGCAGTTATATTCAATTTGAAGGCCAACCAGTTTATCAAGGAACGATTCCAACTAAGACGATTGAAAAAGTAGTTACAATCGCCAAAGAAGCTGGCGAAGCAGTCGCCTTTTATGATGAGCAAGCCATCCGAATTACAAATATCACACAAGCTGCCAAGGATGCCTATGCTGAGGTCAATGCGCCATTACCAAGCGTTGATCCAGAATATTATTTAAACCATCCAATTGAAATGTTATTAATTTTGACGAACGATAACGATGCCGCTTATGCAACGGACGAGTTAACGTTCTACCGGAACACGCCTTATTCCATCGATACGGTTGAAAAGAACGGTTCTAAACAAACTGGGATTAAGCGGCTACTCGCTTCTCAAGGATTAGAAAGCCTTCCGACTTACGCTTTTGGTGACGGTCGTAATGACATTCCAATGCTCAGCTACGTCGATTATCCAACAGCCATGGGCAACGGGATTCCAGAAGCCAAGGCCCAAGCCAAATACATCACATCAGCAAACGTAGACGGCGGCATTATTGAAGGCTTAAGACACTGGTCATTAATCTAAATAACAACTAACACTTTTTTTAATCATTTAAACACCTTTCCGTTTGCACGGCATGGTGTTTTTTTATTGCTTATCCCTATTGACTGTTTGCTCCTTCACAGCTTACAATAATAACTATTTACTACTAATAAACGGTTAATCAAAGGAGTCCTATTATGTCCAAACATTCTTTATTTGCTAAAAAGAAAATCGATGCGAGCCAATTTAAAAATGGCTTACTTGAACGAAACTTAACCGCAGTTGGCTTAACTGCGATGGGGGTTGGTGCCGTCGTAGGGGCCGGTATTTTCATCACACCCGGAATCATTGCCGCTAAGTATGCTGGGCCAGGGGCAATGTTATCTTACTTATTAGCGGCCGTCGTTTGTGCACTGGCAGCCCTTTGTTATTCTGAATTTGCTTCCACTATTCCACTAGCTGGTAGTGCCTACACTTATGTCTACACCGTCTTTGGCGAACTAGTTGCTTGGATTTTAGGCTGGGCATTGGTTTCGGAATATTTATTTGCAGTTGCTTCGGTTGCAGTTAGTTGGTCAGCTTATTTTCAAAATTTAATGGCCGGCTTTGGGCTTCATTTACCAACTGCGCTTTCGGCAGCGTGGGAACCTGGAAAACCAGCTGGCGTTAACTTGATTGCTGGCATTGTCGTTTTAATTGTCGGCTTCTTACTCTCAAATGGTATGCGTGAATCAACTCGGATTAATACCATCATGGTCGGCGTTAAGATCGCCGTCATTGTCATTTTCCTCGGCGTTGCTATTTTCTACGTTAAGCCAGCTAACTTCCACCCATTCCTCCCTTATGGCGCATCTGGTGTCTTATCTGGTGCTGCCCTAGCCTTTTACGCTTATATTGGGTTTGACGCTGTTTCAACAGCCTCTGAAGAAGTTATTAACCCCCAACGTGATATGCCAATCGGAATTATCGCCTCATTGTTGATTGCTTCATTATTATATGCCGCTGTCGCAACCGTATTAGTAGGTGTTGTTCACTATACAAAATTAAACGTTGGTGATCCAGTGGCCTTCGCACTGCAATTGATGCATCAAAACTGGGTGGCTGGGATCATTTCATTAGGTGCGGTAGCCGGGATGACAACTGTTTTACTCGTAATGACTTACGGTGGAACCCGGTTAATCTTTGCAATGAGCCGTGATGGTTTATTACCAGCTGTCTTTGCTAAGATTAATCCTAAAACCCACGTGCCAGTTGCCAATACTTGGATTTTCGCAGTCGTTACCAGTGTCGTGGCTGCCCTCGTACCCCTTGATAAAATTGCCGAATTGGTTAATATCGGCACGCTCTTTGCCTTTGCAACGGTTTCATTAGGCGTCATCTTCTTAAGAAGAATTCCAAACTACAATGAGTTACCTCAAGGTTTCAAAGTGCCACTCTATCCAATCGTACCAATCCTTTCGTGTATCCTCTGTGTCCTCTTAATGACACAACTGCAAATAACAACTTGGATTGTCTTTGTCATCTGGCTCGTTATCGGATTGGTGATTTACTTTAGTTACAGCTATCACCATAGTCAACAAAGAATGTAGGGTATCAAAAAAAGCGTAACACCCAATTGATTATTGAGGTGTTACGCTTTTTTTATGCGCATACTATATTGTATTAAACGTTCAAAAAATATACCTAAACTCAACAAATCAGCGGTTCCACCTGGGCTAAGATGTGCTTCAATTAACTCGGTATCTAATTGTCGTAATTTACGCTTAACTAGTAGCATATTATCTGTTTCTTGCAAAATGACGGTGGCTGCTTTTTGTACCATTTGCCAGCCGTCAATGCCACCACGATGAACAAGATTCATATCCTGAACCTCAGTCATCAACGTCAACATTAATATTAAGTGGCGATCATCTTCTGGAAGCATCCTATATTTTTGTAAGGTTGGTAAAGCAACATATTCAAGCGATGGATACCCAGCTTCCGCTTCACCACGAATCCCTGTAAATCCGTATTCTACATAAAGTTGCTCACCATAACTAAGCTGTACTTTACTTGCAATTTGACTAAAATCTCGACTAACAAGGCCTTTAGTCATATCACGAACAATCGCAAAGACGGGCTTAAAATTTAGGTTGACTAACTCAGACAACGTTAACGTCTGACTAGCACGTCCTATTGCACCTAAAATCAAAGCATAGGAAAAATTAGCCCCTTTATGCGTATTGATTTGGTTCGTTGCCAGTAACATCTGATTTTCGGCTTCTTGACCAATTTGTCGTAATGCCAAGAAAAGCTGCTGTTCAGAAGTGCTTTGATAACCGGCTTCGATATAAGCTACCAGATATACTTTTAAAGCAGCAATACTCTTTAAGAAAAGCGGATAATCCATATCGTCATGGGCGCCATTTGAATCTGGGTCAACTAATCCTGGCTTAGGTGCTAATTGCACTTCTGAAACTAATGATTGGTATGCAAGTATCGCAATCGCTTTTAAATCACTATTCAAGATGACGATGCCTCATTTCCTTAACTATAAAATCTAATGAATGATTCAAATGCTCATGGGTAATTAAGTTAATTTGGTTAATATCCTGATTCAACATACCACGATAAATTAACCAATGTTCTGCTAATGCTAAATCACACCTATCAGTGCTTCTAATACAAATATCTCGGAAATAAATTAAATATGCTTGTAACTCAACCGCAATTGTTTTTAACCGGTACATTTGACTCTTATCATAAATAAACTGATTGAATTCAGAAAACTTTTGTAAAACGGCCGTTACATCGCCTGCTTCATTCAAATGATTAGTTGCTAATAACAATTGATTTAACTGTTCAAACTCATCCGTTGTCATTAACCGCATTGCTTGACGTGTTGCTAACGCATCCAATTCTTTACGAATTGCATAAATTTCATAGGCATCCTTCACAGAAATCCCCTTAACAATAACACCAATGCCGGGTTTTCTAATCACTAAATCTTCATCGGCTAATCGTTTTAACGCATAGCGAATTGGTGTCCGGCTGATATTCATCATCTCTGAAAAGTATTTCTCATTAATTCGGACCCCGGCAGGAATATCTCCTAGAATAATCGTTTTCCGAAGAGCCTCATAGATTAATTCTTTGATGGGTCGATTTTGTGAGAGATCAAGATTCTTAGCGACTGCATTAACGATTTTATCCATGCCAATACATCCTTCTTATTTTTAGCCTCATTATATACTAAATTACTTAGCACTTGTTAACTACAAAAATAAAACGTCCATTTAAAATTCTGTCTCAAATTTGATTTCGATTTTTTGAACTGGTACATCATAGAAACGATCTTCACGACGCCCCAAGAAATCACGCGCCTGTTCTGGAAATAGTGCATATATCAAAACATCCTCAATATTATGTGCATATTGTTGAATCTCTTTTTCAAATTCAGGTAATTGCGATGCTAATAAATCAGCTGGCCGTTGTGTAATAGGCTGTTGGTCGCCAATAATCTTAGTAACCATTTCCGGTTTAATAGCTACTGGCGGATGACCATATAATCCTTTAACATAATCCTTAATTTCGTTAGGTACCACTTGGTAGCGTTGACCAGAAACAATATTCATTAATGCTTGAGTCCCCACCATTTGTGATAGCGGTGTTACCAATGGCGGGTAACCTAAATCTGCGCGCACTTTAGGGATTTCTTCCAACACGTCTTGATACGCATCCGCCATATTTTGGGCCTGTAATTGTGCTAATAGATTAGAAAGCATCCCGCCTGGTACTTGATAAACAAGTGCCTTAGGTTGAATATCTTTTACTTTTGGATTAAGGATGCCTTCTTCTCGAAAACGATCTCGAATGGGTGCGAAGTAGTCAGCCATTTCTGATAGTTTAGCTTGGTCTAAATCAACTTCATAACCTAAATTTTGTAAACTAATTAACATTGACTCAGTTGCTGGTTGACTAGTCCCGCCAGCAAATGGTGAGATTGCTGTATCAATAATATCAGCCCCAGCCTCAACCGCTTTAAGATAGGTCATTTCTGCAATACCACTTGTTGCGTGAGTGTGTACTTCTAAAGGTAAATCAACCTCTGCCTTTATTTTAGTAACCAGATCAAAAGCCGTTTGAGGTGTTAAAATACCAGCCATATCTTTAATACAAATTGAATCGGCACCCATATTAGCCATCTTAACGGCTAATTCGACATAATAAGGTACGGTATGAAAATCGCTTGTTGTATAAGCAATCGCTAACTGTGCATGCCCACCGTATTTCTTGGTTGCTTTTAAAGCTGTCTCCAGATTACGAGTATCATTCAAAGCGTCAAATAAACGAATGATATCAATCCCATTCGCTAACGACCGCTCGATAAAACTTTCAACAACATCATCAGCATAATTTTTATATCCTAATATATTTTGGCCCCGTAATAACATCTGTAGTTTCGTATTTGGTACTTGTTTACGAATTTGCCGTAACCTCTCCCAAGGATCTTCATTTAAATAACGAATGCAAGCATCAAAAGTTGCGCCACCCCAAACTTCGAGCGCATGATAACCCACTTGATCCATTGTTTTCAAGATCGGTAGCATATCCGCAATTGGCATTCTAGTTGCAATCAGGCTTTGCTGACCATCTCGTAAAACAGTTTCCGTTATTTCTACTTTCCGATTCACCATCTAGCATCCCAACCTTCTTCGATTATTTGTTCAATTTTTAGTTGGACTTCTAACAGACCATGCTGCCGTGAACGACTACAATTTTTCGCATCTTGACCACAAACTAGGCAGGTTCGTCTTGGTGCCCCTAAAGCCCCGCGACTAACTTGTACTAATTGTTCCGGTCCCCAATATAAGACATCCAAGTCCCAAATTGCCCCTAAGGGATTGCCTTGCTCAAAGCGAATCATCTCTTGCTTAATCTGTTTTGGCGCGATATCTAAAACAAAATAGAATTCCGGACCAGTTATTGCTTCAAGCTTAATGAGTTGGTCAACAAGTTTGTCCTTATATTGCTTTTGAATAGTCTCACAAAATTGCTGAACCAGTCCTTTTAAATTAGGTCCGGTTTTTATCGGACCCGGAATCCGCATCGTACCGCACAGTAAAGTCGCTTCTGGATATTTTTTAAGCAATCTTGTTTGATTAACAACCCGCTGCTCACGCGCTGTTAACATCTGACCTAAATCGATAGCTGGACCTGTTAGTTGCCGGAATTCAGACATTTTTGACCACATCGATCAATGTGCCATCACGGTATTCAATTAAAGCCACTGGTCGATCCCCATATTTAATAGGTGCCGGTTCACCTGTGATTGCATAAGCTTTTTCCTTTAAGGTTTCGATTGTCAGTTGTGGGATTTTACTATCTTTAAAAGCAGCAATTAAATCCGTTCGTAGTGGATTTATCGCAATCCCAAGTTCGGTAACGACCACATCAATGCTGCTACCAGGTGTAACCACCGTTGTCACTTGATCAACAATCGTTGGAATTCTTCCTCGAACGATTGGCGCAATCACCATACTCATCTTGCAAGCTGTACTTGTATCTGAATGGCCACCTGACGCGCCTCTCAATACACCATCTGAGCCGGTAATCACGTTCACATTAAACTGCGTATCAATTTCTAACGCTGATAAAATCGCAATATCCAATTGGTTAATTACTGCACCTTTGCTCAAAGGTGAGGCATACATGGCAGCGTCAATTTCGTAATGTTCACTATTTTTACCTAACGAAATCGCTGATGGATGATCAAAATCTTGAACATCAATTACTTTCTCTACTAAGCCATCTTCTAATAGTTCTGCCATTGCATTCGTAATACCGCCTAAGACAAAACTTGCTTTAATATTTTGATCAATCATTGCCTGTTTTAAAAAGCGGGTCACTGCTAGTGCTGCCCCACCTGTTCCAGTTTGAAATGAAAAACCATCTTTGAAATAAGTTGATTCTGTAATCATTTTAGCCGCATACTCAGCAATTAATAGTTCCTTAGGATTCTTCGTAAAACGAGTTGCTCCTTTAGCGATACCCTCTGGATCGCCAATCGCATCAACTTCAACAACATAATCCACTAATGTTTGCGGAATACTGATTGGTGTATTAGGATAAGGCATCAAACTATCAGTGATGATTACCACCTGATCTGCATATTGTGCATCAACCATCGCATAACCTAATGAGCCACACGTTGTTTTACCCTTCACACCATTAGCATTACCATACTCATCGGCACTAGGTGCACCTAAAAAGGCTACATCAATATGAATATCCCCCCGTTCGATTGCTCTAGCACGGTCCCCGTGAGAACGAATAATAACGGGATCAGCTAGAATACCTTCTGAAATTGCCGCACCAACTTTATCACGCAATCCGCTAGAGGTAACGTGGGTCACAACACCTTGTTTAATATAATCAATTAATGGTTCATGTACATTTGCAATGGAACTCGGTGCAATTGCAAGATCCTTAATGCCCATTTTAGCAATTTCAGCTAATACCATATTCATGATATAGTCGCCTTCTCTAAAATGATGATGGAATGAAATCGTCATACCATCTTTCAAACCAGTTTGAATAATCGCATCATGAATACTTGCTAATAGCTTACTATCTCGTGGTTTAACCGGATGTACTTTTTTAGTAGCACGTTGATAATCTTTAATGTTGGTTAATTCGCCAGCATAAACGCCATATTGGTTTGCATATTGGTCTGGAATATCCCGACCGACTTGATTAATCGTCATTATTTTACCTCCATATTAGCTGCTTTTGCCATTGCTAAAACGCGATAAGCGCGTTCAACAATTGGTTTATCAACCATTTTACCGTTAATCGCAATTACACCAGAGCCCTTTGATTCTGCTTCTTCAATTGCGGCTAATACTTCTTTTGCGTTTTGAATCTCAGCTTGCGTTGGTGCATAGATTGCATTAATAATTGGAATTTGGCGTGGATTGATAACAGATTTTCCGTCAAATCCTAATTGTTTAATGAGACTTGCTTCTTGTCGTAAGCCGTCTTCATTATCAACATCTGAATAAACAGTATCAATCGCGGCAATCCCTGCTGCACGTGCTGCATGTAAAATATAATTTCTAGCAAAAAACAACTCTTGACCATCTGGATAACGTCTTGTTTTTTGACTAGTAACATAGTCTTCGGCCCCAAGTGCAATCCCAATCATTCGGTTTGAAGCGATAGCAATTTCACGTGCATTTAATACCCCTTCAGCTGATTCAATCGCAGCCATCATTTTAGTTGTCCCAACTGGTATTTGATAGTGTCTTTCAACTGATTCAATCGCAGCATCTACAGCTCTGATATCATCGGCTGTTTCAGTTTTAGGTAGTCGAATAACATTAATACCGCCTAAAATCATGGCTTCGATATCCTGACGACCACCACTAGATAATTCATTAATTCTAACAACAGTTTCAACACTCTGATAATCAAATGTCTTTAAAGCTGAGTAGACTAACAAGCGTGCTGAGTCTTTTTCCTTCATTGAAACAGCATCTTCTAAATCAAACATAATCGAATCTGCACCATATAAAATTGCATCCCGTAACATTGCAGGGTTAGCACCTGGTACAAACATCATTGTTCTTCTTAAGCGATCCATTTGTTAATCTCCTCCCAATCGTAATCTTCTTTACCTAGGCCGCGATAAACAGCAACAATGGTTCTGGCCTTAATCGTACAATCCAAAGCACCTTTATCAACTGCATCTACCGTAACGTTTGTAATCTCAAATTGCTTTAATACGGATTCAATCATCGTTCTAATCTGTTGACCAAACTGTTTTTCAACATTACTTTGTAGTTTAATTTCTAAACCTGTCTTATTGGGACTTAAGGTAATCATAATATCACTTGATTCCATCGTCCCCGCTGTTGCAATTTGCTTTAATTCCATTAGCCCTAACTCCCTTTCAAAATTGTATAAGTCTGTTGTGGTACTAATTTTTGAACCGTTTCCCAATCATCCTGCTCAATCGCGGCCCGAACGCGAGTTGCACTAATCACCGTGCCATCTTGTGTGAGCCTTGGGATGATTTTTAGTTTAAGTTTATTCCCAAAAACGGCCATCATTTGTTCATTATAAATTTGCGTTACTGGCGATAAAGGTTCTTCACCCACCCAACGCGTTTGAATTGATAAAATAGGTGCAATAATTTCTAGAAATAAAGTGGCATCAACTTTAGCTTGTACCTTAGCAATATCTTGATTCGCTTTTTCCTTTAAAAAATAAGTTGGAAACGTCATATTGGAAACAATATAGTTATCGGTTGGCAATACCACGATCTTAGGATTATCTTGCGTCACTTGACGAACAATCTCAAGGCGTGTCGCTTCTGAAAAAGTCGAGCGATTCTCAGAAACGACAAACAGATATAGCACATCACTAGCGGCAGCCGCTGTTTCAATCAAATATTGATGTCCCAGAGTCAGTGGATTAGCGTTCATTACAATAGCGCCTATCCGCCGGCCTTCTCTTTTGGCAGTTAGTAATTTCTGACGATAGGTGTCAATATTAGGAAAACCTCGTTCCAAAACAACAACAGTATCTGTTTTTACAATGACTTTAAATCCTAATGATTCAAAATAGACAGCTGTTGCTGGTTTTGTATAAACAAAACTATGATATTTTTG
Source organism: Latilactobacillus sakei (assembly GCA_002953655.1). NCBI lineage: Bacteria > Bacillati > Bacillota > Bacilli > Lactobacillales > Lactobacillaceae > Latilactobacillus > Latilactobacillus sakei. Next base: position 1,381,073 of record CP025839.1, read on the forward strand.
AAGTTCTTCCAGGTAAGTCAACAGATCTTGAACCACTAATGCTAGTAAATTCTGGGACTGTTGGTTATTCTTAATCGCAACACATTTGATGATATTGTCATAAACTGAGCCGGTGGCGATCAATTCTTCACCTTCAAACAAACCAACCGTATAATCAACTTGCCAATCCGCCGTTAAACCAGATTCATTTAATAGCACTTGCCATTTTTGCGCTTCTTCTTGATTAATCGTTAACCAAATCCGTTTACTCGTTACCATTTTTAATTAACCGGGAAGAACTTGATTAATAATTTAGCTGCGACGAAAAGGATAAAAAGTACTAGAAAAACGCCACCCATTCCGAATATCATTAGTTCTAAAGCTGTTTCTAGATTAGTCCACATTAAGCTTCTCCTCCTAGCTGAAAAATGATAGTAATAACCCACCAGCAATTACTGAGGCAATTTGTCCTGAAACATTTGCACCAACTGCATACATTAATACAAAGTTTTTAGGATCTTCTTCTGATGCCATTTTCTGAATGACTCGACTTGACATTGGAAATGCCGAAATACCAGCGGCACCAATCATCGGATTAATTTTTTCTTTTCTAAAGATATTCAATAACTTAGCGAATAACACACCACCCACTGAATCCATAATGAATGCGACTAAACCAAACGCAATAATCATTAATGTTTGAACATTCAAAAATAAACCAGCTTGCATCTTAACTGAAATTGTCAACCCTAATAAAATACTGACAATATTCACTAATTCATTCTGAGCCGTGTTGGATAACCGATCTAGTACACCACATTCTCGCAATAGATTGCCAAACATTAAGAAACCAACTAACGGTAATGAAATTGGTGCGATAAATCCAGCCAAAATAGTGATAATGATTGGGAATAAAATTTTAGTCATTTTTGAAATATTTTCTGCCTTATAGGTCATGCGAATCTGACGTTCTTTTTTAGTCGTTACGGCTTTAATTGCCATCGGCTGAATAATGGGCACTAAGGCCATATAGGAATAGGCCGCAACTGTAATTGGTCCCAGTAACTTCGGCGCTAATTGATTAGAAACAAAGATGGCTGTTGGCCCATCCGCCGCACCAATAATACCAATTGAAGCCGCTTCTTGAATATCAAATCCAAACAACACAGCGACAACAATGGTGAAGAAAATCCCGAACTGAGCGGCTGCACCAAATAACAACATAAATGGATTCTGTAGTAACGGCCCAAAATCAATCATTGCACCAATTCCGATAAAAATTAGTAACGGAAATAATTCGGTATTAATACCAGCATTGAATAAAACATCTAGAACGCCTTCTGTTTTGGAACCACCCACAACTTGTGTTAAAACCCCAGTCCCCGGGAAGTTAACGAGTAACGTTCCTAAACCCATCGGTACTAGCAAGGTAGGCTCGTATTCTTTTTTAATCCCTAAATACATCAATAAACAACCAATCAGCATCATCACAATTTGACCGATTGTAATACTTGTAATGCCTTGCACTAAGGCTGCCATAATAAGCCCCCCTACTTAATCGTAATTAATGCATCACCTGCATTAACCGATTGATTTCGTTCTACAAATATTTCTGATACTTGACCTGAGCGATCAGCAACGATTTCATTTTCCATTTTCATTGCTTCTAAAACCAATAATGGTTGATTTTCAACGACTTGATCACCTGGCGTCACTAGTATTTTGATAACAGTTCCGGGCATTGGTGCTGCCATCGCATCAGCACCAGCTGACGCTTGATTCACAGCTGGTTGACTCTCTGTTTTTTCTTCAGATGCCGGTGCTGCTGGTTGCTCTACAGCTTGTGTGACTGGTGCCACCGGTGTTGGTGTGCCGCCAATTTCTTCCATTTCAACTAAATATTCTTGACCATCAATTGATATTTTAAATTTTCTTAACATTACGCTTCCTCACTCACTCTCTTTTTAATTGAACGTACAACGTATTGTTGCTGTTCTTGTGTCGCCATCAAACAACTGGCAATCATGCTAACCCGTTTTGCCTCTGGATTAGGCACTAGTAATCGCCGAACAATAAATTGGCTCTTGGGATTTTCGCCACTAGCAATACTGGTCGCAATTAATATTACCTGTGGATATGCCTTAGGATTAACCGAGACGTATTTAGGTACCGTTAGCCATTCTTCTTTTATAGATTCTTCTGGCTGTTTAAGCGGTTCAGATACCGGTTGTTTTTGCTTTTTGAACCAACCAAACATCTCATCATCTCTCCTTTCAATTAAGAATGTTTAATGTTGTGGAATATAAAGTGGCATATGGCCTGATAAAATAATTGTAATCACAAAGATGACAAACACCCCTAACGCATATTTAGCGGCTTCTTTTTGCCATTGCCCCATATCTAATCCTGTTAATCTTAATAATAGATAGATAAACGCAACCAATGGGCTGAGTAGATGGAATGCTTGACCCATTAATGAGGCTAAAGCCATATCCATATTACTGAAACCATATGCACGCCCCGCCTGTGCTAGAACCGGTAATACCCCAAAATAAAAACCATCATTTGAGATAAAGAATGCACCTGGTGCAGAAATAACAGCAATGACTAAGCCCCAGAAACCGGCTAATTGGTGCGGAATAATCTGAGTAAAGCTTTGTGCCAATGCTTCAGCCATTCCAGTTCCTTGGAATAATCCCATGAAGACCCCGGCTGCAAAGACAAGGATAACAACTTGAACGGCGTCCCCACCATTTTCACCAATTCGTTTAGATTGATCCTTTAAAGATGGATAGTTAACCATTAATGCAATACATGTCCCAACAAGGAATAGTAGTAATGGTGGCATTTCAATCGCTGAGATAAATGACCCTGCAACTAACCAACCAATTAAGACAATTGTCAAAATACCATTAAAAACAAAATTCTGTGGGCGACGCATTTTTTGAACTTCTGGATCAGTGACAGCCGTCATTTCTTCAATTTCAGCGTCTGTTAATTGCTTAACACCTAATCGTTTACGTTCTTGACGTCCCATATGTGGTGCAACGTAGAAAATAACGTAGGCTAATGCTAAAATCATCCCTGGTGCTAGATAGGCTAAAATACTAGCATCAACATTTAAAACGGCCATTGCTCTAGCCGTTGGTCCGCCCCAAGGCAGTAAATTCATGATCGTATTTTGTAAAATAACTAAAACACCTAAGTTCATTAGTTTCATATCAAGTTTTTTGTAGATTGGAATAAAAGCAGAACAACAGATTAAAGTAGTTGTTGTCCCATCCCCATTTAGGGAAACGGTTGCCGCAACAACGGCTGTTGCAATTAAAACTTTCATCGGATCACCTTTAGCGAAGTGAATCATCTTCTTAGTAATCGGATCAAACAATCCCGCATCTAACATAATTGAAAAATATAAAATTGCAAATAATAACATAATACCGGTGTTCGCTGTAGTTTTGATACCTTCTAATACGAAATCACCCAAAGTTCCTTTTTTAGCAACACCTGTCAGCATTGCAACAATAGCAAAGATTAGTGGAATAATAACTAGTGCTGTGAAAGGTGACATTTTTTTCTTCATGATAATATACATAAAAACAATAATCATAGCATAAGCAATAATAGTTAATAGCATGTTCTAACCTTCTTTACTTTATATTTTGTCTTTCATTTCGGAATCCCTATCATCATAATAGCCTGTTATAAAACGCAATGAAAGTGCTTACAATATAAAGAACAATTAAAAAACAATCGTTAGAAATATCAAATAAAAGAGGTATTAATAAGTCCTAACAACTTATTAATACCTCTTTTATTATTTTATCTTTATCACCATGATAAGACCCGCTCTACCTCACCAGCTCTGATAATTTGAAGTCGCTGTTTCTCCGTTTGGATCACTAACTCACCATTATTTGTAATATCTTGAACGTACCCCGTCAAAATTTTCTCTTCATTCAATCGGACAACAATCTTCTTTGATATTAATAAGGAAGCTTCGCGATATTCTGCCATAAATGCTTTTTGACGATAGACTGGTAATAAGCAATCAAATTCTAATAGGATTTGACTAATCAATTGATTACGAGTAATCGGGCTTGTATTAGGTAACAAGACGCCAGCTTTTTCTACTAACTGCTTCAATTGACCATCGTTTTTAAAGTCAATACCAATACCAATGACAATACCGTGATTCGGGATTGACTCTGCTAAAATACCAACCACCTTTCGTCCTTCATAATAGATATCATTAACCCATTTAATCTGCGTTTCAATCTGACAAATTGTTCGAATGGCACGCATAACCGCCACTGCGCTCAAGGGGGTTAGCAATGACGCGTCTTCATTCAATGGTATGTTAGGTAAAAGAAGACTCATATAAATTCCTGTTTGTTGTGGTGAATAAAATTGACGCTTTAAACGGCCATACCCTGCTGATTGTTGATTAGCAATAATTACTTCTGGCATAGCAGACCTATTCAATAAATACTGTTTAGCCCTCTGATTAGTTGACGTCACAAGGTCGTGAATTTCAAGTCTTTTAGTCTTGGTTAAGCCTTGATTAATAAGATCAGCGTCTAATTGATCTATTAGCATACACATCCCCCTCTTTCAGTCTACCAATCACCAAATTTCGTATCTTGAAGCTGTTGTAACAATTTTTGATACTCCTGACTTGTACTTAGCCCTGAATTAAAGGTTTGATCTTGCAAATTATTAAATTTCTCGGCAAGATAATAGGCTGTTAAATAAATCGTCAATTTTCGTTTAACAATTGCTTCTGGATCAAGTTCATCGGACACACGATGCGAATTAACAATCATTTTAGCGAATTCTTTTTGATCTAACTTTAAATTATCATCTGATGCTTGAGTTGTCATACGATAACCTCCGTTTTTTATGGTTTACATTTAGAATATCACAACCAATTCATAAAGAAATTAAATGTTGTTTTTTTATTGTTCTTTTTACAAAAAAGACCGTCAATCAACGGATAAATTGTTGATTGACGGTCTCAAAAGTTAATTGTGCTTAAACGCACTTCTATTTCTTATGTTTTTTATTCAAAATCTTATCGAACAAATTGCTGTCTTGTGGGTTAACTGAGTCACCACTAGCTACTGCAAATGCTTTTAAGGCATCTCTTTGTTTACTGTTTAAGGTCTTTGGTGTCACCACGTTGACTGTCACGTTTTGATCACCGTTACCTGTGCCGTGAAGTTTAGGCGCACCCTTACCACGTAGCCGGAAAACAGTATTCGTTTGTGTCCCAGCAGGAATCTTCAATTTAACTGGACCGTGGACCGTGTTAACTTCGATTTCATCCCCTAAGGCAGCTTGAACAAATGTGATTGGCACTTCAACAAAAATCTGAGCACCGTCACGTTCGAATTCATCACTAGGTGCAACGCGGAAGACGATAAATAGATCCCCATAAGGACCACCATTTGAACCGGCTTCACCTTGACCTTGAAGGCGCATTTGTTGTCCGTCTTCAACCCCAGCAGGTACTTTCACCTTAACGGTGTGCCGTTCTTCTTCGCGACCTGTCCCATGACAAGTATCACATTTTGACTTAATTTCCTTACCAGTTCCACCACAGACATCACATGTTTCGCGTGACATCATGCGACCAAGTGGTGTTTGACGTTCCACTTGAATTTGACCAGCACCGTGACATTTATGACACGTTTCAGGACTTGTCCCAGGTTTAGCACCTGAGCCATGACAGGTATGACATTCAGCTTCACGGCTATAAGAAATTTTCGTTTCCTTACCAAAGATAGCTTCTTCAAACTTCAAGTCCATTCGATATTGTAAGTCAGAACCTTGACGTGGGCCGTTAGGTTGTTGACGAGCGCCGCCACCAAAGAATGAACTGAAGATATCGTCGAAACCACCGAAGCCTTCAGCGCCACCGCCAAAGCCACCAAAGCCTTGACCAGCACCAGCGCCGCCACCAAAACCACCATTCATGCCCGCATGACCATATTGATCATAGGCTGCTCGTTTTTGCGGATCACTTAATGCCTCGTAGGCTTCAGTAACTTCTTTAAATTTTGCTTCTGCATCAGGTGCTTTATTGATATCTGGATGATATTTTTTAGAAAGTTTACGATAGGCTTTTTTAATCTCATCGTCAGAAGCGTCGCGTCCGACACCTAAGACGTCGTAATAATCTCTTTTTTCAGCCATTGTGGGCCTCCATTCATTTACTTACGGGTTAAATCTACCCTAACAAGAATAGCATAACTGACTGATTAAAAAAAGCCAAAGCCCTAGACCATACTAGGTTTTGGCTTTTTTTATCGTTCTTATTCTTTGTCGTCTTTAACTTCTTCGAAGTCGCCGTCAACAGTACCATCATCAGTCTTAGCATCAGTTGCGTTACCTTCAGCGCCACCTGCAGCTTGTTGTGCTTCTTGGGCTTGTTGATATAACTTAACTGTCAATTCTTGAACAATTTCACTTAACGCATCGCGTTTGGTCTTCATATCTTCAAGATTGTTTTCTTGTTGTGCTTTAACTAATTCTTCTTTAGCATCTTTTGCTTTTTGTAATTCTTCGTCAGAAACTTTACCTTCAAGTTCTTTCAAAGTCTTATCTGTTTGGAAGATTAATTGATCAACATCGTTCTTCAAATCAACTTCTTCTTTACGTTTTGCATCTGCTTCTTCGTTTTCTTGTGCTTCTTTCATCATACGATCGATTTCTTCGTCTGATAAACCAGAATTACTCTTGATAGTGATTTTTTGTTCTTTGTTTGTGCCAAGGTCTTTAGCAGAAACGTTAACAATTCCGTTCTTATCAATATCAAATTTAACTTCGATTTGTGGCACACCACGAGGTGCAGCAGGAATATCTGTTAATTGGAAACGACCTAAAGTCTTGTTGTCAGCAGCCATTGGACGTTCACCTTGTAAGACATGAATGTCTACGGCAGGTTGATTGTCAGCAGCAGTTGAGAATGTTTGGGCCTTGCTTGTTGGAATAGTTGTATTCCGGTCGATTAACTTCGTGAAGACACCGCCCATTGTTTCAATCCCTAATGATAATGGTGTCACGTCAAGTAAAACAACGTCTTTAACGTCACCTGAGATAACGCCACCTTGAACAGCAGCACCAAGTGCAACGGCTTCGTCAGGGTTGATTGAGTGATCAGGTTCTTTGCCAGTCCAGTTCTTAACAGCTTCTTGAACCGCAGGAATCCGTGTTGAACCACCGTTTAAGATAACTTTGTCGATTTCGTTTGCATCTAAGCCAGCATCTTTCAAAGCATTCATCACTGGTGCTTTTGTACGGTCAACTAAGTCTGATGTTAAACGATCAAATTCAGTCCGTGATAATGTCATTTCTAAATGTAAAGGACCATTTTCGCCAGCTGAGATAAATGGCAAGCTGATTTGTGTACTTGTCACACCTGATAAATCTTTCTTAGCCTTTTCAGCAGCATCTTTTAGACGTTGCATAGCCATCTTGTCTTTTGATAAGTCGATACCATTGTCTGATTTGAAGTTTTCAACTAACCAGTTCATGATAGCTTCATCAAAATCGTCCCCACCTAAACGGGTATCACCATTTGTTGATAATACTTGGAAGACACCGTCGCCTAATTCAAGAACAGAAACGTCAAAAGTACCACCACCAAGGTCATAAACTAAGACTTTTTCGTCTGTTTCTGTCTTGTCCAAACCGTAAGCTAAAGCTGAAGCTGTTGGTTCGTTGATAATCCGTTTAACATCTAAACCGGCAATCTTACCAGCATCTTTTGTTGCTTGTCTTTGTGAATCGTTGAAGTAAGCAGGTACGGTGATAACCGCTTCTGTCACTTCTTCACCAAGATAATCTTCAGCGAATTTCTTGATGTATTGTAAGATCATTGCTGAAACTTCTTGTGGTGTGTATGACTTGTCGCCAACAGTTACTTTGTAACCTGCTTCGCCAATGTGACGTTTGATTGATGCGATTGTATCTGGGTTAGTGATTGCTTGACGTTTAGCAACTTCACCAACTTGGATTTCACCATTTTTGAATGATACAACAGATGGTGTTGTCCGAGCGCCTTCTGGATTTGTAATAATTTTGGGTTGTCCGCCTTCTAATACGGCAACAGCTGAGTTTGTTGTTCCTAAATCAATACCGATTACTTTACTCATTGAAAATACCCTCTTTTTTTAATTTTTTAACTTTTATTATTGTGCAACGACAACCATTGCTGGTCGTAAAACGCGGTCCTTCAAATAATAGCCTTTTTGGAAGACTTGAACCACGGTGTCAGCTTTTTGATCACCATCAACCGCAACCGTTTGAACGGCTTGATGAATGGTCGGATCAAAAGGTTGACCTTGCGCCTCAATTTCTTTAACCCCATGATCTTCTAAAGCATGTTTCATATGATCATATGTCATTTGAACACCTTTTTTAAGGCTTTCAGCACTTTCATCAGTGGCTTCAGTTGCCAACGCACGTTCTAGATTATCTAAAACGGGTAAGACATCTTTGGCTAATGATTGGCCATCATATTTTAACAAGTTAGCTTGTTCTTTTTGATTGCGCATTTGAATGTTCTTAATTTCAGCTTGTGAACGTAAGAAACTATCTTCCATGGCATCGTATTTCTTTTGAAGTTCAGCCAGCTTATCATCTGCTTCAGGTGCTTTTGTCTCAGGTGTTTCTTCGACTTCATCAGCTTCCATGACTGGTTCAAATGGTGTTTCTTTTTTAGGCGTTTCTTCTACAGTTTCTTCAGTTGGCTTCTCTTGGTTTTCAGCCTTTTCTTGCTTTGTCAAACAAACACGCTCCTTTTAAGATTGATTATCATCAAAATCTGCATAATAATCAATTAGTTTCTTCGCTAATTCTTCGCGGAATAAATCGAGTAACCCGATCATGCGCGAATATGGCATGCTAGTGGGACCTAATAAAGCAATCAATCCTTGGCCGTGTTCACCAACATCATAATTAACAGTCATTAAACTGTAATTCTTCAATAAATCATTGGTCATTTCATCGCCCAAACGAACCTGAACTTGGCTATTGGCCTCACCCGGTGATAACTCTAGCAACTTGGCTAGATCGTCCGATTGATTAATGATGTTGTAGATTGACTTCAACTGTGATACATCCGTCAACTCTGAGAAGTTTAATAAATTCGACTGGCCCCCCACATATAACCGTTCCTGTGAGGCTTGTTTTAAGACATCATCGAAGATGTTTAAAAAGCCACCCGGCGAGCCCATGTATTGCATTAGCAATGCCGGTACCTCTGTTTTCAACTTCTGACTAACAACGGTTAGCGGTAATCCGATTAGATGATCATTCACAACTCGAATCGCTTTTTCAAGTTCGTCACCCGAAATACCATTGGGAATTGTGAAAACCTGATTATCAACCGTTCCGGCACTTGTCACGATAATCGCCATTACCTGATGATTACCAAGTGGTACAAGTCGGAAACCTGTCAACCGAATCTCTGCCATCTCCGGCCCTAACGTAATTGCTGTATAGCTCGTTAGATTTGAAAGAATATTGGCAGATTGTGAAACAATTTCGTCAATCTTATGATAATGGCGTCCAAACGATTGTTGCACAGTCGCAACATCCATTGGATTTAAGACAGCGGGCTGAATGAGATGATCTAAATAGTAACGATAACCCTTCATAGAAGGGACCCGTCCAGAAGACGAATGCGTCTTCTCTATTAAACCGACATTCTCAAGATCAGCCATATCATTCCGGATTGTCGCGGAACTAACGTGCATTGGTAATTCAGACATTAGCTTCTTAGAACCCACCGGCTGACCACTCTCGGTAAAAAGACGAATAATTTCTTTCAAAATCATTAATTGCCTTTCGGTCAGCATGTTATCACCTCTTTTTAGCACTTGATTATTACGAGTGCTAATTACAAGTATTAATATAGCAAGAACGTCAAATAAAGTCAAGAATTGAACTGTAATTTTCACAGATTTAATGAAAATGGGACTTAAGACTGAGTAAGGTACTAGACTAACGAACATAAAAAAAGCCAGTCTCGATATGTCGAGACTAGCTTTTTAAACTTAATTATTGATGAATACCTTGTTATGCTAGTGTGCGGAACATAACCGGTTTGAACGCACTCATTTAATAGCTGTCTAACAAGAATTCCTGGAAGACTTCGTTGCCTAGGAACTTTCCTGATTCAGTTAGTCTTAGCCAGTCGCCTTCTTGTTTTAGGTACCCTTTTTCAATCTGATTGGCGACCGTTTCGCCGTAGATATTCTGTAGCGGATATCTAAATTTTTCTTCAAAATGCTTAATTGAGACCCCTTGCATCGTCCGCAGACCTAAGAAGAGTTCTTCTTCCATTTGTTCGGTCAAAGGAAGCACGTGACGTTCAATCACTGGCACTTTATGTGCTTGCAGTGGTTCTAGGTATTGTTGGATTGGGCCGAAATTGTGATAGCGGTCCTTACCTAAATAACCATAAGCACCGGCCCCAAAGCCGAAATACTTTTCATTCCGCCAATAGGTTAAGTTGTGCGCTGATTGGTAGCCTGGTTTGGCAAAATTACTAATTTCGTATTGTTCTAAACCAGCTTGTTGGAAACTATCAATCGCATTTTGGTACATGTGGGCTTCAACATCTTGTGATGGCAAGCGTAACTTACCTTGACGCATCAAATTATAGAAAATAGTCTTCTTTTCTAAGATCAATGAATAAGTTGAATAATGTGGCAAATCAAGGTCGATTGCCTGTTTCAAGCTATCCATAAAATCTGCCTCGCTTTGTTGCGGTAGTCGGAAAATCAAATCAATACTGATATTTTCGAAACCGACTTGCCGCGCATTAGCGATGGCCCGATAAACGTCAGCACTGCGATGAATTCGCCCAATCTTTTTAAGAATGTCATCATTAAAAGATTGCACGCCAATACTCAAGCGATTGACGCCGTTGTCTTTTAGCACCTGTAATTTAGCGGTATCTTGTAAATCATTGGGGTTGGCCTCAAATGTAAACTCGCCGCCCTCATAAGGTAAGTACTGATGAATGCCGTCCAACAAGCGCTGGAGTTGGGCTGGTGAAAGTGTTGTTGGTGTCCCGCCGCCGACATAAATCGTTTCAATTTTTTCGTCTGGGTATTCCGCCATTACCAATTGAAATTCGCGAATTAACATGTCAACATACTCATCAACCGGTTGCCCTTCAATGAAGACCTTGTTGAAGTCGCAGTAATAACAAATATGTTCGCAAAACGGAATATGAATATATGCGCCTGCCATTAATGTTGACCCTCTAATTTCTCAAAATAAGTCCGGGTATCAGCTTCATCTTGGTGAAGTTGGTCGATCAACGCTTCCGCTGAATCAAACTTCACTTCACCTCTCAGGTATTGATACCACTCAACTTTAACTTGTTCCCCATAAATATCCGCGCTAAAGTCGAGTAAGTTAATCTCGACTGTCACGGGATTATTGGCATGGAACGTCACGTTCCGGCCAATTGACGCCATTCCCCAGTACCATTGACCACGGACCAACAAACGAACCGCATAAATCCCAATACCTGGTAAACGTTCCGGTTTTTGACTTTCAATATTAGCCGTTGGAAAGCCGAGTTCTCGGCCCCGCGCTTCACCATGGACAACTTCCCCAGTCGTTTGGTAAACATAACCTAACAACTCGTTAGCGGCTGCTACTTGGCCTTGGTCTAAATCTTCACGAATCAAAGTTGAGCCAATCTTATGCCCTTGGTAGTCATGTTCCGCCACCGTCACGATTTCAAAGCGGTCTCTGGCATACGTGCTAAGCGTCTGCATATTTGCGATGTCTTTTTTACCATAAGTGTAATCAAACCCCGCAACCACCGTTTTCGCGTGGAGGGCCACTAAATATTGATCGACGAAATCTTGGGGTGCCAACTTCGCAAAGCCGTCATTAAAATGGACGACATATAAAATATCGACACCTAAATCAGCCATTAATTCTTGCTTGCGTTCAACTGTTGATAAATAACGGAAATCAGCTTGATTAACGTTCCGATAAACAATCGCGGGATGAATATCGAAAGTCATCACTGCCAATGGTCGGTTCTGTTGCACCGCCAATTCTTTAGCCGTCTTAATCACTGCTTGGTGTGCCCGGTGGACACCATCAAAAAAGCCGAGTGCTAAAACAATTTCTTCGGCTGGTACTTGTTCTTTTGAATAGGGATGAATTAATTCAATCACACGCATTTTTTTCACCTAGTTTTTTTAATGAGTCCCTTGGTTTTGTAAATACATTTTATATGGTCGATAGAGATGTTGTTTCGCGTTAGCCACTTGGTACAAGGCCTTGATGTGCCCCTCGTAAGTTAAGGCTAAGATCTCTTCTGTTTGTTCTGGGAACGTTAAGAAGACACCGTTTAAAATTTTGGCCCATTGATCATCATCAAGCGCAATCTTGACGTTTTCTTCAAAAACATGATCTAATGGAATCAAAATATCCGCTAATTGACCGTTATCAGCAGCTTCAGCTAGTTGTGCCAAGGTAACGCAACTGCCAATTTGAATGCCACCACTCTTAAGCCGCGTTAAATCAGACATGACTGCCGGTAAGCCTAACTTACGGCCAAAATCAACAGCTAAGGTCCGAATATAAGTCCCTTTTGAACAGCCCGCAATAAAGCGGAATGTTTGGCGACCCGTTTTTGCATCGAATTCTGGTTCGCCTTGCAAGTCAAATTGCGTAATTGTAATTTTGCGTTGTGGGCGTTCCACAGGATCGCCGGCCCGTGCATAATCGTATAGACGGCGCCCGTTAACCTTTACGGCTGAGAACATCGGTGGAATCTGGATTGAATCCCCTAGAAAACTGGCCAGTGTTTCTTTAATTTTTTCAGTTGAAATTGGTTCAGCTAATTGTTGTTCTTCAACGACTTCACCATCTAAATCTTCGGTGGTCGTTGATAGGCCCAACGTAATTTCACCAGTATAAACTTTACCAGAGTGCACCAATTGGTCCACTACCTTGGTTGCTTGGCCAATACAGATTGGCAAAACACCATCTACATTGGGATCAAGCGTTCCAGAATGCCCCACTTTTTTCATATGAAGAATCCGTCGTACTTTAAAAACGCAATCGTTGCTAGTCATGCCGCGCTCTTTATATAAGGGTATAATGCCGTCCATAAGTAATCTCCTTTTAACTATTAACTAAACCATTATAGCATAGAGTGCTAACCCGCACGGGATTTGCTTTATGATGCGCCTCAATTTATCGTTAACAGACAAAAAGCCGGGACAATTATTAAATTGTCTCGGCGTTTACTTTGAAAAGATGAGTTCTTGATTTTGAAGCTGACTGTCGATTCGGGCACTTTTTAATGCGATCGCATAAATAATTTCTTTTTCCTTTTCTTCTTTAGATAAACTCGCTGCATAACCAGGCACCTGTTTTTGATAGGCGGCCGCCACATCATCAAAGCGATACTGCGTGCGGTATACCTTGAGGCGATTGCTGGTAATCCTTAGCCCCTCACTCGTGGGTAGCGTATAAATTGCAGCTCGGCCTAGATCCAGTTCACTCACTTTCGGTGCTTCCGGGTCCGTTCCAAAATACCAAATATTGGGCACATCATTGAGCGTGACAAAACTAATCTGCCGACTAGAGGGCTGTCCCTGTTCGTCTGCCGTACTTAGTATAATTGTATTAAACTGCTTAACATATTTACGGAACGCACTTAAATTATTCTGATACAACTCGGGACTAGTCGTTTGACTGTCAATATAAGCAATCGCATCATCAATCGTCTCTAAAGTCGGATTAGCTTCAAGATAATAAAGAATCTGGGGAATAATCTGTGATATTTCTCGTTGATGGTAATAAAATTGCAACCACCGATTAGAAGCTGATAGCGCATCTGTATAACGCTTATCCAACTGTCTGCGATAACGGTGCACAATATTTTTTAATGGCCGATACTTAATCAATTTTTGAAAGACTGCTAAACTCACCAGGAACATGACAATGGCAACTAAAATATTAATTTTAACAATTCCCACCATTGGCCAGCCTTCATACTGCATCAAGCAATCATATAATATCACTAAAAAAACGGTCAGCACTGCCGCACATATAATCACTAAGCGGCGTTTAAAAACCCGCCGTTTATGGGTCATCGCTTCAATTATTTTTTGCCGTTCTTTCATGGTGCGTTCGCGGGCAATCATTTCATCAATCACAACTTGGTCTGCTTCAGAAATCATCGTCATCCTCCTCAAACGCATCAAAGCGCTGGCGTAATTCATAAGTCCCGACATCCGCAAAATCAGAAATAATGATATTTTGTCGCTGTTTGCGCATGCTTGCTGCGCCATATTTAGCAGTATACATCTCTTCAGCCCAGGCTAAACGCTGTTGTAGCCGCTGTTCATCAAACGTTTTAATAACGCCCTTTCTAATCCGCCGTTGCTTCACTTTATTCATTAAATAAAGACTGATAAAAAAGACCGAAAAGGCGATGATATAGAGTAAGAAAAAATAATTCGTTCTTTGCAATAATTGTTTAAAAGCGGCCCGATTGATGGGGATCATTGTTTCACGGGTTAGATAGAGGCCTAAAGTGGTCGCCGTGGGAATGAGACACATCAACCAGCCAATACCAATTAGTACTAGTTGACGCAAACGATGACCAGTTTTTTTAGCTGTAAAAAACCAATCAATCGTAATGTGATCTTCACTTAATTGATGGCGAATATAATCTGGTTTACTCATCTGAATCCCCTCCTTCTCGTTTTCCGGTTGCTTCGGTCGAACGTTTCGGTGATTTCCAAACCCCAGCATCTTTGCCCCTGATAATTTGGCGAATCGTTGGGACAATCTCGACCGCTACGGTATACGTATTAACCATCCAATAAATCAAAATATACCAAGGCGCAAAAGCAATATACTTCAACGAGCGACCCCCATCATTAAAATAGGAGGCTTGTACCAACTGAATTAAGCCCACCAAGATCTCAATCGTGATAAAAATTGCTGAAAAAGACAGATTTGAGAGCAATTGTTGCCAATCATGATTAATCAGATAGCCAAACTGAAGGACGATAAAAGTGATGACACTTATCCAATAGAATAACGACCAAATGATACTCAATCCATAATCGATAATGATTGGAACCATCGAGAAATGTTTAATCGGATGGCGTAAAATACCAAACGATTTCGTTAAGAGGACGTAAATCCCACCAGAGGTCCATCGCCGTCGTTGTTTCACGAGTTCTGGTAGTGTTTCTGGCACATCCATAAAAAAACGAATATGCGGTGCAAAATAGGCTTGCCACCCTGCAGTTTGCATATCCCATGAAATTGCAATATCTTCAGTCGGTTGTTCCGCTTGCCAACCACCAACATCAATTACCGCCGATTTGCGATACATCGTATTAGCCCCAGAAAAGGCAAACAAGCCGCCATAAGAAAGCTGCGAACGTTTAATGAGCCCAATGATTGAATTGAGTTCATTTTGTTGGGCTTCTGCCACCAAAGTTGTCTTATTGATCGACAGCATATTGCCAGTCACAGCACCTAATTGCGCCCCACCTTCACGCTCGAAATAGTACATATACTTCCATAAAGCATCAACTTCTGGTTTGGAATCGGCATCGTTGGACAAAATAAATTCGCCTTTAGCAAATCCCAAAGCACTATTGAAACCAGCTGCTTTGCCACGATTATTAATAATTGTGAGGGTTCGTAACCGTTGCCCATATTTTGCTTGTAATGCTTCTAAAATAATGCCGGTTCTATCTGTTGACCCATCGTTGACGACAATGATTTCATATTGATCGGTTGGATAATTCATTTGGGTTGCTAAATGATCAATCGTGGCTTCAATCGAAGCTTCTTCATTATGCGCCGGCACTAAAATCGTGATGAATGGTGTTCCCTTTTTAAGATAGCGTGGTTGATCATCCTTTTCCATTAATAACCAATAATATAAGCTAGAAACAATGAACGATAATCCCCCAATAATCGGATACGAAACGAGGGTATAGATCAGTATTTGGGTGAAATAGTCGATCAATATCATATATTAGGCCTCATTTCAGATTATATTTTATTCGCTAACAATGCATTCAAATGCTTTCACTAACTTTCCTCGATAAGTCATAATATGATACTAATAGCGTTTTAAAATAACTGCCAGTAACAATAGTTGTCTATAACATAATAGTAATATGGTACAAATAGCCGTGTCAATTTAAGGGATTATGGTTGCCATATGGTCATCAAAACAAAAAAAGAGCACCGACGAATTTCGTCGGTGCTCTTGCTCACAGCCTAACGCTGTGCTTCATCTTGATGTAACTTACGCAATAATTCGTCGATATGTTCACCATAACGAACTGAACCATCTTGTTCAAAGGTAATTTCTGGAATTTTGTATAACTTAATTCGTTGGCCAAGTTCGCTACGAATCAAGCCTTTAGCTTTATCCAAACCTTTTTGTG
Organism: Latilactobacillus sakei; assembly: GCA_002953655.1. Taxonomy (NCBI): domain Bacteria; kingdom Bacillati; phylum Bacillota; class Bacilli; order Lactobacillales; family Lactobacillaceae; genus Latilactobacillus; species Latilactobacillus sakei. The sequence continues at coordinate 1,397,527 of CP025839.1, forward strand.
CTTTTTCAGCATCACTGGCTAGATTAGACAAGATACTGTAATAAACCTTCACGTGTTGTAAGTCACCACTCAGATTAATATCTGTAATCGTGACCCCTTCAACTCGGGGATCACGTACACGTTTTAATAAAATATCATTAACTTCACGTTGAATTTCTTGTTCAACACGACCGACACGATGTTTCATCTGTAGTCCTCCTGTAAATTAATTATTTAACAGGTACTTCTTCCATCACGTAGGCTTCAATTTGATCATCAATCTTGATATCATTGTAATCTTCGATTGTCACACCACATTCAAAGCCGGTTTTAACTTCTTTAACGTCATCTTTGAAACGTTTCAAGCTTGAAAGTTTACCTTCATAAATCACGATGCTATCACGAATCAAGCGGACACCACTATCACGTTGGATAACACCAGTATCAACGATACAACCGGCAATTGTCCCGATCTTAGAAACATTGTATGTTTCACGAACAGTTAATTGACCTGTTACTTTTTCTTCGTAAACTGGTTCTAACATACCCTTCATAGCAGCTTCGATTTCTTCGATTGCCTTGTAGATGATTCGGTGTAAACGAATATCAACTTGTTCGGCATCAGCTTGGATCTTAGCTTGTGGTGTCGGACGAACGTTGAAACCGATAATGATAGCGTTACTTGCAGCAGCTAATGTGACATCACTTTCGTTAATCGCACCAACGGCTTCATGAATAATATTCACGCGAACGCCTTCGACTTCAATCTTCCGTAAACTACCAGCCAAGGCTTCTGTTGAACCTTGAACGTCGGCTTTGATAATAACGCCAACTTCTTTTAATTCACCTTGTTTCATTGTTTCGAACAAGTTATCTAATGTGACAGGGTTTGAACGGCTACGTTCCTTCAAGAGGGCCCGTTTAGCACGTTCTTCACCAGCAGCACGCGCTGTTTTTTCGTCTTCAAAGACAACGAAACGATCAGCTGCTTGTGGCACATCATTTAACCCAGTAATTTCAACTGGTTCTGATGGGAAGACTTCTTTAACACGACGGCCGCGATCATTTGTCATGACACGGACACGACCAAAGGTATTCCCAACAACGATTGGATCACCGATCCGTAATGTCCCTTGTTGTACTAATAATGAGGCAACAGGTCCCTTACCTTTATCAAGGCGGGCTTCAATAACTGTCCCAACCGCTTTTTGATCACGGTTAGCCTTCAATTCAAGCACGTCGGCTTCAAGAAGCACCATTTCAAGCAATTCATCAATGTTTTCACCAGTTTTAGCTGAGATCTTAACAAAGATTGTATCGCCACCCCAGTCTTCAGGAACAAGACCGTAACCCATTAATTGTTCCATTACGTGGTCAGGGTTAGCACCTGGTTTATCGATTTTATTAACCGCAACGATAATTGGGGCTTTAGCCGCCTTCGCATGGTTAATGGCTTCGATTGTTTGTGGCATCACACCATCATCAGCAGCGACAACTAAGATGATGATATCAGTAATATCAGCACCACGTGCCCGCATGTTAGTGAAGGCCGCATGTCCTGGTGTATCTAAGAATGTGATTAAACGATCGTTTAACTTGGTTTGGTAAGCACCGATATGTTGGGTAATCCCACCGGCTTCACCATCAGTAACGTGACTGTTACGAAGGTTATCCAATAATGTTGTCTTACCATGATCAACGTGACCCATGATTGTAACAACTGGTGGGCGGCTCACAAGGTTCGCATCACTCTTAGCTTCTGTTTCAAAGACTGAATCAATATCAGCGATATCCACTTCAACTTTTTGTTCTGCTTCAATACCGTAATCAGTTGCTAATAATTCGATCGTATCCTTATCAAGTGATTGGTTCATGTTAACCATAATCCCTAACATGAATAACTTCTTGATAATTTCAGCTGGTTCACGATGAATCTTCTTAGCGATGTCTGCAACGTTCATACCTTCAGAATAAACTAATACTTCTGGTAATGGCCGTTCTTTACGTTGTGGCATTTCTTTCTTAGCTGCATTTTGTTCAGCTAATTGTTGCTTACGTGTCTTCTTACGTTTCTTATTGAAACGTTGTTGACTATTGCCATAGCTGTTGTAGCCGCCGCCACGTTTTTTATCTGGGCCAAAGTTCTTTGGCTTGCTTGCTGTATTGTTTGATGCTGGTTTAGAAGCACTAACAGTATTAGCTTGCATTTTTTGTTGCATTTCTTGTGCCGAAACTGGCCGTGATGGTGTCGTTGCTGGACGACTGTTCGTTGGTCGGTTATTCGTCGTATTAGGACGTGCACTGTTGTTATTGTTTGGACGGCTGCTACCTAATGGGCGACCATCTTTTGTAACGGTTGGTCGTGGACTGTTAGTCGTTGGACGGGCACCGTTGGTTGGTTTGCCGTTTGATGGGCGGTTGTTTGAAGCATTGTTTCTTGTGGGCCGTGGACGACTTGCTTGTTCACGACGCTTCTTTTCGTCTGCTTCACGTTGTTCACGTTGTTTTTGAATCCGTTCTTGGGTTCTTTGACGACGTGCATTAGCCTGTGAAATTTGTTCTTGTAAGCTCATCGGATGATTAGCGCTTGTTGAACGATTTTGGCTATTGTTATTTGGCCGACTATTTGTGTTAGGGCGGCTGTTATTTGGACGCGCGCTATTGTTGTTAGGACGCACATTGTTTGTCCGGTTTTGACCATTGCTTGCTTGACCGTTACGGTTAGCATTAGCTTGTGGGCGGTTATTTGAATGTTGTGTTGGTTTTTTGTCGGCTTCTGGGCGGCGACGGATAGCAGTTTTACTAATCTTGATCTTACCACTTTCTGATTTTTCGCTCGCTTTAGGTGCGGCAGGTGTTGCTGGTTTACTTGCAGCTGGTGTTGCTTTTGTTTGGAAAGCAGCCCGCAATGTTTTTTCTTGATTATCATCAATTGTTGCCATGTGATTCTTGAGATCATAGCCTTTTTTGTTGGCAGTCTCTAAAATGTCTTTGCTAGCAACATTAATTTCTTTAGCTAATTCATAGATACGTTTTTTACCCATATCTTCACGCTCCTTTATTATCCCAGTAGCGTTATCATCTTTTTGGCAAACCCAGCGTCGACAACCGCTATGGTGGCTCTATGTAATCCAATTGCTTGGGTTAGTTGGGCCGCGGTGTAGGCCTTTGTTTCTGGGATTTTGTAGAAATGACTCTTATCAGTCAATTTCTTCTGCGTCAGTGGGCTGATATCCTGGCCGATAAAAACCAATTTAGCTTTTGACTGCTGAATGGCTTTTAGGACCTGTTCTTCACCACTGACCAGTTGCCTTGCTCTCATACAAATGCCTAAGAGTTGCAATAAACGGTCTGGTTGTTCACTCATTTTCGTTCTCCAAATAGTTCTTGACGGGCATTTTGATGGTCAACATACTCGAACAATTCTGTGTAAAAGTCTGCTGAAACATCAATGCCAAAAGTCTTTTCTAAGATTTTCTTAGCTTGCGCGGTCTTAATCGCATCTGGTTCTAATGAAACATAGGCACCGCGACCAGATTTCTTACCGGTCGGATCGATACTAATTTCACCTTCAGCGGTTTTAACAATTCGCACCATTTCTTTTTTAGGCTTCATTTCTTGTGAAATAACGTCTTTTCTCATTGGTACTTTTCTTTGTTTCATCATGAACACCTCACTTATTCTTGTGGTTGTTCTTCAGAATCAACAACAGTTTCTGCTGGTTGTTCAATGTCTTCAGCAACTTCTGCCGTTTCAGGGGCTACTGCAACTGTTTCTTCAGTAGTCTCTGGTGTGATTGTTTCTTCTTCGAACCCTTCAACCACGGCTGATTCATCTTCACTATCATCGCCATCGACAAATTCGACTTCTGATTCAGGTTTGATGTCAATCTTGTAACCTGTTAACTTAGCAGCTAAACGGGCATTTTGACCTTTTTTACCGATTGCCAATGACAATTGATAATCAGGGACGATTACCGTACATGTATGTTCGTTGCCATCGTTAAATTGAACAGCAATGACTTCGGCTGGGTTCAAGGCATTGGCGATGTAGTCTGAAGGATCTTCTTCCCACTTCACAATATCCATGTTTTCGCCGTGTAATTCATTAACGACTAATTGAACCCGTTGCCCCTTAGGACCAACACATGTTCCGACTGGATCCACGTTAGGGTCGGTTGAACGAACGGCCATCTTAGTCCGGTCACCAGCTTCTCTTGCAATTGACACAATTTCAACTGTGCCGTCATAAATTTCTGGCACTTCTTGTTCAAATAAACGTTTTACCAAATCAGGGTGTGTCCGACTAACAAAGACTTGCGGGCCTTTAGTTGTGTTTTCCACTTTAGAAACATAAACCTTGATCCGGTCATGTGCGTTATACACTTCGTTAGGGATTTGATCTTGCTTACTTAAAACAGCTTCGATCTTACCTAAGTTGACGTAGATAAACTTGTTATCGCGACGTTCAACAATCCCTTGCATAATTTCGTTTTCGTATTGGCTGTATTCGTTGTAAATGATACTTCTTTCAGCTTCGCGAACCCGTTGCATAATAACTTGCTTAGCAGTTTGGGCGGCAATCCGACCAAAATCCTTAGGTGTCACTTCAAAACGAATTGTATCGCCAACTTCATATGCTTTGTTGATTTCTAAAGCATCTTGATAGCTAACTTCCAAACGTGAATCGAAAACTTCATCAGTCACTTCCTTGACAGCATAAACGTGGATGTTACCCTTCTTTTGATCGAATTCAACTTCCACATTTTGAGCTTGACCGTAGTTTCGTTTATAAGCCGAAACAAGCGCTGCTTCAAGTGCTTCAATGACGATTTCTTTCTTAACACCTTTTTCTTGTTCTAGCGCATCTAGGGCG